>CAWBLD010000004.1:0-691688 GCA_963789455.1 uncultured Alphaproteobacteria bacterium | reverse complement strand
GCACTTAACGGACAAACGATTTCAGGCGTCGAATGTCCGCTTTTGGGTGCACAGCGGACATTGGTCATGACTGGCAGCGATTGGCTCGGTCGCTAATGACCCGGAGCGATCATTGCGGGTCTCGCTTACGACAATTCGAGGGTGTATTTTTCGGCATCAGAGGTAAGAACGATGGCCGACCGAGTAGCAAGCCACTACGGCGAAAACCTCAAATTGGCGGATGCAATCGCGGAGAAGCTGCGGAGCGTCGGCAAAGACCTCAATAAATTGACGACCGCCGATCTTGTAATAGTTGATGAGTTCCATATCCGCGGTCGGAAAGCGACGCTGGAATTGGGCGAGAAAATGAATTTGAATGCCCGCTCGCACGTTCTTGACATCGGGAGTGGTTTGGGCGGCCCAGCACGGACGCTGGCCGAGACATACCACTGCCGAGTCACTGGCATAGATTTGACTTAAGCATTTTGCGACACGGCAACTGCAATGTCCGTTTGGGTCGGTCTCGATAGCCGCACGTCATTCAAGCAGGGAGACGCCACGAACTTGCCCTTCGAGAACCAGGCATTCGATGCGGCGATGACAATCCATGTTGCGATGAATATTGCCGCTAAGGACAAAATGTATGCGGAAGCTCGCAAGGTTCTAAAGTCCGGCGAGTTTTCGTAGTTTATGACGTGCTGCAAGGCGAAGGCGGCGAAGTTCTTTATCCGGTGCCCTGGGCGCGCAACCCATCAATCAGCCATCTCGCGACGCCTGACGAAATGAAATCTCTCTTGGCTGGTGCTGGATTTAAACTGCTGGATGTTCAAGACTCGACCGAAGAGAGCCAGAGTTTTTTCGAGAAAATGACGGCGCAAATGGCGAAAACTGGCGCGCCTCCCGTCATATGGCAACTTTTCCTTGGCGATGACTTTCCTGCGATGGCGCGCAACCAGGTTCGTAACGTGACTGAACGGCGAATAAGGACCGTCAGCTATATCTGTGTCGCGTGAAAGTACGTTCATCCTAATGATGTCGGCTTTTGGCACAAAGCAGACAACGGGTAGTGCAATGCAAATGTCCGCTTTTGGAGGTGAAGCGGACATGATGCAGACCTCGCGCGTTAAGATTTTCTAGTTTGACAGTCCAGAAAAATGCCTTTAGCGCCCGTGAGCGTCGTTAGAGAAGTTTGACACTGTAAGTAATTGAAATCGTTACGCCGTCGCAGTACTCCCGGGCCCACCACGCAGTCGCGTGTTCTCAGAGATTTTCCGAAGGCTTTCGAATTGCCGCGAACTGGCGGGGTTGAGCGGGGCGCTCGGTCTCTGCAAAGGGCCAACCGTATTTGGGAGGCTATTTCGGCGCCTTTGTCTCTGGCTTCGAAATCCCGTTTCCCGGAAACGGAGACCGCTGCGGGCGGAGACCCGTTCGATAAAGGTGCTTATTGAGAGGCGAAACCGAGCATCTGGTGCTGGCGCGACCATTCAGGCGGCATATCACAGAGCCGGGCCACGCCCATTCCGCGGGGTAGACGACCCTCGACGGCTGCCTTGACGAGATCAGGCGCGAGGAAGGCGAGCGAGATCGTCATGTTGACCTTCCGGAGGCTGCAGCCCTCTCGCTTTGTTATGCTCCCGGCGCTTGCCGATCGATCGGACAAAAATTCTTCAAGCCAACGCCGTCCGCGCGCAATCGATGTCGACCAAGGTCGCACGAGTTTCTGAACGGATTGGACAGATGTGTTGGGACGGGACATTGCCTGGCAGTGGAATCTCACGACGCCGCGTTGACGGTATCTTGTGCCATGGAACACGCAGGGCGCGATCGCTTTTCTTGCTTTGACGATTGGCTTTATGTGGGGTTGCGAGTTGGATGATTAGTTGTACGGGCTGCACCTCAACGCGCTCAACGTGGGTGGTGATCAGACTTCGGTCGTCAGCCGGTACCGCCAGTTTAAGATGGGCCCGAACCGCCTTCACGACCAACTCCTCGATCTCGATCGCCGGCACCCGGTGTATTGATCCTGCGCGCTCGGCCTAGCCTTGGAGCAGGGCAGACGAGAGATAGTAGCGATACTTGATGCCCCGTTTGCCGGCGTGGCTCGGGCTCATGCGATTGCCGCGGTCATCAAAGATGCGCCCGACCAACAATGCTTCGGACTTCATCCTTGTCGTTGTGTGGCCGTTTTTTTGATCATTGAGCTTGGCTTGGACGGCATCGAATAACCCTTGATCAATTTTGGGCGGCTGTTCGCCGGCCAAGACCTCGCCCTTCAATGCCACTTCTCCAATGTAGAATTTATTGCGAAGCAGGTGGGCGAGTGGCCCACGCGTGAACGGAATACCGCCGACGGTCTTTCCTGTCTTCAGCGAGCGAATTCTTGGTGACGATACCTCGTTTGCGCAGGTCAACCATGAGCAGGTTAGATCACGTCGGCGTTGCCGGCACGCACATCTTCCAAGAGCCGCTGGAGAGCCGGTCGCTCGGTGTTGCCGCCTGAAAAACCGCCGTGATCATATTTGGCTCGCAACAACGTCCATCCGGCGTGCGTCTTGCTGTGGATATAGGCCTGTGAGGCATCATATTGGGCATCGAGGGAATTGAAGTCCTGCTTGAGCCCCTGATCCATCGACACGCGGGTATAGATCGCGCAGGTCCGCGCTAAATCCTTCGCGCGGAAGCTCAAAATCCTAGATAGGCCTTGCGGACATCCGGCATGGCGGCAACCGTCTCTGACGTTCCCTCGGTGAAGGTGCGTCCTTCGGCGATGACGTAGGCGTATTCACTGATCGCTAGCGCCAGATGCACATTCTGTTCGACCAGGAGCAGCGTGACGCCGGCTTGTTTGAGCGCCTTGAGCGCGGTCACCAACTGTTGCACAACCACCGGCGCCAGGCCGAGCGAAAGTTCGTCGATCATCAATACGACCGGCAGCGACATCAGCCCGCGCGCGATCGCCAGCATTTGTTGTTCGCCGCCGGAAAACGTGCCGGCCTTTTGCCGGCGGCGCTCTTCCAGGCGCGGAAACAGCGTGAATACTTTGTCGATCTGGGTGTCAAAATGGTGCCGCGCCCGGGCGGAAAAGGCGCCCATTTCCAGATTTTCCTCGACCGTCATATCGTTGAACAATTGCCGACCTTCCGGCACCAGCACCAGCCCGCGTGCCGCCTTGGCGTGCGGCGCGAGCCGGGTCACATCCTCGCCGTCGAAGGTCACGCGGCCGGCACGCGGCCGGATGCTGCCAGTGATCGCGCGCAAGCTGGTGGTCTTGCCGGCACCATTGGCGCCGACCAGCGTGGTTACGCTACCGCGCTCGACCTGCAGCGAGACACCCCACAACACCTGGACGTCGTCATAGCCGGCCTCGAGATTTTCGACGGTGAGCAGCGGCGCGGCCATCACGCACCTCCTTCCGTCGTAGCCAGCAGTTTAGAATCGCCGAGATAGGCCTCGATCACCCTTGGATCGTTGGCGACGGCCTGTGGGGTGCCTTCGGCGAGCTTGCGTCCCAGATTGAGCACGACGATACGATCGGACAGCCGCATGATCGCGCGCATGACATGCTCGATCATCAGGATCGCAATGCCGGCCTTGCGGATATCCCGCACAATCTCGATCATCGCTTCGACTTCGGTCGGGTTGAGGCCGGCGAGCACTTCATCGAGCAATAGGAGGCGCGGCTGGGCACTCAAGGCGCGGGCAAGCTCCAGGCGTTTCTTGCCCGCGGTGGTCAAAGATCCGGCCAATACATCCGTCCGCTCGGCCAAACCCACGGTCGCCACCACCCCACGGGCAATCGAGCGCGCCTTGGCCAACGGCAAGTTTTCGCGGCCGAAACAGGCGCCTACGGTGCAATTCTCCAGAACGCTCAATCCCATCAGCGGCTGCACGATCTGATGCGCACGCGCGATACCGTGGCGCGCGACGACGTAGGGCGCCTTGCCGGTAATGTCGGCACCGTCAAATATGATACGTCCGGTATCGGGCGTGGTGACGCCGTTGATCAGGTTGAAAACGGTGGACTTGCCTGCGCCATTGGGGCCGATCAGGCCCAGGATTTCCCCGGCGTTGACGTCAAGACTCAAGTTAGCCACGGCTTTAACCCCGCCGAAACTCTTACTTAGATCGGTGACCTTGAGCAGCGCCGTCATTCCAGCCACCTTCGCGTGAAGGGAAGTTTCTGGTGGATGAAGCCCATCAATCCACCGGGAGCGAACAAAACGATCACCAGCAGCAACAGCCCTGCGATGACCAGCTGGAAATGCGAAAAGGCCTGCGCGGTCAGCAAATAGCCACGCAATTCCTCATAGAGTAATGCGCCGATGACGGGCCCGGCCACCGTGCCTTGGCCGCCAAGCATCACCATGACGATCGCCTCGATCGAGGTGGTGAGATCGAAGGCTCCGGTCGGCTCGATGATGCCGCTCTTGAAGAAATAAAGGCCGCCAGCAATCGCCGGCAGGAAGGCCGAGGCGCTGTAGACCATGGCCTTGTAGATGCGGGTCGGAACTCCCAAGGTCGCGGCGGCGTCCTCATTCTGGCCAATCGCCAACAAGCCTAGTCCAAATTTCGATCGCCGAATTGCATAGCTCAGCGCCAGCGATACGCCCATGACAGCGACCATCAGGAAATAAACCACCCACAAGGCGCGACCAGGGCCACCGAGCGGGGTATAGGCGTTGAGTGAAAGATAAAGACCGCTGGCGCCGCCCCAAGGCTCGAAATTTGTAACGAACACGCTTACCGCTTCATTCACGCCGATGGTCGCGAGCGCGAAGTAGGCGCCGCGCAGCCGCAGTATTCCAAGCCCAAACAAGTAAGCGATGATGCTGACGGCGATGCCGCCGACGAGCGTGGCGGCGAGAAGCGGCCAATGCCAAACGCTCACCAGATACACGCCGAAATAGCCGCCAAGGCCGAACATAACAATATTGCCGAAATTGACGTAGCCGGTATAGCCGAGCATCAAATTGAGGCTGCTGGCGAGGGTGATGTCGAGCGCGGCAAGAATAAGATTCTCGCGTAAGGTGACATTGTCGGTCCACCACGGCACCAACGCGAACAATACGGTAACGATCAGGATCAGTAAGGGAAACGGGCGGAATGAGCTGAGCCGCACGGTAGTCATGTCCTTGAAAACGAGAAGATGCCGCGTGGGAATGCGATGAGAACAATAACGAACAGGATAAATTCGATCATCGGCATCCAGCTCAGCGGCATGAACGGCGTTGCCACGCCCTCAATCAATCCAAGGAATATGCCGCCGAGCAATGCGCCACCGGGATTGCCGAGCCCACCGAGCACGGTCACGACGAAACTTTTGAGCTGATAGGCACCTCCGGAAAGCACTGTGAACGGAAATAGCGTCGCGATCAGCATTCCCGATGCGAATGCGAGTGTCACGCCGAGTCCGAAACTCAGCGCCAGGACCTGTGTGGTCGGAATTCCAGATAGCTCCGCCGCCGCGCGGTTGGCGGCGACGGCGCGGATCGCTTTCCCGATGCGCGTGCGATAAAGCAATACATAAAGTAGGCCAGCGATTACGAAGGCGAGCACGGCGGCCACAATATGTGTGCCGGTATAGGTGTAGCCCTGCCAACTTACGCTCGGAAGCGAAACCAGAACATTGTAGGGGCTCGTGCTCCAGAGCGCGGTGCCGAGGCCGATCAGCACCATATTGACCGCAAAGGTCGATAACAAACTCATCAGGTGCGGCCGGCCGATGACGCGGTGCACCGCAATCCAGTAAAGCGCCACGCCAGCAGCGAAGCCGACAACGATCACAATCGGCAGCGCAGCGTATGCGTTGAGTCCGAGCACCGAGGACAGGTAGTAGAGCGCGAACATCCCCAGGACGATGACCGCGCCGTGGCTCAAATTGATGACGTTCATGACGCCCCAGATGAGCGTCAGCCCCATAGCGGCTAGCCCATAGATTGAGCCCACAAGTACGCCGTCAATGACGGAAGCCAGGATTTCAGCCATGTCATTTCGCGGCACGGCTGGACGCGCCCATCCAATTACGCGCGGATGAGCGCGTCCTTTCCTCCGCTAAGCGTCCTCTCAATTCATCGCAATATCAGCGGTCTTGGCAGATGCCGGCCAGATGACTTCTTTAACAAGCTTGCCGTTCTTCATCTGCCATTGCGCCAGCACCATATCGTGGCCGATTTGGAGGCCATGCTGCTTGGCGCCGGTGGCAAATTTCGTGCGGCCGAACATGGTTGTGACGTCCATCTTGTTCAGGGCAGACGCGACCTTCGCCGGTTCAATCGAGTGAGCTTGCTCGATCGCGTGCTGCAGGATCAGCCCTGCGGCATATCCCCCGGCGGCGTGATAGCCGGGATCGATCCCGTATTTTGCGTTAAACGCCTTGGTGAACTCCTGTGCGGTCGGCCCAAAATCCGGTTTGAACCGCACTTGCGGCTCCCATTGCGATGGCACGGAGATGTCGGTTGCTGCAGCGCCGAGCTCGGCGAATTTCGGGCTGTCCGGCGCGACCAATAGCGTAACCCATTTCAAATTGGCCTTCTGGTCGTGCAGTTGACGGGCGAGAGTTGAGCCGTCCGCGTAGTGCCCGCCTCCGAGCAGAGCATTGGCCTTTGACGCGACGATCTTGTTGATGATCGGGCCGAAGTCCGTGGTCGAGCCGCTATAGGCCTCGTCCAGCACAATTGTCATATGCTTTTTCTTGGCGAGAGCGCGCGTAGCGTGGGCAACAGCCTTTGAGAAGGGATCGTCCTCGTACACGAAGGCGATTTTAGCGTTCGGATCCTTCTCCTTGAGCGCCTCCAGCGCGCCGGCAAGATACTGTGCTGCCGGAGAATAGACTTGGAACAAATGCTTGTTTCCGAGCTCGTATGTCTTCTCTTCGGCGGCCCCGGTGGTCAGCATCACCTTTCCATATTGTTCGGAGATGATCGCCGCCGTTGCAGTGAGGCCTGAGGAATAAGGACTGAACAGGAATTGTGCTTTGTCCTGCGTGATCAAACGCGAGTAGAGTTGCTGCACGCGCCCATTTTGCGATTTATCGTCATAGCTGACGAATTTGATCTTGTAGTCCTTGCCGCCAACCTTGATGCCGCCCTTTTCATTGACCTGATCGCGCCACAGATCGAATCCACGCATTTGCGCAATCGAGTCAGTGTTAAGTTTGCCTGTTTGCGAGACGGTAAACCCAACGGTCAGCGTATCATTGTCGGCCGCCATTGCCGGGGCTGCTAAAGCTACTGTGGCCGCAGCCACAAGACATAGCCGGGATATCTGCATGATGTCCTCCAAAGACTGTTTATCCTTTTTGCGGGCGCGCAATGGGTCCGGAAAAAGGAATTAGGGCCGTCGTGACGGCGCAGTCCTTGGTTGCGAAAAAATCGGACTCTGAAAGCAGTCGCGACGGTCTCGTAAATAAAAAAGATAAAGGCATGCGTGTTGCGGCAACCTGTCCTTTCGATTAAATAAGTTTAATGTGATTGGCGATATGTGCGGCGCCGATCGACGTCGGGAACTATCGCCGATTGATGCAGATGCTTTTGTCGCCGATCACGCAGCGCCGCATGCCCACCGGTAACGGCGGTCAGTTCGCGCGTGCCTGTTGCAGGTTCGGCGGGAACGCCGGGTTGGTTTCGGTACCACGCAGCAAAGCGAGCGCAGTCTGCAGAGCGCGATCATGCTTCGGGTCGGATGGCACATAAGACTGCGAGCCCTTTTTCTCCGCGCCCTGCGCCTTGAGATGACCGGGCAGCGTCGCCTCGCTTACCGACAACATGCGCGACGCCACGTCGGCCGGCACCTGCTGCATGACCTCGATATCGGGAGTAATTCCTTGAGCCTGGATGGAGCGGCCTGACGGCGTGAAATATCGGGCGGTGGTGAGGCGCAGAGCACCATTTCCTTCGCCGAGCGGGATGATGGTCTGCACCGAACCCTTACCAAACGAACGCGTGCCGACGATGGTTGCGCGCTTTTGATCCTGCAAAGCGCCGGCTACGATTTCCGACGCCGAGGCCGATCCGCCATTGATCAGGACGATCAGTGGCTTGCCATGAATAAGATCACCGGCCTTAGCATCGAAACGCTGGGATTTATCGGGATTACGGCCGCGCATCGACACGATCTCGCCTCGCTTGAGAAACGCGTCGGACACCGAAACCGCCTGATCGAGCAGGCCGCCCGGGTTGTTACGCAGGTCGAGGATATAGCCCTTAAGCTGTTGCTCTGGGATCTTCGCGGAAATATTTTGGATCGCCGCCTTCAATTCATCGTCGGCGAGATTGTTGAATTGCAAAATTCGGATGTATCCAACATTGTCGCCTTCAACGCGGTCGTGCACCGAGCGAACCTTGATGGTAGCGCGCGTGAGGGTCACATCGATCGGAGTCGTTTGGCTCTTGTGATCGATTTCCAGCTTAACTTGACTTCCAACCGGCCCGCGAAGCTTGTTGACAACCAGGCCGAGCGCCATGTCCTTGATGGGCTGGCCATCGACTTTCGTGATGATGTCGCCGGCCAGAATGCCGGCCTTGGAGGCCGGCGTATTGTCGATGGGGGCGACCACCTTGACGAGACCCTTGTCCGTAGTGAGTTCCATCCCCAGGCCGCCAAATTCTCCACTGGTATCGGCCTGCATGTCATTAAAGCTTTTCGCGTCCATGTAGCTGGAATGCGGATCGAGCCCGGTGACCATGCCGTTGATGGCCGAGGCAATGAGTTTCTGGTCGTCTGGCTTGTCGACATAATCGGCCCGCACCAGGTCGAACACTTTTCCGAATAATCCGAGCTCGCGGTAATCGTTTGCGACATTTGCCGCGGGTCGTGCGATTGCTCTCGAAATGCTCGGCTCGATGCCTGACGCGATCGCAAGCAATACGAGCGCCGCTCCAGATGCGGCCCCAATGATTGCTGGAACAAGTTGTCGTATCGACGCCGCGATAAGGATTGCTCTACGCCGCGGCTTACCGCTCGCGTACGTAACCTGTTGGCGAGCGCGATCGCTGGTAATTTTTCGGTATGGAATCACCATTTGGAAGATGGCGATAATGAGTGTGGTGATCACCAACAAAAGACCTGCGTAAATATTTCCTAATGCGCCCAATGCCACGCCAATGCATATAGAAGCGACTGTGAGGAATAATCTAATTAGGTTCATGTCCGCTGCTGCTTGTGCCTAATAGCGCTGTCACCCAACCGCCTTTACCTCTGGCAAGAATAAGCCGGGATGGTTCAGCCGAATCGCATTGCCAACCATTTCTCGCCAACGTTTTTTGGTGGCATGTCAGTGATTGCCATCGGAGTGTTCCACTCGTCGATGTCTGCTCTGATCAGAGCTGCTCATTTTCGCTGATAGCGTGGATGGAGATCAAATTAATAATCAGAAATGTAGTAATATGGTTCGGCGCCGGCGCGATAAACGACTGATTGCGTTACGCGGCGGCCGAGCCGCTGGCGAGCTTGTTGTTATTGCCATTATCGTCGAAAGTCGGCGGACGTTTCAACCAGGTCCCCAGAAACGCGTCATTGCGAGGAATGTGTACGAAGTAGACCAGCCGATCAAAAGAAGGCCATTTAAGGTCTCCAATCCTGCGAGCAGTCGCAGATCGCCGACTGGATAAAGATTGCCGACACCAAGGGATGTGTAGGCTTCCGCGGAGAAGTAGAAGTAATCGGCAGCGTGCAAGACATGAATGCCGGAAAAATTGCCGGCATGAAGAGCTGCATCTGCGAACCAGTAGCCTGCGGCATAGATCGCGATCTCAAAAATATGTGCGGCGAGCGCTCCGAAGATGACGAACAAAAGCTTGTGGCGAGGAACGCCGTTTTGCCCGCTGATCAAATTTGAAATGAGACGAAGGCACTCATAGTGCGTAATAACCGTTACCAATACCAATGCGCACGCAAGAATTATGAGAAGCGGCATTATGGTCGTTAGTTCCCAAAAATTTAGCCGGACGGCGCTACCCGCCGGAAATTAATGCTGCGTAACTGAAGCAGAATTGAGGAAATGAACGAAGTGGCATCTTCAGATTTGCCGGATCGAAGAGAAATCGAAATTGATGTTGGGTGGATTTTCGCCAATGCGAACGGTCGTGTCGTTCACGAAATGATGCGGCGGAACCGGCAAATTGTAAGGCGCGGGGACGCCAGCAAATACCCGCCCGGCCAGATCGTATTTGGAGCCGTGACACGGGCAAAAATAGCCGCCCAGCCAGTTTGCTGCCGGTTGGGTCGCATTGGGCAGCGGCTCGAACAACGGAATGCAACCGAGGTGGGTGCATATCCCAACAAATATGCCGAATTCGGGCTTGATTGATCGATGCCAATTGGCGGCGTAGGGCGGCTGCTGGGGTTGTCTCGATTGCGGATCAGCCAATTCCGCCAGCAACGCGGGATTTTGAAGGGCTTGCAGCATTTTTTCCGTGCGATTGACGACAAAGATTGGGCGCTCGCGCCAGCGCACGAGCACCTGCTGACCGGGCCCTATCTTACCAAGGTCAAGATCGATCGGTCCGCCGGCTGCAAGAGTAGACGCATCCGGATTCATTTGGTCGATCAGCGGGACTGACGCCGCCGCCGCGCCCACCGCTGCAACGGTGGCCGTCGCAACATAGAGAAAATCACGGCGGGTCGGTTTCGTTGAAGGCGCATATGCTGGGATCGATGACGACTTTTTCACGGTGGACCTCCAAAATACGAAGCCCCCGACCGCAAGGTCATTTATCGATGCTTTGTGAAAATTCCAGTCGCACACTGCGGTGCTTTTACCGAACCTTGTCTAATCGCGCGCCTTCCACATATGCACGCAGAAAATAATACCGGACAGATCGGAATTTATTACCGTAGTGCACATATAGCGACGATGAGTTGGGTGATGTCACAATGCAATTGAGCCATATGCACTATTTGCCCTTAAGTCCGACGTTCTTTTCCATTCTCGTCGGATTGCTCGTCGTTGTGTTCCTGCTGATCCAATTTGGCGCGCTGAATTATGCCTATATGCGCTTGGGCGTCAGCTCTGGGACCGCCATGCTTCTGCTATTTGGTTCTTTGTTCGGCAGTTATTTCAATATTCCCGTGGCTGAACTCGCTGGCCAAACGGTTCAATCCGGCCGCGAGATTGAATTCTTCGGAATGCACTACATGGTGCCGGTTGCGGTCGAGTGGCCGGGTACCCTGATTGCGGTGAATATCGGTGGAGCACTGATTCCAAGTATCATGGCCGGCTATTTGCTAATCAAACATCGATTATGGGTTCAAGGTGCGGCGGCGACCGCAGGCGTAGCTGTCATATGTCATTGGCTGGCGCAACCGGTGCCCGGACTTGGGATTGCGGAACCGATCGTCGTTCCAGCCGCAGCCACAGCAATTATGGCGCTGCTGCTCTCACGGCAATATGCCGCGCAGTTGGCCTATATCGGCGGCAGCCTTGGCACCCTTATCGGAGCCGATCTGCTCAATCTTGACAAAATTCAGGGGCTCGGGGCCCCGGTAGCATCGATCGGCGGCGCAGGCACATTCGACGGCATATTTGTGACCGGCATCCTCGCCGTGATGATTGCAAGCTTCCCTCGACGACAAAATATCCCGAACTCGACTTCCGGGTCTCAAGCGACGTAATTCAAAAAGAGATTGTCGATTGGCGTCGCTAACTGTCGGCCTTTAAACTTTCCGGTCGTGTCGCTGCGTCGGTTGCTCCCGTCCGAATAAAGCAATCGATAACGCGCCGGCGCGTGCGTCGACTATCCTTGTTGCTACGCGATTTTTGTTTCACGTGTTACTCGTTTTCACGTTTTCGTGAGTTGTCCGCAAATCAACGCCGAAAAATGCCGGACGCCAATCACATTAAAAAGTTTCAATCATCGAGACAGGTTGACGTAATGAGCGCGCGCTATCTTCTGCGCATCAACGTGAGCATTCACGAATCAAATTCTCGACGGAGTTGACACCATGAAACAAATTGAATCCTCTAATTCAAGCAAAGGAAAAGGCCTTTCAGCACGCCGTTTGGCGCTTCTTGCATCCGTCGCTGGCCTCGGAATTGCCGTGGTTGTTGCCGGGCCTGCGAGCTATCGCGCTCTGAGCCTTTCTTCCTGGACGTCATCGGCCCAGGCGGCAGACGCAATGCAATCTCCTAACGGTTTTGCCGATCTCGTCGCGAAGGTGAAGCCGGCCGTGATTTCGGTTCGCGTGAAGATTGAACAGTCGGCCAACATCGCAAGTATGGGCGATAGCGGGGATGACAATGCCATGCCGTTCCCGCCCGGTTCGCCGATGGAAAAGTTCTTTAAGCAGTTCGGCTTCCGAGGAATGCCGAATGGAGTGATGCCGCAAGGCAAGGAAATCATCACCGGCGAAGGCTCCGGTTTCTTTATTTCACCGGACGGCTATGCGGTAACCAATAACCACGTCGTCGATCATGCCAAGACCGTGCAGGTCAAGACCGATGATGGCACGACCTACAAGGCCAAGGTCGTCGGCACCGACCCGAAAACCGATCTTGCCCTCATCAAGGTCGAAGCCAACAAGACCTTCACCTATGTGAAGTTCGCGGAGCACGAGCCGCGCGTCGGCGACTGGGTCGTCGCGGTCGGCAATCCGTTCGGCCTCGGTGGTACCGTCACCGCCGGCATCGTGTCGGCGCGCGGGCGCGACATCGGTTCGGGTCCCTATGACGATTACATCCAGATCGACGCGCCGATCAACAAAGGTAACTCCGGCGGGCCGGCGTTCAACGTCAACGGTAACGTAATTGGCGTCAACACTGCGATCTTCTCGCCGTCAGGCGGCTCGGTCGGCATCGGCTTCGACATTCCGGCGCAAACCGCCGAGATGGTCGTGGCCCAGCTCAAGGAGCACGGCTACGTCAACCGCGCCTGGCTGGGTGTGCAGATCCAACCGGTGACCGCCGGTATCGCCGACAGCCTGGGCATGAAAAAAGCTGAGGGCGCGATCGTCGATCAACCGCAACCGGACAGCCCGGCCGCCAAAGCTGGCATTCAGGCGGGTGACGTGATCGTCGCCGTCAATAACAAACCAATCAAGGATTCGCGCGAACTGGCGCAGAAGATCGGCATGATGACGCCCGGTACTTCGGTCAAGCTTACGCTTCTGCACAAGGGCGAAGCCAAAACCATGGAGCTCACCCTCGGCAAAATGCCGAACGGGCGGACGGCCAACGCTGAGATCAATAGCAAAAGCTCGGAAAATGGCGTGCCGCATCTCGGCCTCAGGCTTGCACCTGCCCGCGATGTTGCCGGCGCCGGCGGGAAAGGGGTTGCGGTGGTTGGCGTCGATCCTGATGGGCCGGCCGCCGCGCACGGATTCCAGACCGGCGACGTAATCCTCGACGTCGGCGGCAAGGCAGTCGGCAATGCCGCCGATGTCCGCAAGGCGATAAGGAATGCGCACTCCGGCGGCAAGCGCGATGTGCTGATGCGCGTGAAGACGGCCGATGGGACCAGGTTCTTTGCACTGCCGATAGGCTAGGCGTGAAGCAAAGGAGGAAAGTTTGCTCTCGTCGCAAAGTCTGTCACGCCAGACGAATTCTGGGGACGGGGCAATATCCCGTCCCCGTAACGATTGGGTTGGGGGCCTTAACGAAAGGAGCCAACCATGCGCGATAAAACATGGAGACAGGAAGCGATCATTGACTTCATCAAACTCGCACTCGCGGCGTTTTTGATTTTGACGCCGTGGATCTTTGGCTTTACGTCGGCCGCGGTAGCGAGCAGCAACGCGTGGATCAGCGGTGCTGTGATCGGGCTCGCGTCGATTGCGGCGATTCTGGCATTGGCGGAATGGGAGGAGTGGGTCAGCCTGGCATTCGGTTTGTGGGTTGTGATCTCCCCCTGGGTGCTCGGGTTCCACGCGACGGTTATTTCCGCCATGCGAGCGGATATTGCAGTCGGCGTTGCCGTCGCACTATTCGCAGCTGCCGAGCTGTGGATGATGCACCGTAGTCCGCCGCACGTAACGGCGTAATTGAGACTATTTGCGAGACAGGCGGCGCTTGCCTCGCAAATAGGGCGAACGTGGTCCCGCACCCCGTCGGCGCCTGCTGGCATTTGTAGTGCGCCTAATACGGGGCGCTAGTGATGGCGTGTCTGTAGGATCAGGTCTTTGGCACGGCGCGCGAACAGCGCCTGCCAAGGTCTGGCAAAATCACATGATGTCTTCGGAGTGCAGAAAGCCCAAGCGACACAGCGCTGTGTGTACCGAAAACCTCGTCCGCATTGATTAGCCGATCGAATCGCCTAACGTCAGCGCACCATGATTGCGTTGCTGTGTTTCATACTTGCCGTCTTGACCGCGCCATTCAAGTCGAAGAGCCGACTTGAGGCAGAGAATGCGGCGATCCGACACCAGTTGATCGTCTTGCGGCGCACGGTGCAGAGCCGTGTCGGGCTGACAAGCCACGATCGCTGGTTTTTTGTTCAGCTGTATAGGTGGTTTCCATCGATCTTGCATGTCCTCACAATCGTCCGGCCCGGGACCATCGTGCGTTGGCATCGAGCTGGCTTTCGCTACTATTGGCGGTGGAAGTCACGCCCACAGGGCGGGCGACCGCAGATCGAGACGGATCTCCGCGCGCTGATCCGGCGGATGAGCATCGAGAATTCGCTATGGGGTGCGCCGCGTATCCACGGCGAACTGCTCAAGCTCGGGTTTGAAGTCGCGCAGTCGAGCGTCGCCAAATATATGGTCAAGCGACGCGGACCGCCGAGTCAGGGATGGCGCACCTTCTTGCGTAACTACGCGCCAGACATCGCCGCGATGGACCTGTTCGTTGTCCCGACCATCGGCTTCAATCTGCTCTATGCCTTAATCATCGTTCGGTTAGACCGTAGAGACCTGGTTTGGATAAACGTCACAAGACACCCAACGGCTGAGTGGATCGCGCGCCAGCTAACCGAGGCATTCCCCTGGAATGAGGTGCCGCGCTACCTCATGCGCGATCGGGATGGCATTTATGGTGCCGTGGTCATGCACCGAATTCGCGCCATGGGCATCCGGGATAAACCCGTCGCACCGGCCTCGCCCTGACAGAACAGTTTTGCAGAGCGGCTGATCGGATCGATCCGGCGTGAGTGCGTGGATCATTTCATTGTCTTAGGCGAGGCGCATCTGCGCCGGATTCTGCGATCCTACGCTCGCTATTACAACAACATCAGAACGCATCGTTCCTTGGGCAAAGATGCGCCGGTTTCTCGCTTGGTTCAGCGGATCGGAAGCATCAAATCGCCCCCGATCCTTGGCGGGCTTCATCACCACTACGTCCGGGTTTAGGTTTTTGGTACACAAAGCTAGGCGCAAGCGCCTCTTTCGCTGGCAGTAAAGCACAGGCGTTTCGCCATATCGGTTGACGGGGAGATTGAAACATTCGGAGCTCGCACCGACATACGAGGCTTTTTGTAAATCCACTGCACAGACCAACAAACTCTTAATCAACGGGTCCGAGGTTCGCGCCCAGTTGCCAGCCCGATTAGGTTTACGACAGGGACAGGCGCGCGGCTTGTTGCGCTATCACCGCTGCGCTTGGGCTTACGACTTCGGTACGGCCGCTAAGCGGTGACGCGCGAGATGCAGCGGCGTGCGGACGATCGGCTCGCGGGTGATGAAGCGCCAGCGCGCCACGTGATAGCTCGGATCGAAGCCGTAAAAGGCAAGCCGCATGCGCTCCAGCTCCTCGGCCCGATAGGCATCGAGCGGTTTTGCCGCCTCGTCGCGCGCGCGCCGCGCCCGCTTTTCGGCGAGCAGGCGATCGATTGCCGGATCGGCAGCAAGCCGTTCGGTATAGTCGCGAACGGCCATGCGGAAGGCGAGCCGCACATTGGGCAGCACCGCGTCGGCAAGGCCAAGCCGCTGCGCCGCCGCCGCCCCCATCGGCAGACGCGATCCCATGATCGCCTCGACACGATCCGGCCCGGCCCGGCGCGGCAGCACATAGGTCCAGTATTCCGACCCGTACAGATTGCCCATGTTCTTATAGTGCGGATTGAGCACGATGCCGTCGCGCATCAGCACCCGATCCGCAGCGAGCGCGAGGAAGATGCCGCCGGCCCCCGCATTACCTTCCAACGCCGATATTACGAGCTTGTCGGTCGTGAGCAGCACCGTGCGCGCGACATCATCGATGGCATTGATGTTCGCCCAGCTTTCATCGCCCGGGCTGGCCGCTGCCTCGATGACGCCGAGATGCATGCCGTTCGACCAGAATTCGCGCCCGCCGGCGAGCACGATAACCTTCACCGGGCGCGACGTCGCATATTCATAAGCGTTGAGCAGCCGGCGGCATTGGTCGACTGACATGGCTCCGTTGAGGAATTCGAAAAAGAGCCAGCCGACGCCATTCATCTCGCGGTATGAAATCTCCCGAAACGTGTTCGAGCCTCGCCTCGATCCGAGGTCGATCGGCCGCTCCGGTATGCCGTCGAGGCGGCCCGTCAGCGCCAGCGTCGCAGGGATCTTGAACCGGCGCGTATCTGACTGAGGTTCAGGTGTGATGGCCGTGATCCACACCGCGCCATCCGCCGTCGCCCGGCAGATCGCGCCGCCGCGCCACGCGATCACCTCGCCCGGCGGTCCCCGTAAGCTATCCTCCGGCCAAGGATCGTGCAGCCGACCGGATAGCCCCAGGATCGTGTCGGAAATGCCCGGCTGGCCGGACGCGGCATAGAGCTTGCGCAGCACGGTTTCGGTCTGGTCGGACGACCAGTCGATGGCTCGTTCCTCGATCTTGACGGCGGGACGCCAGGTGCCGCCGCCCGGCTCTGCTTGCGACAGGGGTCGGCCGCTCGTGACGCCGCTTTCGATCTTTCCGATCGCCTCGATGACGCCGGCAACGGCGGCCTCGGTGACTTCGTCGCGATAGAGACTCGATTTTGCCGCCGGGCGCATGGCGAAATTACGGGTCGCCCAGATGTCACCGGCGTCGAACGTGGCGTTGGCCTCGATCAAGGTGGTGCCCCACGAGGCATGACCCTGCAGGATCGCCCAGTCGAGCGCGGCGGGCCCACGGTCGCCGGCGGGGCCGGGGTGCACGATCAGGCAGCGCACGGCGCGCCAGACTGCCTCCGGGATGGCGCGGCGCAGGAACGGCGCGATCACGAGATCCGGCCGAAACAAGCGCACCGCTTCGGTCATGCAGTTGTCGTTGACCGCAAGCTCGACGGAGAGTTCGTGGTTGCGTTCGGCGAGCTCGACATGGATGCGCTGGGTCAGCGCGTTGAAACTGGTGGCAAGCAACAGAATACGCATCGTGCCCTCAGCAGATGCGCGGCAACTGCTCGCCGGCAAGCCAGTCGATCATGCGCTCGCCGCCGATGCGGGTCACCATGCGCACGAAGCGCGCCGGGTCGGCGGTCACTTCGCCGATCACCATGGCGTCGCGGCCAAGCGGATGCTCGCGCATCGCGCCAAGCAGGCGCCCGGCGTCTTCGGCCGGCACGATGGCGATAAGCTTGCCCTCGTTGGCGACGTTCAAAGGGTCGAGACCGAGCAATTCGCAAGCGCCGAGGACTTCGGGCTTGACCGGAATCGCGGCTTCGTCGAGCCGCATGCCGACGCCCGACTGGTGGGCAGATCTCGTTGAGCGTCGCCGCCAGGCCGCCGCGGGTCGGATCGCGCAGCACGCGGATTGTCGGCACCGCGGCCACCATATCGGCGACCAACCCGTTGAGCGCCGCGGAATCCGACACGATGGTGGTCTCGAATTCGAGGCCGGCGCGGTGCGACATGATGGCGACGCCGTGATCGCCGATGGTCCCCGAGAGCAGGATCGCGTCGCCCGGCCGCGCGCGATCGCCGGAGATCTCAACCCCGGGCGGCACGACGCCGATGCCGGCGGTGTTAAGGAACAATCCGTCGGCCTTGCCGCGCTCGACCACCTTGGTGTCGCCGGTAACGACTGCGACGCCGGCGGCGCGCGCCGCCTCGCCCATCGAACAGGCGATGCGCTTGAGATCGGCGAGCGGGAATCCCTCCTCGATGATGAAGCCGGCGGAAAGATAAAGCGGGCGCGCGCCGCTCATGGCGACGTCGTTGATGGTGCCGTGGACGGCGAGCGAGCCGATATCGCCGCCGGGGAAGAACAGCGGCGAGACCACAAACGAATCGGTCGTCATCACCATGCGCCCGGCCGCCACGTCGAAGGCAGCCTGATCGTTGCCGCGCGCCAGCATCGGATTGTCGAAGGCCGGACGGAAAATCTCCTCGATCAACTGCTGCATGGCGCGGCCGCCCGCCCCATGCGTGAGATCGACGCGGCCGGCCGAGGTCGAGCCGGTGTGCCGTCAAACGCGGGGAAGGGGACGCGATTTCATTGCGCCGCCTTCCGCAACCGGCCATAGGTCCAATGCGCGGCGCAGGCGCCCTCCGAGGAAACCATGCAGGAGCCCAGCGGCGTTTCCGGCGTGCAGGCGCGGCCGAACAGCCGGCAGTCGGTCGGCTTTTTGGCGCCACGCAGGATCGCGGGGCACTCGCAGGCCTTGATTCCCTCGGTCGGAATATACGGCTCGTCGAAGCGGCGTTCGGCGTCGAATGCCGCGAATTCATCCTTGAGGCGCAGCGCCGAATAGGGAATGTGGCCGAGGCCGCGCCATTCGAAGTCGCGCCGCAGCTCAAATACGCGCGATACCGCTTGCTTGGCGCGCAGATTGCCGTCGCGGGTGACGGCGCGGATATATTGGTTCTCGACCTCGGCGCGGCCTTCATTGAGTTGCCGCACCAGCATCAGGATCGATTGCAGAATGTCGATCGGCTCGAAGCCGGAGATCGCGACCGGCTTGCGGTACTCCTCGGCGAAAAACTCGTAGGGCTGGCTGCCGATGACGACCGAGACGTGCGCGGGCCCGAGGAAGCCGTCGATCTCGACGGCGTCGAGCTCGCGCACCGCCGGCGCTTCGAGAATGGCGGCGATCGCCGACGGCGTCAGCACGTGATTGCAGAACACCGAAAAATTCGTCGAGCTTGGCCTTGGCGGCGGCTTCGATCGCGAGCGCGGTCGGCGGCGTCGTGGTTTCGAACCCGATGGCGAAGAACATCGACCTCGCGCTCCGGATTGGTTTGCGCCAGCTTGAGCGCGTCGAGCGTGGAATAGACCATGCGGATGTCGGCGCCGTCGGCCTTCGCCTTCAGCAGGCTCTGGCCCTTGGAGCCGGGCACGCGCATCATGTCGCCGTAGGAGGCGAGAATGACGCCGTCGCGCTGGGCGAGGCGGATCGCCATGTCGAGCCGGCCGGTCGGCAGCACGCAGACCGGACAGCCGGGGCCATGGATCATCTGGACATTGGCGGGCAGCAGGTCCTCGAGGCCGTAGCGGAAGATCGCGTGGGTGTGGCCGCCGCAGAACTCCATCAGGCGATAGCGGCGAGGCGTATCCGCCTCGCGATGGATGGCGGCGGCGAGGCGATGGGCGGTTTCGGCGTCGCGGTATTCGTCGAGATGTTTCATGGCGGCGCCACCGTTATCTCGGCCGCCGAAAACTCCGCCAGCGCGTCGGAGCCTTCCGCCGCCAGCAGCTCAAGTGTGCGCTCCGCTTCCGCTTCGTCGATCTTGGCGAGCGCATAGCCGACATGGAGCACGACGTAGTCGCCAGGTTGCGGGTCGTCGATCAGCGCGATCGAGATTTCCTTGCACGATGCCGCCCAGCGACACCTTGGCGGTGTCGGGGCCGGTCATGGCGACAATCTTTACCGGAAGCGCGTGGCACATGATGCCGTTTCCCTCTCTGTCCGGCCGTTCAAGACCGCCGTAGCTGCAATGAAGGCCTGGCCGAGCGACAACCCGCCGTCGTTCGGCGGCACGGCGCGGGCGACCAGTGGCTGAATCCCTCTCGCTGCGAGCCCGTCGACCAGGCCCTCGGTGAGCACCTTGTTGAGGAAGCAGCCGCCGCTGAGCGCGACCGCATGCAGGCTGCGCGCCGAAGCGGCCGCCGCGGCCCATTCCACCAGGCCAGCGATCAGCGTGCCGTGGAACAGCGCCGCGCCGGCCGCCGCTGCGATGCCATCGGCGAGCCGGCCGAGCAGCGGCATAAAGTCGAGCACGCCGCCGTCGATCCGCCAGCCGCCGGCCAGCACGGCGGTCTCGCTCGCCAGCGCTTCGAGCCGCATCGCCGCTTCGCCCTCGAAGGCCTGGCGGCGCGACACGCCCAAGAGCCCCGCCGCGGCGTCGAACAGGCGTCCCGCGGAAGTCGTCGGCTCGCAGGCCAGTCCGAGCGCCAGCATCGTGCGCACCGGGCGCGCCAGCGGCTCATCCGCAAAATGTCGCTCGATCAGGTGGCCATGGCCCAGTGCGTGCAGCGCAGCCGCCGCCATCCGCCACGGTTCGCGCGCGGCACGGTCGCCGCCGGGCGTCGGCAGTGGCGCGAGATGCCCGAGTCGTTCGAAATGTTCGCCGTCGACGCAAAGCAGTTCGCCGCCCCAGGCGCCGCCATCGGAGCCGAACCCAAAGCCATCGAGGGAGAGCCCCAGCAGCGGGCCCTCAACATGATGTTCGGCCGCGAGCGCGGCAACATGGGCGTGGTGATGCTGAACGGCGATGACCGGCGGCCCAAGCCGCTGGGCGAGCCGCGAGGTCGGGAAATCGGGATGCAAATCGCAGGCAATCGCCACCGGCTCGACTTCGAGGATTGACAACATATGCCCGAGCGTTTCCTCGAGGAATGTGACGGCCGCTGGCGTGTCGAGATCGCCGACGTGTTGCGAGACAAAGGCTTCGCGACCGCGGGTGACGGTGACTGTCGCCTTGAGCTGGGCCCCCAAGGCTGCGACGCAAGGAACCTCGCGCGCGAGACGGATCGGCATCGGCGTAAAGCCGCGCGCACGGCGCACAAAGGCCGGCGCGCCGGCGACAACGCGCAGCACACTGTCGTCGGCGCGCGTCACGATTGCCCGGTCATGATCGGCGACCATACCGGCAATGCCTTCAAGGCGGCGGCGCGCCTCGGCACCATCGATCGCGATCGGTTCGCCGGCAACATTGGCCGAGGTCGCGACCAGCGCGATGTCGTTCGCCGCGGACATCCAATTGAGGCCGGCGGGACGGCCGAGCAGTTCCCAGATCACTAGCCAATGCAGTGGAGCATAGGGCAAGAATAATCCGATACTCGGCAGCCCGTTGGAAACACCGGGCGCAAGCGTCCGCTCGTCGCGCGCCGGCACGATGACGATCGGCCGCTCGCGGCCCGCCAACAGACGCGCCGAGAGGTCGTCGACCGCAGCCAGGCGGCGCGCCGACGCAACATTGCCCACCATGACCGCGAACGGCTTGCCGTCGCGATGCTTGCGCGCGCGCAACCGCTCCACGCTGTCCTCACGGCGGGCGTCGCAGACAAGATGGAAGCCGCCAAGGCCCTTGAGCGCCACGATCTCACCGGCGCGGATGCGTGCGCCGATCTCGTCGAGCGGCATGTCGAGTTGCGGGCCGCAAGCCGGGCAGCATGTGGTTTCCGCATGAAAGCGCCGGTCGGCGGGATCGGCATATTCGGCCGCGCAAGGCTGGCACAAGGGAAATTCCGCCAGCGAAGTCGTGGCGCGGTCATAGGGCAAGCGCCGGGTCACGGTGAAACGCGGGCCGCAATGGGTGCAGGTGATGAAAGGGTAGAGATAGCGGCGATTGGACGGATCGAACAGCTCGGCGAGGCACGCTTCGCAGGTCGCCACGTCGGGCGTGATCGCGGTGCGCGCCGGGCCATTCTGCTCGCTGTCGCGGATGATGAAATCGCTCTCGTCGGCAACGAGAGCACACATTTCGGATTCGATGTCGTCGATCCGCGCGAGCGGCGGCGCCTGCGCGATCAGGTCGGCGATGAAAGGATCGACCGCGCCCTGCACCTCGATCAGCACGCCGTCCTGGTCGTTCAGGGCAAAGCCGGTAAGATCGTCGCGCCTGGCCAGCCGCCAGACATGGGGGCGGAAGCCGACGCCCTGCACCAGCCCGCGCACGCGCAACCGCAGGCGGCGCGCGGGGGAAGCAGCAGCGCTGTGGCCGACGTCGAAATCCACGCGCTCGTCCATGCGCAGCACCCTGCCAAGTCAGTCCGTCGCCAGGCGTAGCGCCCGGGCGGTTTCAAGCCAGTGCATCCAACGATCCATACCTTCGCCGCTCTTCGCCGAGAGCTTCAGCACGCCGATCGTCGGATTGATCCGCCGTGCATTGTCGATCAGGCGGTCGATGTCGAAATCGAGATGCGGCAGCAGGTCGGTCTTGGTCACCACCATCAGGGCCGAGGCGGCGAACATGCCGGAATATTTCAGCGGTTTGTCCTCGCCCTCGGTCACCGACACGATCACGACCTTGTGGGCCTCGCCGAGATCGAAGCCGGCCGGGCAGACCAGATTGCCGACATTCTCGATGAATAGGATGCCGTTCGCCGGGCTGACAAGTCGGGACACCCCGGTGCGCACCATGTCGGCATCGAGATGGCAGCCCTTGCCGGTGTTGATCTGGATTGCCGGCGCTCCGGTCGCTCGAATGCGGTCGGCATCGGCAGTCGTTTCCTGATCGCCTTCGATTACGGCGACCGGATAGCTGTCGCCGATCCGCTTCAGGGTTTCCACCAGCAGCGCGGTCTTGCCTGAACCGGGGCTGGACACCAAGTTGAGCGCGAGGGTTTTCGCGGTCTGGAAATGCCGCCGGTTTTCCGCTGCGATGGCGTCGTTGCGGGCGAGAATATCCCGCTCGACGCTCACCAGCCGTGTCACCTCGGTGCCGTTGGGCGCATCCTTCGCAGCGTCGCCGTGCGAGTGCTCGTGCGGATGCTCATGCGTGTGCGCGTGGCTGTGCGGATGCGAGTGGGTGGTGCCATCCGCGTGCGTGTGACTATGCTCGTGCGAATGGGCGTGGTCGTGTCCATGCTCGTAGTCGTGCGCGTGATCATGCGCGTGATCATGGGCGCCGTCGGCATGCACGTGCGCGGGGTGATGATGAAGATCCTCGACCCGTGTCTCGCCCTGGCCGCAACCGCAGGTGCTGCACATCAGACGACCTCCATCTCTTTGAGCCGCATTTCATCGCCGCCCTGAACCAGAAGTTTGGCGCCGCCGCAGCGGGGGCACGGCGCTCCGCGCGCCGCGATCGTCACCGAGCCTTCGCAATCGAGGCAATAGGCGGTGCCCTCGGGCTCCTGAATTTCTAGCGTTGCGCCCTCGGCCAGCCCGCCGAGCGCTGCCGCGTCGATTGCAAAGCGCAGCGCATGGGCGTCGACGTGCGAGAGCGTGCCGATCTCGAGCACGAGGCGGGTGACCCGGCGCGCCTGCGCGGCCGCGGCCTGCTCGTGCACCAGCTTGATCAACGCCGTGGCGAGCGAAACCTCATGCATGAAGCGCGATCTCCGCATTCGCCGGTGGGCGATGGTCATCCGAAATCTCGATGCTGAACGGCACGCAGGGGTCAAAGCTCGCGGCGAGCAGCCGGGCGGCGAGCAGCGGATCGGAGACCCGGGGTGTGGCGGCGAGCGCGGCGATAAACGGCCCGTCGGGGTGGAAATTCCATTCGGTCGGCGCGACACTGCGCAGTCTCCGCACGCGGCCGTCGGCGGCGTCGACGAAATAGGCGAGGGGACCGCGTGCCGTGTCGACGACGCCGGCGCCGCGTCCCGCGCGCGCCAGATCGACCTCGAGCGGTTCATCGTCCGCCAACCGGTCGAGCGTGCGATTGATACGTCCGGCCAGCACGGAAGCGTCGAGCGCCGCGGCCAGCAGCCGCGTTGCGAGCGTTGGGCCCCAGTGCGCGACGACGTCGGCGATCAGCGGATGCCGCTGCGCCGCGAGTGGGCCGACTTCGGCCGGCGTGCCATCGAGGGTCGGCGCATCGGAAAAACCGGGCTCCGCCGCGAGCCGGGCTGCGAACCAATCTGCAGCCATGGACGGAAGCAGCGGCCGATCATGGCGGCCATAGTCCGTCATCGCGCCGGCGCGAACGGTCCTGATCAAGCGTGCCGGCGTGCTGGTACCGTCTTGCATCGCTAGCTCGAACTCGCTCCACGACAACGCCGGGTCGGCCGCTTCTGGAAACAGCTCGCCAAGCCTGCGCGCGAGCTCGGACACGGTTCGGCTGAGATCGTTACGGTCCGGCCGTAGCCTTACGCCGCCGATCTGCGCCCACGGGCCGCGCGCCGCGGCAGCGCTTACGGCGGCGGCGGCGCGACGAATATCCGCGCAGACGCGCACGGCGGCCGCTTCGCCAAGTAGCGGTGGCCAATCCATCAAGATCCGCCATCCCAAAGCGGCGCCATGTTCGGCGAGCAGCATCAATTCACGGAATGCCGACTGGGCCGCCGACACTTCGATTTGCAGCGCGCTCTCGATCGCCGCCAGGCTGGCGACGGCGTGCGCGGTGCCGCACAGCGGAAAAATCCGTGCAACGATCTGCGGGAGATCTTCCAGGCGCTGCGCCGCGAGAGCATCCGCAATGCCGCCCGCGCGAGTCGTGATCAGAACTCTTCGTCATCAGACGCCCGTCGCCGACAACGGCATCGAGGCGAATTTGTTGTTCGAGCGTTGGCCAAGCCAGCGTTACCACTGGCGTTCCCTCCCGAAGCATGCGCGAAACGACGCCTCGCCCCTCGCTCCTTTCCGGCATCACGCGACCGGAACGGCCCAATCAATGATCGGCAAGACGTACAAAAAATTATCGAGAGAAAACCGTCTATCGATGTTGATCTAGGTCAACGCTGGCCGAGGAGTTTGCGCCCAAAAGACATTAGGCTACGGGGGACGTGCGGTTAATGACCGTGCGACGAAAGTCGTAGAAATAAAATCACAAAAAAATTGCGCAAATAGGGTCGGTCGTCGTCTCAGTCGCAGCGGGGCCAATTTCAAAGGAGGGAATTATGTCCCCAAGGGCATTTCGTCTGATTATGACAATCACCCTGATGCTTGCGCCCAGCGTCGCATTCGCTCATCCCGGGCATGGCGAGAGCGGCAGCCTGCTGGCCGGCGTCATGCATCCGTTTAGCGGCATCGACCATCTGCTGGCCTTGACGGCCGTCGGTCTGATCGCGGCCCATCTCGGTGGGCGAGCGCTGTGGGCCGTCCCGGCTACCTTCGTCGCCGTAATGGCGGTCGGCGGTATTTTTGGGGTCACCGGCGTATCGCTGCCCTTCGCCGAGATTGCCATCGCGCTGTCGGTGCTGGTATTCGGGCTCGTGATTTTGACGGGGATGTCGCCGTCGGTTCTCGCCGCCATGGCGCTGGTTGGCGTTTTTGCGATCTTCCACGGCTACGCGCATGGCGCCGAAATGCCGATCAACGGGTCCGAGGTCCTCTATGGCATCGGCTTCGTGGCGGCAACCGCATTGCTGCACGGATTTGGTATCACGCTCGGCCTGGCCATGCGCTGGTTCGACGAAGCGCCTCGGCGCCGCGTCATGCAAGCCTGCGGCGCCATGATTGGGCTGATTGGCACGGGGCTCGTGATCGGCCTGGTTTGATCGGTTGCGCCGACGGATTTTACGGGTTCCGCCGGCCGAATAGCAGCGCGCGCCGATCGACGCCGCTGCCGGCGGGACCGTTTGTTGCCGAGATTTCTTCTTCCGTCACCGGCGTCGTCAATACCGCGAGCATGCGCCGAGCCTCGGCGCGCGCTTGACCCGGCAGCGTGAAATTCAGCACCGGCGAATGCAGCGAATGAGCCTTGTAGAGCCCGACTGAACTCGTCGCCGCCGACCACGAATGTCCGCTGGCCCGCCGGCAGCTCGACCGGGACGGTCTTGCCGATCTCGGCCATGTTCATCGGGACCGGCTCGATCGGCAATATGATCAGGTTCATGAACCAGGGCGTGAGCATGACGCCCAAAAGCGCGCCATCGCCGAAAAGGCCGAAGCCGATCGCCTCGACGGCGACTTTATCATTGTAGATCGGCAGTTCCCGCATGCTGGCATCGACGCGCCGGAATTGTTCGATCAGCGCCAGTACGCGGGGGTGGTTGCCGAAATCGCCGGGCGAATTCATGGCGATGGGTTCAGGCCACGCGCAGGGATTGGGCCCGGGCGGCGAGTTCGGGGAAAAGATCTTCAAAGAAATGCCTTGCCGCCACGGCGTCCTCGCGGGCGATCTTGGCGACCGCATGGCGTTGCGCTTGCAGGGCAACGAAGTCGCCGGGTGCTACCTCCTCCGATAGCATCATCAGACTGACGGTGAAACGCTCGCCGTAGACATCGACGATCGCCGTCGGTCCGTCGATCGACACCACCTCGGCTGGAACGGCGATGCACATTCTTGCTACGCTTTCTAATGCAACCGCGGCGTCGGCGCGGCGCCAAGACGGCTGAGTTCATCGACGATCATGGTCACGGCCGCATCGCGCCCGCCGGCGGCCGCCGGCGACAGATCCAGGCCGAGGCTCAGATCCTGCGGGACGACGCCGATGATGATAACCCGGCGCGGCGCCTTGTCGACCAGACGCAGCGCGGCCAGCAGGTCGGAAAGGCCTAACTGGTGCGGGGAGAAGTGGGTCTCGAACAGGATTTTGATGTCGTCGTTTTCGAGTCGGACGATGCTCCCCGCCGGTTTTGCGGCATTCACCGCGTCGGCAACGATGAGGCAGTCGCGGTCGGCGACCAGGTCGAATAGCTCCATGCCGGAGGTGCCGCCGTCGAGCACTTCGACCTCGGCGGGCAGATCGTGCGCGGCGTCCAGCGCCTCGACGATGCGCACGCCGACGCCTTCATCCGACAGGAGGATGTTGCCGAGGCCGAGGACGAGGACGTTCACGATTGCGATCTTCCCTCACATGGCCTTGACTTGAACGATCGGCCGCTTCTCGGCATCCGCCATATGCACCGCGCAGGCGATGCACGGATCGAACGAGTGCACGGTGCGCAGCACCTCGAGCGGCAGGTTGGCGTCGGCGACCGGATTGTCGATGAGCGAAGCCTCATAGGGGCCGGGCTCGTCATGGTCGTCGCGCGGGCCGGCGTTCCAGGTCGACGGCACCACCGCCTGATAATTGTCGATCTTGCCGTCCTTGATCACGACCCAGTGCGACAGCACGCCGCGCGGCGCCTCGTGATAGCCGAAGCCGCGCTGTTCGCCCTTGGGGAATACCGGCCGGTTGAAGGTGGTGAAATCGCCCTTGGCGATATTGTCGATGAGCAAGTTGCCACTGGTTTTGCAGCGCCTCGTGCAGGACCGCGCAACGCACGGCGCGCGCCGCGATGCGCCCGATCGTCGAGTGCAGCGCGGCGAGCGGGATCTGGCGAGCCTGCAACCTTGCTCGCGACCTCGACCAGCTTGGTCAAATGCCGCTTGGTCGGCTCGTGGCCGGCGGCGTACATGCCGAGCACATTGGCGAGCGGACCGACCTGCGCGCGTTTGTCGAGGAAGGTCGGCGCCTTGATCCAGGAGTATTTGCCGTCGTCGTGGAAGTCGTCGTATTTCGGCGTGGTCTGGCCGTCGAAGGGGTGCAGCGCGCCGTTCGAGCCGGAATACTCGTACCAGGAATGCTTGACCGCTTCCTTGACGCCGTCGCGGAAATAGGCGTCCTGGTAGCTGGTGATCGGCGTGGAACTTGCTGAGGTCGCCGCCGGGATGTAGCCGCCGGGCAGTTCGAATTTGGTACCCTTGGTGTCGAGCGGCAGATCCGGCACCGACAGATAATTGGTGACGCCGGCGCCGTATTTCGTCCACTCGGCATAAAGCGCGCCGACCGCGGCGACGTCGTTGATCATCGCGTTGTTGATGAAATCGCCGAGTTCGTCGATCCAGGCTTTGATGGCATAGAGCCGTTCCAGCGTCAGGGTCGACTGGCTGTCCGGGTTGATCGCATTCGCCACGCCGCCGACCGCGAGGTTCTGGATGTGCGGCGTCTTCGAGCCGAGGACGGTGACGATCTTGTTGGCGATGCGCTGCACTTCGAGCGCCTGGATATAATGCGTCGCCGCCAGCAGGTTGACGTCCGGCGGCAGCTTCATCGCCGGGTGGCCCCAATAGCCGGAGGCGAATACGCCGAGATCGCCGCTGGCGACGAAGGTCTTGCAGCTTGTCGCGCACCGCGCGGATATTGGGGACGCTGTTGGCCTTGTAGTCGGACAGGCTCGCGCCGAGCTTGGCGGCGCCTGCCGGATCGCCCTTGAGCGCCGAGACGATGTCGACCCAGTCGAGCGCGGCCAGCTGGTAGAAATGCACGATGTGGTCGTGGATGCCGTGCGCCGCCACGATCATGTTGCGGATATATTGGGCGTTGAGCGGAACTTCCATATTGAGCGCGTTCTCCACCGCGCGCACCGAGGCGATGGCGTGCACCGTGGTGCAGACGCCGCAGATCCGCTGGGTGAAAATCCAGGCGTCGCGCGGGTCGCGATCCTTGAGGATGATCTCGATGCCGCGCCACATCTGGCCCGACGACCAAGCCTTGGTCACCTTGCCGCCGTCGACTTCGCAGTCGATTCGCAAGTGCCCCTCGATGCGGGTGATGGGGTCGATCGTGATGCGGGTCAAGGCGGCCTCCTATTAGCGATGCGCGGCGTCGCCGTGCAGCACGGGCAAGGTCTTGATGAAGACGAGGTAGAGCAGGATTTCGAGCGCGATGACGCCGATCGACACCATCAGCTCGGGACATCGACGGGAAGTAGGACCAATTGGTGACCGGCGTATAGCCGACCAGATAGGCGTCGAGACGATAGAGCGTTCCCGCGGCGAGCAGCGCGACGGCGCCGAGGAGCGAGGCGCGCGGGCTCGCGCGTCCGGCCGGCGTTAAGAATATCAGCGCCGCGACGAGGAACAGGAGCGTTCTCGACCCAGAACAGGAAGACGCTGATGCTGCCGACGAAGGCGAGCGGCACGGCGTCGCGCGCGAACAGATCGCCACAACGCAACACCAGCCAGCCGACCGTGATCCAGCCGACTACGATCGACATTTTCGAGATCAAGGCGTGTTCGGACGGCAGCGAGAAGGTCTTGCGACACGACCGTCGCCTCGAACATCACCACGGCATAGCCCATGGCGAGCGCGCTGATGACGAACAAAGCCGGCAGCCAGAGCGTGAACCACAGCGGCGAGAGCTTGTATCCCATCACCAGCAGCATCGAGCCGAGCGAGGATTGGTGCATAGTCGGCAGCAGCACGCCGAGCGCGGCGAAGACGAACATCCAGCGGTCGAGAAACCGCTTGATGCCGGTGAGGCCGCAGCGCTCGAGGAAGGCCGGCGCGAACTCGATCCACAGCACGACGACATAGGCCATCACGCACAGCGCGATCTCGAACATCACCGAGTTCGGATTTGCGCGTGCCAGGGCAGCAGCAGGTTGTAGGCGTGCCAGTAGCGGCCGAGATCGAAGATCACGGCGAAACCGCCCAGCGTATAGCCGAACAGGCCGCTGAGCAGCGCCGGCCGCATCAACGGATGGTATTGGCCGCGATTGAAGATATAGACCAGGAGGCCATGGCGAAGCCGCCGCAGCCGAAGGCGGTGCCGATGATCACGTCGACGACGACCCAGATGCCCCAGGGGTAGCCGGAGTTGATGTTGGCGACCGCGCCGAGGCCGTAGATGAACCGCACCCCCAGGAAATAGAAGCCGATGACGACCAGCGCGACGAGCACCAGCGTGGTCGGGGTGATCAGATTTCTGCGCAGCGGTGCGGCGGTGCTCACGGTCAAGCCTCCTTAAGACTTCGGCCTCGTCGTCGGTGTTGTTCTGACGCCATGTTGCGGCGGGCGAGGAACGCAAATCCGACAAAGGCGACAAGCGGCGCGATCAGCCACTGATAGAGCGTGTGCTGCATGCCTTCGGCGAGCGAGGCCGGCGACTGCGGCCGAGCGTCGGCAGGCCGAGCTTCGGGAACGGGATGCCGGCGATGATAGCGCACCTGGGTGCCGCCCGCCTCGTGCTCGCCATAGACGCCTTTGACGTAATGCGGAATCGTCGCCGCATTGGGCGGGCGGTCCGCGCCGATCTTGCCGCGCGGGAACTCATGCGGCGTGCCGGGAGCCGCCGCGAAGCGCCGTGCGATCTCCTGCTCGAGCTCCTTGACCGGGCCGAACAGCGAGGCGCCGGTCGGACACACGTCGCAGCAGGCCGGGATCTGGCCCTTCTTCTGCAGGTGGACGCAGAACTGGCACTTGGCGATCTTGCCGAACGGACTGTTGAAATCGTATTGCGGCACGCCGAACGGACAGCCGTAGACGCAGTAGCGGCAGCCGATGCAGCGGTCCGGATCGTGCGTGACGATGCCGGTCACCGGATCCTTCTGCATGGCGCCGACCGGGCAGACCGAGACGCATGACGGATCGACGCAGTGCAGGCAATGCCGCTTGACGAAGGCAAAGCCGTTGATCTCGTGGTCCTTCTGTTCGGCCGTGCCGTTGCGATAGACCTTGATGACGTTGAGCGTGCGGCCGGACAGGTCCTCGGGCGGAATCCCAGGTATTCTCGTTCCAGTCGGTCAATGTTGCGGGATGTCGGGCGGCATGTCGTTGGCCGCCTTGCAGGCCGCCACGCACGCCTTGCAGCCGATGCAGAGCGTCGAGTCGTAAAGCATGCCGACGGCCTGCGGCGATATCTCCTTCGGCGGCCGGCGATGGCCGGCCGTCGCCTCGGCCGGCGACGACCGCCGCCGCGGTGGCGAAACCGGCGCCCTTCAGGAAATCCCTGCGGTCGACCTCGGTCATGGCTAGGCCTGCTCTTTTGTCGAACCCGGTGCGTTGTTCTTCTTGCCGTCGCCCATCTGCTTGAGCAGCATGGCGCCGGCGCCGACCACCAGGCCGCCGACCACGCCAACCGTCGCCGCAGCGCCGGCGCTGATGCCCTTGCCCTTCTCGGCGCCGACCTGCGGGAAGGCGGTCGGCGGCGTCAGGGTCTTGACCGTGGCGAGCGCATGCAGCGGCTTGCGGAAGCCGGTTGCCTTCTCGGTGCAGCCGAAGCAGGGATGCCCGGTGCCGACCGGCCAGGAGCCGAAGCCGACGTCGCCGAAACCGATCGCCGGGCAGTTGGCGAAGGTCTCCGGACCTTTGCAGCCGATCTTGTACAGGCAGAAGCCCTGACGGTGCCCTTCGTCGCCGAACTCAAGCGCGAAACGCCCGGCGTCGAAATGCGGCCGCCGCTCGCAGTTCTCGTGGATCAGGCGGCCATAGGCGAATTTCGGCCGGTTCTGCTGATCGAGCTCGGGCGGCCGTTTGAAGGTCAGCAGATAGAGCACGGTCGACAGGAAATTGTAGGGATTGGGCGGGCAGCCGGGAACATTGATCACCAGCTTGCCGGGGATGACTTCATGCGTGCCGACCGCGCCGGTCGGGTTCGGGTCCGCCGATTGGATGCCGCCCCAGGACGCGCACGAGCCGATGGCGATGACCGCGGCCGCGCCCGCGGCGGCCTCGCGCACGAGCTCGGCTTGAGGTCTTGCCGCCGACCTTGCAGTAGATGCCGCCGTCCTTCATCGGCGTTCCGCCCTCGGTCACCAGGACGTACTTGCCTTTGTGCTTCTCCATCATGGCGTGCTTGTAAGCCAGCGCCTGATGTCCGGCGCCGACGCACAGCGTGTCGTGATAGTCGAGCGAGATGACGTCGAGCAGGAGTGCCTCCAGCGTCGGGTGGTAGGCGCGCAGCAGCGATTCGGTGCAGCCGGTGCATTCCTGCCCGTGCAGCCAGATCACCGGCGGCCTTGCCGGCGAAACCGCCGCCTCCGCCATGCGCACGCCAGCGCTCGCCGAAAGCCCCATGGTGGCGGCGATCCCGGCACAGAATTTCAAGAGCTCGCGGCGGGTCAGGCCTCCGTAAACCGGTTCGTCCGGGTTGGGCCCCAGGCAGGCGTCGAAATCGATGTCGGGATTGCAGGTGGCGTCCATGGCCCGGCCCCTCTGAGATTCCTACGGAAGACGCGCTACCAGGAGCGGCGATAGACAGCGATGACGATCGTCAATTTTTTCGGCGACGGCGGCCGGATGCCGCCGGCTCACGCCGTGACCAGGCAATCGATTTCGCCCGCAAGCGCTTCCACGCTGGGGATCGTGACCTGGCGGCCTGAAAAATAGGCCACGCCGTCGGTTTCGAGGCGGCCGATGATGCGCGAGATCGTTTCGTGGCGGGTGCCGACCATCGATGCGAGGTCTCGCCGCGATACCGGCAGTTCGATCGACTGCGAGCCGTTCCTGTGCTGACGGCCGTGCCGTTGCACAAGGATGAGCAGAAGGTGCACGAGCTTGTGGCGGTTCGACAGGGTCGCCTGACGAAACATCATGTCGTGCGCGTGTTCGAGTTCGCCGATCGAACGTTTGAGAAAACGCAGGCCGAGCGCCGGGTTGCCCGCAAGCAGGGCGGTTACCGTGGCGCGGTCGATATGACAGACAACCGTCGGCCCCAGTGCTTCGGCGCTGGTCTTGTGTTCGCTGCCGGTGAGGAACGAACGGTATCCGATGGTATCGCCGGGATAGGCGAGTTCCAACAATACCGAATTACCGTTGCTGTCGAGCTTGCGGACACCGACGGTGCCGCCGGAGACGCAATAGACGCCGTCATTTTGCTCGCCTTGCGCGAATACGACCTCGCCGGAGCCATATTCACGGCGCCGCCGGCCGCGGACTAGCAAGCTGTTCGCGGCTTCGTCGAGATCGTGCCAATCGCTGCGCTGCCCGACATGGCAGACCGCGCAAGCCTGGCCCTCGTATTTCGTGCAGCTTTGCGCCATGCGGCGCCCCTCGCGTCCAAGGCGGTGTTCCGATCTGGTCGCGCGCCAGCGCGGCATGATGACCCGCCCGGCACCGGGATTTTTGACATAGCGCAAGAGAGCGGCCGGCCTCCACCCAAAGTAGTAGTGCCACGATCACAGCGGCCAACCGGAGTGGCGCGGCAAGGCGGCGCCCGCGGCCCGCAGGACACAGCGCCGGATCGGTAATGTCGGGCAAAATTGACGATCATCAACGACGATCGACATACATCCGGCTAACTGCGCAAAGGCCCGCGGGATCGGCAGCAAGCCGCGGAGGCGGGCGCTGATATCCGGGTGCAAGCCATGCAGCGGTTTGGCTCTTATGTTGCGGCAGCCGTCGTCATAGTCGCCGTTGTGGCGGGCGTCGCCTGGGGGCTCAAGATGCAACCGCCGGCGTTCCCCGGCCTGCAGACGGCCGGTCTCTATAAGTACAAAGCGTTGCCGGTCGGCGCTAAAGGGCCGCTGAAGGAATGCGTCGTCTGCCACAGTATCGAGTCCGGCGGACCGCTTCGGGTGGGGCCCCCGCTGCACGGTATCGTGGGCGCGCGCAAGGCGCGGATGGCGTGGTACGCCTATTCAGACGCGCTGCGGAAGGCGGGCGGCAGGTGGACCGAAGCCGACCTCGACAAGTTTCTGGCTGCGCCGAGCAAGTTCCTGCCGGGCACCACGAAAACCATCATCGGTTATCCCGACCGCAAGCAGCGCGCGGACATTATTGCAGCGCTGAAAAAGGCGCCGTAAGAAATCTTTGGGTGCGGGGCGGGCATCAGTCGGCATTCGACTCTTGGCATCACGGTGTGTGTACCGAAAACCCTATCCGTATTGATTGGGGGAGGGAATCACCTAACGTCAGCGCTCCATGATTGCGCTGCTATGTTTCGTAATGGCCGTCTTGGCCGCGCCATTCAAAACGCATTGGTCCTTGGACAAAGATGCGCCGGTCTCCCGCTCGGCCCAGCGGTTCGGAATCATTAATTCACACGTGGTCCTTGGCGGACTTCATCACCATTACGTCCGGATTTAGGTTTTCGGTATACACAAGACACTCATAAACCAGGGATATTGGGAGAGTGGTTTGGTAGCGATGGTGGACATGATCGCCCCATTTTGATGGAACTAAAATATAGCAAAATTAGAGAACACCGGTGCGTCAGCAGCGCAGACCGAAATCTGCGCAGAGGGCGACCAGCAATCCTCCTCCCCACCGGGGCCATTCGTCGGCGATTAACACCAACTGGCTTCATCAGTGCGAGGCGCCCGCAGAAGTTCTTGAATATTTGCCTCGATCAAGCGAAATCCAATATTTCCGTATAGCTTCTGGCGCCCCTCGTTCAACACGAAGCTCGGACTGCCTTCGATCTGCATCTTGTCAGCGTCTTGATAGTCCGCAGCCAGCCGCGCGAATGCGTCACCATCGTGAATGCATTGCTCGATAGCGACGATATCGACGCCATGGGCTTTTGCTATCTCACATTGAACGTCCCAGCGCGCAATGTCCCGGCAGTCTCGGAAAAACGCACAGCGGAATTCCCACAATACTTGATTGAAAATGTTCCCCGCATTAGGCGTTCGTGCCACTCGATAAACGTGTTCCCATTGTTGGACTGCTTTCATGAATAGATGTGCACTTGACGACGTCGAGGGGCGCATTTTTAGCCAAATCTCTGGATGAACCTCGATATGAGGAAACCGCTCTGCCACCTTCCGCAAATGCGAATTGAACCCGTCATATCCGCCTTTATCATTCCAGCTCGAGGTGATCTTACGGGCCGTATCGCCAAACACAGAGCAGAACTGATATTTTATCCTAACGGCCTCGCCAAATTGTTCTTTGACGGCATCCACGCGGGCCTGTGAGGCGTATGCCCAGATGCACAAGACATCCGAGAAGTATGTAACCTCGACCGTGCTCATTTTGCATTCCCCGTGTTTTCGGTCGTCGCACTCAACGTCGGTCCGTGCCGCGTTACCGAACGGAAGGCAACTCGACCTCAAATGAACTTAATCCCACTGACGAAGGCATTGCTGATCTATCGAAGACTTTGCCACCGGGCCTTTTGACTCGCTATCAGACAAGGGTAAAGTCGCTGCTGATAGAAATATCAGAATTTCTGTAGTCGCCCGACGGCTGGCGCCAAGCTCCGGACAGCGGAAAGGCCAATGGGTGCAAGGACCGTCAGAGGCGCCGACGGCCTTTGCAAGAACCAGCGTCACCAATCCACCGCTGAGCGCAAGCAGTGCAGCAGCGTGAAAGCCTACAAATGTACACGTAATACTGGATCGATCATAAAATCTAGCTGCCACAAAGTGGCACGGAATCATTAGACAAAACAGCTACGAATGATACGGCCCAAGATTGGGTTGGAGAACGGACTCGCTACTGTTTCGCAGTCGAGCAGCAGTGCAGGTGCCGCCTTTGGAGCACGTTTTCCATCAATGGTTCCTAAAGTGTTTGGCCATGCCGACGTGTTATTCGCGCCTCGTACGGCGTGCTCTGGCGCACCGGCATTCTTTAGAATGCTCGAGGTGTTAATCGTGGGATCAGCACGCGTCATAGGCAACCGATCACTCTTGTGAGAACGGTCGACAAGTATTGTGGAGGAGGCAGTTTCAGCGACCGCTTGCGGTTGGGGCAGCGGATAATGGCCCCCATACAAAACATCAAGAGGGCCGCCGGATACACCGATGGTCAGCAGAGCGACGACAATCCCGCCAAGAATGTACTTGGAAAGCGCAGGTGAGGTATACATGGACGGCTCCCGACGAACGGCGGCTCCTGAACGGGCCGTTGGCCGCGTTGAATGAATGCGGCAGGAAGACAATTGTTCCCGTTGTCAGGAAACTATTGCGGAGGATTTTGATCACGCCCGGTGTGCGCTTTGAGGCACTTTTCGACTACCCGCGCTGGTAATTAATTGATGGGGGCATGTCAGTTCATGGCACATAACGAGGGATTACGTTTTGACGGATTTCGATCGCTTTCGGGGCTGAGCAGACAAGTACAAACGTCAGCCTTGGCCAATTCGGTAGCGATTGATGCTAATTGAGATATTGAAGACGTGCCGCAGGACGCGCGTCCGCGCACTTCCCCCAATTGGGTGCGCTTCGGGAACATTCGGCCGATAGGGAAGTTATAACAGAGACTGAGACGCCATTTCAAAGCGCCCGGGCTTTCAATTTAACTTGTCGGTCGGAACCCATCGGGGCGTCCGAAACCTCGCTTCGAAACATGTCGGGCGAAAGGAAACATCATGCAGTTACCTACAATCTTTCAGGGAGAGGGGCGGAAGAGTGATCAGTTGAAGCGGTTGAAGGAACTCGAGGTTGAGAATCCTCGGCTTCGGCAGGTCATCTCAAATCTAAGGCGCGACAAGCTCTTCCTTAAGGAAGCGGTTCGCGCATCGCCAAGTCTGTATCGAGAGCATTAATTCGTTGCAATCGTGCGCTTTCGACTGATCCGGACGTCATTTCTTTTCGGATCTTAGACTTGAGGTCGCCTCAGTGAGCGGTCTCTTTCATTTCGAGCCAAGCGTGCGATACGGAGGGCTAATCCATGCACACCGCCGAGCCAGTCGTGACGTTTCTACTTGTCCTTGTAATCGGTATCGTAGCCGGTATTCTATTCGACCGACTTGCTGGGCCGTCCTGGCTCGCCCGCCAGTTCTCCGGATCGACTCGCGGCATTATCACGAGCGCGCTCGTAGGCATTGCTGGCGCGTTCGTCGGTTATCATTTAGATTTGTTGCTTGTACTCAGCGGCGGGCTGGTGACGGCGGTCGTTGCGGCGGCGGCTGGAGCTGCTGTGGTACTGATCGCTTGGCGGATGGCTAAGTAACAAGAACGGTCGCGGACATTGCCGGCCGAGGCTCGTTGCCACACCAACACAGGGGGCTGCTATGCTTTCAGTCTTAATCGGAGTTCTGATCATTTGCGTCGTCGGCGCAATTTGTTTTTGGGCCATTGAAAAGTTCGTCAATGACGGTCGTTTGGCAAATCTTCTAAAAATACTCGTCGTGCTGGTCTGTGTGGGCGCGATCCTTCAGCGGGTGCTGCCGCTAGCGGGAATTAATTGGTTTTAGCCGCGGCCCACGACGATGCCCGCCCGATGCTGTCGTCATGACGGTTGCTTCAACTGGACGCCACATGTGGAGCGGGACGCGTCCGGGGCTGAGGATAGGTTGATCTGAGAAGGCGTTTCCGGGACCTAAAGGGGGCAACAGACCATGAATTGTAACGTTCTCTACCTCGTCATCGGCATTCTCGCCATCGTCACCGCGGTGATCGGCTACCAGCTCTACCAGGAGCGGCAGAAGACCACCGGTATCGAGATCAACGTCGGCAAAAGCGGTATTTCTATCGAGAAGAAGTAGTTCGGCATTTCTCGGATGGTGCCCTCGATAGCGCGTCATCCGGAAAACGCCGATCGAGAGCGTCAGTCGGAGTGCGAAGAAGATTAATGTTCGTTAGGTGCTGCAACGGGAGATAGATCATGTCGCTTGGACTTATACTCATCATCATCCTCGTCATTTTCCTGCTTGGTGGCTTCAGCGGCCGCTTTGGCGGCTACGGCTACGGCTTCGGACACGGCGGTGTCGGTGTCATCGGCATCATCCTGATCATCCTCGTTGTGCTACTTCTCATGGGACGGCTCTGATCTGACTGGCGGAAATCGGATGAGTCGTCTTCGCCTCCATCCGGAGAACCACTTCGTCGATCGCATCGGCTGGCTGCGGGCCGCGGTGCTTGGCGCCAACGACGGCATCATCTCGACCGCGAGCTTGATCGTCGGCGTTGCCGCAGCCACCGCGACCCAGAGCGATGTCTTGATCGCGGGTGTAGCCGGCCTGGTGGCCGGCGCCATGGCGATGGCCGCCGGCGAGTATGTATCCGTCAGCTCGCAATCCGACACCGAACGGGCGGATCTTGCGCGCGAACGCAAGGAGTTGAGCGAAAACCCGGTATTTGAACTCAATGAGCTGACGGAAATCTACGTCCACCGCGGTGTCGATCAGGCGCTGGCGCGGCAGGTTGCCCAGCAGTTGATGGCGAAAGATGCCATCACCGCACACGCGCGCGATGAACTTGGAATTTCGGAAAACACCACTGCGCGTCCGGTGCAGGCCGCACTGACCTCGGCCGTGACGTTTTCCACCGGCGCGGCCATGCCCTTGCTTATGGTGGTCGTGTCACCCGCCAGTTTGCTTGTCCCCATCGTGTCAGCCGCGTCATTGGGCTTTCTTGCTATTCTGGGTGCGATCGGGGGAAGAGCGGGCGGCGCGAACGTTCTGCGCGCCACGGCCCGAGTGACATTCTGGGGTGCGCTGGCGATGGCCCTCACCGCCGGTATCGGGAAACTATTCGGCACGGTTGTCTGACGATTGGGCGCACGCAAAGATAAGGTTATAACGCTCGCCTATGGCAGATGCTCACATTTGAACCGGGAGAGAGAATGTGCCGCTCTGGCAGAGACTGCTGATCACCCTCGCGACCATGCTCGTGACGAGCCTCGTCGCCGGCCTCGTGTGGCGCTGGCTCTTCAACACCGATATTCCGAGCTATCTGAGCGGGGTTGTCGGCGGCGTTTCGGCGGTGCCGATATGGGAGCTGCTGAAACGGATTGAAATGCGTTGACGGCCTGCCTTGGCTGGACATCGAAAGGATAACGCTAGATGGCGCTGCGCTTGCTGGAAATGGTGTTGCAGGAGAAGGACGGCGCGGATGTCCGCGCGCTTCTGAACGAGTGCAAGGTGCTCGAACTCCGGCAGATCCGACTGGCGGACGGGGAAGTGCTGGTGCGCATCTTGTTGGATGCGGAACAGAGCGAGACGGTACTGGATTTATTGGAGAAACGCTTCACCGGCGCGGAGGGCAACCGAGTGGTGATTTTGCCGGTCGAGGCGACATTGCCGCGTGCCCAGGCGGAGCCAGAACCAGAGACGGCTGCCACGTCCGAGCCGGCGCCGCCCGAGGAAAAACCGCCGCAGCGAATCGGCCGCGAGGAGTTGTACGAGGACATTAAGAATGGCGCGCGGCTATCGCGCGTCTATATGTCGATGGTGGCGCTCTCCACCATCGTTGCTGCCATCGGCCTAAGTCACAATAGCGTGCCCGTCATCATCGGGGCCATGGTGATTGCGCCTCTGCTCGGACCGAACGTGGCGTTGTCGCTCGGCATAACATTGGGCGACCTGTCGCTGCTTCGGCAGGGGCTTCTGACGGCGCTGGCGGGGGTTGCGGCGGCGGCGGGATTGTCAGTGATCATCGGCATGCTGCTGAACGTTGACCCGACATTATCCGAAATGGCGTCGCGCACGCGGGTGGGGCTGGGCGATATCGTGGTGGCATTGGCGTCGGGCAGCGCGGGGGCGCTGGCCTTCACCACCGGCGTGTCGGCGACCTTGATCGGCGTCATGGTTGCGGTAGCGTTGTTGCCGCCGCTGGTGACGTCCGGATTGCTGCTGGGCGGCGGGCATCCTGTTTCTTGGGCCATCGGCGCCTTCTCGCTATTTTTGGTGAACCTGATTTGCGTGAACCTTGCCGGCGTATCGACGTTTCTGCTGCAAGGCATCAAGCCCACCAGTTGGTGGGAAAAAGATCGGGCCGCGAAAGCCACGCGCATCGCCATTGCTCTGTCGGTGGTCCTGTTGGCGATGTTGGTCGGCATGATCCTGCTGGTACGAAACGGCTGAAGTTGGTCAGATAAAAAGCCCTAAACCTCGGGGCATACCGATACGCACCTTCGGTATTGTCCCGCCCACCGCCCCCAATTGATTCATGGCTGCATTTGGGGCTGCACAACTCTATGCTAGCCGCAGTACTCCGCGAACAGCTCAAACGACAAGGAATGCGTGTTGTTATCGATATTCGATCTTGTGGCGATCCTGCTCACAGTCAGCGCCGTGTTCGCCTTCGTCAACGCCAAGCTGCTGCGGCTGCCGACCACGATAGGGGTTATGATCATGGGGCTCGCCGCCTCGCTCATCCTCATCGGGATCGAATTGCTAACCGCCGAGACAGAATTGTCCCGCGCGCTGTCCGACGCGGTGCGTCAGATTGATTTCACCGAAGCACTGATGCACGGCATGCTCGCCTTCATGCTGTTTGCAGGAGCGCTGCAAGTTGACCTGGCCGGATTGAAGAGCAGGGCCGCGAGCGTCGGCCTTCTCGCTACCGTTGGCGTTGTCGTCTCGACGGCGATTGTGGGCGTCAGCTTTTGGCTAGTTGCCGGCTGGCTCGGCAGCCCTATCCCACTGGTATGGGCGCTTGTATTCGGCGCGCTGATTAGTCCTACCGATCCCGTTGCGGTGCTCAGCATATTGAAGGCCGTGCATGTTCCAAAAGATACGGAAGTCGAGATGACCGGCGAAGCACTCCTCAATGATGGCGTCGGCGTGGTGATGTTCACAATTCTCGTAGCCGCGGCTGTTGAAGCAGAAGGTGCGGGGTTTGGCGTGGTGCAGGTCGCGCAAGTGTTTTTCATCGAGGCAATGGGTGGCGCGCTCCTCGGCCTTGTTACCGGGTACGCGGCTTACCGCGCCATGCGGCTTATCGATGATTTTCGCATAGAGGTGCTGATCTCGCTTGCGCTGGTCATGGGTACCTACGCGTTAGCCGAGAAACTCCATGTCAGTGGTCCGATTGCCATGGTATGTGCCGGCCTGCTGATCGGAGAACGCGGGCCCGCGGACGCCATGAGCGAAACAACGCAGCGTTATTTGTTCGGCTTTTGGACGCTGATCGACGAGATTCTCAATATCGTGTTGTTCCTTTTGATTGGGCTCGAAGTGCTGGTGCTGCGCCCCGATCAGGCCGTGATGCCGATCGCCTTCCTGGCTATCCCCATCGTTCTGACGGCGCGGTTACTTTCGGTGACGGTTCCCGTCACCGCGTTGAGCGTCCGAGTGTCGTTCATCAAGGGAACGATTCCGGTGCTGACCTGGGGCGGCGTGCGCGGCGGGATTTCAATCGCGCTGGTGCTATCGGTCCCGGAATTCTCTCAGAAACCGCTCATCCTGGCGGCGACATATGCGGTCGTTATCTTTTCCATCGTCGTGCAGGGGCTGACGCTTGCCCCGCTGGTACGCAAGGCCGTGACGACAATAAAGTGAAAGGCCCAAAATCGCGGAAGTATTGACCTGCTTCTTGAGACGGAGCCGAGGAAGTGGGATCGGGTAGCGATACCTGCCACTACGGAAATCATCTGACAGTCATTGGCCCTCCGCTGCTCGGCTTTCGGGGACCGTTATGATTTTGAGGCAAACCCGCGTCAAAACTGAAATGTCAAATTCGAGCGCGGCAAGCTGTGATACATCAACTATTCTTCCGCCGGCGATAGGGCCGCGATCGTCCATTTTTGTTATTGGCACGTCGCAACTGTGCGTAACCATCAAACGAATGCTTGGCGCCCCGCCAGCCGTGCTGGCAATGAGTTGGCCAAGTGGTGACGGCCCAACTAACGGCGGAGTATTGCCAGGCGGCAACGCATGACCGCCGGGTCTCGGCTGCTCATGATACTGAGGTAGGCGACGGCGCGCACCGCTTCGGAGTGGGTCAGCGTCAGGGGAAGCCCAGCCCGATCGGCCAACTCCCGGCATCCATCGGGGATGCGCTCGCGCTGCTCCTCGGCGCGCGAGGGCAGTGCGAGCAGCACCAGAGCTAATGCTGCGAGCGCGCGCGTCTTGGCTCGCGCTTCCCGGCCTCGCAGGCGGCGAGCTTTAGTGACCGAATTTTTCTCGGCCTCTTCGAACAGTGGCAAATAACGAGTTATTGGACGATCGGGGCCAAAACCTTCCTGATTTGCACGCTAATCTGCAATCAACTTCTTGCCCCACCGTGCTCGAATCTCACCCAAGAACTTTCGAGCATCCGGAGACAACAGGACACGAAGCGCTCTAACTCGATCTTCCTGAGCTAAAGGCACCAAGTAGGGCCTCAGCGGCGTAAGCCCAAAATCGGTCAGCGTCCCGCTATTGTGTGCAATCTGCACACGTTCAATCCAAGCGCATAATTCTTGCATTCCCGCGAAGCTAATTAGCGCGGGGAAATGTTCTTGGGCGATACCCGAATATGAAAGCGGGGCACCAGGCAATATTTGATCTCTAACAATCCAGACCCTGCGCCCTTGCATGAAGCCGTAGCTCTGATTTGGCGGAGAATTCCATTGAGCTTCGTCCAGAATTGCCCTGATCTCCACGGGCAAAAGCCAAAGAGCGGAGTCGCTTGGCGTTTCCAAAAGCCTCGGCTTATCTGACAATTTTGCGGTTTGGCTACCTTCGCCCTGAAGCAGCCAACCCTCTTTCAACGATACCAAAGCGATCACTTCGGACAGGAGTTCCCGCGCCGTATTTCCTTGTTGAGCTCTCGATGATGTGTACAGCAACGTTCCGGCCGTGATTATGCCGCCCAGTATGGCGCCAATTACAATACCGACGATGGCCCACCGAACCGTCATTCGATCCTCCTGTGCCCGCAAAAATAAAGTCGTCCTTACAATGCCTAGCGTGGCGCATCGTTTGATTTATCGCAATATCACTCACGCAAATGCGGAAGGATGCTTCGGCAAGCAGGATTTCCGTTATGCGGCTGAGGACATCTACATTTGTCCTACCGGTGAAAGGCTCACCTAGCACTACACGAGCGAAGAAGACGGATTGGTCCCGCCCCGCTTGTCGTCGCCGTTATCCGGCCGTCTGCCATCGCAGAACCATCCAGGGCGACCGGAAACTGTATCAGCAGCGTCTACAATCGGAAAAGCTGTCAAACGTAGAAAAATGACCACGCGCGGCCACCTAGCCGAAGTCGCAAAGTGTGAAGTTTATGACAATGCGTTCTCACTCGACCAAGACTCGAAGCGGACGCGCGATTGCCGTACGGTCACTGCGTTCCATGCGGTCAAGTTTGCTCACGCCCCGTGCTTTTGAGCTAGGAGTGTTGCCTAACGAAAAGCCCACCGCGCGGGGCGCGGCGGGCTCAACGCTCAACAACTTTGACGATTAGTCGCAGACGCGAACGCGGCGGACATGAAGACGACCGTAGCGATCTTCGAAATCTTGCCGCTCAACGCGACAATCGCGGTAGTAGGCGCGACGATGGTGGCGATAGCCGTCACCATCATGCATCTGCGAGCCGACGATCGCGCCGACCGCCAGGCCGCCGATCACGCCGGCCGCGATCTCACCGTTTTCCGCGAGCGCCGGCTTGGGCGCAACAGTGACAGCCAACGCCAAAGCAGCAATGGCAGCAGCAGTAATAACTTTCAACATGGTTTGATCCTTTATCAATGTTTATGATAGCGAGATTCTTAGTCGATGATCTGAACGATGCGGTGCGTGTGCGGATCCACCAGCACGGCATGATCATTCACGTAGGCGTAGCGGTAGCCGCGCACGTGGTAATCGGCCGGCACGTCGTAATAGACGACGCCGCTTTCCGGCAACATGGCTCCGACGCGGAAGTCATTGTCATAGCGATAGGACGGGTGTCGCTCGTGAATGACATATTCGCGAAAGCGCGGGCGATCTTCGACGCCGAGGATGCCGCCGATCGTTCCGGTGACCGCGCCGATTGCGCCTCCGACCACCGCGCCAACCGGGCCGGCATTGCGGTCACCCTGCCGGGCACCTTCCTGCGCGCCGCGCACGGTGCCTTGCGCCTGCGCCGCCATTGGCAGCGCTAGGGTCGCGAGCAGCATCGTTAAGCCCAGAAATTTGGATTGCATGGGTAGCTCCATTGGTTGGGTAATTCCAACCACTTCGGGCTGGACGCAACACCAAGTCCCGGCGAGGGTCATTGGTTCCTTCTGCGGGAATTATCTTTTTGGCGCATTGAACAATTAAGGCGGGTGCCACGCATCTTGCTGGAGCGCGGCTGGCCATATTTATCGCCACGCGCCCTAATTTGATGGGGCAAGTGGCCTAATGACAAGCTGGAACGGAACTTTCTAGGCTGCCGGAACTTATGTTCCCATCAGCCGGCAATATTGCCGGCAATCGGGAGGAATCGATGAATATATCCGGCGAAAGCCTGCTGATCATATTATTGATTGGCGCTATTGCGGGCTGGCTGGCCGGCCAAATCGTGCAAGGGACCGGCTTTGGTTTGCTTGGCGACATTGTTATTGGAATTGTCGGCGCTTTCATTGCTAGTTTTTTGTTCCCCAGCCTCGGCCTTCATCTAGGTGCTGGGATTGTTTCCGAGATCATTGCTGCGACCATTGGCGCGGTGCTGCTGCTCGTAATCGTGAGGTTGGTGCGGCGAGGCGGGCGTTGGTAGGCGGTCCCTATCAAAAGCTTCATCCGGCGCCTGGATTAGGTTCTCGGAACGGCTCTGCTGTAGGGAATTGCGACGGCCTTCGCGCGTTTCCCTGAGCTGTCCATGTGGGCACAATAAGAGAGGAATCAGCGGATGCGTGTCTTGCTCGGAATTATTCTTGGAGTCTTTTTGACGGTTGGATCTGCCTACCTGTATGACGCGTCGACAACCCATCCTTCCGAATCGACGGCTCGGACCAGCGTTGAGCAGCGGCCGATGGTGAACTGGGACGTTGTTAGCGGGAACTGGAAGGGATGGTCCCTAAGCGTGCGTAACACCTGGAATAAGCCGGCAGCACGTTAAGCTGAAAAGCGTCAGCTTTTGAGGGTCAAGCGGCTCTAGCGCGGCGACAGGTGCCAAGTGTGACGGTGGCCAGACAATCCCTAGAACTGCGTAATATACATCGCATTACGCCAAATCATCCCTATATACGGTCTTCAATATCCAACAAGCAGACCAAACGGCGCGATCGAGCGGGCAGCCGCTCGACTTGTGTCACTGAAGGAGTCCGCATGTTCACGGCAGACCAATATCGCGCAAAAGCAGCCGAGAGTGCTGAATCTCTCAAACGCACTGACGTTCCGAGTGAAATCCGCGAATTTCAACGTACGAAGCAAAGCTTCAGCGATCTGGCTCAAAATGAGGACTGGCTGGCGGACAACTTCGACAAAATGATTCGTTCGCGAGACATTCCTGCGCCGGACGAAGTCGCTGGGAAACGTCTCGACAGCAAAGCTGTCGCAGAGATCGAGGAGCATATACTTCGCTGCCTTGGGGCGGCCGTCATCATGCAATGGAACACCATCCCGACGAAACTAAAGCGTGATCTTTTCGATACGGCAGGCTCGCTCGGAGATGTGCCGCAAACAATCGCACTGAGAGGGCAAATTGGCCGTTTTCTGCATGACCACAAGGACGAAGCGAACTCCGCCGGCTCCTTTTCAAAATCCAACATAATCAATGGAAAATTTGATGGCGCATAAGTTCAAAATCGGTCAGCTCGTCGAGCTTGAGCCGAGCGTACTTCGATCACTAGCTCCAGGTTCTTATGAGATTCGTCATCTCATACCTTCTTCAGACCGAGATCCCGGCGACCCGCGCTACCGCATCAAGAGCACCGCCGAAAAACATGAGCGGGTCGCTCCTGAAAGCGAGCTCACGCTTTCGCTCAGCGTTTTCGCCTGATCCCTTGAGGGCATCATGGAATGCTCTCTCGGCCACATATGAAGCAGGGTTATGACGATTGAACACGCGCATTCGCATTCCTTGCCGAAGCCTTGGGGTGTTGCGGACCTGCGACCCTGGAGTAACGCAGGCGATGACGCCAATCCGATCGGCGAAATCTGGTACGAGCGTTCCGATTCAACGGCCGTCTCTCCTTCGCTTCTGCTAAAGCTTCTGTTCACAAACCAGCCGCTTTCCATCCAGGTTCATCCGGATGATGCGTATGCGCAGTCAATTGGATTGCCGAATGGCAAAACTGAAGCTTGGTACGTCTTGAGCGCCACGCCTGAGGCCAAGATCGCCTTGGGCCTGAAACGGCGTGTTAGCCCGGAGCAATTGCGTCACGCCATCGAAGATGGCTCGATTTCGGATCTTGTCGTTTGGCAGGCGGTGCATCCGGGCGACACCATTTTTGTCGCCGCCGGAACGATCCACGCGGTCGGCGCAGGTCTTGTGATCGCGGAAATTCAGCAACGCAGTGACGCGACATTTCGTCTTTTCGATCATGGCCGCGGGCGTGAACTTCATATCGACAAAGCACTTGCGGTGGCGAATGCCGGCCCCGCCGATTTTTGCGTCACGCCGACACGGCTTACCGACTCGCGGACGCTTCTGGTTTCGAACTCGTACTTCAACTTCGAACGGATCGATCTGGCGCCAAACTCCGCGTGGAGCCTGGAAGCAATACACGAGACCTGGCTTCTGGTTGTCAGCGGCAGCGCTCGCGCCGGCTCGTTCGATGTGACGACAGGCGACGCAGTTTTCGCACAGTCGGATCGCGTCAACATTCGTGCCGGCACGGATGGCTTGGCGGGTTTCGTAGCGTATACGGGCGGTCCGGTTCCGCAACTGCTGAAGTGCGTCGACATGGAAACAACTCAATGAAATCGAATCAACGAATAGCGTTCATCGGCAATCATCTACCGCGTCTTTGCGGCATCGCGACCTTTACCCATGACCTTCATCGAGCGGTTTCAATGGCCCGTCCCGATCTTGAGACCGGCGTCGTAGCGATGACAGACCTAGGTGGCGACTATGATTATCCGCAGGCGGTATGCTTGGAAATTCAAGACGAAAACATCGACGAGTATGTTGAGGCGGCCGAGTTCTTGAACAATGCCGGCTACGATGTTGTTTCCCTTCAACATGAGTACGGAATTTTTGGCGGCGAGGCTGGTGGCAATATCACCAAGCTTTTGTCGCGACTTAAGATGCCAGTCGTCACGACACTTCATACGGTCCTCGCCAAACCAACACCTACGCAGCGCGACGTGATGCAACGCATCATCAATACTTCGTCGAAAATCATCGTCATGTCGGAGAAAGGCCAGCAATTACTCCATTCAGTGCATGACGTGCCGGCCGACAAGATCGAGATCATACCGCACGGTATCCCTGACCTGCCGTTTCGTGAAACGCATAATGCCAAAGTGAAACTCGGCTTTGCGGGAAAGACCGTTATTCTTACGTTCGGGCTTCTGTCGCCGAACAAGGGCATAGAGACCATGCTCGACGCCATGCCGGGAATCATCAAATCGTGCCCCGACGCTGTCTATGTCATTCTCGGCGCGACTCACCCGAACCTTGTGCGTCAACAGGGCGAGGCCTATCGCGATGGCTTGATGGCCCGCGTGCGGGAGCTCGGCATCCAGGATCATGTTGTCTTCTTCAACCAGTTTGTCGAGCAGGCCACGCTTCTGGATTTCATTTCAATGTGCGACGTCTATGTGACGCCCTATCTCAACGAAGCCCAGATGACGTCGGGTACGCTCGCCTACAGCTTTGGATTGGGAAAGGCGGTCGTATCGACGCCTTATTGGCACGCCGAAGAATTGCTGAGTGATGGGCACGGCATTCTGGTTCCCTTTGGGGATGCCAAAGCCATCAGCAGCGAGATTTCGGCCTTGCTGGCAAACGACGTTCGCCGTCATGCCATGCGCAAGCGGGCCTACGCAGCAAGCCGATCGATGACATGGCCGGAGACGGCCAAGCGATACCTCACAGCCTTCGAGAATGCGCGCGAGCACACGCGGTCCGAAAAATTGCTGCCGACCCCGGTCGCCTCTATGCGCAAGGGCCATGCCATTCCGGAGATGCAAATAGGACATTTCCATTCGCTTTGCGATAGTACCGGCATCCTTCAACACGCGGTCCATTCAGTGCCCGACCGCACCCATGGCTATTGTGTCGACGACAACGCTCGCGCCCTGCTATTCGCAAGCGCGCTTGCGAATTCTGGCGAAGCGCCTTTGTCCGGCGAGGTCATCGCGCGCTTTGCGGCATTCATCCAGCACGCATGGAACCCAGACACACGTCGGTTCAGAAATTTCATGAGTTACGAGCGCCGATGGCTGGAAGAGTCGGGCTCGGAAGACAGCCATGGCCGGACGCTTTGGGCGCTCGGGGAGTGCGCACGCAATGACACCGATCCGTCTCGCCGTAAATGGGCGGCGGCACTCTTCAAGACCGCGCTTCCGGTGGTCGAGGAGTTCTCGTCTCCGCGCGCTTGGGCCTTCTCGCTTCTGGGCTTGGACGCTTATTGCGCGCTGGAGGTCGGTAACCTGTTTGCCGACGACACGCGCAAGCTATTGGCCGACCGTTTGGTGGCATTATTTCTTGCAAGTCAACGCAAAGATTGGCTCTGGTTTGAAGACGTTCTCGCTTACGACAATGCGCGCCTATCGCAGGCTCTGATTCAAACCGGCCTGGCGACCCATACGCCGCAGTACGTCAAGGTCGGCCTCCGATCACTGCGTTGGCTCATGTCGCTTCAGACCACGTCATCTGGATACTTCAGGCCCGTTGGCTCTAAGAGCTTTGGCAAAATACGCATCATGCCCGACGCGTTCGATCAGCAGCCAGTCGAGGCGTGCGCAACGATTTCCGCCTGTCTTGCCGCGTGGCGGGCGGATAAGGGTGCAGAATGGCTGGCGGGGGCAACGCGCGCGTTTGGGTGGTTTCTGGGCGAAAACGACTTGCAGACAGCGCTAATCGATGCCGATACGGGGAGCTGTTCGGATGGCCTCCATCCGGATCGGCCCAATGAGAACAAGGGTGCAGAATCAGTGTTATCGTATCTTCTTGGCCAAGTGGAGATGCGGCAGTTTATGGCCACGGCCGAGACAGGCCGGACGAAACCCGCGTCAAAATTATCATTCAACGGCATCGGCACGAACCCAGCGCGATCGCCCCCAGGGAGCATCTTTGTCCCAATCCAAATTCTTGAATCGCCAGAGCCTCTATCTGCGCCCGGATCCGGCCAGAGTCGTCGTCAGGCCCTTCAAACCAGCGACTGAGCCTCGCGACCTCAACCCGACCGACAAGGTCCGCGCCAATCATATTGTTGACCGGGTGCTTCGGCTCGACGCTGAAGCTTCCGCGCAACAGTTGCGCGAGGTGCTCGAAAACTTCGCAGGCCGCCACAGAAATCTGCTCGATATTTTTGAATCGCGTGCCGCAGAGATGGAGGACGCGCTCGAACCACATGCTCCATTGAATAAGACGCAACGTGGACTGATCGGAGCCTATTTTCTCAGCGAATATTCGTTCGAAGCCTCGGCCTTGTTCAACCCAAGCATCGTCCGGCACCCCGACCAGACGGGTGCACCGGAACATGGCTGCCGCTTCATTTTGAGCCTTCGCGCCGTCGGCGAAGGGCATGTTTCATCGCTCACGTTCCGATCAGGCACCATCGCGGCGGATGGCAGCGTCTCTGTCGATCCAACAGCACGTCTCGCGTCCGTTCCAATAATTCGAAGCCGGACGTCGATACCCAATGGCGATGATGTCGAAGTAATCTTCGGGCCAGACGAAGAACTGAGCGAGCGGGTCATCTTTCCGATCACCGACGCCCAATCAAACGGCATCGAAGACGCGCGTTTCGTTGAATTCAACGACAACGGACAGAAGACTTTTTACGCCACCTATACTGCCTATAGTGGCAGGGCGATTTGCTCTGAATTGCTTACAACGACGGACTTCCAATCGTTCAGGATGACACCGCTCGGCGGATTGGCGTCGCGCAACAAGGGCATGGCTCTGTTCCCACGTAAAATCGATGGCCGCTATGCGATGATTGGTAGGCAGGACAATGAGAATTTTTATCTGATCTATTCCGACGACCTTTACTCATGGGACGGTGGTCGATCCATCCTGCAACCCAAACATCCCTGGGAATTCGTTCAGATCGGCAATTGTGGCTCGCCCATCGAGTTGGACGACAGTTGGCTTTTGCTGATACACGGGGTTGGTCCGGTCCGGAAGTATTCGATCGGCGCCGTGCTCCTGGACAAGAAAGATCCCTCCAAGGTTCTCGCGCGTTCGCGCGAGCCGCTGGTTCGCCCCGAGCCTACGGAACGCGAGGGTTATGTGCCCAACGTTGTCTACACCTGCGGCGCCATGCGTCATCGCGATCAGATCATTCTGCCTTACGCCGTATCCGACACGTTCTCTAATTTCGCGACGATTACGATAGCAGGGCTGATGCAGGCGGTCGCTAGTTAAAAGCTCGCTGCGATGCGACGGGTGCCTCCTCCAAAGCGGAACAATGAGATGAGTGCTTTGACAACGTCCGAGACTCCCATCGAACGGCTGCGGTCGGAGATTGCGCAACTTGAAGCCAGATACGACGGGATATTTCCACCGGGTGTCCATGCAGTGCTCGAAAACCTAAGACACAAGTTCGCCGCGCTTCATAAGGCTCTTTGAACGAATGCCGAGAGATATGCAGGCCCTCTTCATCGGACAAACCTACATTGACGTCACCTTTCTGACCGATCGTATGCCAACGGGCGACGAGAAGTATGTGGCGTCGGCCTACGCAGTCTCGTTCGGCGGTAATGCGGTCACCGCGGCCTTTTGCTGCGCGAAGTTGGGACGTGTACCTGATGTGCTCACGACCATCGCCGACGATTGGCTCGGTCGCATGTTCCTGGACATGGCAGCCAAGTATGGCATCTCGATCCACGCCAGAAAAGTCCACACGTCATCGCTGTCGTTCATCATGCCGAATAATGGAAAGCGAGCGATCGTTCGTTGTCGTGATGACGATTATCTTCACCCGTTCCCAATTCTTCATCTTGCGGGCTGCGGGGCACTTCACCTCGACGGACACCAACCAGACGCCGCGATTTATTACGCAACGCTATGCCGACAAGCGGGGATTCTCACTTCCCTCGACGGTGGAGGACTACGGTCGAATACGCACGAACTCCTTGCATTCATCGACGTAGCGATCGTAGCCGAACGTCTCTGCCAACAGATGGGCCATGAGCCGGCAGCGATGCTTGATTATCTCAAGAGCAGAGGCTGTCGGATTGGTGGAGTGACGCTTGGTGAGCGAGGCTTAATCTGGTACGACGATACGGGCGTCGTTCGGGTACTCCCTGCTCTTGCCGTACCGTCGAACCGAGTTCTCGACACCAGTGGCGCTGGAGACGTGTTCCATGGCGCCTATATTTATTCCTATCTCACCAACCCCGGGATGAGTTGGGAGGAGCATTTCCGCTTTGCGCGAGCCGCTGCCGCCTACAAAATCCAGCATCTCGGCAATGAAGCGGGCCTACCAAATTTGGCGCAGATTGCGGCGGTCACAACTGAACTCGAGGCGCCATTGCTTCGGTTGCCCCTCTAGTTCGGTGATTTTCTAATTGTTGCCGCTTGCCAGCACCGCGCGCGTGGCCTCGTCCGGGCCGAACGCCTCGCCACTCGTAATCGACATCAATTCAGCTAACCGAGAGCGCGCGCGGTTGACGCGCGACTTAATGGTGCCAACTGCGCAGCCGCAGATCTCGGCCGCATCCTCATAGGAGAAACCCGCGGCGCCGACCAGAATCAGCGCTTCGCGCTGGTCGGTGGGAAGCTTGACCAGTGCTTGACGGAATTCGCCGAATTCCACGTGTCCAAGCTGCTCGGGTTGAGATTTCAGACTCTCGGTATAACTGCCGTCGGCGTCTTCGACTTCGCGGCGGCGCTTGCGGTATTCGGAGCGGAAATGATTGCGCAGAATGGTGAAGAGCCAGGCCGACATATTGGTGCCAGGTTGGAACGAATGGATATTGGCGAACGCCCGCAGCATCGTCTCCTGCACAAGATCGTCGGCGCGATCGACGTTTCCGCACAAGGAAATAGCGAATGCGCGTAGACGGGGGACCGCGTCGAGAACGGTCTGGCGGATAGACCCATCCATCGGCACTACCGTTTTCCTCTGTGGTCACCGGTATCGAGTTGATTTAAAAGTTCAATGAAGCGATCCGGAACCCCTTGTTTGACGACGTCGTCGTACATGGTGCGGAGTTGCTGACCGATCTTCGCCTGAATGTCGCGTCCGAGTTTGGCGCCGGACCCTTTGTGAGCGGAGGAGACAGTCTCTCCCTTTGGCGGCTCCAATTCAGCCTTTCGGTCTTTCATAGGTGCTCTTTCAGCGGTCGATTGACAAAAAACGTCGCTTGGCGAACGAAATCCTAGTAAAACGCTCGAAAAGCCAATTAGTTCCGGGGCTATGGAACTTTATTGTGGCCGGCGCGTTTGGCTAGGCAAATATAGGCTTATCCAATCGGGGGGTCTTCGTGTCAGTCACGAAAAATCCGATTTCACGCGGGAGGGTTTCTTTTGTCCACATCTCAAGCCGTCGCCCAGCATTTGCCCTATCTACGCCGATATGCGCGAGCCCTGACGGGTAACCAGCAGTCCGGTGACGCCTATGTATCCGCCACGCTGGAGGCTTTGATCGAAGATCCCTCAATCCTGGAGAAAGCGGTCTCCCCCCGGATTGGGCTCTACAAGCTTTTTACCAAGATATGGAATTCTGTCAGCGTGAACGGCAAGTCGCAGCCACCGCTCGCGGGTTTGCCGGGCGATCAACGGCTTGCCCAGATTACACCCATGCCGCGGCAGGCCTTCCTTTTGGTGGCCCTGGAGGGCTTGTCCGAGGATAACGCAGCCAAGGTGCTCGACGTCGACGTGCCGACCTTGCGGGCCTTGGTCGAGGAGTTGGGCAAGGAGATAGCGGCGGAGATCGCAACCGACGTCCTAATCATCGAGGATGAAACCTTTATCGCCATGGATTTGACGGGGCTGGTGGAAAGCCTCGGCCATAAAGTGCTAGGCGTTGCCCGCACCCATACCGAAGCAATAACGCTCGCCAAGGCCAAGCTGCCTGGCTTGATCCTCGCCGACATCCATCTCGCCGACGGTAGTTCCGGTCTCGACGCAGTTAACGAGCTGCTGAAATCGTTCGCGGTGCCGGTGATTTTCATCACCGCTTATCCGGAGCGCTTCCTCACCGGCGAGCGGCCCGAGCCAGCGTTCCTAATCGCCAAACCGTTCCAGCCTTCCACCGTGTCTGCCTTGATAAGCCAAGCGCTGTTCTTCGAGCGCAACGCACGACCGACGGAGCGGCGCGCCAGCGCATAATGCTCACGGTGTGGTTGTGGGAAGCAAAAGACGCCGGCCCCGGCGATCAATGCAGCGCGTGTAATCGTTTAATTGGGGCGGTCTTGATTGTTTGGGTCGTTGCATTTCCAGAGAGGCTACCTTGATCGAAAATAAATTATTCACCGCGATCGAGGAAGCGCGGGCATTTGCGCAGGCTGTCATCGACACCGTTCGCGAACCTTTCTTGGTTCTCGACCAAGATCTCCGCGTGCTCGCAGCAAGCCGCTCCTTCTATCAAACATTCAAAGTCAGTAGTGACGATACCCAGGGCAGGCTGCTTTACGCGTTGGGCGATGGTCAGTGGGACATTCCTGGACTTCGTTTGCTCCTGGAAAAGATTATACCCGAGCGTGGAGTGATGGAGGATTACGAAGTAGAGCATGAGTTTCCCGAAATTGGACAACGCACGATGCTCTTGAACGCCCGCAAGGTGTTCTATGAAGGAGGCTCCAACACGACGATTCTGCTTGGTATTGAAGATGTTACCCGGCAACGAGTCCTGCAGCGCGATAAGGACGATCTGCTGCAACAAAAGGACGTATTGCTCGAACAGAAGGCGATGCTGGCGAGAGAATTCGATCATCGGTTGCTGAACAGCCTGCAACTGATTTCGAGTTTGTTGTCATTGCAAAGCCGTACTATGAAAAATCCGGAAGCCGCGGCGCAGTTGTCCATAGCCGGCAGCCGTGTCGCGGCGCTGGGACGGGTGCACCGACGCTTGCATGTGCTGGATCATCTCGAAACCGTAGAATTCAAGCAATATATTTCAAGGCTCTGCGAGGATCTCTCCGGAATGCTTTTCAACAATCAGCCAAAACATGCGATCATCGTAGAGGGCGAGGACATTGAGATCCCGACGCTGCTCGGCATCCCACTTGGATTTATCGTCAACGAGCTGGTAACGAATTCCGCCAAATACACGAACGGCACAATTACCGTCAGGCTGGAATCTGTGCCTGAGGGCTATTCGCTTTCGGTGTTGGATGACGGGCCGGGCCTGCCGAAGGGGTTTACGCCGTCTGGCCACAAGGGCCTCGGAATGAAAATCATTCAGTCACTCGTCAAACAGATCGGTGGCGAGCTTCAGATCGGACGCGGCGACCACGACCGCGGCTCACGTTTCACGATTCTGTTTAACATCCAGCAGCCGTCTAGTCCGATTGAGAACGGCGCGAAGATCGCGGTCGAAAAAACCAATGAGCGATTGGGTAATGTTGCCGGGTGACCGGGCGAGGGCAACGGAATTAAGCCTAAGTATGGGAAATCCAGACACATATTCGTTGGTATGACTGACATTCTAGAGAATGCTCCCATTCGCCAAAATGAACCAAAATTGATCGTCAGCCCGGCATCCCATGCCCCAATATGGTCCGTATGGGCCACACTTGAAGGCACCGCCTCGGAAGAGATCTTCGAGGGATTTTCCGAGGAAGAGGCGTTGAATTGGATCAATATCGACGGGCAAGCTTGGCTTGAAGAACGTAGGCGAAGACGCAATACCTAACCGTCGATCGTTGTGCCGGCCACTATGCTCGCCTTGATTGCCGTGCTTGTGTTTTATCGGCATTTCGGCGGCGCCTGAACTGCACGCGTCTACCGCATCCGTCCCTTTATCGTGATCGCTATGTCCTCGACTTTTCACGAATAAAGGCGCAAGGTTTCGTCAAATCGACGCTCAATCGGAGTGTCCCGGCGTTCGCGCCAACTTTATGAAAATTCGTGCTGCCTTGCCTACGCTCGAAAGCGGGGCCGAAAGGTTCACATGTTAACTTCGACGCTGTCGAAGGAAGCGCCATTCGTCGACGTTCAAAACGGAATTACGCTCGCGCATGCCATCGTCGATACCGTCCGCGATCCCCTCGTGGTGCTCGACCAAGATCTCCGTGTCATCGCCGCGAGCCGATCCTTCTACAATACGTTTCGGCTCGTCCGTGAGGATGTCCGCGGCCATCTGCTTTATGAAATCGACGGGGGGCAATGGGACATCTCGGAGCTTCGTGAGCTGTTAGGCGCGATCTCAAGCGGTCAAGCAGCCGTCGAGGGATATGAGGTTGACCGTAAGTTTCCGGTGATCGGCCAGCGCGTCATGCTCCTTAACGCGCGCAAGGTGTTTTATGAGGAGGGCACACACAACAGCATATTGCTGGCATTCGAGGACATTACTGAACGGCGCGCAATAGAGCGGCAGGTGCAGGAGCTGCTGCGGGAAAAGGACATGCTGCTGGAGGAGATGCAGCACCGTGTCGCCAACAGCCTGCAGATCATCGCCAGCATCCTGCTGATCAAGGCGCGAACCGTGCAGTCGGAAGAGACGCGGCTGCAGTTGGAGGATGCGCATCAGCGCGTTCTGTCGGTCGCCGCGGTTCAACAGCATTTGCACGTTGCCGGTGGAGGCAAGCCGATCGAGATTGGCAATTACCTTACCAAACTATGCGAAACTCTGGCGCAATCGATGATTGGCGATAGCCGGCCCATCTCGCTCAAGGTCGACGCAGATGCCGGCGCCACGATGTCGCGCGATGCCGTGAGCATAGGGCTAATCGTTACCGAATTGGTGATGAACGCTTTGAAACATGCATTCCCGGACGCGAAGCCGGACGCGGCAATCGTTGTTTCCTACAGAGTTGCGGGAACCGATTGGAAACTGACGGTCTCCGATAACGGGGTCGGCAAGCCGGATGTGAGCGCAAGCCAGACCAAACCAGGGCTTGGTACCAGTCTCGTCAGCGCGTTAGCGAGACAGCTCGATGCTCTCGTGGATACGGCCAGCGATTCCCACGGCACCGCCGTGTCCATCACTCATGCGACATTCAAATCAAAACTATCCAAGGCGGATGAGATCGTCCAGCCTAATCGTGGCGTCTCGGAAAGGGTCCAATGAGAACGCGAACGACTCGAAAGACCATAATATTCAATAGTCCATTTTTACTTGAGGGTGTTGGCCGAATGTTGCCCGCCGGTAGCTATGAGGTCGTGACCGACGAAGACCTGATCGAGGGATTGTCGTTTCCCGTCTATCGCCGCGTCGCAACGACGATGCTGGTACCGGCGCAGTCTCACCAGGGTTCGGTCGAGATGCTGACCGTCGATCCGCTCATTCTCGGGGCGGCGATAGACCGCGATACAGCGGCGACTTCCAACAATGCCGTTGGCGTTCCGACCGAGGTGTAGTGATGTGGCTTCCATGGCAGTCTCAGGAAAAGAAGGCCACGAATATGGCCATCAACTTTCCCAACCGCAGCCGCAGCTACGACGCGACGCGGCACGCGGTTCGCTTCTGGGGATATGACCGCTCCATGGAAAGCTCTTTCTTTGTGACGGCTGATGCGCTCAACAGGATCCAGCCGAACTTGCGATTCGACGCGGTCGATCTTCTGCGCGCATTCGATGTTAACCGCGAGCGTATCTACGCGATCGCCGCCAAGGTCTATGCCCGCGGGCGCCGGGGCTCCTACGAGCTCAACGCCGCCGACGTTTGATATCGCAATCTTGCGTCAAAATCTCACAACAAATCACGCGAAGGTCTCGCAACACTGCGCCGGGGCGGCGTTGGCGCAGCCAGCGGACGCTGAGCGTCAAACACGATAAAGGAACACAAATGAGCAAAGAGCCAAAGAACCAAGAGTTGAAGGTCCAAGAGATAAAGCTGCAAGAAGCCAAGAAGCCGGAAAACTTGCGTGCAAACGCGATGCCGATCGACGGCTTTGTCTTGTCGGTCGATGGCAAGTTGAAAATGCGGTACGAGACTTCAAAAGAGGCGATAATGGCCGCTTCAAAGCTCAAGCAAAGCTACCCGGTGATTTAGGTTGCAGTCTATGACGCAATGGCGCGGGTCTTTACACCGGTGGAAATACAGGCGCCGGAGAAGTAACGGTTCGGGACGCGTCGCGCGGAGAATTGGCTTCGCCTAGCGAAGGGCGATGACTTGCACGGCCCGCGCGTCGCCGTTGGCCTCTCTGACATCGAATTGACACTTCGGCTCGAAGTCTGGCCAGCCGTGCAGCGAGCATGCATTTCCCTTTACCGGGACGCGAAGCCGATCAGCCTTTGCATAAGGCGGCGGGGCCTGCTTGGCCGCGTGGCTGTTCGCCGCGTGGTCGTTCGCCGCCGGCGCGACAGTGATAGCGAAGGCGATAACGCCCGCGACAAGGGCGGCAGCGGTCATCCTGACGATCGATTTGAACATTTTGTGCCCCTGCGTATTGCATGAACGCATGCACGAATAACGCGCGGAAGGGCTGAACGTTCCATCGCCTCCAATGTAAAACGCAATGACGGAAGCGAATATTGCTCATTTATCCAAAGTATTTCCGGGAGAAATATTATCGTTACCTCATGGAACTTTAGACATGACCAAGTGTTGATTGATGATAACAAAGGAATTGGGTCATGAATTTCCGACCATATCTTCTGAAAACCAGTGTTTTGCTTGCGGGCGCCGCCTTGTGGATCGGTTCAGCCGCCGCCGCGCCATTGCCGCTAGCGGTCTCCGCCCCTGCGGGGGCGCCTTTTTCCGGCAGTGCAATCGACCGGCCGCTGGTAGACGAGACCGACCCGACCGAGCCCGCGCCTAATCTGCGCCGCCAGGTCGTCGACTATTCGGCCAACCGCGCGCCCGGGACCGTCGTCATCGATACCGCGCAGACTTACCTCTACTACGTGCTCGGCAATGGCAAGGCGATCCGCTACGGCATCGGCGTTGGCCGTGAAGGCTTCACATGGTCTGGCGTGGAGCAGGTCACGCGCAAGGCCGAATGGCCCGATTGGACCCCGCCGGCCGAGATGATTGTGCGGCAGCCCTATCTCGCCCGTTTCACCGCCGGCGGCGAAGGCAACCCGCTCGGCGCCCGCGCCATCTATCTCGGCAACACCGAATATCGAATTCACGGCACCAACATGCCGGAGACGATCGGCCAGAACGTATCAAGCGGTTGCATCCGCCTACTCAATGCGGACGTGATTGATCTCTACAGCCGCGTGAACGTCGGCACGAAAATCATCGTGCTGCCCAATCATAGCACTGTTGCAACGATCGCCGATTCGTTCGTTCTCGCGTCGCCACGCAGCTACGACACACGATCGTCCAATATTTACTGAGGCCAGCCGGCTTCAGCCGGCCGGCTCAATCGATTTGTCCCGATCCGGAAAATACTCGCGTCAAAAACTTAACCAAGGAGATTGTCATGCGCTCGATGCTCAAGACTGGAATATTCGTCCTGATGCTGGCCGCCGGCGCCGATCGCGGCCCAAGCCGGAACTTTGGAAGGCGTCGCCATCGGTGCGGGTACCGGCGCCGTCGTTGCCGGACCTGTCGGCGCGGTCGCTGGCGGTGTCATCGGCGGTGTGGTCGGCGGTCCGAATATCGTGCATCGCCGTCGTCACTGCTGGATCAACCGCGACGGCTATCGTCATTGCAGATGGCGCTGAGCGTCCGGTCGGCGTTCGCGCTGTCGCGACCCGGAGCGGCCATTCGCCGCCCCGGCATCTCTCCTCATTGCAATCGAATTGGCTGACACGGAGGCAAGGGGCAATGACGCTCGCGACCTGGACTACGCAGCAATGGGAAACGGCAAAGGCGACCTGGGCGCAGAACGCGACAAAGTGGGCCGAATGCCAGAGGCAGTCGGGCACGGGCAAACTTGAAGGCCGCGACAGCCGGTCTTTTCTCTACACGTGCATGACCAACTGACGTGAATTGGCCCTGGGGGCTTAGTCGCGGAAACGTAAGGGGATAACATCATGAGCCGTAACAGCCTTTATATCGTCATCGGCGTGCTTGGCATCGCCGTGGTGGCTATAGTACCAATTCTACACGAACGGCAGCAAACGACGGTGTCGAAATCAAGCATCGGTGACCATGGAATTTCCGTCGAGAAGAAATAGCGCGACCAATGACAAACGCGCCGTCAGTCCCGCGGCAATCGTGAAGGTCGAAGCAATGTTCTGACTTCGGCATTACCTGCCCTCTCCGAAAATGTCATCCGGTCTGGATCCGCCTCGTAGGGCAGAATTATCGCATTATTTTGGGCGATGTTTGCGATCCTGCATGTGCTAGGAATGTTCGTCGCCGATTTGTTCAAGCCGCGGTGCCGGCTTAAAGCGTGAGAACCTGTTTCTCCGTCGTCAGCTCAACATTGCTTTGCGGCGGGCACCGCATAGAGAACACCTTTTCTAGTTCCGCTTGTTAGGCAGTCTCGGACTAGGGCCGCGAGAGACAAAAGCGTTCCTGTACCGCGTAAGGCAGCACTTTCGGGTGCGCTTTTAGTAGGATTGCATTGTGTATGCAATACAGTCGAGCTTGGCTTACGGTGGCTAATGGACGGAGGTTTAAAAACCTGAGTCGATCGCCTGGAACAATATATCTTCATCCAGCTAGGTTCTTCCTCCGGGTCCGTATGACCCATAGTATTCTTAGGCGCGTTCGATGGATTTTGTTCTTACATCGGATTTGGATTGGGCGTCCGAATACTGCATTGAGCATTTTCTCGAAGTTGCCGGTCAGTATTTGATCAAACCGACGTTTTTCGTCACGCACGAGAGCGCTGCGGTGCGCAGAGCTTCTGAGGAAGGGCACGTCGAATTGGGTATCCATCCGAATTTTTTGCCCGGTTCCTCCCATGGCGACGACATCAAATCCGTGATCAATCATGTCCTGCACCTCGTGCCGCATCCAATCGCTGTTCGCTGCCACCGGTACTTCGACAGTCCGCAAATCGCCGCAGTCCTCGCAAATCGCGGGCTCAAATTGGACAGCAATCTCTGTATGCACCTCGAGCGCAATTTGGGCGCTCACATCCTTGCAAGCGGATTGTTGAGGTTGCCGGTTTTTTTCGAGGATGACATCCACTGGGACCACGGGCTCGAATGGCGCTTAGACGTCTACGCAGCGGACTTTTTAAGCCCCGGGCTCAAGACTTCTGAATTTTCACCCGTTTTTTGTCGCGCTGAATGTGCCAGATGCGATATTCTACGCGCGCCGAAAATCGCTATAGGTAGTTTAACGCGCAACAGGCTTTGGAAATTCGTTATCGTGGTGCAGGGGCCGGCACATTCTTGGTCGACGCTGTAAAGGCTGTTCTTGCGGCAGGCCATCGTTTTGTTACGCTCGGCGAGCTTGCCTGTAGTATTCGCGATGGTGAGTAGCTTCCGGCCAATGGGTAACGGTGGACCACGGCAAAATATCATTTTTGTCTAACGCGAAGAGCCGGCAATGGAATTGTTGACGACGATCCGCGCGCTGCTTTTGAAGTTGCGCCGCGAGAAACGCGAACTGCATCAACGGCATGTCTCAGTCGGCGATCTACTTACCGATCGCTGGGAAACCGCTCGCGAACTCGATTTCGGCGAGGGCTCTCGTGTTACGATAACGTGTTGATCATCGGCAAGGTGACGGTCGGAAAGAACTGCTGGATCGGCCCGAACGTCGTACTTGATGGATCGGGAGGACTTTCGATTGGCGACCATGTTGATGTTTGCGCCGGCGTTCAAATTTATTCACACGACACGCTGCGCCGCGTGAGATCGGGAGGGGTCGATCAAATCGATCACGCGCCCACGCAAATCGGCTCTCGTGTCTACATAGGTCCGCAAACCGTAATCCAAAAAGGTGTCGTCATCGGTGACGATGTCGTCATCGGTGCGCTGTCGTTCGTCAATCGTGATATTCCGCCGAGCACTAAGGTTTGGGGGGCGCCGGCGAAGCCGAGAACCTGACGAATTGGCATCGCTTCATTCATCGACTTGACCGATCACCTTTGCCGGTACTCCGGCGGCGACCGCACCCGCGGGAACGTCCCGCGTCACCACGGCGCCTGCCGCAACAAGCGCTTGAGCCCCAATCGATACCCCCGGCAAAATGGTCGCGTTCGATCCGATTGAGGCGCGCTGACCCACGCGGGTTTTGACCACTTGCCAATCGTCTTCGCCCTTGGGTTTGCCCTGCTTGGTAGTGGCGCGCGGGTAACGATCGTTTGTGAACATGACGCCATGGCCGATGAACACTTCGTCGTCGATCAAGACCCCTTCGCAAATGAAGGTATGTGAGGAGATCTTGCAACGACGTCCGACGACCACGCCCTTTTAAATCTCAACAAAGGCGCCGATTCGGGTTTCGGTACCAATTCGGCAACCATATAGATTGACGAGTTCGGGTTGGTGGATGATGACGTTGTCATCGAGTATGACCGTTGAATCGATTGGCATAGAGAAGACCTAACCGCCGACTAGTTGCCTGGATCACGCCGATTTAGCTCACGGTACTTCTTCGAGTGTGTCCATGAGCATCTTGCGGCACGTGTCCGGTTTGCCTTGCGTCCAAGCCAATTTAGCCCATTGGATGCCCAAAAACGCATAGCGCTGACGAATCCAAAATTCGAGCTTAGCCCCCTGTGGCAGACGGTCGCCGATCTCTCGATAATGCATTCTGAACACCTTTCTGCATTGCTCGAAATTCAGGGACCCAGGATAGGCCAGCGACATGTTGCTGTCATGCTGGCGATAGACTGCCTGCATCGTATTTACTCTTGCCACCCTGCTATAGAGCCCGAAGCGCACCCACATTTCGAGATCGCCCGCGTGTGGCAATTCGGGAAAATATCCGCCAAGCCGCTTCTGGACAGACGTGCGCACCACTGCGGCCGCAGTATGGATGAAGTTCGAAACCGCAAGATTGCGAATGAATGATTTTGGATCAAGCACCGCTGCGCCAGCATTGCCCGCGCCGGGCGGCGCAACGGGAACGGGTTCACCGTCTCGATATTCGATAAAGGGGCCCCACACCAAGCCAATCTCGGGATCGGTATCGAACACAGCAATCGCGCGCTCGAGCGCCCCGGGCAATAAGAAATCGTCCGCACTGAGCAGCAGCATGTAGTCGTTCTGCGCCCACTCAATACCTTCATTATAAGTTGGAATGTGGCCACGATTTACGGCGTGGCGCCGAAGCGAGACACGCGGACCCAAATTAATGAGTTCAGCGGCGATGGCGGGGGTATCGTCGGTAGATGCATCATCGATGATTAATACCCGCATCTCGCGATGCGACTGCTCCAACACGCTCTCAACGCATCGCCGGAGGATACCGGCCGTAATTGTAACATGTGACTATGATATCGATGCCGCTCATCGTCCGCACACTTGGCGAATCCCGGCCACCACGTCGTCTTGATCCTGATCGCTCATTTGCGGATAAAGCGGAATCAGGATGCATCGATCCTGGGCCTGCTCCGACTGGGGCAATGGCGCGCGCGCAGAGCCGTGCATACGGGCGCTCACGATGAGCACAAGTGATGCCTCGGCGCGTAGCGATGCCGCGATCGAGCAGTGCTTGCATGGCGCCTCGCTGCTTCACGTGATTCAGGCAAGCGAACACAATAACTCTGCCAATTCGACCGGGCCCACGCGGGCTCGATCGGAAGTCGTACGGTGATGGCTCGCCGAAAAGGCTTCGATAGCGATCGGCGAGACTGCGGCGACGCTCGATAATATTGGGAAGGCGCTCGAGTTGCCGGCGCCCGATGGCGGCCTGGATATCGGTCATGCGAAAGTTGAAGCCCTCGACCGGGTAGCTCTCAAAGATCACGGTTGCGGCGTTGTGGCGGGCATTGTCGGACACATCCATGCCGTGATGTCTCAACAGCCGGAACTGGCGATCCCAATCCGGGTTTGCGGTCGTCAAAATGCCGCCCTCGCCAGTTGTAATCACTTTGCGCGGGTGGAAAGAAAAACAGGCAATGTCGCCATGCGGTTTTCCTATCCGCTCCCAACCGCCGTCGATCATTATCTCCGACCCGGTGGCGCAGGCCGCATCCTCAATCACGGGCAAGTTATTCGCCCGGGCAAGCGCGAGAATGCTTCGCAGATCACACGGCATACCCATCTGATGAACGCAAAGGATCGCGCGTGTGCGTTGCGTGATGGCGCTTGCAAGGCCCGCGGGATCCAGATTGAACGTGTCAGGCTCGATATCGACAAAGACCGGCTCCGCCCCGCAGGACCGGATACAGTTTGCGCCGGCGATAAAGGAATGACTCACGGTCACGACTTCATCGCCGGCTTTAACCCCAACCGCCAAGAGGGCCAGCTTTAGCGCCGCAGTGCCGCTCGAAACGGCGCAAGCGTAAGCGGCGCCCACCATTGCGGCAAACTCGCGCTCGAACGCCTCAACTTCGGGACCTTAAGTCAACCAGCCGGATAGGGTGACGGCCCGCGCCGCTTCAGCCTCGGCCTGCCCCATGAGCGGCTTTGCGATCGGTATCATTGCGCGGCCTGGGGCGAATGGGCCGCTTCTTGCCGCGTGTGACGCCACCACGCGATGAGATTGCTGAGACCGGCGCGCAGCGGAACTTCTGGCCTAAAGCCAAGCATACGACGCGCCTTGCTCGTATCTGCAAGGCGCCGTTCGACGGGGTTCACTTTGCGAGCGCTCTGAAACTCGGGGGTTAGTGTTGGGCGGCCCATCAGTGCCGCAAGCTCTGCAGCGAGTTCGAGCAAACTCGTTTCGACACCGCCACCTATGTTGAAGGCTTCATCGACGACGTCTGATTTAGCCGCAGCCAGATTGGCTCTTGCCACATCGCGGACATCGACGAAGTCCATTGTCTGCGTGCCATCGCCAAAGATGATTGGAGGCAAGCCGGCGTCGATCCGCTCCATCCAGCAAATCAGCACCTCGGTATATTGTCCATGGATGTCCATGCGTGGACCGTAGACATTAAAATAGCGCAGCGCGACGTAATTTAATCCGTGCGTGTTGGCGAATGCGCGCAACATACCTTCCGTAAAGAGCTTGGCGGATCCGTACAAAGTATAATCGGCATAAGGATGGTGGTTTTCCGGCGTCGGAAATGTTTCTGCAGCACCATAAATCGAGGCGGATGACGCAAAAATCAGCTTTTCGATTTCGGTCTTGGTGCACAGTTCGATCAGATCGAATGTGGCATCGACCATTGTTTCAATCGCTGCACGCGGCTCCGCCGCACATTGCGTTATCCGGAGCGCCGCTTGGTGAAACACCACGTCAGCCGCGCCGACAAGCTTGCGCAACAGCGGGCGATCGCGCAGGTCGCCTTCGACCAGCGAGAAATTCGCGTGCCCGAGCGCGTCGGCAAGATTCTCACGTCGACCGCGTATGAAATTGTCTAGCGCCACAATGCTTTCGCAAAACTCGCCCAGCAACAGATCGATAATGTGTGAGCCGATAAATCCCGCCCCGCCGGTGACCAAAATACGCTTGCCGGTAAGGTTCGTCATGGTTCCCCTTGGGCCGTTCATTATTGCTAAAATAATACACCGGACTGCAGCCGGAGACTACAGTGAGTGTATTCGCCGCCGTTTGTTGACGAACCGGCTATGATCAGTCACCGTCGGATCGAAATCGAACTAAGCCTACTGGGTTGGGGGAATGATCGGGATTGGACTGGCGGGCTATGGCCGGTGGGGTCAAAATCTCGCGCGCAATTTGGCTGCAGCCGGCGCTCGGATCGCCGCTGTGAGCGATCCTCGCCCCGATCGCCTCGCGGCCGCCATGGCGCAGTACGCGCCACCTGATCTGACCTCCCGATGGAGTGATCTGGTCGTCAATCCCCACGTGGACGCCGTCGTTATTGCGACACCACCATCTGCCCATTTCGAGATCGCAAGCGCCAGCCTGGCGGCAAGCAAGCATGTCCTTGTCGAGAAGCCGTTATCACTCTCGAGCGACAAAGCGCGCCGGCTCATAGATGTCGCGGCGCATCGCGGGTTGACCCTGATGGTCGACCACACGTTTGTTTACGCGAGCGCGATCAAGTCAATCCGCCGGATGGCAACCGGTGGAATTCCTTGGCGACCTCATCTACTATGACGGGATCCGGATCAGTTCGCCCCCGCCTCACGACGAAATCGGCGTTCTGTGGGACCTGGCGGTGCACGATGTCGCGATCATGTGTCACATCGCCGGCCAGTTACCCATTGCGGTTGCCGCGACAGGCTTTGCGTATTCTGCAGGCTCGCCGCTCTATGATGCTCGATTGACTTTGCGGTTTGCTGACAAGTTTACCGGGAACGTGCATGTCAGCTGGCTATCTCCGATAAAAATTCGGCGAACACTCATCGGTGGCACGCGCAGCATGATCATATACGATGACCTCGAGCCCACTGAGAAGCTCAGGGTGTACGCACATGACCTATCGGGGGTTTGTGAAGACAAGCCTGATATTAGTCGGCTGACCCCTTATCCCGATAGCGAGATGTTGGCTACTCCGCTCGATCGCACTGAGACGTTGCAAGCCGTCTCACGCGAATTCCTCGACTGTATCGTCACTGGTCGTCGCCCGCTCACGGACGGCGAAGCCGGGCTTCGCGTTATTGAGGTCCTTGAGATTGCCAGCCTGTCGTTGATGCAGGGCGGGCCGCTCCTGCGCCTGCCCGACGGGGCACCAGTTTAAATACTCCCGGCGGCAAACTTGCCGAACATGCATCACCAATATACTCGGATTTAATTTGCGACAGGGACAAGTGCGTTCATTGGCGCAATCAAGTCGTTTATGCTTAGATGAGCCGCCAACGCGTGGGGCCGTTCGGCACCGCAGCATTGTGATAGGTTGCGCGACGATCTCTGTCACGCGATAGAAAAAAGCGGCGTAAATCGAAGGAGCTTCGAAGAAAAGACTGCAAACGTAAAAAGCGCCGCATCGGGGAGGGCGCACAGGAGGGAGGAAAAATGATGACATCCTTTAAGCAGATGATGGTCGCGATGGCTTTGGCCATTCGTGTTCGGCGGAGCCGCGCAGGCGCAGACCTATCAGTTGACGCTTGCCGGCGCGAGCCCAGGCGGCTTGTGGTCGACCATCGGCGCCGGCATCGACAAGGCGCTAGCCAAAGCCTATCCCGGCACCACCGTGACCTATCAGACCGGGTCCGGCGGCCTGGCCAACGCCAAGCTGGTCGCCGACGGAAAGGTTCCCATGGGAATCGCCGCCGACATGGAACTCGCCGCCGCCTATCGCGGCACCGGCCCGTTCAAGGGACATCCCCTGAAGGATCTGCGGACGCTGTTCCGCACCTATTCGGCGCAGAGTCGATTCCAATACGACTACGTGTTGGTGAACGGTGACGTCGCCAAGAAGTACGGCATCAAGACCATTGCCGACCTCAAGAAGCACGCGGGAGACATCCGCATCGCCTTCAACCGGCCCGGCAACATGGACGGCGACATCGGCATTGCGATCATGGAAGACAGCGGGATCCCCATCAAGAGCTTCAAGCAGGTGGTGCGCGCCGCGTCCAAGGAGATGACGTCGCTGATGCTTGACCGTCGTATCGATGCCATCGTCCTCGGCATCGCCTACAACCACCCGGTCATCCGCGCAATTGGAGAACGGAATCCCGCTCACCATGCTGGACGTCGGCAAGAAGGTCTCCGACAAGGTGGCCGACGATTTCGGCGGCCAGGCCTGCACGATCAAGGCCAACGAGCATAAGTTCATTTCCGAAGACAAGACCTCGGTGTGCGTCGGCACGGTGGTGGTCGTGGACAAGTCCATGTCCGATGATGAGGCCTACAAGATCGTCAAGGGATTGCTGGCGAACCTCGAGGACTTCAAGAGCGCACATCGTCTGCTGAAGAAGGAAACCACGCCCAAGACGGTGGCGGAACCGGCCGTGGCGCCGCGCCATCCGGGCGCCACCAAGGCTTTCAAGGAAGCCGGGCTGCTGTAGCGTTCCGCTCCCGGGCGGTCGGCTGGCGGAGCGGCGGCGCAGCCGTCTCCGCCGTGCCGTCTTCACGTTTCCTGCAGCGCGAGGTCGCCCCGCATGGCGCGCAACATCCTGCTCGATCCCGGCATCTGGTTTTCGGTCGGCTGTCGGCGCCGGCCGGCTGGCTGGATCGGGTACCTGATTCCGCCGTTCGCGGTCGTGATTGCCATATACGTTATCCTCGCCGCGACCACCATCATCATCGACCCATGGGTGCTCACCGCTGTATTCCTGGCGGGCATGATGGCTCTCGCCTTCCTGACGGTGGGCGCGAGCGCGACGTCCGACACCAAGCGGGTGCCGTGGTACGACGCCGCGCTGTCGCTGCTGAGCCTTATGTCGGGCATCTATTTCATCGCGATCGCCCCAAGCGAGGTGCAGAGGATTAGTCTGCTTTTTCCCGCTCGACGTCTACCACCTCGTTTTCGGGACCATCATCTGCGTGCTCACCATCGAGCTCACGCGCCGCACTACGGGACTGGGACTAACGGTAATCGTTCTCATCTTCGTAGCCTATAACCTGTTCGGGCATCTGCTGAATGGCGTGCTCAGCCACGGATATATCGACTACAATCATTTCCTCGACATCATGGTCTACACGACAGACGGCATCATGGGCCTGCCGGCGCGGGTGGCGGCGACTTACGCCTTTCTGTTCGTGATGTTCGGAACATTCCTTTTTTACGCCAAGGGCTCCGATTTCTTCTACGACTTCGCCGCCGCGATCTCCGGCCGCCAAGTGGGCGGCCCCGCCAAAATCGCAGTGGTGTCTTCGGGATTGTACGGCATGATCTCGGGCAGCCCAACTTCGGACGTGGTGACCACCGGCGCCATCACCATCCCGATGATGAAACGGCTTGGCTACCGTTCCTCCGTGGCGGCCGCGATTGAGGTCGCGGCCTCAACCGGTGGCAGCTTGATGCCGCCGGTGATGGGCTCGGCTGCGTTCATCATGGCCGAATACACTGGCATCGAGTACGTCGACATCGCAAAGGCCGCGCTGCTGCCGGCGCTGCTCTACTACACCGGCGTATTTGCCCAGGTTCATTTTCGAGCCTATCGGCTCGGCCTCGGTGCTCTCAGCCCGGACCAAATCCCAAAGTTCATGACGACGTTGCGCAAGGGCGGTCTGTTTGCCGTTCCGATGGCGGTCCTGGTCTGGGCGCTGATGGCCGGCTACACGCCGACCATGGTCGCGGTGTTCGGCACGCTTTCGGTGATTGCCGTAGCGACGTTGCGCGCTGACACCCGCATCGGCCTAGTCAAGGTTTACCGGGTGCTCGCGGAGACCGCCATGCGCATGGTGCCGGTGGCCGGCGCTTGCGCGGCGGCGGGGCTGGTGATTGCCGGCATCACCATGACCGGTCTTTCGGGCAAGTTCGCCCACGTGGTTTATATGCTTACCGGAACGCAGAAGTTTCCGACCCTGCTAATCGCGGCCGTGCTCACAATTCTGCTCGGCATGGGCATGCCGACGCCATCAGCCTACATCCTTGCGGCTGTGCTGATCGGCCCGTTGTTGGGTCCGATGCACATCGATCTGCTGCCCGGACACATGTTCCTGCTTTACTTCGCAGTCATGAGCGCACTGACGCCGCCTGTGGCCGTCGCGGCCTATGCGGCCGCCTCCATCGCCGAGGACAACCCCCTCGCCATCGCCGCCCACGCGGTCAAATTCGCGCTGGCCGCCCTGGTGGTGCCGTTCACCTTCGTGTACGGCCCCGAACTCCTGTGGCAGGGGCCGCTCTGGCAAACCGCGATCACCTTCGTCACTGGCGCGACGGGACTGATCCTGCTCGCCATGGCGATCGAGGAATACGAGCCGGTCTGTGCTGAATGGTGGAGCCGGGTCCTGGTGGCTGCTGCGGGGCTGTGTATGATCACGCCGTTCTTCGTATCGACCTTCGCCGGGCTCGCCATCGCGGCGGCGACCATCGCGGCTAACCGCCTGCGGCTCAGGGGCCGGCCTCGGAGCGAACAGAATGCCCAATAGGCAGCATGCGCTGCCCGGAGCAACAGGAATCGCACTAAACGCTTGCTCAACTGAAGTCAATTGAGGGTCGTTTCATGGAGAGTTGATCAAACACAGGCCGTTTGGGCAATCTTTTGGGCCGCTTAACGCAAACCAAAGATATGCCGACACGGCCAAACCGAATTTATATCGGTTTGCGCCCGAGCCATCTCCATAAGTTTGCGATTGATTTCGTCCATGATATCGCCGCAAGATTTTCGATAGTCGACGAGGAGGATCGTACATGAACATTTCTGTAACCAGCAATCTGCGGGCGCGCGTGCCCTATGACGATTTGCGCGAGTGGATTGTCGAAGCCGACAAGCTTGGCGAACTGGTGCGCGCCAACGGTTATTCCTGGCAGGAAGACATCGGCATGGCGGCAGAGCTGCTGCAGCACGACGCCAATGCGCCCGTGGCGCTGTTTGACGATATCCCGGGTTATCCAAGAGGCTTCCGTGTACTGACCAACTTCTTTGGCGGCCGGCGCCAGAACATGACGCTCGGTCTTCCGCCCGATCTCAATAAGATCGAGCTGTCCGAAGGCTTCCTGACCGACTTCCAGAAGATCTCCGACAAGCCGTTGCCTTACCAAGTGGTGGAGAGTGGTCCGGTTTTGGAGAACGTGATCGAGGGCGACGCGGTCGACGTGACCCAATTCCCGACCCCGGTTTGGCACGATCGCGACGAGGGCCGGCGTTATATCGGTACCGGCAGCTTCAATGTCACGCGCGATCTCGAGGACGGCTGGGTCAATGCTGGCACCTATCGCGTGATGATTCATGATGCGAAACGGTTGGGTTTTTACATATCACCGGGCAAGCACGGCCGTATTCATCGCGACAAATACCAAGCGGCCAATAAGCCGATGCCGGTATGCATTGTCATCGGCGGCGATCCGCTGACTTTCCTCATGGCGTGCACGGAAGTGCCCTATGGCATTTGCGAATACGAAATCGCGGGCGCCTATCGCGGACGCCCGCAGAAAGTGGTTCTGGGCAAACATACAGGCTTGCCCTATCCGGCCAATGCCGAAGTCGTGATCGAGGGTTTTGTCCAGCCGGGCAACGTTCTTCCGGAAGGACCATTCGGCGAGTGGACCGGCTACTACGGCTCAAAGATGCGCAGCGAGCCGGTGCTCGATGTCAAAGCCATCTACCATCGCAACGACCCGATCATTCTCGGCTGCCCGCCGCAACGCCCGCCGGAGGAGCAGGCGCGTTATCGCGCTGTGATGCGATCGGCGCTGCTGAAACAAGAATTGAAGAAGACCGGCCTGCCCGACGTTGTCGCTACCTGGTGCCACGAGGCAGGCGGATCGCGCCAGCTCACCGCGGTGTCGATCAAGCAGCGTTATCCAGGACATGCCCGCCAGGCCGGCCATCTCGCGGCCATGTGCCGTTCGGCCGCCTATGCCGGCAAGTATGTGATCGTGGTTGACGACGATATCGACATCTCGAATCTCGAAGAACTGATGTGGGCGGTATGCTCGCGTTCTGACCCCGCGACATCGATCGATTTCATCCGTAACGCCTGGTCAACCCCGCTCGATCCCTCGATTCCACCCGAACGCAAGGCGCAGGGCGACTTCACCAATAGCCGCGCCATCATCGACGCCTGCCGGCCCTTCCACTGGAAAGACCAGTATCCGATCGTGAACACGCCGCTGCCGGAAACGGCGCGTCGGACCAAAGAGATGTTTTCCTGGATGCTGCAAGGGGAGCGCGAAAAGACCAAGCCTGTCTGACTTTATTCCCGGCTCAGTCTTGGCGTATCCGCCACTCACAAACCGTGGGAGGGAAATATCTTGCTCAAAGATTTTTCCAATCCCCGCGCAACCACACGAGATTTGAATTTTATTGTTAATATTTCGATGGTGCCAGGCGCGCCTCTTCCGGGGGCAGCTTAGTGGAGGACAACAACATGCATAGATTTCTGGCTTTCGTAATTGCGGCTCTGCTTTCCGCCTCCAGCGCTTGGTCGCAGGCTTGGGCGCAGGACGCCGCCGCCAACTATCCCAACCGGCCGATCCACATCATTGTCTGCGTGCCTGCTGGCGGCGGCGTCGATACCGTTGCGCGCATCGTCGCCGATGGCTTGCAGAAGCGTCTTGGCCAGACCGTCGTGGTTGAGAATAAAGCAGGCGCGGCCGGCAATATCGGCGCGGAAGCGGTATTCACGTCTGCTCCGGACGGCTACACCCTGCTCGCCGCGCAGCCGTCCCCGCTCACTGTCAATCCGCTGCTCTACAAGAAGATGGCCTTCGATCCGACGAAGTTCGAGCCCGTGGCGATCATGACCACCATCGCCAATGTGCTGCTGGTGCGGCCCAACTTTCCGGCCAAGACCGCAAAGGAATTCATCGCCTACGCCAAGGCCAATCCCGGTAAGATCAATTATGCCTCACAAGGGATCGGCACGACCTCACATCTGACCACAGCGCTGTTCGAGAAAGTCACCGGCACCAAGATGGTGCATGTGCCGTTCAAGGGCACCGCGCCCGCGCTCAATGCTCTCATTGGCGGCCATGTCGACATGATCTTCATGGAACTCGCCAAGGCGATCAAACTGCATCAAGGCGGCAAGGCGCGCATCCTGGCGGTGGCAACCTTGAAGCGGATCCCGAACTTGCCAGACATTCCGACGCTCGACGAGATCGGGCTGAAAGGCTTCGAGTCCGGCACCTGGAATGCCATCGCCGCGCCGCCGAAGACGCCGGCAGCCATCGTCGCCAAGCTCAACAAGACCATCAATGAGGTGCTCAATAGCGCGGATGTGCAGGACCGATTTAAAAAGATAAATCTGCACGCCGCCGGCGGCACACCCGCGCATGCTGCGGCCTTTATTAAGAACGAAACGCAGGTCTGGGGCGAGGTGATCAAAGAGGCCCACGTCCCGGCGCATTGAGTCTGCCCGCTTTTCTAGGCGCTGCGACATAACCTGGGTTAACTTCCTGGGGAATGGGTCTATCGCGCATTCCGACCGTTGAGTTTTGGCGACGGATATGAATTGCGTTCTAATATTGGATTGGGTTGCCTGGCGCTATAATTGGGTGCGACGATGAATCGCGGCCGAACAAGCGTTTACGGATTCCATCAACTCGCGATTTGGCGCGCCGTGTTGCCGAGGCCAAAAGCATTAACCGCGCGTGGTTGCGAAAGCGCGCCTAAGCCGGCGCGTCGGACGCACGGAACAGATCAGCTAGCGATGGTCGCTGGTCCATTGCTCGGCCAAAGCCTTGCGGTCGAGCTTGCCACGCGCGGTCTTCGGCAAATGTTTGCTGAGCACGATCTGCTTGGGTGCTTTGGATGTCGACAAGACTGTGCTGCAGTAGCGAAGTAAGTCCGCTATATCTATGTTTGCACCCGGTCGTGCCACGATAAAGCTGACCACTTCTTCCCCGTAAGTACGGTCGGGAACGCCAACTGTGGCAACCTCGATAATCTCCGGCCGTTGCAGCAGAACGGTGTCGATCTCAAGCGGCGAGATGTTGATGCCGCCGCGAATGATCAGGTCCTTCTCGCGCCCCGTTATATGGAGGTATCCGTCGGCGTCGAGAAAGCCAATGTCACCGGTTAGTAGGCGCCCACGACTATGGACTTTGATCGTTCCGTCGTCCGCGAGATAGCGATAGTCGTTATCGGGAAAGCCTCCCACCTCGATGTGCCCGATGTCTCCTGGCGGCAGCGGCTGTCTGTGATCGTCGACGATCGCGAGCTTGAGGTAGCTTGACGGCTTGCCGACGGTGCCGACATGCCGGCGCGCGCCGGGGTTGGTGGCGATCCAGCCGATTTCGCTGCAACCGTAGCTTTGGGCTACGAGAATCCCAAAGTGCTGTTCGAACCGCCGCCAATCCTCGCTCAAAAGCGGCGCCGAACTGGAGATCATAAACCGCAAGCTTGCCAAGGCTTCGACATTTAACGGATCGTCGCTATTGAGCAGCATATTGATCGTGGTTGGATTACCGGCAGCGATTGTCGCGCCATGGTCCGCGACATGCTGAAAGAACCTGCTGCGCGTAAACTTCCGTCCCAGGATTAGGGAAGCGCCGCGGTTGAGCGGTGCCAATGCGCTAAGAACCTGAGCCGAGCACCAGCTGAAAGACCGAAAATCATAGATGCGATCGTCGACGGTCATGCCCATTCCGTCCGCGGTCGGTTCGACGTTAGCGAGCAATTCGCGAAATGTTAGCACCACACCTTTCGGTCGGGCACTGGTGCCGGATGTGAACAAGATGCAAGCGTCGTCTTGCGGCCGGGTGCTCGTCAGATTGATGTTCGTCGGCTCGCAGCCGGCGACGGACTTGTAGAAGCTGGCGTCGGCATCGTCGTCGAATAAACCCAGCGGCAGGCATGGTGCCGACGTCTTCGCTAATATTTTGTCGAGACCCAATCCCGCATCAAACAAGGTGAGGCGTGGGTTCAGCGTCGGCAGAATCTGCGCGAGATGGCTACGGTTTATCTCGACATGGATGGTGCAGATGGTGGCTCCATAGGCCATCACGCCGATGTAGCAGGCCAGCTGCTCGATCGAATTGTCAGTGAGCAAAGCGATGCGGTCATTGCTGCGAATGCCGTGCGCCGCCAGAAACGTGGCAATCTGCCGGGTCAGTCGCAGTAGCTGCCGGTAACTGATCGTGCGACGATCGTCGACCGAAACAATATAGGCCTTGTCCGGATAGCGTTTGGCCGCGCGATCAATCCAATGGCGAAGCAAGTTTGGCCCAAACTCGGCTTCTTTCAGCATGGGACCTCAACCGGAAACGGATAGGGGCGATGCCGGGCGCCCATAACGGCGCCCAGTCGCATAATCGCGGGCTAGCGTCCGGTCCGCGCCAAGGAGTGGACCCAGCCGACCATGCGTGATCTGGCATTCTCAATATCTTTGGCGCTGAAGAAGTCCTCCGGTTTGACCCGATCGACCGGATAGACCGGCCGCAAGAAGTCGCTCTCGTAGCCGAATGGAACCGTGGCATCGATCCCCATGCCGCCTTCGAATTGAGTATTCGATGCGGTCCATTGCTTATCGCCGGCGGTCATGCGCTCGGAAGGCATGAAGGTTTGGCCGCGCCCACCCGGGATCGGGTTGAGGATGTCAGTGCGCGGGTTCACGCGCGTGGTTAGGCACCACATGATATCATCCATCGAGTAGGGATCGGTGTCCTCGCTCACCGCGATTGCCAGCCGCATCCCTTGCGAGCACGACAGCGCCGCGCCCAGGAAGTTGCGCTGCCAGCCCTCATCGATTTGGTGGCGTTTCTTGACTTGGATGACGCAGCCGCCCCAGTCGGTCATGCAATAGGGGATGACTACATCTTGCACGATGCCGGGTTGCAATCGCTCGCACAGTTCGAAGACCGCGGCCTCACGCACCGTGGTATCGATATTGTGGTCGTCGAGGGTATGCACCCCGAGCGCGAAGATGATCGGCTTGGTCTCGGGCTTGCGCATCGTGACCGCAGTGACGTGGAAGGTGGGCGCTTTATAGGCTTTGCCCATGTAGCCGGCCCATTCGGGATGGAAATGAAAACGTCCCTGGATGCCGGCGTCCTCCGACTCCTTGGTTTCGTAACGACGGTCGCGCGGATTGATATAACCTTCGAGAACCAGCTCAGCATCGGCCAGTGTGTAGGCGTCAACCGTTCGGCACTTCACCATGCGGATGGGGCTGCCTTGCACTGCACCGGCAATGCCTATTTCATCGCAGCCCATCGGTAAAATGGCGTAGTCGAAGCCGGCACCCGCCAGCAGTGTACAGGCCGGCGGCACGCCAAAGCACATCGAAATCGGAATCGGTTGGTTGTCCTTGTAATACTTGTTCGCCACTTGCCACATATGCGAGCCGGGCGAAATCTGGAATGTACCGACATTGCCCCAGCGAAAGTTCATACGATTGTAACCAAGGTCGGTGCCGCCATCGAACTGGTCGAAACTGATGCAGCGGATACCGGAACCGACGGTGAGTTCGGTCTCGTAAGCGGTGTGCCGGATCGGTACCATATACTTGTTGACGTCATCTGGATTGAGGATGACGTGTTCCTGCACTGGCGCCTCGTCCTGTGAAATGATCACTGGCTTGAGCGGCTTGCGGAAGGATTCTGCGATCTTGCGCGTGCGCTCGATATCGTTCTTCCAACCGAACATCTTGTTAATGACATTCATGTCGCCAAACAGGTTGGTAATGACCCTGTGGTTTGGCTTGCCCTTGACGTTGTTGAATATGACGGGGCAGCCGCCATCCAGGTGCTTTTGCAGCCCGGTAACCTCAAGATCCGGGTCGACTTGCTTGTCGGTTTCGATCAAGTCGCCTTGCGACTTCAGCCATCCCAGCGTTTTCCGCAAATCGATGACATCGGCGATGTTGGACCGGGGTTTCTCTATGTGCATCGCTTTCTGCATGACGTCCGAACTCCAATGTTTTCAGTTAGCTACTCGATTGTTGTCAAATGATGCCGTCGCGAGAAGGCCGGGAGGAGGAGGCGGGCCGTCGATCCTTGGCGTCGGCAGCTTATACATGTTAGCTTTGATTCCGCCCTGTGTGTACCGAAAACCCATCCGCATTGATTAGTCGAGGGAATCGCCTAACGTCAGCGCGCCATGATCGCGCTGATATGTTTTGTATTGGCCGTCGCCTCAATGGCTGCTGCAACGCTGCGCGGGAAGCAGGCGGACAATTCCGCCGCGGCGCCTGCTCCGATAGCTTTGGCAAGTCGAGTTTTTGTGCGGCACCGGTTGCGGTGCCTTGCGCATGATCCCGATGGCGGACGTCGCCGGACTCACGGCGAAGTCCGAGATCGCAAGCGCCCGGCCGCGGTTGCAATTAGATTCAGCGCGTCTTTGCTGCCGTCAGCTCCCCCCTTTTTGAAATAGCCGTCGACGCGGCCCATCTGATTGGTGACATGGACAAAATATAACGCCGGTTTCTGTTCTACTTCCGCGAATGCGTACAGCGCGGACGTTTCCATTTCGACCGCGAGCAGGCTTTTTCGCGCATGGCTTTAGTTCTTTCGTTTGGTAGCTTCATAGCGATCGGGGTATTCGGTACCCATAGCCAGTGCTATTGCATCATGGTGCTGGAGGCGAACAGGTCTTCCAGCTCTACCCGCCGCGGAGTAAGGCCCTGTTCTTGCGAATAGCGCGCCGCTGTTTCTAATGCAGCGCGGTTGGCAGCAATGCCGTGGTGCAGCACCGGCCTGGCCAGAGCGATACCGGCTTCGGGTGCAATCAACCCCGCGGCGAGATGATATTCGATATGCTCACGGCGCTGCGCATCAGCTATCTGATTGGCCTGCTGAAAAGCCCTGTAGAGATTGAGCACCACCCAAGGGTTCTTCTCGGCAATCTCGCGCTTGATCACCATGCCATGATTGATCGGATAGAGACCGGTCTTGCGGTAGTAGCGTGTGCCCTCGGCGACGGGATCGGGAAACAGGCGCTTGACCTGCGGATGGTTCAATAGATCGATACGGCTGCGGTCGACCAGATTGTCGTGGCTGAGATAAAGCAGCGTGGCGTCGAGTTCTCCGGACGCCATCATGGTGCCTATGTTCTGCTCCGGCGGAATCTGATGGATGGTGACGCCCGGCGGCGGCTCGAAGCCGACCGCCGCGCGGTGGCTGTGGGACGGCGGACGCTCCATCCAGAATTCCATGTCGGAGGGCCTAACGCCGAATTCATGCTGCAACACGCCGCGCGTCCACAATGCAGCGGTCTGCTGATATTCGGGCACGCCGACACGCTTGCCCTTCAGGTCGGCGGGCTTGTCGATGCCGGCGTCGGTGCGAACTAGAATGCGCGTGTGGAAAAAAGACCGCGTGGTGAAAATCGGCAGGCCAACCCAGCGATCGTCGCCTTTGGTCACCGCGATCATCAGCGACGAAAGCGACATTTCCGACACGTCGAAATCGGCAAAGTGCAACTGTCGCCAGAACAGTTCGGAAGGATGCACGGCACTCGGAAAGAGGTCGATGGCGTCGGCGGTCACGGTGCCATCAAAGATCGGCTGTGTCCGCGGATTGACCGACATGCCGATGCTGAGCGGAAGTTTCATTTCACTGCTCTCCCCATGAGAGTTGTCTTTGGTGGCCGGGCTCCGGGCCAGGAGCTCACGCACGGCCGGCATCTTAAAGCATTAGCTAGCAGCGCAAGGAGACCACTGCACGAATTTCGCTGAAGCCGGCCATGCGGCGAGGCGCTCGATTCGACGCCCTGAGGGGGCGGGCATTTGACATCGCAAGGGCTCGCCCCTCAATGCGCCCGTTGCAACCTTGTGGGAGCGCCGGCGGGGATGGCGTCCACGGAGCAATACGGCGTCGGCACGGGGGTCTTGCGGAATTCCGGCTTGCCATCTTTGTCGGTCACATCGACCCAGCAAAGCCAATTGGCGTCGTCGCGCCGCTCGTAGTCCTCGCGAAAATGGCTGAGGCGCGATTCCATTCGATACAAGGAAGCGCCGAGGATCAATTTGGCGGCGAGCAGCATCGCCTCGGTCTCCTTGAGGCGCACCAGTTCGTGCACGTGCGGAGCGGCGATCTCCTGCGCGCGTTCGGACAGCGCCGAGACTTTCTTCAACGCCTGCTCGAGGCGGTCTGCGCGCTTCAATATCCCCACATCATAGGCGAACATGATCTGCTGCAAATCGCGCAGAATACGATCGGATTCCGCCTGCGCGGCGCTGTTCAGCGGCTGCAGCGTCTCGTCGTAGAGCATTTGCACGGCTTCGGGACGGATGCTCGGTGTCGGGCTGCTATCCAAATCCTCGACGGCGCTCTTGCCCGCCACCCAGCCGTTGCCGATGCACAGTCCGATGTGGAAACCGGCGAAATGGTTGGCGCAGCCGGCTTGCGCCAATCCCGCCGCGAGCAACCCCGGAATATCGGACCGACAATCCGGCCCGGTGCGCAAACCCATTTTGGTCATCTGGTTGAGCGCGTAATAGGGCGTCTTGCCGAACATGTCGGTGCGCACTTCACTGCCGAGCTTGCGGAAGAAGTAATCCATCCACTTCACTTTGCTCTGGATGAAGTCATCGCGGGTTTTCTCGGGGATAGCCGACATGTCGAGGTAAAGCGGCGCATTACCGGCTTTCTTCTCCAATGCCATGGCGCGGGCGATGCGCGGAACGTCCGCTTCGTCGCCCCAAATCGGTTCGTGCCGACGCATGAACGCTTCGCCCTTGGCGTTGACGAAGTGCGCGCCTTCCTGAATGGCGAAGGTGATGCCTTCGAAATAGAAATTCGGCGTGCCCGGCCGCACATAGCTGAATTCGGCGTTGCGCAACGCGGCGCCGGCCTGGTACGCCAGCAGCGTTCCAGTGCCGGTGATGTCGCGTACGAAACCGGAGCGGAAGGTGATGGCGTTTGTGCATATGATCGTCGATTTCGCCGCGATCACGTGAAATTCGCCGCTACGGCTGTTGATGCCTGCTGCGCCGACAATTCGACCGTTGTTGCGCAGAAGTCCGGTCACAAACAGCCGATCGATCAGTTGCACGCCTTCCTGTTCGAGCGCGCGTCGCAAAATCCAGCAAAAATCGAGGCCGCCGCCGTCCGGATGCAGGACGCGGGCGAGGTCGAGCCCGCGTGTCGGACGCCGCGCATAGGTGCCGTCCGGCTCGCGCGCGAAGATCATGCCCATGGCTTCGAAATCTTGCAGACGCGCGTGCGATCCGGCGAGTGCTTCGCGCACCAGCACCTGATCAGCAATTCCGTCATTGCCGGCGACGATTTCGCGCAGGACGCCGTCGAGGTCGTCCTCCGGCAGAACGACGATCATCCAGGCATTCGAAAAAGCCGTGTGCCCGGTGCGTCCGATCATCCAGGAATCGACCAACGTGACCCGGGTGCCGCGCGGAGCATTGCGTTTGGCGCTGAGCGCCGCCAGCAGTCCGCCGGCGCCGCCGCCGACGATCAGGATATCCGTATCAGTCTGCAGTCCACCAAACGAACGCATTGTGGGTCACCAGGGGCGTGGCCGATTTTTGACCGAGGGATGCACGTCGACAATGCGTTCCGGACAAAAAATTTCGCAGTTGAAGCAGGTAATGCAGTGTTCGCGGAATTTGATGGTCGGAAGCAGATTGGTGAGCCGCAGGCCTGCGACGGGGCTCGGCTCGGGAGCGGGCTCCATATAGATGACATCGGCCGGGCAGACGATGTCGCATACCCCGCAACCGGTGCATTTCTCGATCTCGATATGCTCGATCATAGCGGCATTCCTACACGCGCCGGTGCATGCGGTGTTCCATCCACAATAGCAGCGCATTGGCGACGGCGGCGAAGATGAACAGCACGATTGCGATGGAGATCATCTCCTCGGTTTGCAGCAGCGCCATGGCGTTGACGATCAGGAAGCCGAGGCCGTGCTGCGAGGCGAACATTTCCGCCAGCAGGACGCCGAACAGCGTGACGGTGAAGCCGATGCGCAAGCCGGCGACGACTTCCGGCAGCGTAGCGGGCAGCAGCACCTTTATGATGGTCTGCCATGGCGACAGGTGCAGCGTGCGTGCCGATTTGAGATAGACCGGCGGAATGTTGCGGATCGCCGCCGTGGTCAACAAGGCGACCGGCAGGATGCCGTGGATGGCGCCAAAGGTCACCTTGCCGGCAAGCGTCAGCCCGAAGATCAGGAGGATCACCGGATAAAGCGTGATCTTCGGCAGCGAATAGAGCGTCATCAGGATCGGCTCGGCGACCGCGCCGGAGAGGCGGTGAGCCCCCATCCAGACGCCGATCGCCAGGCCGAGGCCGTAGGCAATAAGCAGCGCCCATCCGAAAGTGATGGCGGTCGAGAGCGCATTGACGGCAAAGCGTTGCGACGGCACGAAATGCGCAAAATAGTCGAGCGTCGGGCCGGGGCCGGCGAGGGCGGTCGTTCCCACCCAGCGGGCAATACCCTGCCAGATGAGCAGCACCGCGGCCGCAATGATCAGCGTATCCGTGGCGCGCCGCGTCACTCCGAGCAGGGCCTTGCTGCGCGTTCCGTTCATGTCGTTGCGATCCCGCGGCGTTTGGCCCAGCGAATATCCCAGGCATGCAACGCCGAATTGACCACGGTTGCAACGGCGAGCAGGAACAGCATCAATGCGTACATGCGGCGGTTATTGAAGTCGGCATAGGCGTCGGCGATGTCGCGACCGAGGCCGGCCGGCGACAGGATGAATTCGGCGGCGATCACCGAAACGAAGGCGTAGCTGACCGACAGTTTGATGCCGGTGAACAGATAGGGAGCGGCAGCCGGCAGCTTCAATTTCAGCGCCGTCGCAACAGTTCCCATGCGGTGCACGCGCCCAACCTTGGTCAGCACCTGCGGCACGCGGTCGAGGCCGTTGAGCGTGGCGATGATCATCGCAACGATGGCGGTGGCAACTCCGATGAGCACGATGGGCCAAGGCGAGAGCCCAAAAATCGCGATCATCACCGGATAGAAAATGAACACCGGCACCGCGTAATAGGTGGCAAAATACGGGTCGAGCGCCTCGCGCAGGCGCGGCAGCGCGTGGATCAACAGGCCGAGGGCGAAGCCGAACACGATCGCCAACACGGCCGCCAGCGTTACCACGCCGAGCGTACGCACGATATCGCTGTTGATGTCGCCCGTCACCAAGAGCGACACAAGCGAGGTCGCCATTTCCGACGGAGGAATCAGGACGTGCGGATTGATGAGGCCGGCGCGGCACGCCAGCTCCAATGCCGCGATCGCCACGACGATGACAATAAGCCTGATCCGGCCGATGCGCGTCATTGCGCGGCCATCACGGATTGACCGAGCGACTTCAGCGATTCGCCGCGCAGATTTTCCCACAACCGGCCGGTGATCTCGCCGAAAGCCGCTTCGCCGACGATGGTGCTGTCGCGGTCGCGCGGCCAGCCGGTTTCGATGATTTCCATGAAGCGGCCGGGGCGCGCCGACATGGCACCGATGCGGTCCGACAGCATGGCCGCCTCGTCGAGCGCATGCGTAATCAGCAGCACGGTGGCGCCGGTCTCCCGCCACAGCCGCAGCACCTCGTCGCCCATCAGCAGGCGCGTCTGCGCATCGAGCGCGCCGAACGGCTCGTCGAGCAGAATGAGGTGCGGCTGCAGCACCAGGGTACGGGCGATGCAGACGCGCTGGCGCATGCCGCCGGAGAGTTGCGCCGGATAGGCACGGGCGAAATCCTTCAGCCCCATGAAGGCCAGTGCGTCGTCAACCCGGCGGCGCACCTCCTCGGCCGCCACCCCGTTTTGCCACAGGCCGAAGGCCGTGTTGTCATAGACGGTCAGCCAGGGAAAGCTCGCGTCCTCCTGGAAGACCACGCCGATGCCGTCGGGGACCACGCCGGAAACCGGGCGGCCTTCGAACGTGACCTCGCCTGCGGTCGGCGGCTGCAGCCCGGCGAGGACCTCGAGCAGGGTGGATTTGCCGCAGCCGGACGGGCCGACTACGGCAAAGAATTCGCCCCGCTGGAGGTCGAAGTCGATCGGCCCCAGCGCATGCACCGACGGATGGCCCGCCGTAGCCGGAAAGATGCGCGTGACGCCCGACAGGCTGGCATGCACCCTGCCGGCCGCGGGCGTCGCGCTTACACCTCCAATCATTCAGTTACTTTCTGCAGATCTTTCGGCAGGAAGGAGGTGTTGATCATCTTGTTTAGATCGACCTTCTGCGTGAGCATGCCGACATCGAACATGGCCCGCTCGGAGAGCGTAAGCAGCGGCATCTCGATATTGCCCTCGCTCCAGAACTTCGCCTCGATGAGTTCATGCACCATGTTGGCCACTTGATCGGGCGGCAACGGCGCATAGAGCTTCTGCAGAATCTTGATGGCTTCGTCGGTGTGCTCGTAGATGAATTTTACCCCCTCGCGGCGGCCGGCAAGCACGGCGCGCAACTTGTCTGGATGGTTCTTCATCAGGTCGCCTGTCGCGATTTCGACGCCGGGCGGCAAGTGCGGCATATCCTTGGGGCCGAGTAGTGTGCGGTACTTGGTCGCTCCATTCTTTATGCGATAGAGCACCGCCGGGATGGCGGTGACATCGGCCGCACCCTTCTCCATTGCGGTTAGGGCCCCGCCCAGGCTGCCGACTGCGACCCGCTTCATGGCGTCGGGTTTGAGGCCGGCCTTCTCCGCCACCAGCACCGCCGTGAGGTCGGTGAGGGATTTCGGATTGCTGATCGCGAAGGTCTTTCCCTTCAGGTCCGCGAGCGTCTTGATCGGCGAACTCGGCATGACGATCAAATTGAGGTCGAGCAGCCGCGAGCCGATGCCGACGATCCGGATATCCTGGCCCTGATTGATGGCAGCAATCGCGCTCGCCGGCGCCACTTCGCCGAAGCCGAGCTTGGTCGCCATTGCAGCGCGTAGCGAGGCGCCGCCGCCGGTGCCGTTGATGACCGAGATTTCGATGCCGGCTTTCTTGAAGAAGCCCTTCTCGATCGCGATGGCAAATGGCGCCCCGGTGGGGTCATTCTTGTATTGCGTGACCAGGACCTCTTCTGCCTTGACGGAGACGGCTGTAGCCAGAAAGAGACTTGCAATGAGAATGCTTGCGCTAATTTTCGACATTGTTGTTTCCTCCCGCGTGAAACGCACATTCGATCATCGTCTAAGTTGACGACTTGTCAACCTGATCAGCATGCCAGGAAGATGCGACGCGGGCGCCCCCGCAGGGCATCGGCGATGAACTCCTGAGTGACCTGCCGTTTGAATTCGATATTGTGGGAACTGTGCTTGGCCTTCATCCTGTGAAAGCTCAGCGGCTCCCCGGCGCCGACCACGCCCTAGAGACGGCCGCGCGCCGTCTTGTCCCCCCTCGTTTTTGTCTTCCTCGCCTGCTTTTTTGCAGGCTTGCTCAGCTTGAAACGTTACCCCAGATCTCCTCGGCCGTCTCCATGATTCGCTCGAACTTGCGCCATTGCTCGTCTTCCGTGAGCTGCAGCCCGCGGTCGCCGCCGCTGTTGAACCCGCATTGCGGGCTGAGCGCCGTCTGTTCGAGCGGCACATAACGCGCGGCGGCGTCGATGCGGCGCTTCAATTCATCTTTTGACTCGAGGTCGGCGCTTTTCGTGGCCACCAGCCCAAGTACCGCGATCTTGTCCTTGGGTATAAAGCGCAGCGGGGTGAAATCGCCGGCGCGCTCGCTGTCATACTCCAAGAGCAAGCGCTGATGCTTTAGCCCGCTGAACAGACGTTCGGCGATGCCGTCATAGGCGCCTTCAACAGTGTGGCAAAATTCCTTTAGCGCCCATGAGCGCCTTTAGAGCAGTTTGACACTGCAAGTTATCGCAATAGCGATGCTATGGCGCTACTCCCGGGCCCGCCACACAGCCCTCCCGTGGCGTCTATCGTTTTCTAAACAGATAGAATTCCGTCACGTAGGGAAACTGAATAAGACTCTGTGCCACGAGCGATGGATCGCTCTGGATGATTCGCAAAACACTTGCACGAACATCTTTTTGCTCAGCTTGCGGCAGGGCAGCGATGAAGCTGGTCGACAAGGCGCGATCTATGATTCCGCTGGCAGGCATGGAATGCGTGAACGGATATGTCTTGGTCGCCACGTGCTCAAAGCGAGCATCGCCAAAAATAGCGCGCCACTTTCCAGACGATTGTCGAGGCGTATCGCCTGCATAATGGTCCAGCAATTTGGAAAATGAAGCGACCCATGGAACGCGATCGTCTCGGACGTTCCAGATTAAACCTAGAGCGCCGTCTGCGTCTAAGACCCGAAGGATTTCGGTCACCGCAGCCCCATAATCAAACCAATGAAAGGCCGTCGCGCAGCACACCAGACCAGCGATGCGGTCGGGCGCGGGTATTGACTCCGCTGTGCCGACAACAACTTCCACTCCCGACAGGCAATCGACCGGAATATAAGCAGCCATTTCCGTAACCGGTTCGACCGCGAGAATACGTTTGCCAGTCAGCGCCAACAGCTTGGTGAATTTTCCAGTGCCGGCACCGAGTTCAATGATCATATTTGCAGGGGGCAGATCTTCGAGCAGTATCGAAGGATATTCGGGACGCCCAGCTTCGTACTCCCGCACCCTATCCGCAAATTTTGACGCAACCGGCGACCTCATAGCTATGCCTTCGTTTCCATCGTGGCAGCGGCTTATGCTGTTCTCTTCCCGCTTTCACCACAATGCCAATTTTGAAAGCAATGCCGCCGGGAGCGAATGTCCGCTTCGGGTCACTAGCGGAAATGGCACCATGGCGGCTGCATCACCAATATGTCCGGATATGATTTATTGGAGAGGACAGATTTCTGCCGGTCAGCCTTGATGCAGGCGTGCGGCTTCGAGGTCGCCGGCTTCGAGCTTCCAGCCATCGCGCCCGCGGCGCCAGATGAGCCCGATACCGAAGACCAGGAGCGCAAACGCCACGATTGGCCTCACCCAGCCACCCATGAGGAAAAGCGGCAACGCGAGCGAAATGGTGAGCGCGGGCGCGTAGCCAAGCGTCCACTTGCGCCGGCCGCGCGCGCGCTGAAACCACGGATAGATCAACGAGAATACTGCGAGGATGATGAAGAACAGCGACCAATGCCGCGTCACAAACAATGTCAGGTCATTGCTGGTGGCAAGCGAGCGGGACAGATTGACCTCCGCGACCGGCCCCAGCACGACGCCCAGAATCATCGGCGTCAACGGAAAACCCAGCCGCACCATCACGTAACCGACCACACCGAAAATCAAAAGCGTCCACAGATCAAACTCGACATTGTTGAGCGAAAAGACGCCGATGGCGCAGTAAGCGAGGATCACCGCGGCTAAGACATAAAGCGGCACCCGCATAATCAGCACGAATAGTCTTAGGCAAAACGACTGGCATGCCACCATGATGAAGTGCGCCAGGAAGAAGGCAACGATGATGCTGTAGGCGAGGTGGGGCTGAGTGCTGATAAATGTTGGGCTCGGCGCAATATCGTGAATGAGCAGGGCCCCCAGCATAACCGCGGTGACGGCATCGCCGGGGATGCCGAGCGCCATCATGGTAATGAGCGCGCCGCCGGCGGTGGCGTTGTTGGCCGATTTCAGATGCGATGATGCCATCGGGGATGCCGGTGCCGAACTTCTCAGGATATTTGGAGGCCTTCTTGGCCTGATCGTAAGCGAGAATGTTCGAGATCGAGCTGCCGGCGGCCGGCAGCACGCCGACAAAAACGCCGATCAGCGAGGAGCGCAGCCAGACCCCCCAGCATTCTACGATGGCCTTGATGGCTTTCAGGTGCTCGATCTTGACGCTGGCTGCGCCCCGCGCCGCCAGGGCCTCGGTCGCCGTGCCTGGATCGCGTACGTCGGACATCAATTGACTGAAGGCGAACAGCCCGACCAGCACCGGGAGAAAGGCGAAGCCTTGCTCGAGCGCGTCGATGCCGAAGGTGAATCGGGCCACGCCATTGATCTGGTCCTCGCCGAAACTGGCGACCAGGATTCCGAAGACGCCCGAAATGAGGCCTTTGAGCAGGTCCTCGTCGGAAAGGCTGGCGGCGATGGTTAGCGCGAAGGCAACCAGCGAGAAGAAGTCCCAGGGCCCGAATTCGAGCCCGATGCGGGCGAGTTGCGGCGCCAACAAAGACAGCAGAATGGCACTCAACAGCCCGCCGAAGAAAGATGACCACACGCCGATTCCAAGCGCTAAACCGGGCTTGCCGGCGCGCGCCATGGTAAAGCCATCGAACGTTGTGGCGACGGCCGACGGCGTACCCGGAATGCCGGTGAGGATTGCCGACATTAGTCCGCCCGACAGGCCTCCGACAAATACCCCCAGCATGGTCGACAGGCCTTCCACCGGCGGCATGCCAAAGGTGAAGGGCAATGTGAGAACGATCGCCATCGCGATCGTGAAATCCGGGAATGGCCCCGGCGATCAAGCCGGCGACCACGCCGACCGTCATCAATATCAGGTTCTTGAACGCGAAGACCGCCGCGAACGCTCCGAACAAGTGATCCCAAAGCGGCATCGCATGCTTCGCCGGTTAGAGGTGCAGCAGACTGCCGTCGGGCAGAATGACGCCGATGGCATAGGTGAAGATGAGCCACATGAAGCCGACCGAGACGATTGCAATCGCCGCGTGACGCAATTGCGCGCGGGCGGACCGCTCGCCGACGGCGGCTTGAACGGCCCACACGAAAAGCGTGCCGCCGACGAGCATGCCGAGATAGGGCATGGTCACGAGAAAGAGAAAGAACAGCCCGTAACAGGACAGGGGATTGCGGTAGTAGACGATCCAGTCGAGAAACTGTCGTTTCGTTTCACCGGTTACTCCCCTGCGCAGCGACCTGATGAAGTAAATGGCGCATAGCGCGAAGAACACCAATAGGACAAAGCGTGGCCATACGCTGGAGGCCAAGGTCGAATAAGGCGTGCGCCGCCATTGGAAGGTGTCCCAGAGGAGAACACCCCCGAAAATCAACAGCACCGTCGCTACGACGGAATCAAGACTGAGACGGCGCACGCCCGGTTCCTCCCGTCCGGCCGGCCAAGCGGCATGTGCGCAGTCCTGTGCAGCCGCGCCATGCCGCCCGCACGACCCGTGCCTGCGCTATTTCTTCTTATACATCCCGATCGAGATCGCGAGCTTCTCGTATTGGGCGTAAGACTTCTTGAGGAAGTCGGTGTACCCCGCCGGATTCTCTGAAGACGACCGATGTGCCTTTCGCGGCGAGCGCGCCTTCAACCGCCTTGCTCTTGGCTGCCTTCTTGATCACGCCTTCCCAATAGCTGATTACGTCCGGTTTGGTGCCTTTCGGCGCCACGATGCCGCGCGTGAGTCCATACACAACGTCGACTCCCTGTTCCTTGAGCGTCGGCAGATCGGGCGCCAATGGATCGCGTTTTTCCGAGGCGATGCCGAGCCCCTTGAGCGAGCCTTCCTTCATGTACTGCTTGGCCGTCAGAATGTTCATTTCGCCGACTTCGATGTTCTTGGCGAGGAGCGCAGTCAGACGTTGACGCGTGCCCTCATAGGGCACGAATTTCATTTTGGTGCCGGCCGCATCGTCGATCAGCAGAAAGACGAACTGACTGGTGGACCCGAGCGTCACGCCGGCAGTGATGGTGCCGGGCGCCTTCTTTGCGGCGGCAACGAATTCCTTCATGTTGTTGAAAGAGGTGGCGGTGTTGGCGCCAATCACCGACGGCGTGTAAGAGACGCTGGCGATTGGATCAAACGCGTCCCAGGTGAAATTGACGCGTCCGGCCAAGTAGCTGATGATCGCACTGTCGTGCATCGCGAACAGCGTGCAGCCGTCCGGCGCCGCGGCCTTGGCGTCCTTCGCCCCTTTATTGCCGCCCTGACCGCCGACGTTGACGACCTGCAATCTGGGCTTGGCTCCCTCTTTGTTGGCTTCGTCGACGAGCAGGCGGAAAATGATGTCCGTGTCGCCGCCGGCGGCCCAAGGAACGATCAGTTTGGCCGTGCTGCAAGGCATTTCCACGGCGTGCGCGGGTGCGATAGCGAAGGCCGCCAGCGCAGAAAAGGCGGTCGCAATCGTGAGGAGTGGTTTTCGGTAACGCATCGGTCTACCTCCCTTATTCGATCGAACGCAGCGTAACCTACCAATTCGCGCCTTGGCCAGCTTATTTTCTTCTACCTTCGAGTCCGCGCGCTCGACAATTAAACGTATGCTCATTGCTGTTGCGTCAACCATTGAGCACGTCACGGGAATGGCCGGGATGTGCGTCGGCGCCAGCGCGATATGCGCTAAATTGTGACCAAGAGGATCATCGCACGCGCGCCGACGTCTCCGAGATCAATCCCACCCCCGGCCCGGGGTCGAAAGCGCCTTCCGTGTAGTGGCCTCGACCAATTAAGTCGCGACCGCGGTCGCTATGGCGGTGTGGAAGAAAGGCGGCAATGCCTTCGATGTTGCAGCCGCCACTGCTTTCATGGCGCGCTTGGCCGGCGATAGACGCGCGGCCGTATGCTCGGCATATGTTGCGCGGTTTACGAGCCGACGCGCAGCGGCGCGTTGAGCTTTCGCAACGCCGACATGACACTCAGCGCAGTTATGCGGCCAGTTTTTGGGTTCTCGCTCGGAATGTTCTCGATGGTCATATCGAGAAGGGCAAAATCTGAATCGACGACGATTCGATGGGTATTTCTTGTAACCGTCGGGTCTGCCCATATCTCGAGCATTGTCTTATCGGGTCCGATGCCAGCAAGAGATAAAGCGACCGCTACGTTGAGATTGGCGGGAAAGCCCTTCGCGGCCTCGCGTGCTGTTCCGCTGAACACCAAGGTCGGCTCGTTGCAATGCTCAATATCAATCCCGTTTTCGACGAGATAAGGAGCGCCAATCAGGCCCGCGATCGGTTTGCGCGTGACCATCTTGACCGAGTAGATTTTCCCTTCTGCCGCTGCGCCGACGGCATCTAAGCCGATCAAAGCGCCGGTCGGAATGATGATCCGCCCAGACTTTCTATCCGCAAGCTCAATCAGATCGGGGTGGGAGAGTAGCGCGCCGGCGCTAAGAACGATTGCAGTTTTGCCCGCAAGCAGGACGGGGCGTACAACTTTTTCAAAAACTGCCGCGGGAGCGCATTCAACGACAATATCTGCAATGCCAGGCAGTTGTTCGAGATCATAAACGGGAACGTTCGACGACATGCTGTCCAGCGTTCCTCTAGCCTTTGTCTTGTCACGTGCGGCGACGCCGACCAGTTTCATGCCAGGAATTGCACCGCGCGATAGATTTCGTACCAGCGTTTTTCCAATGGCTCCCAGTCCGGCGATGGCGACTCGCGCTTCGATACGCGGAATTAACTGGTGTTCTTCGTGTGCAGTCGCAGCGTCACCAGCAGTGACAATCGCCATGTTCGGCCTTTGCGTTGGTTTTTCGCGGAGTCCTGGATTTTGTCACCCACGTCGCCGACACACAACGGATAGCGGGCGGGTACTTTCGCGACGACGCACAAAAGCCCGTCAGAGCAACCCTATGCCTGCTTGTGCGCATCGATCGCAGCGAGCACTTTCGGCGGCGACATCGGCAGCTCGGTCAACCGCCGGCCGATCGCGCGCTCGATCGCATTGGCGATGGCCGCCATCGGCGGACAAATGTTGACCTCGGCGACGCCTTTGGCGCCATAGGGGTGGTTGGGATTCGGCACCTCGACCAAGACCGGCTCGATCATCGGCAGGTCGGATGCCACCGGAATCCGATAGTCGAGGAAGCCGGCATTTTCCATGCGCCCCTTGGAGTCGTAGATGTACTCCTCGTTGAGCGCCCAGCCGATGCCTTGCGTGACGCCGCCTTGGATCTGCCCCTCGACGTAGCTCGGATGGATGGCGCGGCCGACGTCCTGAGCGGCGACGAAGCGCAGAATTGTCACCTTGCCGGTCTCGGGATCGACCTCGACGTCACAGAACTGAGTGGCGTAACCGGGCGCAACGTTGCCGGGATTGACCCCCGCGGCGGCAACGATCGGTCCACCGGTCAGCGCGCGCTTGGCCGCAATCTCCTTGATCGACAGCGGCTCGAATTCGCCGACATTGCTACTCGCCGGCTTGGCGAAGCCTCCCTCCCAGACCACGCCCTCCGGGTCGACTTTCCATATCTTGGCCGCTCGTTCGCACAGTTCCTGGATGATCTTGTTCGTCGCTTCGACCACGGCGATGCCGGTTGCGAAGGTAACGCGCGAGCCGCCGGTGAGATGCGCATAGCCCACCGACGCGGTGTCGGCGACGATCGCGCGCACCTGATTGTAGTCTACTCCCAGCGTTTCGGCCGCCATGATCGCCATCGAGGCGCGCGAGCCGCCGATGTCGGGGCTGCCGGTCGCGACGACAACCGTACCGTCCTCGTTGACATGCATGCTGGCGCTCGAATTCGCCGCCGGCGTTGAACCAATAGCCGGAGGCGACGCCGCGCCCCTGATTCTTCCCGAGCGGCGCCTTGTAGCCGGGATGGTTGAGGAGCGCCTTGATGGTCTCGGCATACCCATTGTGCGCAAGCTTGGCGCCGGAAAGCATCTGGGTTCCCGCCTTGGCAGCGTTCTTCAAGCGCAGTTCCAGCGGGTCCATGCCGATCTTCTGAGCCAGGACGTCGAGCACGCTCTCCACCGCGAAGGCGCCGATCGGCGAGCCCGGCGCGCGATAGGCCGCAACCTTCGGGCGGTTGCACACCACGTCGTAGCCGACCGCGCGCGCATTCGCGATATCGTAGGGCGCAAAGGCGCACATGCAGGTGCCGATGAACGGCGAGCCCGGAAATGCGCCGGCCTGCAATTTGAATATCCCGTCGGCGGCGACAATCGTGCCGTCGCGTTTGGCGCCGATCTTCACCGTCATGGACGTGCCGGAGGTCGGGCCGGTGGCCTTGAACACATCCTCGCGGCTCATCACGATCTTCACGGGATGGCCGGATTTTCGCGCCAGCATGACGGCGACCGGCTCGATGTAGATCACGGTCTTACCGCCGAAAGCGCCGCCGATCTCCGCCGGATAGACGCGCAAGTCACCGAGCTTCATGCCGAGCAGCTTGGCGGTGTAGGCGCGGACGACGAAATGCCCTTGGCTCGAGGTCCAGATCTCGCTCTGACCGTCGGCGTCGAAGCGTGCGACGCAACCTTGCGGTTCGATATAGCCTTGATGCACGGGCGCGGTCTTGAACGACATTTCGACGATCTCGTCGGCCTGCGCAAAACCGGCCTCCACATCGCCAAGCGTAAATTCCCTACGCTTTGAAATATTGGAGGGTTTTGGCGCCGGCTCCACGCCGCGGGTGATCATGTCTTCGAACAACAAGGGCGCATCCGGCTTCATCGCTTCGTCGACGTCGATGACATGCGGCAGCACCTCGTAGTCGACCTCGATCAGCGCGAGCGCCGCGTCGGCGATGGACTTGCTCGCGGCAGCCACGGCGGCCACCGCATGGCCCTCATAGAGCACCTTCTCGCGCGCCAAGATGTTGCGGGTCATGTGCCAGAAGTTCAGGGCAACGCGCTCCGGGCCGACATATTCGAACTTCTGCTCCGGCAAATCCGCGGCGGTCACCACGGCCTTGACGCCGGGCAGGGCCTCGGCCTTGGAGGTGTCGATCGATCGAATGCGCGCATGGGCGTGGGGTGAGCGCAGGATGCAGCCGACCAGCATGCCCGGCATCGCCAAATCTGCGCCATATTGTGCAACCCCCGTCACCTTCGGCACGCCGTCCGGACGGATCGGCCGCGTTCCAACCCACTTGAAGGGTTTTGCGGTATCTCGGGAAATGGTATCGCTCACAGTGACCTCGCCTTATTGACGCGTTTGCGCCTGCCTATGTGTGAGAGTTGCGCGGGCCGCGCGCAAATGCAAGCTAGACCACCAACCAAGGCTGAACTAGCGTACCGCTTGGATCAATTGAGAGATTTCATGCCCATGCTCAATTATATTGCCCCGTCGACGGTCGAGGAGGCCGTCCGCATCTTGGCAGACGCGTCCGGCGTTGCGAAAGTGCTATCCGGCGGGACCGATCTGTTGGTTCAACTCCGTTCCGGCCGAACCAAGCCGGACTTGATCGTCGATATCAAGAAGATCCCCGACATCTCCGGCATTCGCGAGCGAGATGGCGCCTTTGTGATCGGCGCCGCGACCCCTGGTGCCGTGATCGGCGAATGCGAAGCGCTCCGGCGGGCCTGGCCCGGGGTCGTCGAGGCCGCCAATCTGATCGGTTCGACCCAGGTGCAGGGCCGGGCATCGCTCGCCGGCAATCTCTGCAATGCGTCGCCGGCGGCCGATAGCGTCCCGGCGCTGATTGCCGCGCGCGCCACCTGCGTGGTCGCTGGCGCAAACGGGCGGCGCGAGGTTCCGGTCGAGAGTATCCCCACCGGCCCGGGGCGTACGTCCTTGCAGCCAGGCGAGTTTATTGTCGAGTTTCACCTGCCTAAGCGTCTTCCGCGCTCAGCGGACGCCTATCTCCGCTTCATTCCGCGGACCGAGATGGACATTGCCGTGGTCGGCGCTGGCGTCAGCGTTACGCTCGACCCCGGCGGCGTGTGCACCGATGCAAGGGTTGTGCTCGGTGCCGTGGCGCCGACCGCGATCCTGGTTCCCGAGGCCGCCGCGGCTCTGATCGGGCGCACGCTCGACGAGACGGCGCTCGCTGCGCTCGACCAGGCCGTGCGGCGCGCCTGCAAGCCGATCGACGACAAACGCGGGACAATCGAATACCGGACCAAGGTCGCCGGCGTCATCGCGCGCCGGGCAGCTGCCACCGCCTATCAGCGCGCGGGAGAACGTCAATGAGCAAGTATCACGTCTCGACCATCATCAACGGCGAACCCACCGAGTTTCTCTGCGAGCCGCAGCTCACGCTGCTGGACGTGCTGCGTGACGAGCTCCACTTGACCGGAAGCAAAGAGGGATGCAGCTCGGGCGACTGCGGCGCCTGCAGCGTAATGGTCGACGGTCGCCTGGTCTGCTCGTGCCTGATGCTTGCGGTCGAGGCCGAAGGTCACGCGATCGAGACGATCGAGGGCATGGCGCGGGGCCATGATCTCCACCCCCTGCAGCGAATATTCCTCGAGGAGGCGGCGCTGCAGTGCGGCTTCTGCACGCCGGGCGTATTGATCGCGGCCAAGGCCTTGCTGGACCGCAATCCGAATCCCACGGAAACCGAGACGCGCTACTGGCTCGCCGGCAACCTCTGCCGCTGCACAGGCTACGACAAGATCATCCGCGCCGTACTCGACGCCGCGGCCGAGCTGCGGGGGGAGAGATCGCCAATGCGTGCGTCGAGCACCGCAAGCTAAAGCAACAAGAGCTCTGCCACGGTTGTTCAGAGCCTCAGCAAAGCCCGGTTTAATCGCCAGTGCTTGGTCGATCAGACGGAGCCAACCCTGTACGTGGACGGCGACATGCGCATCGAGCACGGCCAATTCCGACGTCCCATCGATCGGCCGCTGTGAAGCGGCCTGGCAGGCGGCAGCCCGCAACGCGATTTTCGTTATCGTGCGCGCGCTTTCGAACGGCCAACCGCTCTAGTCGGCGGCCCGCGAAGTGGCGCAGCCGGTTTTCTGGCCAGCGCCATTAGCTCATTGAACAGCACGTCGGTGAGGTTGCGCTTGCGCGAGCTTGCCGGCTCGATGATGCCGAGCGTGCGGTGGTAGGGCGCTGTCCCGAAATTGATCCGCTTCACATCGAAAAAATCGCCGCCCTCGAGCTGCCGGTCCGGAACGATAGAGATCCCGTGGCCATGGTGCACCATCGCCTCAATCGCCTCGAGCCAATCAAGCCGCATCGTTTCACGCACATCGAGGCGGCTCTGCTTGATGGCCGCCTCGATGACGCGACCGACCGCTGCGTTGGGACTGTAGCGAATGAACGGATACGCTTGTGCAAGCCGCTTCGGGTTGCTCTCCCGGGCGTCGGGCGGCGCGATGATCACGAGGCGCTCGCGCAGGAACGGCCGCCACCGGATGTCGCGTAGAGAGGAATCGAAATCCGAGATGATGGCGGCGTCGAGCGAGCGGCTGCCGACCTGGCGTAGCAGATCGTCGGAGAAGCCGGACACGATCTCGATATGCAGGTTTGGATAGCGGCTGCGGATCACCGTGAGTACGGCCGGCATGAGACCGGTCAGCGTGCTGCCGACGGCGCCCAGGCGAATGCGCCCTTCGACAAGGTCGCTGGATTTGAGTTCGGTCTGAATCCCCTGGTAATTCGCAATCAGGTCGCGCGCCCTGGTGACGACGAGCCTGCCGGCATCGTTGAGCGCCGGCGGCCGCTTGCTGCGATCGAACAATTCGGTTTTGAGCTCGGATTCGAGGCTCTTAATCTTGGTGCTGACCGCCGATTGGCTCAGGCCGAGCTCGCGGGCGGCGGCCGCAAACGAGCCGATATTCGGCGATCGCGACGAGGGTGCGGAAGGCCTCCAGGTTCATCGGGCGATACTAGCATTACTTAGAAAAATCTGCAGCAAATGTTTGTTTTTCTGCGCTTTTTACGAAGCTTTGGCTGCCTTATAATGCCAAAGAGCGGGGTGGCGGAAATGCGCATGGACGTCAGGGTCTCATGAGCGACGTGATAGCCGTTTCGATTTGGCGCGGCCGCGACGGTGGCCGTTACGTAACGTATGAGGTGCCGCGGCAAGATAGTCAGACCGTGCTCGACGTCGTCACCTATGTGCAACGGTATATCGATCCGACCCTGGCGTATCGCTTCGCCTGCCGCGTCGGTGTGTGCGGCTCGTGCGCCATGACGGTCAATGGCCGGCCGCGCTGGACCTGCCGGACGCATGTGTCGAAGGTCGCGACAACAGGCAAACTCGAGCTTGGTCCGCTGGCCAACTTGCCGGTCGTCAAGGATCTGGCGACGGATATGACCCGCTTCTTCGAGAAATGGCAGCAGGCCAGGGGCGCCTTCTCGCCGTCGAAGAGCCGAAACGACAACGTCGCCGCGATCCGCCCGGATGCGCCGGCACGTGTCGCCATCGATAAGGCGATCGAGTGCATCAATTGCGGCATTTGCTACGCGGCCTGCGATTCCGTGCGTTGGAACCCCGATTATCTGGGGCCGGCCGCTCTCAATCGCGCCTGGACCCTGGTCAATGACGAACGGGATGCGGGTAACGAGGAACGGCTTGCAGCCGTCGCCCGCGTCGGCGGCTGCCACTCCTGTCATACGCACCAATCCTGCGAACAACACTGCCCGCAGGCCATCAATCCCACGGCGTCGATAGCGGGCCTCAAGCGGCGCACGCTCGGCGCTTATTGGCGGGGAGAGATAAAATGACGCTCCGGCTTTATCTGTGGCAACGCCTGACGGCGGCCCTCATGGCTCCCCTGATCGCCGCCCATTTGGCAACGATCATCTATGTATCTCACAACAATCTTTCCGCCGCCGAGATCCTCGGCAGAACCCGCGGCTCGGTCGGCTGGGGAATTTTCTATGGCTTGTTCGTTCTGCTTGCCGCAACGCACGCCTCGATTGGTATGCGCGCGGTCGCGGCGGACTGGACGCCTTTGCGTGGCCGCGCATTGACCGTCGGGATGTGGGCCTTCGGCTTGCTGCTCCTTCTGCTTGGGATGCGTGCCGTCTACGCAGTCATCGCATGAGCAGCGTGGGCCAAGGCATGCACAATGCCGCCTATCGGCGCGATCTGTTCTGGATCGCGGCTATGGTCCATCGAATCTCAGGCGTATTGCTCGCCTGTTTCCTGCCCGTGCATTTTCTGGTGCTCGCACTGGCTATCGAGCGGGCAGCGACGCTTGACAGTTTTCTTGCATGGACCCGGCAGCCGCCGGTGAAACTGGCCGAGGCAGTTCTTGTTTTCCTGCTTGCCTTGCATCTGCTCGGCGGCATCCGCGTGTTGCTGATCGAGAATCTGTCGTGGCGGCCGGGTCAGAAACGGCTGGTCGGCGCCGCGGTTGGCACGGCCGCAGTCGTGGCGGCGCTGTTTATTCTGCGCGCCCTGTGAACGGAACGCCGATGGTCGATAGATTGGAAACCGATATTTTGATCCTCGGCGCCGGCGGGGCGGGATTGTTCGCGGCCTTGCATGCCCATCAAGCCGATCCCGGTCTCGACATCACCGTTGCCTCCAAAGGGCTGCTCGGCAAATCGGGCTGCACCCGCATGGTGCAGGGCGGCTACAACGTGGCTTTGCACAAGGGTGACTCGGTCGAGCGTCACTTCATGGATACGATCGAGGGCGGCAAATGGCTGCCCAACCAGCAGTTGGCATGGACCTTGGTGACGAAGGCGATTGAGCGAGTTCAGGAGCTTGAGAACGAAGTCGGCTGTTTCTTTGATCGTAATCCGGACGGCACGCTGCATGGCAAGGCCTTCGCCGGCCAGACATTCGATCGCACGGTGCACAAGGGCGACCTCACCGGCATCGAGATCATCAATCGCCTCATGGACCAGGTATGGGCGCGGCCGATCCGACGGCTGGAGGAATACCGGGCGCTGGCGCTCATCCCGGACGCCTCGGGCATGGCCGTTGCCGGCGTGCTCTTTCTCGACGTGCGCTCGGGCCAATATTGTTACGTCGCCGCTAAGGCGGTGCTGCTCGCGACCGGCGGCGGGCCGACGATGTACCGCTACCATACGCCGTCGGGCGACAAGAGCATGGACGGGCTCGCCATGGCGCTGCGCTTTGGTCTGCCCCTGCGCGACATGGAGATGGTGCAATTTCATCCGACGGGCGTACTGGCCGGAAAGCATACGCGCATGACCGGCACGATCATCGAAGAGGGCTTGCGCGGCGTGGGCGGCTATCTGCTCAATAATGCAAAAGAACGATTCATGTTCGCCTACGACAGCCGCGGCGAACGGGCGACGCGGGACGTTGTGTCGCGATCGATGTTCAAGGAGATGCTGGCCGGCCGGACGACGCCCGAAGGCGGACTTTACATTTCGATGGGCCATCTCGGCCCGGCCAATGTGCGCCGCCAATTCAAGGGTATGGTGGAGCGCTGTGCCGACTGCGGGTTCGATCTGGCGGGCGGGCTCGTCGAGGTGGTGCCGACCGCGCACTATCTGATGGGCGGCGTCGTGTGCAATGTCGACACCTCGACCGAGGTGGCTGGACTCTATGTTGCCGGCGAAGACGCCGGCGGCACCCATGGCGCCAATCGGCTCGGCGGCAATGGTGTCGCCAATTCAACGGTCTTCGGCGGCATTGCCGGCGAAAGCATGGCGGCGGATATCGCCAAGGGGTTGGACAGGCGCACGGAGGATGCGGCGGTTCTTGGCGCCGAACTTGCCCGCGCCGAGCTGCCATTTCAGCAGAAGGGCGGCGACCTCAACGGCTTGCGCGAAAGACTGCTCGAACTGATGTGGGACGATGTCGGCATTATCCGCGACCAGGCCGGTATGCAACGGGCGCTCAAGGCGCTGACGGAAATCGAAGCCGAATTGCTGAGGTCGGGCGTGGCCGACGGTGACCGCGCCTTCAACCTTACGTGGTCGGATTGGCTTAACCTGCGCTCGCAGATCGAAGTCTCCCAAGTCATTACGCAAGCGGCTTTGAAGCGGGAAAACTCGCGCGGCGCTCATTTCCGCAGCGACTTTCCGGAGCCCGGCGATTTGGCGACCTCGCGTTTCACGGTCGTGCGTCAGCGCGATGGCCATCTGGACGTCTCGGATGCGCCAGTCGAGTTCACTATCGTGAAACCGGGCGAAACCCTGCTCAAAGGCCAAGAGGCGGCGGAGTAAAGCCATGATTCCCCTGTCAATCCTGCAGACGACCGCCGAAAAATTGATGGCTAAGGCGGCGATCGAAATTCCGGAAGATTATCTCGGCGGTCTGCGCCAGTGCGCCAACACCGAAAAGGGCGATCTGTCCGCCTTTGTCATCCAGGCCATGCTCGAGAATTACGAAGCGGCCAAAGAGGACGGCCGCGCGATGTGCGGCGATACCGGCTGCCCGCGCTGGTATGTCAAGCTCGGCAACGACGCGAAGGTCGAAGGCGGTCCGATTGCGCTCGAGGCGGCGCTCCGGCGCGCGACGGCATCGGCAACGACAAGCGTGCCGCTGCGCCCGAACCGGGTTCACCCGCTATGGCGCACTGACCACGATAACAATGTCGGCATCGGCGCGCCGGAGATCGAATACGCGTTCCATCCCGATGCCGATTGGATCGAGCTGACGACCGTGCACAAGGGCGGGCTCTTCGGATCCGATTATCGCATGCTGTTTCCGGCCGACGGTATCGACGGCATCAAGCGCTTTTATCTCGACACGCTGATCGCTTTCGGCAAACGCGGCTTGGCGTGCCAGCCGGCGATCGTCGGGATCGGGCTGGGCGGCTCCAAGGACATCTGCATGGTGCTCGGCAAGCAGGCGGCTTGCCTGCGCGTGGTCGGCTCGCGCAATCCAGACCCGAAGATCGCCGCGCTTGAGGATGAGTTCAAGACACTCGGTAATTCCATCGGCATGGGGGCAATGGGCTTCATGGGCTCCTCCATGGTGATCGATTGTCACATCGAGATCGGCTACTGCCACACCGGCGGCATGCCGATGAGCGTCCACATGTTTTGCCTTTCGTCGCGTCGCGCCTGCGCGCGCATCCATGCCGACGGGCGGGTTTCGTTCCGCACCGACCCGATGTGGTTCACGGACTATTCGCGCCGCGAAACGGTCGAGTGGCAGCGCGAAGCGATCGAGGCGGCGGAGTGATGACAATGACGAAGCTGAAAACCGCGCATCTTAATCTCCCCGCAACGACCGCCGATCTCGCGGCGCTCGAAATTGGCACCGTGGTCTATCTCGCCGGCCGTCTGTTTACCGCGCGCGAGGGCGTCTACAAGCGCGCGGTCGAGGACGGCCTCGGCATGCCGGCCTCTCCGGAGGAGCTTGGTCGCGTCAATTTTCACTGCTCGCCGGCGGCTTCCATCGATGCGGACGGCAAGAGGACGGTGGGAGCGGTGACCGCGACGGCGTCGTTCCGTTTCGCCAAATATCTCGATGGCTGGTTCAAGGCCTCGACCTGCAACATCATCATCGGCAAGGGCGGCATGACCAGCGAGGTTTATCGCCGCTCCTTCGTTCCCAACCAATGCGATCTATTTGACGACGGTCGGCTATGGGACCGGAGCTCTGCTTGGCCGCGGCATCAAACGTGTCGTCAACGTTTATTGGCTCAAGGAACTCGGCCTTGCGCAGGCGGTCTGGGTGCTCGACGTTGAGAATTTCGGCCCGTTCCTGGTCGAAAGCGATCTGTCCGGCCGCTCGCTGTTCGAGCGCGAGAACGCGAAGATCGCGCCCCACCTCGCCGAATTATATGCCGGAACGCGCCCGGCCACGCTTCGCCGCTTCGGTGAAACGGACGATAAAACCGACGAGCTCATCTGAATACTGCGCGCGCAAGCCCCCGCTTAGTGGCGTCATGGGTTTTGTGTAGCGAATACCTCATCCGCATGATTGCGGTGCGGCCGGTTGGGTGTGCGCCGACACTTGGTACTCATACCGATGCGTTTGCCGGCTCGCTAACCTCTTCATCAGGCATTAGCCGGCCGCGTTATGCCGGATTGACCAAGTTGATTGGTTTGCCGGCGGCGTAGGCGAGGATTTGGTCCGCTGCCGCGCCATAGAGCGATTTATAAGTCGATTTCTCGACATAGCCGAGATGAGGCGTGCAAACGACGTTCGGCATTTTCAGCAGCGGATGATCGCCGTTGAGTATCGGTTCGCTCTCATAGACGTCGACACCAGCGCGGCCGGGACGGCCTTTCTTTAATGCGTCGACCAGCGCTCCCTTTGCGATCAGGCCTGCTCTACTGGTGTTGACGAGAATCGATTCCGGCTTCATCAGCGCGAGGTCGGCAGCGATAACGATCCCTTGCGTCTCCTTGTTGAGCGGAATGTGCAATGAGATGACGTCGGATTGCGAGAAGAATGCCTCGCGGCTTGCTGCTGCATTAAATCCGGCTTCCTTGGCGCGGTCGAGCGAGCCTTCGCGGCCCCAGCAGATCACGTTCATGCCGAACGCCTTGCCGACGGTCGCGACGACGCTGCCGATCTTGCCGAATGCGTAGACGCCCAGCGTCTTGCCGGCGAGGACGTTGCCGAGCGAGATCTGCCACCGGCCTTCTTTCATCGCTTGCACCTCGGCCGGAATATTCCGTGCAGCCGACAGGATGAGTCCCCATGTGATCTCGGCGGTCGCGTTCGGCGTGCCGCCGCCGCCGGCCGACACGACGATGCCGCGCTCCTTGCAGGCGGCCACGTCGATATGGGCCGTATTACGGCCGGTTTGGCTGATCATCTTAAGATCGGGCAGGGCCTCGATCACCTTGCGCGGCATGCCGGTGCGCTGCTGGATCAGCACCACGGCCTCGGCGCCTTTGAGCAAGTCGATCAACGCCTGCTCATTCATCGCCGGCGCATGGAACACTTTGACGTCGTGCCCCTTCAGCTTCGCGGCTGCATCCAGGGAATTGAACGCGTTCTGATAATCGTCGATCACGGCGATGCGCATGTTTTGTCCTTTGCTGAATCGGGTTCTTTTTCGAGTTCTTCGCGGAGGCGTTTGGTCGCTGTTTCATCGGCATTGAGAGTGGCCGCATCGATGACCACGGCGTAATCGCGGCGAGCGCCTTCAATCGTCACGTAGCCGTTGCGCACATCGTCGGCGACGCGGCTCAAAGGCCGCTTTTCCGGCGCATTGCGGCCGCCGCCGCCGGCCGAGAGCAACTCGACAGTCGTCCCTGCTTTCAGCGGCAGGGCGGTCACCTTGCGATACAGTTTCGCCTCGGCGCCGGGCTGCGTCACCAGCGCGCCGCCGACCTGCGCCGGCTTGCCGCCGAACAGGCCCCAGGGCGGACATTTCGTACGCTCAAAGGCGGTGACGAACATGCTGTCCTGTAACGTGCGGTATACCTTGACGAGGCCGAGCCCGCCGCGAAATTCGCCTGCACCGGCGGAATCCGGACGGAATTCGTAGCGGTCGACCAATAGCGGATAGAATGTCTCCTCGACCTCGACCGGAATGTTGCGCGTGTCACCATGCGTCGTGGTCTTCAACGGCGAAAAGCCGTCGCGGTCGGCCTGCGCGCCCCAGCCGCCGAGCGTCGTATCGAGTGTGGAATAGCGCGCACCGTCTGCGTCGCGGCCATAGAAGGTGTACATGCCTTGCTGGGCGTGATGGGCGGCGGGCATTTGATCCGGCATGGCCTGGCTGAGCGCGAGATAGATAGTATCGATCACCGTTTTCAGCGCCAGATTCCAGAACGACATCGCCGCGTTATCAATCGCGCTAATCATGGTGCCTTCCGGCAGCACGACCTTGAGCGGGCGAAAGGCACCCTCGTCGGCGCCAGGCGCGGCGCAATCGCACTCTTAAAGGCAACGCGCGCGGCGGCAAGCCCACCGCTACGGCCGCTGTTCAACGGTCCCTGGGTCTGCGGGGCGGTGCCGTTGAAATCGATCTCGATATCGTGGTCGCTGATGGTGACGGCGACTTTCACTGGGAGGGTCTTGTTTGGATCGACGCCATCGTCATCCAGGAAGCTTTCCGCCTCGAATCGCCCCTTGGGGAGAACTGCAATGCGCTGGCGCACCATCGCTTCCGACTGGTCCCAGATGCGGTGGATGCAGGCCTCGATCACCGGCCAGCCGTGTTTTCGCACGATCTCCTCGAAGCGGCGGGCGGTGAGTTGGCATGCGGCATATTGCGCGGCCATGTCGCCGAATGACAATTCGGGATAGCGGATGTTGTGGCGGATGAGGCGGAGAAGCTCTTCGTCGAGCACGCCCTTCTTATAGATCTTGACGCTACGGACCTGGAGGCCTTCCTGGAAAATTTCGGTGGTGTCGGTCGAGAACGAGCCGGATACGCGACCGCCGATATCGGTCCAGTGCGCGCGCGTCGCGGCAAAGGCGATGACCTTGCCCTCCCAGTGAATGGGGACGTAGAGCACCATGTTGTTGAGGTGCTGGCCGCAGACACTCAATTCGTTGATTGATCACGGCGTCGCCCGGATCGAAACCGTCAATGCCATAAGTCTCGATACCGTCGCGCACCGGCTCGCCGAGGTCGGCCATGAAGGTCGGAATGCCGCCGCGGCTCTGCGCGATGGTGCAGCCATCGCGGTCGAGCAGGCCGATGCAATAGTCCTTCACCTCGTAGATGATGGGGCTGAAGGCCGTGCGCGAGAGATTGATCTCGCCTTCGTCGAGGATGCCTATCAAGAGGTTACGTACAATCTCGATGGTCACCGGATCGACTTGTGCCTCGGGACGGATGGCGATGGTCATGCCGGCACCTTGAGCGTAATCGCGATATGACCCCAGGCGTCGACCTCGGCGATGTCGCCGGGGCCGATCACCGTGGTCGAGGCTTCTTCCTCGATCAGCGCGGGGCCGGCGATGCGATAGCCGCGCGGCAGGGTTTCGCGCTGCCAGACTTCGCAGTCGATCACGCCCTCGTCCTCGAACCAGATGGGGCGGCGCGTGGCGAAGGGTGCGTCGGCCGCGTCGTCCGGGAGCCCGGCTGCCGCCGGCCGCGCCGTGCGGCCTTCGACGACGACACGCAGCATCAGCATCTCGATGGCCATATTCTGCGAAACGTGGCCGTACCGGCGGCGATAGGCCTCCTCGAACGCCTGCCGCATCGCGTTCACGCTGCCGCATGTGTCCGGCAGTTTGACCTTGATGGTATATTCCTGCCGATGATAGCGCATCTCGGCGTAGCGGACATAGCGCACGGTTTTTATCGGCGCGCCGATGCCCGACAATTGCTGCGCACCTTCCGCTTCGAGCCGAGCGAAGCTCGCGATCGACTGCAGCAAATCAATTCCCTCTAGCGGCTTCGCCAAAGTCTCGACCAGATCGAAGCGGAAATCGGCGAACAGCATGCCGTAGGCGGAGAAGTGCCCGGGCTGACGCGGAACGAGCACCCGCCCGATGCCGATTTCGCGCGCCACATCAGCTGCATGCAGTGGCCCGGCGCCGCCGAAGGCGATCATGGTAAAGTCGCGCGGGTCGAAACCGCGCTCAATCGTCACCTTGCGTACGGCGATGGCCATGGTGAGCGTCGAAATGCGCAGGATTCCGGAGGCCAGCGCCAGCATCGGCTGATTAAGCCGCTGCGCGAGACCGCTCGACGCCTGTTCGGCGAGGTCCTTGCGCAGGCGCATCGAGCCTCCGAGGAAGTGATCGGCGTCAGAGCCGTCCGAGATGAGATTGGCGTCGGTGATAGTCGGCTCCTTGCCGCCACGGCCGTAACAGGCCGGCCCCGGCACCGCGCCAGCGCTGAGCGGGCCCGACTTCAAGTGCGCCGATCTCGCCGACGCGGGCGATACTGCCGCCGCCAGCGCCGACCTCGACGATGTCGAGCACCGCCGCCTGCATCGGATAACCGCGCTCGTAGCCCGCGACCCAGTAGATCGGTGTGACCGACGCCTCGCCGTCTTCGATCAGCACGGCCTTGGCGGTCGTGCCGCCCATGTCGAAGGCGACGATCTTATCGAGCCCGAGCTGCCGGCCGATCTCGGCCGCGCCCGCCGCGCCACCGACCGGCCCGGACTCGACCAAGAGAAGCGGCCGCGTATGCGTGTCGTCCTCGGTCAAGACACCGCCGTTCGAGCCCATCAGATAGAGCCGCCCGGCGAACCCATCCTGCTTCAGCGCGGCTTCGAGCCGGCCAATATAGTCGCCGTCATCGGGCCGACGAATGCGTTCATCACGGTGGTCGAAGTGCGCTCATATTCGCGGAATTCTCGGCTGATTTCGTGCGAGCAGGAGACGAAGCAATTGGTGCGGGCGCGCAGATAATCACCGATCTCGAGTTCGTGGCTCGGGTTGCGCCAGGCATGCAGCAGGCAGACTGCGACAGCCTCGATCTTCTCGGCGATCAGCCGCTCCGCCAACGCGGCCAGCGCCGCCCTGTCGACCGGTTTTAAGACATTGCCCCCCGCGTCCATTCGTTCGGGAATTTCCATACGATGGATACGCGGCACCAGCGGCGGGAGCCGCGAATAGAGGATGTTGAACGCTTCCGGGCGGTTGCCGCGGCCGATCTCCAGAATGTCGCGGAAGCCTTCGGTCGTGATCAGCGCGGTTCGCGCGCCCTTGCGTTCGAGCAACGCGTTGATGACGACCGTGGTGCCGTGCCGGAAGGTTGCGATCGTCGAGGCATCGATGCCGGCCAGCCGCGAGCAATCGAGCACGCACTGTTCAAGATTAGGTGGCGTGGTCAGCGATTTCGCGAAGCGCAATTGCCCGGTGCCGGGATCGAACGCTGCGAGATCCGTGAACGTGCCACCAATATCGACGGCGACCAAACTCATTGCCGGGTTCATGAAGGCGCGGATGCCCGGCGTGCGCCGGGCATCCTGTGAGGCCAACTGTCTTATTGCGGCTTGATTCCGATCTTCTTCATCAGCGTCGTGTAACGCACATACTCCGATTCATGAACTTGCGCTGGAATTCACGCGTGCGCTGTTCGGGCGGCCGCACGGTCACGCCGATGTTCGCATAACGCTTCACGACCGCCGGGTCGCTCAGGATTTTAGTGAGCGCCTTGTTAAACTTGTTAACGATCGCGTCAGGCGTGCCCTTCGGCATTACCAGCCCGTTCCAGGCGGTCGCCTTGAAGCCGGGAAATCCGGCCTCGTCGGCGTCCGGGACTTCGGCAGCGACGGCTCACGATGGTCGTCCGCGACCACCAAGGCGTTGATCTCGCCCTTATTGACCAGACCGATCACGCCGTTCGGCTGCTGGCAGGTATAGTCGACGCGGCCGCCGAGCAGGTCCTGCATCAGCGGCGGCGTACCGCGATAGGCAGCGGCCGCCGGATTGACGCCGACGATCAAGTCGAACATCGAACAGGAGAGATGGGTCATCGAGCCCGGACCGACATGCGCCAGGGTGACCTTCTTTTCATTCGCCTTCAGGTATTCGGCGAATTCTTTCAGCGTCTTGGCAGGAAGGCCCTTGCGGGTGACGAGGACGATCGGCGTGGTGCCGGTTAGTCCGACCATCTCGAAGTCCTTGAGCGGGTCGTAGCCGAGGTTCTTGTAGAGCGCCGCCGCCGCCGCTGCGTGCCAGGCGAGACGGTGACCAAGGTGTAGCCGTCGGGCGCCGAATGAGCCGCGCGGCGCACGCCGATGGTGCCGCCCGCGCCGGTAACGTTTTCGACGATCACACGCTGTTTGAATTCGTTCGCGAGCGCGTCGGCCGCCACGCGCACGATGACGTCGGCGCCGCCGCCAGCGGAATAAGGTACGATGATCGTGATGGGCCTGTTCGGATACTCATCCGCCGCTTTGCCGCTCGTCGTGCCGAGTACGAGGGCTGCGGCCAGGCTCGCGACCAGCATCGCCGTCCTGAACATTTCGCTTCTCCCTTGGTTCGTTGTCAAACGCGGCCGCGTTTCCGGCCGTTCCGCCCGTTCTTGGTCGTCTTCGGTTCCGCGGTCTTTGAGCGCGGTGGTCACCATCGCGTCACGGCTTGAGCAGGATCTTGCCGAAGCTCTTGCGCGATTCGATGAAGCGGTGCGCCTCCGCAGCTTCCTTCATTGGGAAAGTCTTGCTGACGGGCACCTTGAGTTCCTTGCTGGCGATCGCGCGGTAGCAGCCATCGACCGCGGGCAGCAGGGCCTCCGGTCGGTTGGCGCGATAATGACCGCTCGAATAGCCAATGACCGAACGGTTATTGGCGTGCAGATCGCTGGTTTTGACCACCCCGGGGCCGCCGCCGGCATTGCCGTAGTTGACGTAACGGCCGAAGGCACCGAGCACTTCGAGGCTGCCGGCAAATGTCGCTCCGGCCACCGAATCGAGGATGAGGTCGACACCTTTGCCGCCTGTTGCTTCCTTGACACCCGCGGTGAAATCGCTGGAGTTGAGGACGATGTCGGCGCCGCAATCGCGTGCGATGGCCGCTTTCGACATGTCGCTGACCGTGCCGATGATCGTCTTGGCGCCGAATTTCTTCGCGAGCTGGACGGCGATCGAGCCGACGCCGCCGGCGGCCGCGTGAATGAGCACTGATTCGCCGCCGGTGAGCCTGCCAGCAAGCTTGAGCAGATTCCATGCAGTGACAAGCATGACGAGGCCGCAGGCGTCTTCATCGCTGACACCGTCGGGAATGGCGTAGCTCAACACCGGGCGCGCCAGCGCGATCTCAGCATAAGACCCGCCATCGACGAAAGCTGCGACGCGCTGGCCGACATGGAAGTTGCGCACATTCGCGCCAACCGCCGCAACCGTGCCCGCGCAATCGAGCCCGGGCGTGAAGGGAAGCTTGGCGCCCGGCCGGCCATTGCGCCAGATCGTGTCGGCGAAATTGACGCTGGTGACGGAAACCTTGATGGCAATCTGGTCCGCGCTCGGCTGTGGCGCTTCGCGCGTCTTCCATTGCAGCACCGACGCATCGCCGAATTGCTCAATGACGATTGCATCCATGAGATATTCCTCCCTGGCAGGTATATTTGCCGCGCACCGCCGCAAACGAAAGGCGAAAGTCGGAGGCGGTCGATAAGAAATTCTAAATTCAATTTCCAAAATTCCAAATAACTCTTCGTTCGTGCTTATTTTATGGGGTCATTCTACATAGCGCCGTTCCGGCTTTGGTGCGCTGCACACGGGCGATGAACATTGTTGGAGCAAACGTCGCGTGCCACTGTTTCGCCGCTGTGCCGATGATGGACAGGGCGCTGCATGTTGGGCGTCGCCCCGGAATTCCATCGCGCGCTGCCGATATCGAGGCCGTAGCTAAGGGCAGGAAACAACATGACGACCATGGCGGGATGGAAACCCAAAGGCGAAGTTGAGATCATTGCCGGCACTCCGCCGGGTGGCGGAACGGACCGTTCGGCCCGCGCGCTGTTGAAGGCGATCGAGGCGAACAAGCTCATCGACGTGCCGGCGAAGGTCGTCAACATTCCCGGCGCCGGCGGCCAGAAGGCCTGGATGCATATCGCCGGCCGCGCCCGAGACGCGAACCTTATCGGCATCAATGCGCCGAGCAATGTTACCGACGTGCTCACCGGCAACATCAAAGCCGACGCAATCCGCAATACACCGATCGCCATTCTCTACAACGAATATCTTGCCTTCATCTCTCGGTCGAACTCGCCAATCACCAGCGGCGCGGAATTCGTCAAGCGGTTGGCCGCCAATGCCGCCGGCATGACGCTGTCGCTGTCCACCTCGCTCGGCAATCCGAACCATATTTCGCTCGCCAAGGTAATCCGGCACGCCGGCGCGCCGGTGAAGGCGCCGAACATTCGCGTGTTCGATTCGGCGCGAGATGTCGTGGCCGATATCGTCGCCGGCCATTCGGAAGTCGGCATCATTACCGCCGCGAGCACGGCGCCGGAATTGAAATCGGGCGAGGTGCGCGCCATCGCGGTGTCGTCGCCGGTGCGGTTGCACGGTGTCTTTGCATCGACGCCGACTTGGAAGGAGCAGGGCGTCGACTCGATCGTCGGCGCCTGGCGCGGCGCGGCTGGGGCGGCGGATATCACCGAGGATCAGATTAAATATTGGCGAGGCGTGCTGTCGAGGGCGGTCGCGACCAACGAATGGAAAGAAGAGGCCGACAAGTTCTTCTGGACCGATATGTTCACCGACTGCGATAAGCTCGCCGGCTATCTCAAGCAGGAATATGCCGAGATGAAGGACATCCTCGGCGCGCTTGGTTTACTGAAGGTCTGATTGCGCATGCAGCGGCGCAAACTGGGCACGCTTAGCGTCTCGGCGGTCGCGCTGGGCGCGCCGATTTACGACGTGACGAGCGACGAGGAAATCTCGTCGCTGGTGACACGCGCGTTTGAGCTCGGCATCGATCTGGTCGATACCTCCGACGCCTATCAGGGCGGGAAGCATGAGGGATCGATAGGCCGGGCGCTGAAGGGGCGCCGCGACAAGGCGGTGCTGGCGACCAAATTCGGAAATTTGCGCGATAAGAGTGGCAAACCTGCCGGCGTCAATGGCCAGCCGGCTTATGTGATGGAAGCCTGCGAGCGTAGCCTGAAGCAACTCGGCACCGATGTGATTGACCTCTATTACATCCATCGCATCGACCCGCAGGTGCCGATCGGGGATACGGTCGGCGCGATGGCGAGGCTCAAAAGCCAGGGAAAGATCCGGCATCTCGGAATTTGCGAGGCCGCGCCGGCGACATTGCGGCGGGCGCATGCCGTTCACCCAATCAGCGCGCTGCAGACCGAATACTCGCTCTGGTCACGCGATCCCGAGAAAGAATTGCTTGGCGTGTGCGCCGAGCTCAATATCGGTTTTGTCGCCTATAGCCCGCTCGGACGCGGGTTCCTCGCCGGGACGGTGACAGGGACCGAAGCGATGCTGCCAAACGATCTCCGCCGCAGCCATCCGCGCTTCCTGCCACAGAACATGCAGCGGAACCGCGCGTTGGTCGATCGGCTGCAGGCGCTGGCCGCCCGCGAAGGCTGTACGGCGGCACAAATTGCGATCGCTTGGTTGTTGCACCAGCGCGACTTTATCGTGCCGGTGCCTGGCACAAAGCGGATTCCGTATCTCGAGGACAACGCGGCCGCGGCCGCGGTCGCCCTGTCGCCGGAGACGCTTGCCGAACTCGACCGGATCTTCGCGCCCGGCGCCGTGGCGGGCGAGCGCTATCCGCCGGCGCTGCTGTCCCGGGTCCATATCTGAACACAGGGGAAGAGGGGACGATCCCATGGACGATATCCGCAAACTTATGGCCGAGCGCGGAGCGATCCGCGCGCTGATCACGCATTGGGCGGTGCTCGACTCGAGCAATTTCGAGGCGGTGACGACGGGGTTTGCCGAAGATGGGGTTTGGCACCGGCAGGGCAAGGAGCTGAAGGGCCCCGACATGGTGCGCGCCGCGATGGCTGAGCGGTCCAAAGGCGCGCGTACGCGGCACGTGGTGTCGAACATGCTGACCACGCTCAAAAGCGAAACCGACGCAGAGATCGACTTTTATATGACGGTCTTTTCCTATAGTGGCGAAGCAGACGCGCCGTTGCCGGCGCCGATGAACGTGCCGAATTCCGTCGGGCTCAGCCACGCGGCGTTGCGGCGCGACGGAGCGGAATGGAAAATCAGGTATTTGAAGTCAACGGCGACTTTCCAGCGCAAGTGAATCGCAGAGCCGATCATGTAACGGCAAAGAATTGCTGCGGCCGGCGACCCAGCTTTGCCGCGTTGGCGGGCAAAGATGTGCCGCCTAACGGGTCGGCCGTTAAGAAGCCAATTTGCACGCTGGAGGGGCCATTATCGGGCTGCGTAGCGCGGCAAAGATCAGGCGCAAAAGAATTCTCAGCCAGGCGAGGACGAGACGGAGATTGTGTCCGACGGCGGTGAGGATGGCGTTGGCGGCATCGCCAGCGGTTCCCTTGAGATAGCAGCGGCCGAGATGACCCTCGGCCTTCATGTGTCCGATGACGGGTTCGATGGCGGAGCGGCGTCGCAGCTCGCGCTTGATGGCGCCGAACACGCCGCGCTTCTGGCCGGAGATGAAGACGCGATGCGGGTTTGCTGCATCGTGGCCACGGTATCCTTTGTCGACATAAGCGCGCTCGATCTCGCGCCCGGTGAGCCGCTCGGTGCCCTCGATCGCAGACCGCAGCGTGTGTCCATCGTATGGATTGCCGGGCAGCGCCTTGGCATGCAGCACGAACTGGCCGCCTGGGGCGCGAGCGTTGGTGGTGGCAATCGATACCTTGACGCCGAACTCATAGGGCGCGCTGGCCTTGCCCTTGCCGATGCATTCGACCTCGGGAGCATGGAAGGAATATAGCTTCCAGCCGCGCTGGCGTTGCTGTTGTAAACGGATCTGGCTGGCGCGTGCGAGCGGCCATTGGAATGCCTCCTCCAAGACCGGCTGGCCGGCAATCTTGCGGCCGACGTCGCGGATGATGCGGCCGAGCCGCGTGCGCAGGATGCGTAACTGCCGCCGATGCCGGTTGAACTGCTTGGCGTGAGCATAGCGCCCCGCCATCATTGCCGCGTGCTTGGCGATGCGCAGGTAGGATTGCCGCAACCGCACGCCATGCTTCCTGGCCAGACGGTTGAGGCCCTTGATTGCTGCGTGCAGCAGCTTGGCGTCGGTCGGGAAAGTGATGTTCTTGGGCTGCACGGTGGTGTCGACCGTCACCCGCGCCAGATCCTTCGTGCGCAGCGCGCCGCTCGCATGCGCCACCCGCAGGCTCTCGGCCAGCAGCAGCTCCAGCTTGTCGCCCAGTCGCTTGCGCCACTGGCTCAAGTCCGAGCGCTCGTGCGGGAACTCATGCTGGAAGAACTCTTCCCCGGTGAAGTACTGGAAATACGGATCATGCACCCAGCGCTCGCACACGCCCTCGTCCGACAGCCCATAGATGTGCTTGAGCAGCAGAAGCCCGATCACGAAGCGGGTCGCAATCCCGGGCCGGCCCTGGTCGCTGTAGAGCAGCGCGATCTCGCCGTCGATCCACACCCAGTCGATCTTGCCTGCGAGCTGCACCAGCTCGTGCTTCAGGTTGATGATCTGATCGAGCCTGGCCCGAAATAGATCGCCTGATCCAGTCGTCTTGTGTTGCTTCGGCCGCATCGTGACCTCCGATGCAACCACGGAATCATGGTTCGCGGCCCGAGGAAATCCAAAAATGAAATTGCAAGGTTCCAGGCTCTCAAGCACCGAAATCCTGCAATCTCAAACCAGTCCAAGCGACCAAAATAGACTCTAATTCAACCGCTTAGCGGTTGTTCACGGCCGACTAACGGCGCCGTTGCCGCGAAATCTTGACGCTTTCGGCGAGTTCACGGCCGGCGTTTCGACCGGCGCGCAGTTTGCGTCTTGCCGGCGGCGGCCGCCGCCGATGGCGCGTCGACGAGGGTGGCGCCATGCGTTTCGGCGTATTCGCGCAGTTCCGTTTCGATCAGCGCGAACATGTCACGCGCCGCCGGCAGCAAAGTCTGTCCGCGCCGTGTGGCGATGCCGATCGAGCGGGAGAGCACCGGATTGGTGAGTTGCACGAAGGCCATGTCGGTCGCGGTTGGCGGGCGCGTCAGCCGCGGCAGGACTGTGATGCCAATGCCTTGCCGGATGCAGTCCATCATTGAGAACCGGCTCGAAACCGAGACAACGATGTTGTTCTCGACCCACTTGCCGAGTCCGCGACTGATCACGGTTTCGAAGGCGTCGTTGCCGATGAGGTTCCGCTCGCTTAGCATTTTCCACGTCGCACGTCTGTTGCGGTGAACGAGTGGATCGTCGTTGCGGCAGATGATGCCGAAGGTATCGACGGCGATGGGATGGAAGTTGAGTTTCGGGTCGTCGCCAAGATGGGCAACGATGGCGATATCGGCGAGGCCGTCGCTGACCATCTGCCGCGCCAGGCGCGAACGCAGATCGACGACACGCACAGTGACATTGCTGTGCGTGCTTAAGAAGCGGCCGAGCAAGCTCGAAAACCATTCTTCTGCGAGAAAGGGAACGACGGCGACGGTCAGCAGACCACGCTCGGCCCGCGCGAATTGCCGGACGTCGCGTACCACGCGATCGTGCGTGCGCAACAATTCGGCAAAGAGCGGCGCCAATGTCTGACCGAGCGGCGTTAGGCGCGCCCGCTGGCCCTGTTCGAACAACGGCGCACCAATCTGCTGTTCGAGGTCGGTCATTGCTGTCGATACGGCTGCCGCCGACCGAAAGGTCGCCGTCGCAGCGGCGCGGAAACTTCCGCTTTCGGCGGCGATCACGAACTGACGCATTTGCTGGATGCGGAGGGTATCGTTCATGGCCGTTTCCCCAAAGGTCTTAAGTTTTTTGGAAGATTACGGCCACAAGTTACAATTTGCAAAAGAAGGCGCGACGGCGGGCGACGTCAGTGCAACGTCAAATCGGCCCGATCGATGGAATTAATTCCTCGGTCGGCTCGCGCCGCCAGTGTAAACCGGTGCGGGCGCCGGGCCTCGGGCTCACCTGACGTAAATTCAAACGCCGATGGGTATCGGTTACCTGTCCTTTCCGAATATTCCATGCGGGTCAGATTTGCCGAAACGCCACATAATCTCCGTCAGCGAAATCGACATGAACACTTGTTGCCACCAGGAAGCGCGGCGAGCCGGGATGCGATTTACGAACGCGCACCCATTGTATTCGCGGTCGAAATCGATTGGAGTGGCGATGCATCTGAAGTTGACAAGCACGGCCCGATAGGGATTGCCTCCAAGGCTTGTTTTGTGGAGCATTCATTGTCGGCATCGTCAGGCATCGCCTCAAGGTTGGTGGGAATCGGATGAGCGGCTGAGCGGACGAAACGCCCTGCAACACTTCTTTGAGTAATCATGACCCGATGGGCCGCAACAAGATGAGACATAGCCATGCTCGATAAGCCAAAAACCGAAGTCCGGGAGACCACTGAAACGCGCGATGGAATGGTAATTGATTGGGATTTGCCGATCACGATGGACGACGGACTTGTTGTCCGCGCCGACGTTTTCCGCCCGGTCAAAGAAGGCAAATACCCGGTCATTCTTTCTTACGGCCCCTACGCAAAATGGCTGGCGTTCCAGGACGGCTACAAGACCGCCTGGGACCTCATGGTCGAGCACAATCCCGATGTGCCGCGAGGCTCGACCAACAAGTATCAGGCATGGGAAGTTGTCGATCCGGAAAAGTGGGTTCCGGATGGATATGTCGTTGTTCGCGTCGACTCGCGTGGCGCCGGCAGGTCGCCGGGCTTCATTGATCATTTTTCGCCACGTGAGACCAAGGATTTCTACGACTGCATCGAATGGGCCGCGGTGCAGCCCTGGAGTACCGGCAAAATCGGCCTTGCCGGCATATCTTATTACGCCATCAACCAATGGCAGGTCGCAGCGCTGCAACCCCCGCACCTCGCGGCCATCTGCATTTGGGAAGGGGCTGGCGATTGGTACCGGGATAAAAATCACCAAGGCGGCATCCTCTGCACGTTCCAGGCCAACTGGTACGATATGCAGGTCAAGACGGTTCAACATGGTCTCGGGGAACGCGGGCCACGCAGCCGCGTGAATGGTGAGCTTGTCTGCGGCCCGGAGACTCTGTCCGACGATGAGCTCAATGCCAATCGATGTGAATTCGGCGAAGAAATATTCTTGAATCCGCTCGATAATGCCTATCACCGCGCCCGTTCAGTCGATTGGAGCAACATTAAAGTGCCGCTGCTGTCGGCGGGAAACTGGGGCGGCAACGGCTTGCATTTGCGCGGTAACATCGAGGGTTTCGTTCGATCAGCATCCAAGCAGAAATGGCTTGAAATGCACGGCGACCGCCACTGGACTCTGTTTTACACCGATTACGGGATCGAACTACAGAAGCGGTATTTCGGGCATTTCCTCAAGGGCGAAAATACCGGATGGGACAAGCAGCCGCGCGTTCAATTGCAAATCCGTCATCCCGGCGAAAAATTCGTCAAGCGGTTCGAAAACGAATGGCCGCTCGCTCGCACGCAATGGACCAAGTTTCATCTGCATCCGGTTTCCCGCAAGCTGTCCGACAAGCCCGCGACCGAGCAATCGCAAGTCAGCTTTGATGCGCTGGGGGATGGCGTGCAATTCACCACCGATCCGCTCGCGCGAGAAACAGAAATCACCGGGCCGTCGATGGCGAAACTTTTTGTATCGTCATCGACGATCGACGCGGATTTGTTTCTCGTCCTGCAGGTCTGTGCACCGGACGGAAAGGAAGTTGTGTTCCAGGGCGCGCTTGATCCACATACGCCGATCGGGCAAGGCTGGCTGCGCGCTTCGCATCGCAAGCTCGACCGCAAGCTCAGCACGTTCTATCGGCCCTATCACAGCCATGACGAAAAGCTGCCGCTGACGCCCGGCGAAGTCGTCGGGCTCGACGTCGAGATCTGGCCGACCTGCCTCGTCATCCCGGCTGGCTATCGCATTGTATTGAGCGTGCGCGGGAAAGATTACGTCTATGACGGCCCCAGCGGCGGGCGGCTCTCAAATATGAAAAACGAATTCACCGGTTGCGGGCCGTTCCTGCACAACGATCCGCGCGACCGGCCGGCGGAGATTTACGGCGGGCAAACAACGATTCATAGCGGCCCCGAGCGCGACAACTATCTTCTGCTTCCGGTCATCCCTTGATGCCGGTAGCGGATATTCACGGCGCCCGCGATCAGCTATGTCGCCAGGAGTTCGGGATCAATCATAAATTGAACAGCAAGGAAGGCTGGATCTGCTGGCGCATACCAACGCGCCCGATACCCATTTTATTACCTGTCCCTTGGGGCATTTGAGGTTATTCGAGCCCGCCGGTCTTGTGTTGCCCTTGTCGGCATCGACTCCGGCCGTTCCCTTTGCTCCGCCCGGTCCCGAAGCTTTAGTCGCATGAGTTGCGACGAGCTGCTCCCAGTACGTCAAATTAGCGGCAGGCGGTTTGCCGATGCTGGACCCTTTGGCACGCCAACGCGAGCCATCGAACATCACAATGTCGTTCGTCGTATATTGCGTAGTGCTGGTCCAATTTCCGGGCGAATTGACGCTCTTCGGTTCGCAATCGGCCACTACAGCCCGCGTCGGCGCGGCGGTTGAGCCAACCTCCACCAGACCGACAACGCAATCGGCCGGGAGATAGGCCAAGTTGAAAGTGAAAATCTTGGAGCCATTTGAGGTCGCGGTGAAACGTGAGTCGAGCATTACTTGAGTATTGGCCGTCAGCGTTTTGCCCGTGACCACCAGTTTGCCGGCGGCGACCCTCGCATCGGTGACCGTAATGTCAGCCGCCCGCGCCGGGGCGGTCGCCGCCAAGATGCCGATTGCCAGGCCACAGGCGAGCGCCGCAACCCTGTGGGCGTGCGTAGCGAAGCCAAGCGTGGTTCCGCGCATCAATTAAAGCTCCGAGTGCGACCAAAAATATACGGCGAATTCATAGGCCGCAAACGATCGATAAGACATCGATGGCACGTGCGGCCCCTTGGATTGCTGCGATCACCGAAACCTCGTCGGGATACGCGCCTTGGATTATCCTCCGGACCGGATGCGCGCGGGCATCTTCGCTTCCGGTGCGAATGATTGATATTGTTCGGCGAGGTAGGACAGATTTCCGGAAAAATGATCGGTCAAAAGTTGCGCTGCATGATCCGAATCTCGATTTACCGCTGCTTCGGCGATTTTTCGGTGTTCCTCGTTGACCTTTTGGGCCGTCGGTGTAGAACTCGCCATCCGTAAGAGAATGACGCGTCGGTAGCGTTCGAACTGATCGGACAGGACCGAGCAGAAATGCAGCCGCCACGGCGACCCGCACGCGGCGATCAAGCTCATGTGAAATTGACTGTGTAGGCGTTCCCATTTTTCAATTGCATCAAAGTCCGACGGCGACGCTGGCAGCTTGGTGCGTTGCAGTCGGTGGAAAGCTGCAAGAATTTCCGCCTCCCAGTTTTCATCGCCGCGTTCAATTGCAATTTTCATGGAGGCTACTGAAATCTCACTCCATAGAATGCACAAATCGAATAGTTCTTCGCGTGACATTGGCGAAACCGAAAATCCGCGCTGACCTTCCAGCAAGACGAGGCGCTCGGAGGCAAGCCGCGCCAGCGCCTCGCGCAACGGCGCAATTCCGAAACCGTAGAGTTGCGCAAGTTGGCGGAACGGCAACTTGCTGCCCGGCGCGAGGCGGCCGGCGAGGATGTCCCGCCGCAGCAGCCGATAGACCTCCTCGCTGAGGGTCTTGACGACTTCATTCGGAATATCGCGTGGCGGTTCTGTGGTTTGCTCGGTGGGAGCGAGGGCTCTGACGGCGCGAATTTCTAAGCGTTTAGCCATGGAGGCAGGCTCCTAAGAGTCGAAAAATAGCGATTTCGGTTGACGACCGTTAGTTCGAGTTTTTAACATAATTTCGAACAAACAGAAATGTTCGGACAGGCGTCTCGCGGTGCCTGTAACGAACTTCGGCTCCGCCCGGGAGGAAAACATGTCTGCCACGGTCATGCCGAGGTTGTATGATGCTATGCCCCTGGGCCGGCATTTTTGTTTTGGCGCCGTGGCCATTTCTATAGTGCTTCTGGTTGAATTTCCCGGCGTATTTCATGCCGGGCCGTTCGCCATTCACGACTTGCCTGGGCGTCTCGCCCATCATCACCCGACAGTCATGCTCCTCGGTGCCGGCCTTGTGGCGATTATCGGCGGCTGGTTCCGCGGGCACCTCTCCGTCGTCCGGGCCGCAACGCAATGAGCGTCTTTGGTAGCCTGATTTGCGCTGGCGGATCAGGTCTTATCGCGTCGATTCCGGGGAAGGATTGAAGAGTTGTCGCGTCACGGAGACTTCCATGGCACGTTTCGCGCCTAATCTTTATCACCTTTTCGTCGAGTTGCCGGCGCGGGAACGGTTTGCTGCCGCAGCCAAGGCCGGCTTTGACGCCGTTGAATGGCACTTTCCCTACGAGTTGTCGAAAGAAGAACTGAAATCTCTCCTTGATGACAATGGCCTCACATTCACCTACGGCGTTGTGCCGGCGGACTGGGCCAACAAGAATTATGGTTTTGGCGGGCAGCCGGGCAAGGAAGAACAGTTCCGGCGCGCGGCCGACTTGGCGCTCGAATATGCGCTTCACGTCCCCTATCGCGCGCTGAATGTCGGGCATGGAATGTTGCCGAAGGATGTGGAGCGCCAGCGCTGCGTCGAAACCTATGTCAAGAATTTGCAATACGTCTGTGAGCAGGCAAAGGGTAGCGGCTTACTTGTCGTCGTCGAGCCGGTGACATCCGCGCGGTTCAATACGCCGTTCGTGCTGAGTACAATGGAGCAGGGCGCTGCCGTCTTTCGCCAAGTCGACCGCACGAACTTGAAACTCGTTTACGACACGTATCACTTGCGCATGGAAGAAGCCGGCTCGCTGTCCGGCATCCTCGACCGTTTTTGGCCGATGATAGGTCATGCACAGTTCGGCAATGCGCCGACGCGCAATGAACCGGGCGTCGGCGAGATAGACTTCGACTACATCATCAAGCGTCTCGACGAGAAGGGTCACAAGGGCTGGATCGGGCTCGAATACGATCCGTCCAAGGACTCCTGGTCGAGCCTTACTTGGGCTAACCGCTACGGCTACCACGTTGATCCGAAGCTACGGAGCTAGATTTGCGAGTGACCGGCAATGCCGTCGGGATACGCCCGCCCAGCGGCGATTGCCGGCCGTCGAAATCCGGCAGGAGAATTTAGAGATGCCGTGTCCGGTCACGAATTCGGTGCGATACGCCACCGCGCACCTCGGACAATGCGATCTGCACTACGCAGAAGCCGGATCGGGCCCGGCTATTCTGCTGATCCATGGCCTAGCGGGCGACGCCTCGGCTTGGAATGCCCGGCTCGAAATGTGGAGCCGGGGCAAGCAGGTCATTGCATCCGCAACCCAAAAATCCGGAGAAGAATGATGTCGGATTAAATTGGATTTGGAGAAACGAGCCGTCGCTTGTTGGTCGGAATGTATCGACGTGAGTGCGGTTGATTCAAACATCTCGCGTGCAGCGCGCCCGCGCGGGCTCTGCCCGATGCTTGGTGCTGCGGCCAGGTTGTGACTCGCCGGTTATCTTGCAAGATGCTTGGGAATTTTTCAATTCAACAAACGCGATCGTCGGCGCCAGCGAAAGTTTTTCGCCATTATTACAAATGCGTTCGCAGTGTATGCGATCGTTGACAACCGAATGGTCGACGTGGAAACTGGAAAGAGATTTTGCGAATTAAGAGAGCAAATGACGTGAAGAAGACTCATGCAACATGGGAGGCATCCGTGACAAAGACTACGAGGATCCCGAGGCGCGTCTTCTCGACGGGCTTACTAGCGACACTTGCGGCGGCATCCGGAATGGCCAAGCCGGCCATTGCGGCAGGCGAAAAGAAATTCACTTTCAAGATCGCCTCTGGTCACAATGCTAGTTGGCATTTCATCCAAATCACGCAGAAATATTTTATGCCTGAGATGAAGAAGCGCGTGAAAGAGCGCACCGGATACGATGTGGAATTTATTGAGGGCTTCGCTGGCGCGATGGTGAAGCCCACAGAAGTTCTTTCAGGGGTGCATTCCGGCATTATCGATATAGGAGTGTTCTGCGTTTGCCACGAAGGGCAGAAACTCTTGTTGCACAATTTCCCGTATTACCTGCCGTTCGGCCCCAACGATCCCATTATATCCGTCAATGCCACGCGCAAGGTTTACGACACGACCCCCAAACTCAACCAAATCCTCGAAAAATCATTTGGACAAAAGCTGCTGACGCTTATTCCGTTCGAGCCATACAACATCATTTCGCGGGTACCAATCCACGGTCCTGCGGAAATGAAAGGCCGCAAGATCAGCTGTGCGGGTCCAAACGTGTTCTGGATCGAAGATGTCGGCGGTTTGCCGCTCTCCATCACGGGTCCGGAAGTCTATACTGGTTTCCAGAGCGGCTTGATGGACGGGAATGTCGTGTTCATGAGCATCATGGACGCGCTCCAGCTTTACAGTGTTGCGCCTTACCTGATCAAAGTCGGCTTCGGCTGCATGAGCACTGCCGTCATTCATATGAATCTACGTCGTCTTAATGGGCTGCCGAAAGAGGTGCAGAACATCATCCTGGAGCTTGCCCATGACACCGAGGTGTTTGGCGGCAAGTACACGCGTGATATGGTCAACAAGTATGAGAACATCATCAAGGAGAAGGGCGCCAAGATTATCGTGGTGGACGACACTCAACGGCAAGCATGGGCCAACGCGCTGAAAGCAACGCCGGGCAAATTGGCGCATCAGTTTGATCGCCAGGCGAACATTCCGATGAGCGCAACAATGAACGCTTATATCGCCGCAACGCAAGCCGCGGGCTTCAAGTGGCCCGTCCAATATAAAATCTAGTCAAGCGACCGGGCGTTACTGCGGAGCGATGTGTCGCTCCGCAGTCCTTCTTCCTCGCTCGGTCCTGACCCCACCCTTACCGATTATATTCGGCACACGCCTGGGGCTTTCATGGACATGTTTCTTCGGGGCGTAGACGGTTTGGCCAAGGCTATGATGGTCCTTGCGGCCATGTGCGCATTCGCGATTGCATTCGCGATTTTAGTCGACGTGCTGGCGCGCAACAGCAGTATTAAAGTCTATGGCGTGCCGGAGTACATACGGAACTCGCTCATCGTTATTATCTTTCTGCAGCTGCCATTCGCGGTGCGTATCCGCAGCATGCTCGCTGTTGACATTTTTGTCGGCGCGCTTCCAGGCCCGGCGCGCAAGCCGATCAGCGTGTTCGGCTCCATACTCGGCGCACTATTCTTCGCGGCGGTAGCTTTCGGCGCGTTCGCCCCAGCAATCGACGCATGGGTGACGAACGAGGATGCGGGCCAGAGCGTAGTCTTTGTTGCCGCTTGGCCGGCGCGATTTAGCATTGTTTTCGGGTGCTCTCTGGCAGCATTCTATTACCTCGTGCGCATCTACGACGTGTGGCGCGGCCACGAAATTCCCGACGTCGCCTCCGAAGTGCCGATGCCGGTCGAGCACATCTGAGGCCGCCATGGGTGCAACAACCTATTTTCTGCTTGCGGTACTGCTAATGCTCGTGTTCAGCGGCGTGGATATCGCCGTCTGCTTAGGCACCATTAGCCTTCTGGCGCTGTACATCACCACGCACGATCTCGCGCTCAGCCTGAACTTTCTCGGCAGTACGGCTTACGAAGCGTTGCGCGATTACATTTTTGCCGTGGTGCCGATGTTCCTTCTGATGGGCGAGTTCATCGCCCGCTCTGGGTTGGCCGCAGATCTGTTTTGGGTCGTGGATCGCCGACTGCACCGGCTGCCAGGGCGCTTCGCTTACGCCACCGTGATCGGCAATATGATTTTTGGATTTGTGACCGGTACCAGCGTGGCATCAGCGACCATCTTCACCAACATCGCTTATCCGCAAATGAAGCGTTACGGCTACAGTCCGCCGTTCTCGCTTGGACTGATTGCCGGCAGCGCTTGCCTTGGGATGCTGATACCGCCCAGTCTGCTGCTGGTGGTTTGGGGGATTCTGACGGACCAATCCATAGGCAAACTATTTCTGGCCGGGATTCTTCCAGGATTCTCGCTGGCCGGCATGATGATTGTCTACATCGCCATACTCTCCTTTGTGCGGCCCGATATGGTCGGCCACAGTCCTAAGCGCCGGGACATCTCCGGCAAAACAGTGATGGACACTGCGGGCGGCGACATTCCAGGTCCAACACGGGCGGGCCTTTACGTCAGTATGGCTGCGTTCGCGGGCATTATCTTTGGCGCCCTCGGCGGCATCTGGCTCGGCTACCTCACTCCCACCGAAGGAGCTGGTATCGGCGCCCTCATCGCTCTTGTGGCGGCGATCACCAAGGGGATGCGTTGGCCCGGCATCTACGGCGCAGTGCTGGCCGTCGGCCGCTCAGCCACCCCACTGCTGGCGATCGTATTCACGGCGCAACTTTATTCGCGCACGCTTTCGATGAGCGGCATCGGGGCAACGCTGCAGAATGCAATGACGGGGGGCGGGCTGGGTCAAGTGGGAATTGTCCTGGTAATGCTCGCCGTCTGGTTCGTTATGGGCACGCTGATCGATTCCATATCAATCATGCTATTGACGGTGCCGATTTTTGCGCCGGTCGCTATGAAACTCGGCATCAACCCGCTGGTGTTCGCCCTCGTTGGGGTATTGACCATCGAGGCCGGCCTTTTAACGCCACCGTTCGGCATCAACGTTTATGCGGTGCGCACGGTCGTGAATGATCGGAGCGTGTCCATGGGCACGATCTTCTGGGGTTCGACGCCGTTTTGGATCATGCTCGTGTTGGTCGTCCCACTCATTTTAGCCTTTCCCTCGATCGTGACCTTCCTGCCGTCGTTTTAGAGTTCAGCCACTATGGCGCGTTTCTGTCCTCTCCTCCGCCTCCAATTTGCCAGGCTGGACATTCGCGACTGCTTCGCGCCGCGAGGGATCACCGCTGACAGTCTCCGAATCACCTTTGGGTATCGAAATTGAAAATCAACGTCGCGCCGGGCGACATGCTGGAACAGCAAATAGGAGCACGCCGCAATGGAAGAAATCTTCATCATGACAGAAAACCAGCGCGCTATCCTGGAGACCGTTTCCCGTTTCGTCGAAGCCGAAATAAAGCCGCGAGCGGCGGCGCTCGATGCCATGCAAGACCCCGAAAAATCGTGGTCGTGGGAAATCATCGAGGCCGCACATGCGACAGGTATTCGCACGATGACGCTTGATGAAAAACTGGGCGGTCTCGGCATCGACTCAATGACCACATCCATGGTTCTTGAGGAATTGGCGAAGGGCGATATCGGAATTTCCATCGCTCTTGGGCAGAACTTGAAAATGATTCAGGTGATGCAGAAAGCTTTAACCAGCGAGCAGCAGGCGCGTGTATTGCCGGCGTTTGCCGCCGACCCGCGCGGAATGATGGCGATCGGCATCACTGAGCCGGATAACGGCTCGAATTTCTTCATTCCATACCCGACACCGTTTCGAACGAGCGCGCAGAAAGTCGATGGCGGTTGGCTCGTAAACGGCATGAAGCACTTCATCAACAACGGCAATCGCGCGAGTAGGTATTTTATCATTGCCCAGACCGAAAAGGGCAAGCCGATGGCGGAAGCGTCGACGTGCTTTCTGATCGAAAGAGGCCGGCCCGGATTCACGATCGGCCGCGTGCACGACAAGATGGGCGAGCGGTTGGCCAACAACGCCGAACTCATCTTTCAGGATTGCTTCATTCCGGATAATGACGTTGTGGGTAAAATCAATGGCGGCTTCGACATTCTTGCGGAATTCTTCCCACAGTCGAACGCCTATGCCGGTTCCGCGCATCTCGGGCTTGCCGTCGCGCTCTACGAAAAGGCGCTCCAATGGGCCAAAGTGCGGGTGCAGGGCGGAAAGCCGCTGATCGAGCATGACGGCATTCGCGCGCAACTGGCCGAAATGCGTATGCTGCTCGATGTCGCACGATCATACATGCATCGCGCCTGCTGGCTCGCTGATCACCGCGAGCAAGGCTGGGACAAGACCTTAGGCGTGTTTCCGAAAGCCATGGCGTCGAAGGTTGCCTGGCAGCTTGCAACCTGGTGTCTCGAGATTCACGGTGGGCATGGCTATATGAAAGAATCGGGAGTTCGAGAAATTGGTGCGTGATGCGGCGTCCGTCCTGCATGGGGATGGCGTCAACCGGACGCTATTCCTGAAGGCCGCCAATTTCATGTATGCGAAGTGATTTGCGAATTATGGTCGCCGCGAGGCGGCCACCACCGCAGCGGCCCGATACGAGACATGCGACACTGGTGACGTCGGCCCATGGCACCAACCAATCTGCCTTCTATTCAGCTGCTGATCGGTCCGGGAACGCTGACTAGCCAGGGCCGCGACCGGCTCGATCTTCTGCGCTACGGACCCTGGCACAGCGGTAACGAGCGGCTCACCGGCGAGGCCGTACTGGCGGCCTTGCCCGAAGCGTCGCGGTTCGCGCGGCTCACCGTCGATTCCGGCAATCCGCATGAGATCGCGACGCCCGAGGATCTGCGCCGCCTCGCTTTGCACATGGGAAATCTCGCCGCACGTGACGAGGTCGACGGCTTGGTCTTCGTCCAGGGCACCAACGCGCTCGAAGAGACCGCGTATTTCCTCAATCTCACCGTCCGCACGAGCAAGCCAATCGTCGTGACCGGCGCGCAGCGCCCGTTTACCGCGCTCAGTACCGACGGACCGATGAATTTGCTCGACGCGATCCGCGCGGCGGGCACGGCCGAAGCCGGACGTAAGGGCGTGCTGGTCGTTACGAACGGCGAGATCAACGCGGCGCGTGACGTCACCAAGACGAGCACCTACCGGCTACATACCTTCCGTTCCCGCGACTTGGGCGTGCTCGGCTATGTCGACGCCGACCGTGTTGTCTTCTACCGGACGCCCCTGCGCCGCCACACCGCCGATAGCGAATTCGATCTCAGTGGGGTTACCGCCATGCCGCAGATCGACATCATCTATATCCATGCCGGCGCGCGCGGGGCTCTCGCCGCCGCGGCTGTAGCGAGCGGCGCTCGCGGCTTGGTCATTGCCGGCACCGGCGGTGGATCGCTCGGACCGGTCGAGAATTCGTTGGCGGCACTCGCCGCGTCGGGCACCGTGGTGGTGCGTGCCTCGCGCGTTGGCGAGGGCCGCGTCATCCGGGACGACAACTGGCAAAAGCCCGGCATGGTGGCCGCCGACAATCTGAGCCCGCAAAAGGCAGCGCTACTGCTGTCACTCGCGCTGACCCGGACGTCGTCCCCTGACGAGATCCAGGCTATTTTCGACCGCTATTAAGCCGATGGCAGCGAAGCGGAAATCAAACGGCGTTAAATTTGGGGAAACCGAGGTGCTGAATAGAAATCGGCCCAACGTCGCGTTCGCCGCTCGCCAGCACGCTCGATCTGGGCCGCCTTTATGATGCAGTCGTCGTGCGGGGGAAGCATGCATTGTTCGTTCTTGTAGCAATCCCCGCAATAGAATTGAGACTTTTGCCGCAGCGAGGCAAGTCTGCTCGCAGCACGCACGAATAGCTTTCGGATTTCGTCGAGAGTGCGCATGAGACCGTGACCAGCTAAAAGTTTCGAAGAATAACCATAGAGCAAATCCTTCATCCGATTTTGATCAAGATCAAGTGTTGCCGGCCTGCGGGCGGTGCGCTTGGGGACAATCCCAGTTTTGCGAGAAATGCGGAAAGGACTGGATTGCAACAGCAATATGCCAGGATCTGGTTTCCGACAGGGGGCAGCCGCCTCACTCGGCGGCCAGCGAACTCGCTTGAATTGGTTTGGAAGCGGCTGCCGTCTGCGGAAAAATGAGCGTAAACAGGGCGCCGCCGCCCGCAGCCTCCCCAACAGAAACGGATCCCTGCAGCGCCTTCATGATCTGGTCGACAATGGCCAGGCCTAATCCGGCGCCGCTGCTGCCTCTGTCGCCCCGCCAGAAGCGCTCAAAGACTTTCGCGCGTTGCTCGAACGGGACACCCAGGCCGCAATCCATGACCTCGATTGAAGGATGATCCGTGACGCGCAGCCGTACGGATGTTCCCGCCGGGGTGTGCTTGATCGCATTTTCAATGAGGTTGCCGAGCGCGGCCCGGACCGCAACAGTGTTGGCGCGGATAACGACAGGCTCGTCGTTACGAACCAGCTCTATGCTCTTGCCGGAAGCAAGAGCCAGCGGAGCCAGGTTGCCAGCAATCTCGGCGGCGGCATCGTTCAAGTCGACAGTCTCATCGAGATTGATGGAGAATGTCTCCAGCTGCGAGGCGAGCAGAAGCTGCGATACGATGCGGCTCATGTGCTCTACGTCGGTGCGCAGCCGGTTGGCGACGTCGGGCTCTTTCAGAGTATCGACATTGGCCATGAGAACCGAAAGCGGCGTGCGCAATTGATGCGCGGCATTGGCATTGAATTCACGCTGCCGCTGCAGACCCTGGTCGAGACGATCGATAGCCGCATTCACCGAGTGAACGAGCGGAAGAATTTCGAGCGGCACCTGATCGACCGATAGCCGGATGTTCGCATTCGTCGGCCCGATCGATTCGGCCAGCGCCGATATCCGCGTGATGGGCGCAAGCGCGCGCTTGACGATCCAGATGCTGACCGCGAGCAACACGAGCAGGAACGGGATTTCAAGCCAGCCGCCGTCCGTGATGAATTCGTCGACAACCGCCATTCTGAGGTAATCGGGATCGTAGGCTTTCTGCTCGACTTGAACGAAGACCGTCCTCTGGCCGACTTTGGTCTGCAGCGCAGCCCCAAACATACGAAGCGGGCCGGGACCATCGGGATCGTAATCGTAAAGCTTCCGATGACTATGCAAAAAAGCTTGCAGCGGCGCGACCGCTGTCCCGCTGTCAAAAAGAAACTGCCCATTCTCGTCGCGGATTGCGTAATGGTACAGACTGTCGGGATTGGAATAGGCCTCGGCCAGGCGCGGCGGCAAATCCAGAGTAATCGAATTTTTGCCGTCGGATTTAAGATAGCCGGCGATCACTCTTGCCTGGTCGAACAGGGTTTGCTCGCGCAGAGAAATGTCCGTCCATTTCGTCTTCAGGTAAAGCCAGCCGAATGCGGAAAGGCCCGCAATCAGCATTGTCACTGTCAGCCCGAGCGTAATCCGCCGCAAGAGCGAATAAGTCTTCAATGCTTATTATCCTTCAGCAGGTATCCGATCCCGTAAAGCGTATGAATGGAGCAGTCGGCGCCGACCGATTTAAGCCGGCGCCGCAAGCGTGAAATCAGAACCTCAACGCTGTTCGGAGTGGCATTCTTACTTAGACCATAGAGGCTGTCTTCCAGCGCGCTTTTGGCGACGACCTGGCCTTCTCGGCGCATTAACAATTCAAGCGCTTCGACTTCACGCGTTGGAAAACGCACGGTCGTCCCGTTGACAATCACTTGGCGCGAAATTGTCTGCAGTTGCAAATTGCCTATTGTGAGAACCCCGCCAAGAGCTTGGCCGGGCCGTCGCAGGAGCGCGCGCAGCCACGCGGCCAGTTCCGTCATGGCGAACGGCTTTACGACGTAGTCGTCGGCGCCAGCATCGAGGCCGCTGACGCGGGCGTCGATGCCGTCACGCGCAGTGAGTATCAGAATCGGCGCGGACGAATTTCTTTGTCTCAGTTCACTGAGCACATCGAGCCCGTCGCGGTCGGGCAGGCCGAGATCCAGAATGATCGCATCGTACGCTACGGATTTGAATGCGTTCAGACCGTCCCCAGCGGTCTGGAACGCGTCGACGCCGAAGCCGAGTCCGGCCAGGCCCTTGGTGATCGAGTTGGCCAGCCGGCTATGATCCTCGAACAGCAAAATACGCATAGCCTGCCGCGGTGATATATGACGAGCATCTACTCAGTAGCCGATTTCACCCGCACTATAAAGCTGAGAAACCTCTGCGATCGTGGCGAAACAGGGTGCGCAGTCATTTTTTGGCGGGCCTTGATAAACAGCAAGCTGAGCAGGCCTCCACCCATCAGTTATCTACCTTTGTATTGCGCGGATGGAAGCCCCGGTTAGGGGTGGATCGGCAACGACGTTGTCATCCCAGCGATGGCGGAAACTTTTGATGTGCAGGTCGAGATCGCGTTCCGAAAAAGTGACGAGATCGGAATGCCCAAACCCATTCGAATAATCGAGCATCGAGATGATCTCTGGCGCGATACGCAGCAAAACGATGCCGGCCGATGCCGGGTGCGGCGAAATGCGTCGCACCGGGTCCTCCCGCATTACAGGCGCCGGCAAGCTCGCGTACTCCGGAAAACGACCTAGCCGCAATTTGCAGATGTGATCGAACTCGCTCTGGTCGGTGACGACCGATGCTGTGGCGGCGGCCGCAATTCCTTTGATGTCCAAAGGCCGTGACGTGTCGCTCCCGATAGCGATAGAGACTCGAGGATCGCGTAGAATGTTGGCGTGTTTCTGCGAATTCGCCGCGACAAAGCAGTACAGAAAAAAGCCGTCATTGATATAACCGACTATCGTCGCCTGGGGCCATCCGTCTGCACGATTTGTAGCGATCGTCATCATTCTGTGCTCATCGAGCAGCCGCAGAATGCGGTCCTTGAGTTTTGGTGGTCGTCTGATATCGGATGTCATGGTAAGAATAAGTGTTTCGTGTTAATCTGATAAAATCGACTTAGATTCAAAAACAACCGCCCAATAATTCGTTCGTCGGTTGTTCCGGATCGAACGGCAGGACCCGCATAAAGATTGTCAGGACCGGGCGGCAAGATCGACAAGCTCTTGAACCTCCCCTATCTGATCCTGCACCAGCCAGTGCGTTAGATCGCCGCTCGAGACAACGGCAAGGACCTTGCCGTTGTCCACAATCGGCAGATGGCGGAATCGCCGCTCGGTGATCAATTTCATCGCGTCGGCAACCGTCGTCGTCGGCTTGATGCAGTATGGGTCCTTCGTCATCACCTCGGACACTTTCGTGTTGCCCGGGTCAAGGCCGCCCGCCAGGACTTTGATCAGCGCATCCCGCTCTGTGAAGATGCCGATCAGCCGGTTGGCATCCATGACAATCAGGGCGCCGACTTTGCTGGCGGTCATCAAGCGCACACACTCGGTAACCAGGGTATCAGGTCCGACTGAGTGTATCGCTTTGCCCTCGGCGAATATTCTGTTCAAGGGGGTCTGACGCTTGTCGCGCGACCTCATAAAGTACACGGCGGCGATAACGATGATCACGAATGCAACGAGCGCATATATTTGTATTTGGCCAATAAGAGTGGTCAGCCACTCTTCCTGAGTAGCCGCAAAAGCCGGCGTGGCAAGTAGTGTGAAACCGAGTCCGATGGCCCCTTTGTGAAGAAACTTTTTCATCGCCATTGCTCCCCCAGCGGAATCTGAAGCTCGGCAAACAGCAGAATTGTTCTTAATTGGAACTGGAAGTCACAGCATGGTCCTTGACTTGGATCAGACAGCAACATTGTCCTTTTTTGAATTTATCCACTGCCCGTAGCACCGGGCGTAGTCGGTCAGCATGGTCCGCAACGGGGCTGCACAGCAAGTGAAGATCCTGACAGAAGTCTGACGACTAACGAATCATCTTACGAGAGAACCTGCGATTATTTTATCCGTGCGAGACATTTTACATATTGCGCCTGACGCCGGGCGTGGCCAGTCGGCACGATTTTCAATCGAGTTGTCTGATGGGAGGATATCCTGACAGAAGTCTGACAAGCGACGAGACCTCTCAAAAAGAAAATGCAATTATTTTTTCATGCAAAACATATCGACTTGATTTCGGTCAAAGCATGCAAGAGTCTCGGAGAGCAAAAATTTTCGCGTGGGGCGCTTCGAGTGAAAGAGGAATGTAATGACCAGCCAACCGGATTGCTCGTCAGCTAAATTGTCTCGGCGTTCAGTATTGCTGCACGGAGCGGCGTGCGCGACCGGTGTCGCAACGGTTCTCGTCGCTAGTGCAAATTACGCAAAGGCGAATCAGTTGCCAAAAACGGCGGTCAATTATCAAAACACGCCAAAGGGCGATCGTCAGTGCAGCGGTTGCAGTCTGTTTGTTGCGCCGCATTCCTGCAAGAACGTCGCAGGCGACATTAGTCCAACCGGGTGGTGCGTGCTTTGGCGGAAGGCTTGAACTTTCTTGACGCTTGTTCAAGCCGGTTTTGACCGTTCGATGTTGCCCTATGAATTGGCTGTGGTTGCTAAAGCGTGGGGCGGTCGACTTAAGTTAGTCAGTGAGGGCGGGGGATGTTATCAATAAGAGGCCAAACGAACCTCGTCGGAGGTGCGCAAAAAAGATCAGCGGGAGCGGGCGTTGTCACGGCGACCGCTATTTTTGGTTTCTTTTTTGGCGCCGTGATGTTTGGTGCGGCCTCTCCGGCCGACGCGTTACCGAGTTACGCGCGACAAACTGGGCAACCCTGCGGCACCTGCCACACTGATTATCCTGGGCTTACACCCTACGGGCGCCTGTTCAAGATGGGCGGTTATACAGCGGGCGGAGGTAAGTTCCGTACCGCGCTTTTTCCGTTGCAAGATAACGCAATGAACGCATTGGCCGCTTACGCAAAGAAGGCCAATGCGGAAAAGGATTCCAATTCCCCGACGACTGGACAGTCGGACACGAGCAATGTCTGGGTGCCGCCGATAGCGGCGATGGCAGTCTTTGGCTACACGCACACGCAAGCGCCGCAAGATAACGACCCGTATAATCCCAATGACAATTTCACCATACCGCAAGTGAGCTTGTTCTGGGGCGGCGCGATTACCGAACACGTCGGCGCCTTTTCGCAATGGACCTATGACGGGCGTTCCGCTATGGGGCTGGGACAACCAGGACATCCGCTATTCCAATACGGCCAAGCTGGGCACGATGGATGTCATTTACGGCATTTCGGCGGACAACAACCCGACCATGGGCGACCCCTGGAATACCGTACCCGCCTGGGGCTTCCCCTATATGAGTTCAAACGTAGCGCCTGATCCTGGCGTCGGCACACTTGTCGACGGCGGCGTGGAACAAGCTGTGGCTGGCGCCGGCGCCTACGGCTACTTCAACAACCTGGTGTATCTGCAACTGTCCGGCTACCGGTCGATTAATCCCGAAACCTTGGGCAGACTAGGGGGCGGCCCATCCGGTAGCGGTGCAATTGATGGGGTGGCGCCGTACTGGCGGGCGGCGATCGAACCGCATTGGGGGAGGAACTGGCTCGAGTTCGGTACCTTCGGCATGTCGGCCCGCCTCCATCCATGGAGTGATCCGGATACATATACCCAGGCCAGTCAGACCGACCGCTACACCGACATCGCATTCGACACGCAATATCAGTACCAAGGCGACAACTACTGGCTCACGCTGCGCGGCACCTACATCCATGAAAACCAGTCGCTGGCTGCGACCTACGCGATGGGTGGTTCCGATAATCCGACGAATACCCTGAACACCCTCAGGCTGTACGGATCGGTGACCTATGGCGGCGACAACAGATTTATTCTCAGTGGCCAGTATTTCGATACCTGGGGATCGACGGACGCGAGTTTCTATGCCGGCGATACCAACGGCTATGTGGTTGAGCTCTCCTACATCCCGTTCATGAACAGCCAGGCGCCGCTATGGCCGTGGGCCAATGTCCGCGTCGGTGCGAAATACACCTATTACAACAAGTTCGACGGCACGACGGCAGGCGCGCAAGATAACAACACGATGTTTCTCTACGCGTGGTTCGCGATGTAGCTCAACCGCATCGTCGCGCAGGGGGCGCATCGAGGATTGCAAGATCGTGGAAGCACTTCAAAGCGGTGAGACAATGGCTCCAATGCTAAATGAAGGCCGCAAACCTCCGATGATGAAAGGTGCGCGCGTACGATTGGCCTTGTCAGCAGCAATGCTGACGATTTTTTTCTCCGCGGCGGCCGGCGCGGACCACGCGATTGCTGCCGGCGTTTCGCCGCAGCAGTTAAAGGCGAAGCTGGACTATTGTGAAGTCTGCCACGGCGTGTCGGCACAAGGTTTCATCGGATATTTCCCGGTGCCGCGGCTCGCAGGACAACAGGTCGAGTATATCGAGAATGAGCTGAAAGGCTTTGTCGAGCACAAACGGGCAAATACGGCATCGCCGGAAAAAACCAACGTCATGTTCAACGTGGGCCATGTTTTGAGCCCGGAGATGATAAAGGCCCTTGCCGAGAGCTTTCACAAGCTCAACCCGAAACCCCTTGGCGGCGCGCCAAAGGAAAACCTCGCCGCTGGAAAGAAAATCTTTGAAGAGGGAATTGCCAGCGCCAATGTTCCTCCATGCGCTGCCTGCCACGGTCCAGACGCTAAAGGCAACGAGGCAATTCCTCGTCTAGCAGGTCAGCTTTATCCCTATGTCGTGAGCCAATTGACAAGTTGGGCCAAGGAGCGGGCGGAGACAAACTCAAATATCATGGCGCCGATCGCGCACGGCTTGACCGAAGAACAAATTAACGCGGTCGCAGCCTATATTAGTTATCTGGAGTAGGTTGGTGCAGATCATGAAGAACTTGGCTCTCCGTCTCGTCGGCTCGCAACTCGTATTGCCATTGGCAATCGTGGCAATTGCTTTCTCGGCGCCAAGTTATGCAAAAGATTCGTACGCCGGAGTTTCGAGGCAAAGCGTCTTGGCCAAAGTCACCTACTGCAAAGACTGCCATGGACTATCGGCGCAGGGTTTTCGTGGATATTACGCCATACCCCGGCTGGCGGGACAGCAGCCCCAATATTTGAAGAACCAATTGCGGGCGTTTGTCGAACGCAATCGCCCGAACCCCATTATGTCCAACGTGGCGCACGTCCTGAAGCCCGCCATGATTGAGGCCATTACCTCGTATTTTCAGCATCTCAATCCTAAGCCTCTCGGCGGCGGGCCAAGGAGCCTGGTGGCCGAGGGTAGACAGATTTTCCAAAACGGCATTCCGCAAGCCAATGTTGCCGCGTGCGCCGCGTGCCACGGTCCTCAGGCAACCGGCCATGGAGAAATTCCCCGGCTGGCGGGGCAGGTTTATTGGTATGTCGTGAAGGAGTTGGGCGACTGGCCCAAGTTGCGCGGTCAAAAGAGACCCGACACGTCCATAATCATGAAGCCGGTCGCGCACAGTTTGACCAAATCGGAAATCAAAGCCGTTGCGGCCTACGTCAGTTATCTGAAGTAAGCCCTGCGGCGTTTCGTGAGAAGCCATCACGCGTGAAAGCTCGAATCATGAAATACCGCAGCCTAAGAATAGCGCTCCTGGTAATTGTTTGCTCAGCGGCCCCCGCTTTGGCGGGTGAGCTGGGAAACGTGAATACTCGCAATTGCACCTGGTGCCACGGGCCGTCGGCGCAGGGTTATGCGCCCGCGCCACGACTGGCCGGCCAGCGGCAACTATACCTCGAAAATCAACTCAGGGGCTTTAGCGGGCACAGGCGCAACAATCCATTTTCAGAACTGTACATGTGGCACGCTGCGGCGAACATCGGCCCTCAAGGGGTACGCTATTTGGCAAATTATTTTTCTGGGCTGCGCCCGAGAGCGGCCGATGACGGCAATAAGACGCTCGTCGCGGCAGGAAGGGCGATATATGAAGAGGGACTTCCAGGTTCCAATATTGTCGCCTGCATTGCTTGTCATGGCCCGCAGGCTCAAGGCGTTAGGGAAATTCCCCGTTTGGGCGGGTTGGCATACGATTACTTGGAAAGGAGACTGGAGCAGTGGCAGGAAGGATACGATAAGTCTGCAAGGCATCCAATGCCGCATGTCGCAAGCAGATTGTCTTCAAATCAAATTACGGCGCTGGCGTCATACCTCAGCTTTATAAAATAATTAAACAGCTGAGAGAGCGAGGAATTCAATATTTAAGATCTCTATTATGTCAAAAGCTGCACCGGCCATTGAACAAAGATGCGCCGGTCTCTCGCCCCGTTCAGCAACCGGAATCGTCAGTTCAAACCCGATCCTCGGCGGACTTCATCACCATTACGTCCGGGTTTAGGTTTTTGGGCCAATGTTCTCGCCCGCTAAGGCGATCTGGCGATTGATCATAAATTTTGCGCGACTGCATTATCCGGTCCGAAACCAATTTTGGAAACGGTGACGCAACCGTTTTCCGACTATGGAACGATTTCCAGACTGTTTTGTCCGCGGAGGAGCGCAGTCGTGGTCGCGTTCGTCAGTTTCATGTCAATATTCGGCATTGCCGTTTTCATCGTCGGCGTCGTGATCATCATGCGGCCGACGCGGTTGCTCGGCCCCTCGCGACGGCGCATCGAGCAGGATTGGGGCGCGAGTCCTCCCGACCCCGATGCGATGATCGCGCGCTACAAGCAACGGCAACAGTTGATGACACGAAACCGGGCATCCTCGTCGCCGGGGAGCACGGGGGCATTCGGTCGCCGCCGTTAGGGAAATACAAACGGGCGAATTTGCCAGTAGCCGCAGTGCGGGCGATCGGCTCGCGGGTGATGAAGCGCCAGGATATAGGGTTCGCCGAAGCGGCGTTCGGCATCGAATGGCGTGAGTCCATCCTTGAGGCACAGCGCCGAATAACGAATGTGGCCGAGGCCGCGCCAGTCAAGTCGAAGGGCAGCTGTGCGCGGAAATGATGTTCGGAAAGGTCAGCTATTGCACCTTGCAGTCCTTTGCGTACCTGTCAGCATTGTTGGCAAGTACTTTTTCGACGATTTCGGTTTGAAATTTACCGTCGGCTCGCTTTGCAACTTTCGTCAGATAAAAGTCCTGAATTGGATAGCCGTTCTTGTTGAATTTGAACGCGCCTCGCACCGACTTAAAATCTGCTTTCCGTAGCGCCGCGCTCACGGCGTTTTTGTCCGATAGATTTCCCTTCAGCGAACGAACCGCGCTGTTGATCAGCATGGCGGCGTCATAAGCCTGCATGGCGTACGACGCAGGAACCGCGTGATAGGCGGCTTCGTAGTCAGCCACGAATTTCTTGTTTTGCGGATTATCGGTATTAGGCGCCCAGGTGAGCGCGCCAAAAATGCCGAGTGCTGCGTCCTTCAGCGCCGGAAGAGTCGCCTCGTCGGCTGTAAACGCGGACAGGATCGGAACCTTGCCTTTGAGCCCCGCTTGATTGAATTGTTTGATGAGGGCGATACCCAGGCCGCCCGGCATGAAGGTGAATAAGGCATCCGGCTTCAATGTGCCGATCTTGGTCAGATCGGCCTGGAAGTCGAGAGATTTGAGCGGGACCAGCGACTCTTCGACAATCTGACCTTTATAGGCATGCTTGAATCCGGCGATCGCGTCTTTGCCAGCCAGGTAGTTCGGGACCAGCACGTAGACGCGCTTGTAGCCGCGGGATTGCGCGACCGTGCCCAGCGTCTCGAAAATCTGATCGTTCTGATAGGAGGTCACGAAGAAGTTGGCGTTGCATTCGTGCCCGGCAAACGACGACGTGCCGGCATTGGTGCTGATCAGGATCGTGCCGGCATCCATGACCGGCTTATGGATCGCCTGCAAGAATGTTCGAGAAGATCGGCCCGACGACGAAGTCGACCCGATCCCGGTCGAGGAATCCCCTGACCTTCTGGATGGCGACATCGGGCTTGAGTTCGTCATCGGCAATAAAAAGCTCCACCTCGCGGCCGCCCATTTTGCCGCCGAGATGCTTGACCGCGAGTTCGAAGCCGTTTTTCGATTGCTGGCCGAGCACGGACGGTGGGCCGGAGAGCGAATAGATAAGGCCGATCTTGAGTTTTTCCTGTGCGCCGGCGGTGGTGGTCACAAGAAAAACCGCTGCTGCAGCCATGAGCGGCGTGAATATTCGGTGCATCTCCCACTCCCTCGGAAAAGAACGCTTGGCGCGTTTCATTCGGCACCGGCCACGCAAGGCAGACAATCGTTGCCGTCGTCAATCGCGAATTGTAAATCTAATATCAGGCTTGTGAAGCCCCGTCACGGCGCATTTGGCACTTTATCGGGGCGCCTTAGAGCCGTAAAAATCAGCACTTCCGGCCTCCGGCTGTGCTTTGCCATTGCGGTCGAGCATTTCATGCCGACCGTTGGCAGCCGAGCCGAGTTCACAAATTCGGCCTAGTCCTATATGTTGCCGCAGGCTCGATTGAGTTGGATTTAGCAAGGGAGAGTGGCGTGAGTGATCAGGTCAAATTTGTCTTGGACGAAACACATATTCCGAAAGCTTGGTACAATTTAACGGCCGATCTTCCCAAGCCCCCGCCGCCCGTCTTGCACCCGGGAACAAAGCAGCCGGTAGGTCCCGCGGACCTCGAGCCGCTGTTTCCGATGGAACTGATTTTGCAGGAGGTGACAGGGGAGCGTTACATCGATATTCCGCAGCCGATCCGTGACGTCTATCGGCTGTGGCGGCCCTCGCCGCTGATCCGCGCCCGGCGGCTCGAACAAAAGCTCGGCACGCCCGCCAAGATCTACTTCAAGTATGAAGGCGTGTCGCCGGCCGGCTCGCACAAGCCGAACACGGCGGTGGCGCAGGCCTGGTACAACCAGCAGGCCGGGATCAAGCGGCTCAGCACGGAAACCGGGGCAGGACAGTGGGGTTCGGCGCTGGCCTTCGCCGGCTCGCTGTTCGGCATCGACGTGACCGTTTTCCAGGTCCGCGTCTCCTACGATCAGAAGCCCTACCGGCGCGCGCTGATGGAGACCTATGGTGCGCACTGCTTGCCCTCGCCGTCGAACGAGACCGACGCGGGCCGCGCCATCCTGAAAGAACATCCGGACAGTCCCGGCTCGCTCGGCATCGCCATTTCCGAGGCGGTGGAAATGGCGGCCAAGGACCCGGCGGTGAAGTATTCGCTGGGGTCGGTGCTCAATCACGTGCTGCTGCACCAGACGGTTGTTGGGCAGGAAGCGATCGAGCAGCTTGCGATGGCCGGCGACGACCCCGATGTCGTCATTGCCTGCGCTGGCGGCGGCTCGAACTTCGCCGGACTTGCCTTCCCGTTCCTCGGGCTGCAACTGCGAGGCGGCCGTAAGCGGCGCATCATCGCCGTCGAGCCGGCGGCCTGCCCGACGATGACACGCGGCAAATACGCCTATGATTTCGGCGACACCGCGCACCTGACGCCGCTGGTCAAGATGCATACGCTCGGTTCGACCTTCATTCCGCCCGGCTTCCATGCCGGCGGCTTGCGCTATCACGGCATGTCGCCGCTGGTGTCGCACGCCCTCGAGCTGAAGCTGATCGAGGCACGCGCCTATCATCAGATCGCGTGCTTTGAAGCCGGCGTAGAATTCGCGCGTTGCGAGGGCATCGTGCCGGCGCCGGAGGCCAATCACGCGGTGCGCTGTGCCATCGACGAGGCACTGCGCTGCAAGAAGGAAGGAAAGAAAGAGACGATCCTGTTCAATCTTTCCGGCCACGGTCATTTCGATATGCAGGCCTATATCGAATACTTCGACGGCAAACTCGTAAACCGGGACTATGACGAGAAAGAACTGGCCACGGCGCTCGCGGGCTTACCCAGCGTCGCCGCATGAGGACCCGCCGGTCGCCTGGCCGGAATAGCCCGGCTAGGCGGCAGCGGGTGCCGATCTCTCTTGCCGTTCCGGCTTCATTAAAATCCCAAGAGGAAAGCCATGATCGAGCCCTATAACGCGGTCGGCCTGATACCGAGTTTCTGGGGTATTCGCCGGCGCGAGGAGATCAAGCACAACATCGAGCATCTCAAAGGCCTGACCAAGGCGGCCTTCTGGCTGTCCAATCTCGACATTCCAGTGCGGTTGCTCGCGATCCCCGAGGGCGCGCTGATGGGCTTCAATGACGAAGTGCTGGATGTCGATCATGCCGACTATGCCCGCACCTGCTGCATCGATATTCCCGGACCGGAAACCGACGAGATTGGAAAGCTCGCGCGGCAATGGAACGTCTTCATCATGGCGCAGGCCAAGGCGCGCCACAAAGACTGGAAGGATCGCTTTTTCAATATCGGTTTTATCGTGGACCCGGACGGCAAGATCATCCTTCAGCACTATAAACTCAGCGCGCTGCTGCCGGTCGAACGCTCGGTGTCGCCGCACGATATCTATGATTGGTGGATCGAAAAATACGGCCGCACGCTCGACGCATTCTGGCCGGTGGCCGATACCAAGATCGGGCGGCTCGGCATCATGATGGCGATGGAGGGCAATTATCCGGAGAACGGACGCGGTCTCGCCATGAACGGCGCCGAGGTCGTGTACCGCGCCTCGATGCCGGCGCCGTTCACCGAGAACGACGTGTTCGAGATTTCCAATCGCGCCCGCGCGCTCGAAAACAACATGTATATCGTGGCGCCCAATATCGGCAGCTATCACCTGGACGCCGACCATCCGGTCGGCATCGATGCCGGCGGCGGCCAGTCGATGATCGTCGACTATCGCGGCCAACTGGTCGGCAAGCAGCGCGACACCAACGGCTCGACCTTCGTTGCCGGCGTCATCAATATCGAAGCCTTGCGCCATCACCGGGAGTCGGCGCAAACCACCAACTGGATGAAGGATGTCCGGTCAGAACTCGCGCAAATTATTTACGAGAAACCGATTTATCCGAAAAACCGCTACATGAAAAAAATACCGCCGAAGCACGCCGATTATAAGCGCGATGTGATCGATAAGCAGGTCGCCTTGATGCAGAAGCGGGGTATCTGGAAGAAGTCGTCATTCTGAAGCATGTAGGTTGTCCGTACCGTTAGGCATTTTTTTTCGATCAACGATCGGCCCCTGCCAACGCCTGTGCTCCGGCGGCAAGCTCGACAATCTCGGTCGTAATTTCTTCTTGCCGCAGTTGATGTTCCCGCTGCGAAAGGCCGCCAAGCTTCGTATCGATGTTGGTTGTGGCCGAGGTCATGGCCAGCATGCGCGCTTCGCTTTCCGCTTCGAAGGTGTGCATGGCCGCTTCGCAAAGCTGCGCGTAAACATATTCGGCCGCCAGCCGTTCCAGCAGAAGTTCGGGCGTGAGCGTAGTCAACGGGGCCTGCTTCTCAATCGGGCGTTTGAAGCGTCCGAAGTCGATCGGCAGCAAAGAATGGCGATCAATCTGGATGCCCTTGCCGGATACCGTTCGTGAAAAAAGAACGTCGACCCTGGCAATCGTGCCGGTAGCAAAATAGCCATACAAGGTGTCCGCCAGCAGGTTTGCGAATCTCGGAATCGCGTCGACGTTCGTGGCCATGGCAGTCGACCAGGCCGTCTTTATTCTCCGCTCGTTCGCTACGACTACGCCGCGAGTCCCGATAACCAGGTTTACTGCGCCTTCAATGTCGCCCGCCGCCGCGTCGAGGACGCGCTCGCTGAAGGCCCCGGCAAAACCCTGCTCGGCACAGAATAAGATGAGGCCGAGTCCGGCATTCCGTACCGGGCGCGCGCTGGTTACATCGGGCGGCAACAGGCTCAATGCCTGGCCGATGGCGCGCGAGACCACGTCCGTATAGGACTCGATGCCAGCGAGCAGCGCTCGACCCTTCTGCGCGCGGGAAGCCGCAATGCCGCGCATGGCCGTAACGACCGCTTGTAACTGGCGGACATTTTGGATTTGCGTGACGATATCGGAGACCCGCTCGGCCATCACGCGCCTCCCTGCTCGGATGCAGGTGGCGGCGGCGTGAGCTGCGTCACCAACTCGGAGAGCCGTGTCTTCAGTTCGGCACTCGTGGCGTCGCCGAGATGTTCGGTGCGATCGATCTCGTCGACCGCCGGCGCCATGTTGCGATCAAGCCAGCCGGGAAGTTCGGATCGAAATTTTCCAATTTGCTCCAACGGCAAGCGGTCCAGCAGGCCGCCCTGCAACGCCAGGATAAGCGCAACTTCGTCCGCAAGCCGCAGGGGTGCGTATTGGGGTTGCGAGAGGACCGCGCGAATACGCTGCCCGCGCGCAATCTTGCTCTTGACCTGGACGTCTGTGATACCGCCGAACCGCGTGAAAATCTCAAGTTCCAGGAATTGGGCGTAGTCAAGCCGCACCGTCTCCGCGACCTCTCGCAACGCCGGCGCCTGCGTCTTGCCGCCGACCCGGCTGACGCTCGTCCCGACGTCAACCGCCGGCTTGTGGCCTTCATGAAATAGTCGCGCGTCGAATACGATCTGCCCGTCGGTGATCGAGATCAGATTGGTTGGAATGTACGCGCTGAGATTGCCCGCATCCAGTTCCGCAATAGGAAGCGCGGTCAATGACCCGCCGCCATTGGCCTTTGAAAGCTTCGCGGCCCGTTCGAGAAGCCGTGCGTGAACGTAGAAAACATCGCCGGGATAAGCCTCGCGCCCTGGCGGTTGCCGCGTGAGAAGGGCGATTTCGCGATGCGTGGCGGCGTGCTTGGTCATGTCGTCGATGACGACGAGAGCGTGCCCGCCGCGATCACGAAAGTATTCCGCCATCGTGAAGCCCGCAAAAGGGGCGATCCATTGCAATCCGGGAGCGGCCGACGCGCTCGCAACGACAAAGATGCATCGTTCGGGCGCGCCATGCGCCTGGATGGCACTAATGACTCGCTTGACCGTCGACGATTTCTGACCGACAGCGATGTAGACGCAGACGATGTCGCTGGACTTCTGATTGATGATACAATCGACGGCAATCGCCGTCTTGCCGATCGCGCGATCCCCGATGATCAACTCGCGCTGGCCGCGCCCGAGGGCAAACATGGAATCGAGAACGAGCAAGCCGGTCTGGACCGGTTCGCTGACGAAATCGCGGTCGATAATCGCGGGCGCCGCGCGCTCCACGGGCTCGTAGCTTTCGGTATTGATTGCCCCGCCACCGTCGAGCGGGCGGCCTAGCGGATCGACGATGCGACCGAGCAAGGCCGGCCCGACCGGCACGCGCACCACCTTGCCGGTGCCGCTGGCCCGATCCCCCGCTTCGACGCCCTCGGTTTCGTCGAGCAGAACGCAGCCGAGAACATCGCGATCGAGGGTAATTGCGAAGCCAACCTCGCCGTGTTCGAAGCGCACGAGCTCGTCCAGCCGCACATTGGGCAGCCCCGACACATGCGCGATGCCGTCGGCGACCGCTTCGACGCGGCCGACCTGCTCGGCAACAGGCGCCAGCGGCGCCGACTTGACGCGCTCCTTTGCGCCCCTCAGCCATGTGTCAAGAATCTCGGGAGCGTCCGTCACGGCTCAATTCCTTGCGGATTTGATCGATATCCGCCCGCCAGCTATTGCGTACAATGGCGTGGGGGCTGTGAAGCTCGATACCGGCAACTAAGGATGCATCGGCGCGAAATTTGAATGGCAGCTCCGTGCCGAACGCCGCTTTGAGCGCGCCGCGCACCTGCGCCGTCGCCTCCTTGGACAGCGGCGATGCGGTCACGATCTCGATGGCATGATCGGCCGCCGTCGCCGCGGTAAAGCTCTCTCTTTCCTCGGACGGCAGCGCGCGCACCTTCTGACAGAGCCCATCGAGAAATGCAGATTGAGCAATTTCCGATGGAAAGCGCCCGAGCAGGCGCTGTGCAATTTCCACGGAAAGTTCACCGGCGCGGGCGATGATCGCTTGTTCCGCCGCTACCTGGTCCTGAGCGATCGCTGCCTTGGCTTCGCTGCGGAGCTTCGCAATGTCTTGCGACGCCAGTGCGAGCAGATTTTCCTTTTCCTTCTGCGCCGATTTCCGCGCTTCGGCGGTCAGCCGGTCCCGCTCTGCACCGACTTCCGCGCGCACCTTGTCGGTCTCGGCGCGAGCGTCAGCGGCTTGCTGCCGGGCCGCGGATGCGTTTGCCAGCAGTTTATTTGCCCCTTCCTGCCGCTTGATAATGATATCGGCCACCGGTCGAAACAAGAACCGGCCAAGAATCCAGATGAGAACGAGGACATTGACGGTCTGGAACGCCAGCGTCCACCAGTCGATATGCATGGGCTTAGTGGATGAAGGGGTTGGCGAACAGCAGCAGCAGCGCGATGACCAGGCAGTAGATGGCCATGGTCTCGATCATGGCGAGGCCGACGAACAATGTCCGCGATATCGTGCCTGCGGCCTCCGGCTGGCGGGCGATGGCGTCCATTGCGGCCGCAACGGCGCGCCCTTCGCCAAGCGCCGGGCCGATGGCGCCGAACGATACCGCCATCGCCGCGGCAAAGATGCTGACAATCTCAGTCCAATTCATGGCTTTCCCTCTCCTTGCGGTCGCCCGTTCGTCCCTCGCTCACAGCGCTGCCGATGAACACCATGGCAAGCACCGCGAATATGTAGGCCTGGACAGCTCCGACGAGCAGGTCGAGCGCCATCAACGGAATCGGCACGAGCAGGCCGGCGAGCGATAGGATGATGGCTATGATGAAAACGCCGCTCATGATGTTGCCGAACAGGCGCACGATAAGTGAAAAAGTGCGCGTAAAGGTTTCGACGATGTTGAGCGGAATCATGACGACGGTTGGCTCGGCGAAAGTCTTCAGATAGCCGCCGAAGCCGCGGGCGCGGACGCCGAAATAAATGATTGAAAAAAACACAATCAGCCCGAGCGCGGCGTCGGTCTCGATGTGCGCCGTCGGCGGTTCGATGCCCGGAACCAATGACGACCAATTCGCGACCAGGATGAAGAGAAACAGCGTGCCAATCATCGGCACGTAGGGTTTCGGTTCGGCGCGCATCGTGCTTTGGATCTGAGTCTCGATGGCGCCGACGATCATTTCGAGAATGATCTGCCGCCGCGAAGGTCTAAGCGTAAGCGAGCGTGTGGCAAGCCAGCCGCCCAGCGCCAGAGCCGCCATAAGACCCCAGGTCACGACGACGGGCTCGGTGATCGGAACCGGGCCGATCGTGAACAATGTCTTCGTCGCGAGGGGCGATCCGATCACGATTGTGCTCCCCATCGCAGGATCGCCGGCCGCGCCGCCAGGATGCCGGCGGCGGCGATGAGCAGCGGCAAGGCGCCGAATTGACGGGCGATAACGCCAAGCACGGCCGCCATAAGAGCAAATCGAACAAACTGTATGGCAAATGCCAGCAAGATTGGCCGGCCAATTTCAAAGTGCCGGACGTTCCATCGCAACGACAGAAAGTAGAACGCGCCGATCAATGCCCCGGCGCCGAGCCATGCACTGGCTGTAAGGATGCCGAAAATCAGGTCGCGTTCGCCGCCGTGAAAAATCGTCATTGCTTATGCATCCATCTCCAGGCGGACCAATAACCAAGCACCACGCCTAACAGCAACAGCGGAGCGCTCCAGAAAATGCCGGTTCCGAACCGGTGGTCCAGCCATCGTCCAATGAACAGGCCAATCAGAGTTGGCGTGACAATAATCCAGCCAAGAATTCCAATTTGACCGACGTGCCGCGCCATCGAGGGTTCGCCCTCATTCACCCAATGCTCTCGACGTTCTTGCTGTTTCCTGACCGCGTCGGCCATGCCGTCCGAGTTGTTCGCTTCGCGCTTGACGGTCTTTGCGTTCACGATCTGCCTCCCGACAGGCCGGGCCGCTCCGGCCGCAGATAGCGGACGATCTGCCTTATTGCCTTCATCTGCAGTTGCAGACTTTCGGTTCGCGCGATCCGCTCGGTTTCAACCGCTTCGTGGAACTTCGCCAGCACCACCCGTTCGAGTCGATCGAGATCGTCGCCCGGGATCGCTTCGCGCGTCGCAATCGCGACCTCGCTGCCATTGGTTACCGACAGAACGCCGCGGCGAACGGCGCAGAACCGCTGCCGGTCGTCCGCGTGGTGCCAGCTCACGACCGTCACGGTCAGCGCCGTCAGGAAATCGGCATGATTATTGAGAATGCCGAAGCTGCCGCTTTCATCCTCGGCGCGCACCGCAATAACATCCGATTCGTCCACGACGACCGCCGTGGGGGTCGTGATCAATAGCCTCATGACGGCTTTACCTCGCGACTCGAGGATAGCTCTTTGTCGCGTGCTTCGTCGATTGTACCGATCATGTAGAGCGAACTCTCCGCCCACTTGTCGCAGGCGCCGTCCAGAATAGCCCGGCAGCCTCGGATGGTCTCAACCAGCGGCACGGACCGGCCGGGCTTGCCCGTAAATGCCTCGGTGACGGCGAAAGGCTGCGTGAGGAAGCGCTGCAACCGGCGCGCCCGCATGACAACGAGACGATCGCGGGCGCTCAGTTCCTCGATTCCGAGAAGGGAGATGATGTCTTGCAGTTCCTTGTAGTGCGCGATCGTCTCGCGGACCTGCTCGGCAACCCGGTAATGCTCCTCGCCGACGACGCTCGGATCGAGCAAGATCGATGATGAGCTCAACGTATCGACGGCGGGATACATGCCTTCGGCTGCCATCGATCGGGACAGGACGATCATGCTGTCGAGATGGCTCGAAATGGCGGTCACCGCCGGATCCGTGAAGTCGTCGGCCGGCACATAAACGGCTTCGATCGCGGTGACCGCCACGCCCGCGACCGACGCGATGCGCTCCTGCAGCGCGGCGACTTCGGTGGCGAGCGTCGGCTGATAGCCAACCCGCGACGGCAGGCGTCCCAGCAGGCCCGAGACCTCGCTGCCCGCCTGGACAAAGCGGAACGCGTTATCCATCAGCAGCAAGACGTTTTGCCGCTTCTGGTCGCGGAAATATTCAGCAATCGTCAGCGCGGTCAGCCCGACCCGCCAGCGCGCGCCCGGCGGCTCATTCATCTGGCCATAGACCAGCACGCTTCGATCGAGCACGCCGGATCGCCGCATTTCGGTGAGGAGTTCGTGGCCTTCGCGGGAACGTTCGCCAACGCCCGCAAATACGGAAATGCCTTGGTAGCTTTTCACCATCGCATGGATGAGTTCCATGATCACGACGGTCTTGCCGACACCGGCGCCGCCGAACATGGCGGCCTTTCCTCCCTGCGCAAGCGGAGCCAGCAGATCGATGACTTTGATGCCGGTTTCGAATATGGCGGTGGCCGGACTTCGTTCCTCGAGCGGCGGCGCGGTTCGGTGAATTGGCATGCGCGCCATATCGGCGGGCAGCGGCACGCCATTGTCACGGGTATTGCCGATGACGTCGAGCAGCCTGCCGAGAACCGCATCGCCGACGGGGACGGTTATCGGATGTCCGGTCGCCCGCACCGGCACACCACGTTTGAGGCCGGCGGTGGCCTGAAGCGCGACGCCGCGCACCGTGCCTTCGTCGAGGTGGGCCTGGACTTCGACGACGAGAACTCCAGGCTGATCCCATTCGATGATGAGGGCTTCGTTAATCTGGGGAAGTTCAGCTTGTTCGAAGGCGACGTCGACCACCGCTCCGCGTACGGCGGCGACCTTTCCTCCTGGCGGCTTTGACGGTGTCATCGCTGCGACCTTGAAGCTTTATAAACAGGCAGGCAGCGGGATTCTCAAGCTTATTCTTGAGAACGCATTCCTTGATCCGCTGTCAAAGCTGGTGCGCTGCGCTTTGCCGCTGGATTGCCAATTCTGGGCAACCGCGTCAGCCGATCATTGCGATAATTTAATGTGACCCTGGGCAGTCCGTGCTGGACACGCTCACAAAAGCAATATGGGGCGGACGCCAAATAGCAAGGCGGCATGAAAAAACATCGGGCAGAGGCGGCGGCTTATGCCATCGCCGCCCATCGCTCGATTATCCCGATCAACTACGCCACCAGCAGCGAGGGAAAAAACTCTTCCAATACATCGTCGTCATTCTTCGACCTGGTATCGGCCGGGATAAACGCCTCGGTTTCGAACCTTTGGCCGCAGTTCCAGCAGGACCAAAGATTGAGGACGAGCCCCTCGCTCACGTATTCCGACCATTCGGGCGCGATCAGCGTCTCACCGCATTTTTCGCAGGTCGTTTCATGTTCGGAATTGCGGATGGATGCTATCGTTGTCACGGCGACCTCCTTGTTTTCATTTTGTTTTTTTTGCCGCTTTGAGATCGGGCGATTTTTTGAATTTATTCCAGTCAAGGTCCTGCGCGGCAATTTGCATTGATCCCGATCAAAGAGCGCAACTTCTTTTTCTATCGGCTATTTTGTGTTGCAGTGCAGTATCGACGGCGGTGGGCGCAGATTTCAAAATTGCCTGCACGCCCGGACGCGCAGTTTCACGTCTGCTGTCGCAGTCTGAAGCGCTGGATTTTTCCGGTCTGGGTCTTCGGCAGGGCTTCGATAAAACTGACCGCCCGCGGATACTTATAGGGCGCGATCACGGCCTTGACGTGATCCTGCAGCCGTTTGACGCAAAGGGCGTCTCCGGTGACGCCCGATTTGAGCACGACATAGGCGGCGACGATCTGGCCGCGTTCGGTGTCGGGCGCGCCAACCACCGCGCATTCGGCGACGTCGGGATGCGAAAGCAACGCCGCCTCCACCTCCGGACCGGCAATATTGTAGCCGGCCGACACGATCATATCGTCGGCGCGGGCGGCAAAATGAAAGCGGCCCTCCGCGTCGCGCAGGAATGCATCGCCCGTCAGATTCCAGCCGTCGCACACATAGGACTTCTGCCGTGCGTCGGCGAGATAGCGGCAACCGGTCGGCCCGCGCACGGCAAGCCGCCCGACGGTGCCCGGCGCGACCTCATTCATGTGTTCATCGACGATCTTGGCTTCGTAGCCGCGCACGGGCCTTCCGGTTGCCCCCGCGCAGGCATCGCCGATCCGGTTGGTGATGAAGATGTGCAGCATTTCGGTGGTGCCGATGCCATCCAGGATCGGCTTGCCGGTCTTGCGCGTCCACTCCTCGAACACGGGCGGCGGCAGTGTTTCGCCAGCCGACACCGCAAGGCGCAACGACGAAAGATCCGCGCCTTGGTCCATCGCCGCCATCATGACGCGGTAGGCGGTCGGGGCGGTGAAGCAGATCGTGGCCTTATAGGTCTCGATGATCGCGATCATGTTGGCCGGGGAGGCGTTTTCGAGCAGCGTCGCGGTGGCGCCAAACCGCAACGGGAAAACCGCGAGCCCGCCCAGGCCGAAGGTGAACGCCAGCGGTGGCGAGCCGACGAACACGTCGTCGGGCGTCACGTTCAGCACTTCCCGGGCGTAGCCATCGGCGATGACCAGAAGATCGCGATGGAAATGCGCCGTCGCCTTCGGCTCGCCGGTGGTGCCGGAGGTGAAGGCCAGCAGCGCCACGTCATCGCGGCCGGTCTTGACTGCGTCGAATTGCACCGGCTTGTCGAGCGCGATGCGGTCGAGTTCGGCGTCGTGATTGGAGGTGCCGTCGAAGCTGACGACCTGCTTGAGAAAACGGCTGTTCTTGGCGCAGGCGACCAGCTCATCGGCGATGCGGCTGTCGGTCAACGCGAGCGAAATCTCGGCTTTGTCGATGATCTTGCCGAGTTCGCTGGCGCGCAGCATCGGCATGGTGTTGACCACCACGGCGCCGGCCTTGGTGGCGGCGAGCCAGGCCGCGACCATTGCCGGGTTGTTGCCGGAGCGGATCAGCACCCGGTTGCCCGGCTTGACGCCGTAGTTTTCGATCAGCGCATGGGCCAGCCGGTTCGACCAATCGGTCAGCTCCTTGTAGGTGCGCCGCCGCCCGTTGCCGATCAGCGCCACGCGATCGCCGAAGCCGCGCTCCACCAGGCGGTCGGTCAACTCCACCGCGACGTTGAGCCGTTCCGGATACTGGAACTCGGGCCGTTCCAGGATGAGATCGGGCCACTGATCGAAGGGCGGAAGATGATCGCGCGCGAACGTGTCGACATGCGCGGACGGACCCAGCGGCGCGTTTTTCCTTGCCGGTGCGTTCATGCGTGCGATCCTCCATTGCGGATGCGGGTGGCGAGCCCGTCGAGATGCTGGATCATAGCCTCCGTTTGCACGCTGTCGAAGTCCGAGAGCAGCGCGTCGACCCAGCCCTCATGGGCTTTTGCGATTTGCGCAAATTGCGTCGCGCCTTTCGGCGTCAGCCGCACGACGATGGCGCGGCGGTCCTCGGCCGGGGCCTGGCGCAATACCAGTCTGTCCACCACCAGGCGGTCGATAATGCCGGTGACATTGCCGTTCGACACCATCAGAAAGCGCGACAGTTCGGTCATGGTCATGCCGGTGCTCTTGCGCGCAAGCGCCGCCATGACGTCGAATTGCGGCAACGTGGTTGCGAATTGCACGCGCAGGCGCTCGCGCAATTCGGCCTCGATCGCCCGCGCGGTGCGCAGCAACCTGATCCACAGGCGCAGCCGCTGTTTGCTGGCCGGCCGCCCGGCGCTTCGTGGGCGCGCGCCCATCACACCTTCCCCGTCATGACCTCGGTCCGCGCCTTGAGCCGGTACAGCTGGTCACGGCCGTTGAGATAGGGCTTCGGCCAGGTGGCGCCCTCGAAGCCGAGCTCGGCGGCCGCATGCAGCGTCCAATAGGGATTGGCCAAATGCGGGCGCGCCAGACACACCAGATCCGCCCGCCCGGCCATCAGAATCGAATTGACGTGATCGGGCTCGTAGATATTGCCGACCGCCAGCGTGGCGACGCCGGCCTCGTTGCGGATACGGTCCGAGAACGGCGTCTGAAACATGCGGCCATAAACCGGCTTGGCCTGCACCGAGGTCTGCCCGGCCGAGACGTCGATGAGATCGACGCCGGCCTCGACCAGCAGGCGCGATATGGCAACGGCATCCTGCGGCGTGATGCCGTGCGGTCCGACCCAGTCATTGGCGGAAATACGGACCGATATCGGCTTGTCGTCCGGCCAGACCGCGCGCACGGCATGAAATACCTCGAGCGGGAACCGCATGCGGTTTTCCAGACTTCCGCCGTAGCGGTCGGTGCGCTTGTTGGTCAGCGGCGTAATGAACGCCGACATCAGGTAGCCGTGGGCATAGTGCAGTTCCAGCCAATCGAAGCCGGCCCGCACCGCCATTTGCGCGGCGCGCACATAATCGCCGCGCACCTTGTCCATATCGGCGTCGTTCATTTCGCGCGGCAGTTGGTTGCCCGGGCTCCAGCGCACCGGCGACGGGCCCATGACCTGCCAGTTGCCGGCGGGGAGCGGCGCGTCCATCGTCTCCCAGCCGAGCTGGGTCGACCCTTTCGGGCCGGAGTGGCCGAGCTGTATGGCGATCTTGGCGTCGGTCTCGGCGTGGACGAAATCCACGATGCGCTTCCAGGCCTGCTCATGCGCGTCACGATAGAGGCCGGTGCAGCCGGGCGAGATGCGCCCCTCCGGCGACACGCAGGTCATCTCGGTGAAGACCAGTCCGGCGCCGCCCTTGGCGCGCTCCGCGTAGTGCACGAAATGCCAATCGGTCGGCCTACCGTCGACCGCACGGTATTGCGCCATCGGGGAGACGACGACGCGGTTCTTCAGTTCGACGCCGCGCACCCGGAACGGCACGAACATCGGCGCATGATTGACTTGCGGCGTGCGGCCCGTGGCCTTCTTCTCGAACCACTTTTCGGCGTCGGCCAGCCAGGCGCTGTCGCGTTGACGCAAGTTTTCATGACTGATGCGCTGCGAACGCGTGAGCAGCGAGTAATTGAGCTGCACGGGATCGAGGTGGAGATAGCGCTCCACATTTTCGAACCATTCGGTCGAATTGCGCGCGGCGCTTTGCAGCCGCAGGACCTCAAGCCGGCGCTCGTCCTCATACCGCTTGAAGGCCGCATCCATGGAGGGCTCGGTGTGCAGATACTCCGCCAGCGCGATGGCGCTCTCCATGGCGAGCTTCGAGCCGGAGCCGACGGAAAAATGCGCAGTGGCGGCGGCGTCGCCCAGCAGTACGATGTTGCGGCAACTCCACCGCTCGCACAGCACGCGATTGAAATTGAGCCAGGCCGACCCGCGCAGATGACGCGCGTTGGACATCAATTTGTGGCCGCCAAGATTGCGCGCGAAGATCTTTTCGCAGGCGGCGATGGTCTCATCGACGCCCATGCGATCGAAGCCGGCGCGGCGCCAGGTCGCTTCCGAACATTCGACGATGAAGGTCGCGGTGTCGGCGTCGAACTGATAGGCGTGCGCCCAGATCCAGCCGTGTTCGGTTTCCTCGAATATGAATGTGAAGGCGTCGTTGAACTTCTGATGGGTGCCGAGCCAGACATATTTGCAGGCGCGCACGTCGATATCGGGCTTGAATATATCGGCGTGGCTCGCGCGCACGCGCGAGTTCACGCCGTCGGCCCCGACGATGAGGTCGAAGTCGCGATAGGCTTCGAGGTCGCTTGCTTCGGTTTCGAATTGCAGCGTCACGCCGAGGGCGCGGGCGCGTTCCTGTAGGATGGTCAATAGGCGCTTACGCCCGATGCCGCAGAAGCCGTGCCCGGTCGAGGTGATGACCGTATTGCGGTAGTGCACCGCGATATCGTCCCAATAGACGAAATTTTCCCGAATGAGTTCCGCGCTTTCGGGGTCGTTGGCCTGCAGGTTGGCGAGCGTCTCGTCGGATAGCACGACGCCCCAGCCGAAGGTGTCGTCCGGCCGGTTGCGCTCGACCACAACCACCTCGTGCGCGGGATCGCGCCGTTTCAGGGAAATCGCGAAATACAGGCCGCCCGGCCCGCCCCCTAGGCATACCGCACGCATCGTCGGCTCCTTTGTTGCAACCGGCGCCAGCATCCCGCAACCGGCGAGATATTACAAGCCTAAAATATTTAATCCTAAAGCATTTAGCCTGGCCCAGGGCCATGGGGCGTCCCGCACGGGCGGGCGCTGACCAGGCGCAAGCGCCATCGCGATACGAAATGATTGTGATTGGGGTAACATGAACCTGGCATGGAGCGGTGATCTGTCATCCATTCGCTGGGGCGCGGCGCGCGATCTTTAAGGGCGCCGGCGGCCGTGATAAGGATTATGAGTCCGAAATGCGGCGTAGCAGACCTTCGAAATTTAAGATCGCTTTGGCTACGGCGCTTGTATTGGTCGCAGTGCAGCTGATGACGGGTCAGTCAGCGGCGAAAGCCGCAGCCATCAATATCGTTGCGCTCGGCGCCAGCAACACCTGGGGCTGGGGCGTTCGCGTCGGTTATCCGGAGCGTCTGGAGGCTCTGCTCAGGGCCAAGGGCTGCGATGCGCGCGTCATCAACGCCGGCATCAGCTTCGATACCACGTGGGGAATGTTGAACCGCCTCGATAGCGCGGTGCCGGATGGAACGCAGATCGTCATCCTCCAGCCCGGCGGCAACGATATGCGTTTTTTCGGGACGAAGGAGCAGCGCGCCGCCAATATCGACACGATTGTGCAGAAGCTGAGCATGCGCAAGATTCACGTGATCGTCCTGGAGCCGGTATTTCCGCCGGACTATTACCAATGGGACGGCATCCACTATAAGGCGAAAGGCCACGCCGAGATCGCCGAGGATTTGCTGCAAAAAATTGCGAACATCCTCAACTGGGATGAAAATTACGCATATGTCACCGAATGCCCGCTTCCGGAGTCGGTATTGCCGTGACCCGGACGTCGCCGGACGAGCATTGATGACGCAGCTGCAAAATCCAAATAGTCGATATTCATCAGGTCCGGCGGACCGTTAGTCATTCAGACCGGCAGCACGTCTGGCGAGGCGTGAAATGGCGGTGTAGTCGATATCGCCATCGCCTTGGGCGATCAGCGAAACCAGGCGGTCATGCAGAATTGAGGCGAATGGCAAGGGCGCGCCAAATTTTTCTCCGGCGGCGATGATGGCGCGGTTATCCTTAAACGCCAGCCGCGCGCTGGCGGAACCTGGCGCAAACTTTTTTTCCAGAATCAGCGAACTGAAGCGCTGATAGATCGGCGCGTTAAAGGCTGTTCCAATCAGGAATTCGCGGGCGACATTGGGCGAAACGCCGCCTTTCTCCGCCAGGGCGAAAAATTCAGCCAGTCCTTCGACGACGCAATGAACCAGATGGTTCATGTCGAGCTTCATCAGATTGGCTTGAACCGGATTTTCTCCGATGACAAAGGTTCCTTTGGCGATTGCATCGAACACCGGCTTGAGACGTGTGATATCGGCCGGCGCGCCGGCCGCGGCGATAAAAATATCCCCGGTCGCGGCCGCTTCCGGCCGGCCCATGACCGGTCCCGAAACATAGCGCCTTTTTGCCGTTTCATGCGCTACAACAAGACGATCCGCCATATCGACGGTTACCGTGCTCATGCCGACGTGGACAGCCTCTCGCTTGAGGCCCGCTAGAATTCCGTCGTCGGCCAAAGTGAGCATTGCGATGGCGGCGTCATCGGCGACGATGCTGAGCACGACATCGCCGGCAGCCGCTTCCGCCGGTGTTTTGGCAAGCCGAGCGCCCGCCTTGACCAGCGGCGCGGCTTTTGCCGCGGTGCGATTATAAACCGTGATGCTGTGACCTTGCGGCGCGAGTTCGCGCAAGAGCGACATTCCGATACCCAGACCCATCGGGCCAGTTCCGACAAGACCGATATCCATCGCGCGCCTCCTTTCGCAAGCGAAGACAGGAACGCACTTGTAATCCGGCAGTCATATTGAGTACAGAATTATTCAACGCCAGACGAGTTCCCGGCCAACGATAAGGCAACTGAAATGTTTTCATTGAAACTCACTCCCGAACAAATCGAAATGCGCCGGACGGTCCGGCAATTCGCGGCCAAAGAGATCAAGCCCATCGCGCTCGCGCGGGACCGAGAGGAGGATTTCGACAAGCGTTTTCCGTGGAATGTGCTGGCCAAGGCGGAAAAGCTCGGTTTGCGGACGCTCGCGCTTTCCGAGAAGAATGGCGGTGGCGGCGTCGACGCGCTGACCGACTGCATTGTAGCGGAAGAACTTGCGGCCGCGGATGTCGGCGTGGCGGCAACCCTCAATCACACCTCCGATCTCGCCCGAATATTCTTCGACCATTACATGACCGACGAGCAGCGCGGGCGCTTCCTCCCCGGATTTTTAAGCGACGAACGATTTCATCTGGCGATCGCCGGCCATGAGCCCGACACCGATCTTGGCTGGGTCTATCACCGCCCCACCATCGAAGGCACCGGCTACCGCACGCGGGCCATCAGGGACGGCGATGACTGGATCATCAATGGCACCAAGAATTTCATTACCAACGCCCCCATCGCCAAGCTGATCCTGGTGCAGGTCCAGACCGGGCCGAAGCGCGGCGGCACGTCAGGCGTCAGCATGATCTTCGTTGAAGGCAACGCTCCGGGCCTGACTGTTTACGAGCATGACAAGGTCGGCCGCAGGCTGGGCTCGAACGGCGAGCTCGTGTTTGAGAATTGCCGCGTGCCCGGCGCCAATATGGTGAATGACAGCAAGGGGCCGCTCACCCAGCGCATGACGCAAGGGCGCGCCACGTCGCGTTTCCAGGCGCTCAATCTCGGCATCGGCCGGGCCGCGTACGAGGCGGCCCTCGGCTACGCACGCATGCGGGTCCAGGGCGGGCGCCCAATTATCGAGCACCAGGCGGTCGGCATGCGGCTTGCGGATATGGCGATTGCGCTTGAACAGGCCCGCAGTCTCATCTGGCAGGCGGCGTGGGCAGCCGATCATCCGGACGCCTATCAGGACGGCAGTCTGCCCGACTTGCCGCTGCAGTCCATCGCCAAAGTGGCCACCTCGGAGGCCGTGTTCCGGGTGGCGACCGATGCCGCGCAGATTTTTGGCGGCATGGGCGTCATGCGTGAGCTTGAAATGCAGAAATATGTCCGAGACGCCCTGATTTTCCTCCATTCCGAGCACGCCAACGATGTCGCGCGCCTGAAGATAGCCGAGCATCTCGCAGGTTTTCGCCGCCCGCAGCTCGAACGGCTGGGAGAATAGCCAATCATCAGCCCGCGCCGCCGATACCGCCAGGCGTGATACCGGATTGACCGGCTAACAGCCTGAGATCTTCGAGACTTTTGCGGCTTGGGATTTTTCGGCTGGATAGAAAAAATGCCGCTCCTTATTCACCTCGCTCGCAATGAATCCGGAAACGATGGAAATACGCCGAATGTCCCGCAGATTCTCGGGGCTAACGATCCAATAGCTGCGGGTTATCAGATGTTCCGGCAGGATGTGCACGAGATTATCGTACTGCGTTGCAATGAAAGATTGCAGGACGCCGATCCCGGCTCCAGCTCGTACCGCCTCTATGCGGCCCAGGGTGCTGGAAATCTCGATATCGGATTTCCAATCCTTGACTAGGTCTTGGCCGAAATTGAGCGAATAAAGCAAATCGTCAACGCTGCCAATTCGCACGTGCTTTGTCAGGTCATTCAGCGTCGACGGCGTCCCGGCACGCGCAAGATAATCCCGTGCGGCGAAAAAGCCGAGCGTGTAGTCGGTCAGTTTACGAGTGACCAGTCGGCCCTCATCTGGACGGCCGATGGTGATGGCGATATCGGCGTCGCGCCGGGATAACGAAAACGATTGCGACACCGGGACCAGTTGGATCAGAAGACTGGGATATTGGGTTTTGAGGAGCCCGAGGCGGCGAGCCAGGAATGCGGTTCCAAATCCGTCCGGTGCGCCAATCCGGACGGTTCCGTCAACGGTCAAGTCGGTGTGACCGATATTTGAGCAGCCCACCAACATTTCCGTTTCGATGCGTTCGGCATGGACAAGCAGACGTTCGCCTTCGTCGGTCAGGTTGCAGCCGGACGGCCGCCGGATAAACAGCTTTGTCTGAAGCGTCGTTTCGAGGCCGTTCAAGCGCCGCGCGACTGTTGCGTGATTCAATCGCAATCGCTTAGCGGCGCCCAATATGTGACCCGCACGCGCAACGGCCAAAAACACTCGAATGTCATCCCAATCCACGACTTAGCCCCGCAAGGTGCTCTACACTCTACGCACAATGAAAGTTGAATATATCATATTGAATGTGAAAATTTCATAGTCCTATCATTGCGAAAAGCCGTCTAATGATAAAAAATAGAACAATCGGCGGGCTACAACCGAGCCGGCCGATCGTCGTCTAGGGATGAAAGAATTGCCGACCAGCGATCCAGACAATTCCCGAACGCCGGCGACTTGGCCGCGCATGCTGCTGCGGCGGCGTTCGCGCGAGCCTATTCACGCGTTTTCCGCCAAACTCAACTCTGAAGGAATAGACCGATGAAATACAGCCGTCGTGACGCAAAGAAATATACGCGCGAGCATATGAAGGGCGTATGGGCCGCCATCCCATATCCGTTCACCGAGGCTGGGGAGATTGACGAAGCCGCGCTGAGAAAAGACCTGCGTCGCTACGTCGATGATCTCAAGGTTGACGGCATGTTTATCGGCGGTCTGGTCGGCGAGGTGTGGTCGCTCACCATGGAAGAGCGCTTCCGCGGCCAGAAGATCGTGCTGGAAGAAGTCAACGGCGGGACCCAAATCATTGCGCACACGGTTGCCGCCAGCATTCGCGATACGGTGGCGTTGACGCAACACGCCCAGAAGCATGGCGCCGATTTTGCCATCATGGGCAATCCGCCGCTTAATTCGCGGCATCCCGACGTGACGTATAATTTCTACCAGGCGGTCTGTGCCGAAACCGATCTCGGCGTCGGTCTGTTCAACACGGCGATTTCCGGATATTCGCTGTCGCCGCAGCAGATCGCGGATCTCGCCGAGATCGAAAACATCATTTGCGTCAAGGATGCGCAGCCGCCGGCGCACATTCTGGAGACGCGCAAACTGGTCGCCAGCAAGATCGTGCTGTGCGATCCGCTCGAAGCCAATCTGCTCGACAACATGCTGTTCTATGGAGACCAGGTGCACATGTCGAGCCCGGCGCCCTATCTGTTCCAGACTCCGGGCAATACGCCGATCCGCGATTACTACCGGGCGGCGGCCGCCGGGCGCGAGGATGAAGCGCGGCGCATCTGGGCAACGCTCGCGCGCGTGCGCGTGGTCGAGCAGAAATGGCTCAACGCGCCGTGGTCGCTAGGGTTCCTGCCCAAGGCGGCGATCAAAGCGTGGAGCGAAATGCTGGGCCTTTCCGGCGGCAACCCGCGTCTGCCGATCAAGCCGTTGACCCGCGCCCAAATGGATGAACTCAGGCGCGATCTGGTGTGGGCCGGCATGCTAGAAAAAGCGGCCGTCGCGGCCGAATAGACCGCAACAACAGTCGCGCGTTTACTCGTTGATGGCGCGACAGTACTAAAACGTGCAGGGTAAATGCATGTCAAAGGGAGGCGTAGCTATGAAAAAGCGGCACGGTCTGATCGCTGCGGGCGTACTGTCCGTGGTAGCGGCAGGTTTCATGTATCTCGCGCCGGTATCCGTCAATTCGGCCATGGCCGAGGACATTGAGGCGACCACCGACGTTGCCAAAGTCGCCGCGGCCACGAAATACGCCGGCGACTGGCTGCATGGCCGGCTCAAGGACAGCGACTACAACATGCCGGAGATCACCTACAAGGGTCCTCCGATCACCCTGCGGTGGAGCCATCATGTTCCGGCGGTCAGCGGAATGGCGAAAAGCGTCTATGAGCCGGGCTTCAGGCTGCTTGAAAAATTGTCCAAAGGAAAAATCAAGGTCGAGGAGCGCTGGGGCGGCACGGTTCATGCGGCCAATGCCGGCTTCGAAGCCACACGGTCCGGCCTCACCGATCTCACGGCGTGCTACATCTTCTACGATCCGACTTCGTTCCACCTGATGCACGCGCTGGCGTTGCCGGGGATCGTGCCGAGTGCGGCGGCCGGCACCCGCATCACGCACGAGGTCTATAACGAATTCTTCCGCAAAGAAATGGAGCGCACCGGCGTGCTGATGGGCGTCGTGTACACGACCACGCCCTATGTGGTGCTTTCGAAGGACGTGCTCGACAGCCTCGACAGCCTCAAAGGCAAGAAGATACGCACCGGCGGCGGGGTGGAGGTTGCGGTGTGGAAGGCCCTCGGCGCCGTGCCGACCACCATGCCGGCGCCGCGCATCTATACGGCATTTCAGCGCGGGCTGCTCGACGCGGTGACATTCCCGGATTCGACCTCGGTGTTGTTCCGGATCGACGAACTGGCAAAGTCGCACACCTACATCAACCTGAGCCGGAACAATCAGGAGCATTGCCTCAACCGCAAGTGGTTTGAGGCGCTGCCGCCCGACCTCAAGGAAGTAGTGTCGCGCTGGGATCAGGGATTTTCGCAGGCTATCGCCCAACAGTTCTACATGCTCGATGGCGCCAAGGCGCGAAACAAATTCCGCACCGAGGGCATCAACATCGTTCATTTGTCCGATGCCACGAAAATGAAGTGGCAAGGTCTCGTCGAGCCGGTGATCGACAACTGGATCAAGGAGAACGAGGCGAAGGGCTTTCCCGCCAAGAAGCTGGTCGACTTCATCCGCAAACGGGCGGCTCACTACGCCACCATGACACCCGAGCAGATCATGCACGTCACGGTGCAGGAACCGGTGCCTAACTTCATCGGCGGATCGGGCGCTGCCATGCGATGAGGTGGCTCGACACGGTTTCCTGGGCGCTTGACCGTGCGTCCGCCTACTTCTTTTTGCCCCTGATGACCTTCATCATGTTGATGGAGGTCATCGCCCGCTACGTATTCAACGCTCCGATCATTTGGAGCGGCGAAGCGGTGAGCTATCTGCTGATTATCGTTTTGCTTTTCGGCATCCCCGAATGCACCCGGCAGAACGGTCATATCCGAATGGACGTGCTCACCTGGTTGATGCCGCAGTGGGCAAACCGCGCGGTCGAGGTGCTTTATTCCCTGATCGCCATTGTCGTTTTCGCGCTGATCGCCAAGAAGACCGGCGGGGAAGTCGGCTATCTCAAATCACTCCCGAAGACGAGCGAATTCTTAAGATTGCCGGTCTGGCTGTACTACGCCGGAATCGCCGTGCTGTCGGTAATCATGATAACGATGTTCGCGATACGCCTGTGGCGCGCGGTGGCGGCGCCGAAACTGGACACTGAAGCGGGCTACTAGCTCCAACACCGGACGGGCGGCTGACTATGGATCCGATCGTCGGCGTCATTTTCCTTGTCTTTATGCTCGTTCTTATCGCGATCGGCGTGCCGATCGCGTTCGCCATGTTGGCGACGGCGAGCATGGGCCTGTACCTGATCGGCGGGGTGGCCTATCCCGAAACGCAACTCGTCCTCAACCTATGGGACGGCGGCACGGACTTCGTGCTGACCGCGCTGCCGCTTTATATTCTGATGGGCGAACTCGTATTCCGCACCAAGATGGCGACCGACCTCTACGAGTGCGTTTACAAATGGCTCGGCTGGTTGCCCGGCGGGCTGGCGATCGCCTCGACCCTTGCGGCGGCAGGGTTTGGCGCGGTCTCGGGCGGCGGCGCGATCGCGGTTGCGACGCTCGCGCCGATGTGCATGCCCGAAATGCGCCGCTACGGTTACAGCGACCGGCTGAGCGCCGGCACGGTCGCCATCGGTGGGACGCTGGGCTGCCTGATCCCGCCCAGCCTGTTTCTCGTCGTTTACGGGACGTGGACGGAGACGTCGATCGGCGCCCTGTTCATCGCCGGCATCATTCCGGGGCTGATCATGACGGCGGCCTATGTCGCGACCATCCTTTTCAAGTGCATACGGCATCCCGAGATCGGGCCGCGCGGGCCGAGTTTCTCGTTCGCCGATCGCGCCATTTCGCTCGGCAAGCTATTGCCGATGCTGTCCATCTTCCTGCTGGTGATCGGCGGCATCTATTTGGGCGTGTTCGATCCGTCCGAGGCGGCGGCGGCCGGTGTGGGCGGCGTCATAGTGGTGGCTCTCGCCATGCGGCGCCTCACCTGGGCTGCAGTCGGCCTGGCGCTTCGCAATACGGTCCATATCAGCGCGATGATCTTTCTGATCATTTTCGCCGGCCACATGATGGGGCGGTTCATCGCGCTCACCAACCTGACCGATGTGATCGTTGCCAAGTTTGAAAGCCTTGCGTTGCCGCCGCTCGTTATGATCGCCTTGATTACCGTACTGTACCTCATCCTGGGCATGGTATTGGACGTCTGGGGAATGATCATCCTGACCATTCCGATTCTGTTTCCCGTCGTCACCAAGCTGGGCTTCGATCCGATCTGGTTCGGCGTATACGTCGTGGTGATGATCGAGCTCGCCCTGGTCACGCCACCGGTCGGCGTCAATGTCTATGTGCTGGCAAAAGTAGTGCCGGATATTCCACTCATCGAAATATTCAAGGGCGCCATGCCATTCGTTTTAGCCACGCTTGTCACGCTCGCGTTGTTCTGCGTGTTTCCGGGAATTGTGACCTGGCTGCCGAGCCGGCTGTATTGATCAATCAGACCAATTGCAATTGTGCCGCTTCGTACGATCGATTATCCGTCAATGAGCGCATTGGGCTTGGCAAAACGCTCCAGCGCCGACGAGTCCTCTATCCTGATGTCACGTCCGGAACTTTTCACGCCATATTTGGCGAGCAGCGCCAAATTGCGCGACAGGTTCTCCGGTGTCATCCCCAGGCGCGACGCCAGCGTGCGCTTGTCGAACATCAATTCCACGCATCGATGATTGCCCTGCTGGGCATCGGCCCGCAGAATCCAGTTTGCCAGCCGCTCTGCGCTGGTGCGTAATTTCTCGTTCTTGAGCGAACGCACGACCTCGCGATAACGCTCGGCGAGTTCGCCCACGATGGCGCGCGCGAAGGCGGCATCGCGGTCGAATACGTCGCGCACGGTCTGCGCTGGGATCATGAGGATTTGTGCCGGCGTCAGCGTGCGGGCCGACTTGAGATAGACGTCGTCGCGGATGACCGCGGCCAAGATGAAGGTCGTCACCGGCCGCATGATCTCGATCGTGGTTTCGTGTCCGTTGTGGGCGCAAAACATCTCGACCGAGCCGTCGACCACGATATGCAGAAAGTCCGGCAGATCGCCTTCCTGGATCAGGGTCGTATGCAGGGGGAAGCGCTGCAGAAACGCCGCGGCGACCAGCTTGGCGAAATTCGCTTCGCTCATATCGCAAAACAGCGGCAGCGCGCGGATCAGTTTCCAATCGGATTGACGCACGGTCGTCTCCAAGCTGCGGGTTTTCGCAACGAACGTGAGCAATCTAGGCCGGCCGCGGGCGTCATAACTTGATAAAGATCAAATTGTGGTCACGCATAAGTCAAACGATAATAAGACATAAGTAAAGCCAAATTGTCGCGGACAAAAACCAAGTATTATTGATCAACGTCAAAGCATTTATGGCGAGTCCCAGCTTTTACTGCCGCTGAGATTTCTTTGCGGATCGACAGAAGCGGGGGCGGATATGCAAGCCGAAACGGTCGCCAGCGTCGCAGGTCAAACCCGCGCGCCGGCGGGGGATGGTCCGCCGGTTTTCGAGACCCGCAAGCAATATTCCGTCCTGACCATGAATACGTTGGCCTTCACGGTCAATTTCGCGGTCTGGACGATGTTTTCCGTCATCGGCATCCGGATCAAATCCCAGCTCGGCTTGAACGACACCGAATTCGGCTTGCTGGTAGCGACGCCGATCCTGACCGGATCGCTCACGCGCCTGCCGCTCGGCATCCTGACCGACCGCTTCGGCGGCCGCGTCGTCTTTTTCATTCAGATGATCCTGGTCGCGATCCCGACCTACGGCTTGGCGTTCGCGACTCAGTATTGGCAGTACCTCGTGATCGGCCTGTTCGTCGGTCTGGCCGGCGGCTCGTTCGCCATCGGTATCGCTTACACCTCCGCCTGGTTCCCGAAAGCGAAGCAGGGCACCGCCATGGGAATCTTCGGCGCCGGCAATGCCGGTGCCGCGGTGACGAACCTCGCGGCGCCGTTGATCATTGTCGCGTTCGGATGGCGCGCGGTGCCGCAGGTCTATTCCGCCGCCATGTTGGCGATGGCGGTGCTGTTCTGGTTCTTTACCTATCCCGATCCAACACAGCAAGAGCGTCAGCGAAAAGGAAGCTTTCCCTCGCTCATCGATCAGCTCGCGCCGCTCGCGGAAATGCGGGTGTGGCGATTTGGCCTTGCCTACTATTTCGTGTTCGGCGGCTTCGTCGCGCTCGCGCTGTGGCTGCCGAAATATTACGTGGCGCAATACGGCTTGAATCTTCGCTCGGCCGCTTTCATCACCATGTTCTTTACCCTGCCGTCCGGCGTCATCCGCGCGCTCGGCGGATGGATCTCCGACAAGTTCGGCGGCAGCACCACGACCTGGTGGGTGTTTTGGGTCAGCATTGTCTGCCTGTTCTTCCTCTCCTATCCCCCCACCACTTTGGTGGTGCACGGCATCAAAGGCGACGCCACCCTTCATATAGCCGTCGGCGTCACTTTATTCACGGTTCTCGTCTTCGTCGTCGGCATGGCGCTCGGCATCGGCAAGGCCAGCGTCTATCGCGAGCTTGCCGATTATTACCCGGCGAACATGGGTGCGGTCGGCGGGCTGGTCGGCGTTATCGGCGGGCTCGGCGGCTTCACGCTTCCGATCATGTTCGGCATCGCCGCCGATGCCAGCGGCGTGCGCTCAAGCACCTTCATGCTGATGTATGCCGTCGTCGCCGGCGTCATGGTGTGGACCTGGCTCGCGGAAAAAGGCGAACGCGCGGCGGTATTGGAGCGCGAACCGGCGCTGCGCGACCAGATGGTCAAGGAACATCTGGTCGGCGTCGGCGCCGCGCGCCGCTGGCTCACCAACTGGCGTCCGGACGACGACGTGTTCTGGCAACAGCAGGGCCGGCGCATCGCTTTGCGCAATCTGATCCTTTCGATGCCGCCCCTGTTCCTGTCCTTCGCGGTGTGGATGGTCTGGAGCGTGGTGGTGGTCGAACTGCCCAAGATCGGCTTCCAGTTCACCACCAGCCAACTGTTCTGGCTGGCGGCCGCACCGGGCATTTCGGGAGCGGCGCTGCGGCTCGCCTATGCCTTCGTCGTTCCGATCTTCGGCGGGCGCAACTGGACGGTGTTCTCGACGGCTTCGCTGCTGCTGCCGACTTTGTGGATGGCGCTCGCCATCCAGGACCCGACGACGAATTACGCGGTATTCGTCGCCATCGCGCTGCTGTGCGGATTGGGCGGCGGCAATTTCTCCGCCAGCATGGCCAATATCAGCTTCTTCTTTCCCAAGCGGATGCAGGGTACGGCGCTCGGCTGGAACGCGGGCCTCGGCAATCTCGGCGTTGGCGTGATGCAGGCCGTGGTGCCTTTGACCATTTATGGCGGCGCGCTCGCGATCATGGGCGGCTCGCCGCAGACCTATACCGACGGCGCCGTCGTCACCAAGGTCTGGATGCAGAACGCCGGCTTTATCTGGATACCATTTATCCTGGCCGCGACCGTCGCGGCCGCCTGGGGCCAGAACAACATACGCGGCGCGCAAGCGAGCCTGCGCGAACAGGTCGGAATCTTCCAGCGCAAGCACGCCTGGATTCTGGCGTGGCTCTACACCGGCACATTCGGTTCGTTTATCGGCTTTGCCGCGGCGTTCCCGCAACTGCTGTCGACGCTGTATCCGGGGTCGGAGGCCAAGCAGTGGGCTTTCGTCGGCCCGCTGCTGGGAGCGCTGGTGCGTCCGCTCGGCGGCTGGCTGTCCGACCGTCTCGGCGGCGCCAAGGTCACCTTCTGGAACTTCGCGGTCATGCTGGTTGCCGCGGTCGCGATATTGGCATTCCTGCCGTCGGCCAAGGATAGCAGCGGGCTGCCGTGGTTCTTCGCGAGCTTCGTCCTGCTGTTCATCACGACCGGCATCGGAAACGGTTCGGTGTTCCATGTCGTCCCCAAGGTCTTCCTGAAGCTGCACACGCGCGCAGCGGGCCAAGACAAGGCGGCGCAGGAGCGCGCGGTCGCCGAAGGCGAAATCGAATCGTCCGTCGCGCTCGGGTTCACCGCCGCCATCGCGGCGCTCGGGTTGTTCTTTATCCCGGCGCTGTTCGGCATCTCCATCAATTCAACGGGGACGGCCGCGAGCGCGCTCACCGTGTTCGTCGTGTTCTACATGACGTGTCTGCTGGCGACCTGGTGGTGGTACTGGCGCAAGGGAGCCGAAGTGCAGTGCGACTGAACGAAAAATACGCCGCCCGGTGACGAGCGGAAACGGCGATGCAAGATTTCAAATGAGGACACTAACATGCCCGAACTAAAGACGTGGAACGTTGAAGACGAGAAGTTCTGGGAATCGACCGGCAAGCGCATCGCAAACCGCAACCTCTGGATCTCGATCCCGAATCTTCTCTGCGGCTTCGCCGTATGGGTCTATTGGGGCATCATCACTGTTCAGATGCTCAATCTGGGCTTTCCATTCAAGCAGTCCGAGTTGTTTACGCTCACCGCCATCGCGGGCTTGACCGGAGCCACGCTGCGGATTCCGAGCACCTTCTTCATCCGCATCGCCGGCGGCCGTAACACGATTTTCTTCACGACGGCCCTGCTCATTATCCCGGCGATCGGCGCGGGCTTTGCCCTGCAGAGCAAGGATACCCCGTTGTGGGTATTCCAGATCCTCGCGTTTCTTTCCGGAATTGGCGGCGGCAATTTTGCCTCGTCCATGTCGAACATCAGTTTCTTCTTCCCCAGGCGGATGCAGGGGCTCGCGCTCGGCCTCAACGCCGGGCTCGGCAACGCCGGGGTCACGACCATGCAGATTCTGGTGCCGCTGGTCATGACATTCGCCTTGCTCGGTGCCTTCGGCGGCGATCCGATGGTTTTGAAGCAGACCTCCGGCACCCTGATTGGAAAAATTCCGGCCGGCACCCAAACCTGGATTCAGAACGCCGGCTTTGTCTGGGTGGTGATCCTCATTCCGCTCGTCATTGCCGCATGGTTCGGCATGCACAATATCCGCACCGAAGAAGTGACCCCGAAGATTGCCGGCGGCGTGCTGGGCGCATTTGCGCGCATGTCGGCGATGTTGCTGGTGGGATTTGTTGCTGCCGCGGTCGGCCTCTACTTCATCCTGCCGGCGCCCACCGGTCTCGGCCTGCCGGCTTGGACCAAGTGGTTCGTCATCGCCGGCGTCATCGCGGCGACCGTCGGATTGCTTTACTACATCTGCTTTTTCGTGCGCGACAATCTCAAGCGCCAATACCAAATCTTCGGCAACAAGCACACCTGGGTCATGAGCGTGATCTACACCATGACCTTCGGTTCCTTCATCGGCTATTCGGCGGCGTTCGCGCTCGCCATCAAGGTGATCTTCGGTTTCCAGCATCTCGCGGTCAACGGCGTGCTCACGCACAACACGCCCAACGCCAACGGTCCCAGCGCCCTTATGTATGCCTGGATGGGTCCGTTCATCGGGGCCTTCATCCGGCCCATCGGCGGCTGGATCGCCGACAAGGTGGGCGGCGCGCGGGTCACCCAGTACATCACCATTCTGATGATCGCGAGCGCGCTGGGCGTCGCTTACTTTATGAAGGCGGCCTACCAGTCGGCGACGCCGGAAGAGTATTTCGTGCCGTTCTTTATTCTGTTCCTGCTGCTGTTTGCGGGCTCGGGGATCGGCAACGGGTCGACCTTCCGCACCATCGCGATGATCTTCCCGAAAGAGCAGGCCGGCCCCGCGCTGGGCTGGACCTCGGCCGTCGCCGCTTACGGCGCGTTCGTCATCCCGCAGGTGTTCGGCGAGCAGATCAAAGCGGCGACCCCCGAATACGCGCTTTACGGTTTCGCGCTGTTCTACTTCATCTGTCTGCTGTTGAACTGGTGGTACTACGTCGGACCGAAAGCGGAATTCAAGAACCCATGAAAAAAGAACAAACCAAGTCGCACCGCAGGGTTCATAAAATGAGGAAAATGCGATGAGCCATTTTCTCGACCGCCTGACCTTCTTCAACCGCGTTGCCGACGGCTTCGCGCAAGGCCATGGCATCACCACCAACGAGGATCGCCGCTGGGAAGACGGCTACCGCAAGCGCTGGCAGCACGACAAGATCGTGCGCTCCACCCACGGCGCCAATTGCACCGGCTCCTGTTCGTGGAAGATCTACGTCAAGGGCGGCATCGTCACCTGGGAGACGCAGCAGACCGACTATCCGCGCACCCGGCCCGAACTGCCCAACCACGAGCCGCGCGGCTGCTCGCGCGGGGCGAGCTACTCCTGGTACCTCTATTCCGGCAACCGGGTGAAATACCCGCTGGTGCGCTCGCGCCTGCTCAAGCTCTGGCGCGAGGCGCGGGCGCTGCGCACGCCGGTCGCCGCCTGGGGCTCGATCGTCGAGGACCCGAAGAAACGCGAGGCCTATACCTCGAAGCGCGGCCTCGGCGGCTTCGTGCGCGCGACCTGGGACGAGGTCACCGAGATCATCGCGGCGGCCAACGCCTACACCGTGAAAAAACACGGTCCCGACCGCGTCATCGGCTTCTCGCCGATCCCGGCCATGTCGATGGTGTCCTATGCCGCCGGTTCGCGCTATCTCTCGCTGCTCGGCGGCGTCTGCATGTCGTTCTACGACTGGTACTGCGACCTGCCGCCGTCCAGCCCGCAGACCTGGGGCGAGCAGACCGACGTGCCCGAGAGCGCCGATTGGTACAATTCCGGCTTCCTGATTCTCTGGGGCTCGAACGTCCCGCAAACCCGTACCCCCGACGCGCATTTCTATACCGAGGCGCGCTACCGCGGCGCCAAGAGCGTGGTGATTTCGCCGGACTATTCGGAGGCCTCGAAATTTTCCGATCTGTGGATCTCGGTGAAGCAGGGCACCGACGCGGCGCTCGCCATGGCGATGGGCCACGTCATCCTGCGGGAATTCTATTTCGACAAGCAGACCAAGTATTTTGAGGACTATATCCGGCAATACACCGACATGCCGATGCTGGTGCGGCTGGTGAAGAAGGGCGACAGCTACATTCCCGACCGGCAACTGCGCGCCTCGGATTTCGCCGACAATCTGGGCGAAACCAACAATCCGGAATGGAAGACCGTCGCCTATGATGAGACGTCGAAGGCGATCGTGGCGCCGAGCGGTTCGGTCGGCTTCCGCTGGGGCGAGAAGGGCAAATGGAACCTGGAGGAAAAAGACGCCAACGGCCGCGCCACCAATCTGCGGCTGACCTTCGCCAACGACAAGGATGAGCTGGCCGACGTCGGCTTCCCCTATTTCGGCAATCGCGAGCACGACTATTTCGCCGGCACCGACCACCCCAGCGTGCTGGTACGCAAAGTGCCGGCCAAACGGATGAAATTAAAGGACGGCGAGGCGCTGGTTGCCTCGGTGTTTGACCTGTTCGCCGCCAATTACGGCCTGGATCGCGGCTTCGGCGGCAAGCATGTCGCCAAGTCCTACGACGACAACGAGCCCTATACGCCGGCCTGGGCGGAAAAGATCAGCGGCGTGCCGCGCGATCAGATCATCACGGTGGCGCGCGAATTCGCGCTCAATGCCGAGAAAACCAAGGGCCGCTCGATGATCATCATCGGCGCCGCCATGAACCATTGGTTCCACTGCGACATGAACTACCGCGGCGCCATCAACATGCTGGTGCTGTGCGGCTGCGTCGGTCAATCCGGCGGCGGCTGGTCGCATTATGTCGGGCAGGAAAAGCTGCGGCCACAGTCGGGCTGGCTGCCGCTGGCGTTCGGGCTCGACTGGAGCCGGCCGCCGCGCCAGCAGAACTCAACCTCGTTCTTCTACGCGCATACCGACCAGTGGCGCTACGAGAGCGTCGGCATCGACGAGCTGATCTCGCCGACCGCGCCGGCCGGCCCCTGGGACGGCGCGCTCATCGACTACAATGTGCGCGCCGAGCGCATGGGCTGGCTGCCGTCGGCGCCGCAACTCAAGCAAAACCCGCTCGATCTCGCCAAGCAGGCGCAAGCCGCCGGCCTCGAGCCGAAGGACTATGTGCCGAAGGCGCTCAAATCCGGCGAGTTGCAGTTGGCCTGCGAGGACCCGGACCATCCCGACAATTGGCCGCGCAACATGTTCGTGTGGCGCTCGAACCTGCTGGGCTCGTCCGGCAAGGGCCATGAATATTTCCTCAAGCATCTGCTCGGCACCACCCACGGCGTGCAGGGCAAGGACTTGGGCGAAACCGGCAAGGTGAAGCCGACGCAAGTCGCCTGGCACGACGAGGCGCCGAAGGGCAAGCTCGACCTGCTGGTGACGCTCGATTTCCGCATGTCGACGACCTGCGTGTATTCCGACATCGTGCTGCCGACCGCGACCTGGTACGAGAAGAACGATCTCAACACCTCCGACATGCATCCCTTCATCCACCCGCTGAGCGCGGCGGTGGACCCGGTCTGGGAATGCAAGAGCGACTGGGAAATCTACAAGGCGATCGCCAAGAAATTCTCGGAGGTCGCGCCCGAGGTGCTCGGCGTCGAAAAAGATGTCGTGATGACGCCGATCATGCACGACAGCCCGGGCGAAATCGCGCAGGCGCTCGACGTCAAGGACTGGAAGAAGGGTGAGGTCGAACCGATCCCCGGCAAAACCATGCCGGCGGTGACCGTGGTCGAGCGCGACTATCCCAACCTTTACAAGCGCTTCACCGCGCTCGGGCCGCTGATGGCCAAGCTTGGCAACGGCGGCAAGGGCATGAGCTGGAATACCGAGCATGAGGTCGACCTGCTCAAGCGGCTCAATGGTGAGGTGACGGAGGAGGGCGCCACGAAGGGGCTTGCCAAGATCGACACCGATATTGATGCGACTGAGGTGATCCTTTCACTCGCGCCCGAAACGAATGGCGAAGTGGCGGTGAAGGCCTGGGAATCGCTGTCGAAGACCACCGGCCTCGACCACACCCATCTCGCCATTCCGAAGGAGGACGAGAAGATCCGCTTCCGCGACGTGGTCGCGCAGCCGCGCAAGATCATCTCGTCGCCGATCTGGTCGGGGCTGGAATCCGAAAAGGTCTGCTACAGCGCGAGCTATACCAATGTGCACGAGCTGATCCCGTGGCGAACGCTGTCCGGCCGTCAGCAGCTCTACCAGGACCATCTCTGGATGCGCGCCTTTGGCGAGGCGCTCTGTGTCTATCGGCCGCCGATCGACACCAAGACCGTCAAGCCGGTGATCGACTCCAAGCCGAACGGCGAAAAACAGGTCGTGCTCAACTTCATCACGCCGCATCAGAAGTGGGGCATCCACTCGACCTACACCGACAATCTGTTGATGCTCACGCTCTCGCGCGGCGGGCCGATCGTCTGGATCAGCGAGGTCGACGCGAGAAAAGCCGGCATCGTCGATAACGACTGGATCGAGGCCTACAACAGCAACGGCGCGCTGGTGGCGCGTGCGGTCGTCTCGCAGCGCGTGAAGGAAGGCATGTGCCTGATGTATCACGCGCAGGAGAAGATCGTGAACGTGCCGGGCTCGGAAGTGACCGGCCAGCGCGGCGGCATCCATAATTCGGTGACCCGCACGATCGTTAATCCCACCCACATGATCGGCGGCTACGCCCAGCAGTCCTACGGTTTCAACTACTACGGCACGATCGGCACCAACCGCGACGAGTTCGTCATCATACGCAAGATGGCGAAAGTCGACTGGCTCGATAAGCCGACCCCCGACCAACCCGAAGCTTTGGCCGTCGCGCCCAAGTCCACGATTAAGATGGAGGCCGCAGAATGAAAATCCGCGCCCAAATCGCGATGGTGCTGAACCTCGACAAGTGCATCGGGTGTCACACCTGCTCGGTGACCTGCAAGAACGTTTGGACCAACCGGGAAGGCATGGAATACGCCTGGTTCAACAACGTCGAGACCAAGCCCGGCATCGGCTACCCGAAGGACTGGGAGAACCAGGAGCGCTGGAACGGCGGCTGGCGCCGCAAGCGGAACGGCAAGATCGAACCGAAGATCGGCTCGAAGTGGCGGGTGCTGGCCAACATCTTCGCCAATCCCGACCTGCCGGAAATCGACGACTACTACGAGCCGTTCACCTTCGACTATGAACACCTGCAATCGGCGCCGGAATTGAAGGCCTCGCCAACCGCGCGGCCGCGCTCGCTGATCACCGGCGAGCGGATGGAGAAGATCGAATGGGGTCCGAACTGGGAGGAAATCCTCGGCACCGAGTTTGCCAAACGGTCGAAGGACTACAATTTCGACGGCATCCAGAAGGAAATCTACGGCCAGTTCGAAAATACCTTCATGATGTATCTGCCGCGGCTGTGCGAGCACTGCCTCAATCCGGCCTGCGTGGCGGCCTGCCCCTCCGGCGCGATCTACAAGCGCGAGGAAGACGGCATCGTGCTGATCGATCAGGACAAGTGCCGCGGCTGGCGCATGTGCGTGTCGGGCTGTCCCTACAAGAAAGTTTATTACAACTGGTCGAGCGGCAAATCCGAGAAGTGCATCTTCTGCTATCCGCGCATCGAGGCCGGTCAGCCGACGGTGTGCTCGGAGACCTGCGTCGGCCGCATCCGTTATCTTGGCGTCATCTTGTACGACGCCGATCGGATCGAGCAAGCGGCGAGCGTCGCCGAGGAACAGGACTTATACGAGCATCAACTCGGCATTTTCCTCAACCCGCATAGCTCGCAAGTCATTGAACAGGCGCGCAAAGACGGGATTTCGGAGAATTGGCTGGAGGCCGCGCGCCGTTCCCCGGTCTACAAGATGGCGATCGACTGGAAGGTCGCGTTCCCGCTCCACCCGGAATATCGAACCCTGCCAATGGTTTGGTACGTGCCGCCGCTGTCGCCGATCCAATCGGCGGCGGCCGCCGGCAAGCTCGGCCACGACGGCGCGATGCCGGATGTGCGCAGCTTGCGCATCCCCTTGAAATACCTCGCCAACTTGCTCACCGCCGGCAAGGAAGAACCGGTGGCGCTCGGGCTCGAGCGCATGCTGGCGATGCGGTCGTATATGCGCGCCAAAACCATCGACGGCGTGATCGACGAGACTATCGCCAAACGCGTCGGCCTCAGCGCGCTCGCTATCGAGGACATGTATCAGACCATGGCGATCGCCAACTACGAAGACCGCTTCGTCATCCCGACCGCGCATCGCGAAATCAACGAAGACGCCTACGACCTGCGCGGCTCGTGCGGCTTCTCGTTTGGCAATGGCTGCTCGGGCGGCGTGACCGAGACGAATCTGTTCGGAACGCCCAAGCGCGCCAAGACGCCCATGGAGGTCGTGTGATGAACAAGACCTTGAAGGCGCTTTCCGCATTGCTGACTTATCCCACCGCCGAATTGCAGCAGGCCTGCGGCGAAATCAGCGAGGCGATCGAAAAGAAAACGGCGTTATCGTTTGGCGTGCGTGATCAACTGCACAAGCTGCTGACCGAGCTTGCGACGGGCGATCTCTACGACCTGCAGGAGCGTTACGTTTTGTTGTTCGATCGCACGCGCTCGCTGTCTTTGCATTTGTTCGAGCATGTGCATGGCGAAAGCCGCGACCGCGGCCAGGCGATGATCGACCTCAAAGCGCAATACGAAAATAATAATCTGTTCATGAACGCGGCTGAATTGCCGGATTTCCTGCCGCTGTTCCTGGAGTATCTCGCGATGCTTCCCGCGCAGGAGGCCTGGGACACACTGGCGCAGCCGGCGCATATCTTCGCCGCCATCGCGGAGCGGCTGCGCAAGCGGCGTTCGCCTTACGAGGCTGTGTTCCGGGCCCTGGTCGCACTCTCAGCCGCGAAGCCGAAGGACGAGGACGTTTCGGCTTTGCTCACGCTGCCAGATCCGGACGCCTCCGACCTCGCGGCGCTCGATGCCGCCTGGGAGGACGAGCCGGTCAATTTCGGTCCCGGCGCCAGCGATGGCTGTAAGGACGGACTGATCGCCCGCGTGCGCGGAGCCTTGCGCCCGGCGCCCGATATGCCGATCCCAACCCGCGCCATCCCGCCGCGCCAATAAGGAAACGATCATGCGCGATTTGATTACCTATATCGTGTTCGGCTGGTATCCCTATCTCTGCCTGACCGTGTTCCTGCTCGGCAGCTGGTTGCGCTTCGACCGCGAGCAGTACACCTGGCGCAGCGGATCGAGCCAACTCCTGCGCCGCCGGCAGCTGATTTGGGGATCGAATCTATTCCACATCGGCATCCTGGTCATTTTCTTAGGCCATTTCGGTGGCCTGCTGACGCCGATCTGGGTGTTCGAGGCGCTCGGCATTTCGCATACGTTCAAGCAGTTGATGGCGATCGGCATCGGCGGCGTCTCCGGGGTGATGTGCTTCATCGGCATTACGCTGTTGGTGCATCGCCGGCTGTTCGATGCGCGCATCCGCACCACATCGTCGTTCGGCGATATTGCCATCCTGCTGCTGCTCTATGCCCAGCTCACGCTGGGCTTAGCCACCATCCCCGTCTCGCTGCAGCACCTCGACGGTCACGTGATGATAACGTTCATGACTTGGGCGCAAGGTATTCTGATCCTACAACCGGGCATTTCCGCGCTGATTGCCGGTGTGCCGCTGATCTTCAAGCTGCATCTCGCCCTCGGCATGACCATCTTCCTGGTGTTCCCGTTCACTCGCCTCGTCCATATCTGGAGCGCGCCGATCTGGTATCTCGGCCGGCGCGGCTATCAGGTGGTGCGCACCACCCGCATGCCGCGCGCGGCTGTGCCGGCGGAGTAATGGCGATGACCTGCTCCGTCCACGCGCAAATTCCGGCAGGGCGTCCCACGGCCGTCAGCGTGAACGGTGTCTCGATCGCCCGCGATGCCATCGTACGCGAAATGCAGCACCATCCGGCGGAAAAGCTGATCACGGCCTGGCAGCAGGCCGCCCGCGCGCTGGTCATCCGCGAACTGCTGTTGCAGGAGGCCCGCCGCGCCGGGATCACGTCGCAGCCGGTGAGCGATGCTGGCGGACGCCGCGAAACCGACGAGGAGGCGATGATCCGCGGCCTGATCGAGCGCGAGGTTGCCGTGCCCGAGCCCGATGACGAGAGCTGCCGGCGCTATTACGACCGCAATCGCGCGCGGTTCCGCTCGCCCGATATTTACGAGGCTTACCATATCCTGTTCACGGCATTAGCTGCCGATCGCGAGGTGCGTGAGCGCGCGCGCGCCGATGCCGTCATGGTGCTAGCCGAGCTAGGTGAGCGCCCGGAGCGGTTTGCCGAGCTGGCGCGGGCGCACTCGCGATGCCCTTCAGCGGCGCAAGGCGGCAACCTTGGGCAAATCACCACCGGACAGACGACGCCGGAATTCGAGCAGGCGCTCACGGGTCTCACGCCCGGTCAGCTTTGCGAAGCGCCGGTCGCGACCCCTTACGGCTTCCATGTCATCCGGCTTGATCGCAAGCACGAAGGCCAGATGCTGCCTTATGAGGTGGTTGCCGGCCGTATTGCCGATTATCTGCGCGAAAGCGTGCGGCGGCGAGCCGACGCGCAATATATCGCGCGGCTCGTCACAGCGGGGCGCATCGAAGGTATCGAACTGCCCGGCGCTGATGCGCTGCGCGTGCATTGAGGACATCACCATGCTCGGCGACATTTTGGCCCGGCTGACCGACGAGACGACAGCGGTTGAAACGATTCTCGGCACCGGCGATTTGGCGTTGCTGGCCGCGGTGCGGGAACAGGCCGCCGCCGATGGCCTCAATCTCGCGGCCTGTGTAACCCAAACGGTGCAGCGCTACGCGACCACCGCCTCCGATGAGGAGTGGGTCACGCTGATGGGAATGCTGAATCGCACACAGGATCCCGGTACAATCTGCTTGCAACGGGCCTTCGCCTACGCACGGCAATGGCCGTCATGAGCGCGATCCCTCGTCTGCAAACCTATCGGGGACCCGCTCTGCTGTCCTACGGCTTTCGGCCGTTCTTCCTGTTTGGCGCCATCTATGCGGGGCTTGCCATCCTTGCCTGGCTGCCAATGTTTAATGGCAGTCTGGAACTGTGGACCGCCTTCACGCCCATCGACTGGCACGTGCATGAAATGCTGTACGGCTATCTGCCGGCGGTGGTGACCGGGTTCCTGCTCACCGCGATCCCCAACTGGACCGGACGATTGCCGATCCAAGGCATGCCGCTGCTCACGCTGGTCGCGGCGTGGATCGCCGGCCGAATCGCGGTCACCTTCTCCGGTGAGATCGGTTGGTTGCCGGCGGCGATCATTGACGTGGCCTTTCTGGTGCTGGTCGTCGCCGCCGCGGCGCGCGAGATTATCGCCGGCGCGAATTGGCGAAATCTCAGGGTCATTGGGCTGGTGACATTGCTGATCATCGGCAACGTCGCGTTTCATGTCGAAGCTCATGTGCAGGGCAGCGCTGAATACGGTGTCCGCATCGGTATCGCGGCCACGGTGCTGCTCATCGTGCTGATCGGCGGTCGTATCATTCCGAGCTTCACCCATAACTGGCTGGCGCGCGAGAACCCAGGCCGCCTGCCGGTCCCGTTCGCTCGCTTCGACGTCGCGGTGATCGCCTTGAGTGCCGCGACACTGGTGCTGTGGACGGTGCAGCCGGCCGAACGAATTTCCGGCGCTGCGCTGGCTATTACTGGCGCACTGCATATCGTGCGATTGGCCCGCTGGGCTGGCGATCGGACGTGGCGGGATCGCCTGGTGCTGATTCTGCACGTCGGCTACGTCTTCGTGCCGCTTGGGTTTCTGCTCGCCAGCGCCGCGGCTCTCGATATTGTTATGGCCGATGCCGGCGATCATGCCTGGACCGTCGGGGCGGCCGGCACGATGACGCTCGCGGTGATGACCCGCGCCAGCCTCGGCCACACCGGCAACGCGCTCGCCGCCTCGGCGGCGACGCAGGTGATCTATGCGGCCATCGTGATCGCCGCGCTGGCGCGGATCTGCTCTTCACTGCAGCCGGCATGGAGCGAGTCGCTGTTGGATATCGCAGCGATCGCCTGGTGCGTCGCTTTTTTTGGCTTTGCCGGATCGTTCGGACCGTTGCTTGTTGGCTGGCAGCGGCGTGCAAAACCAGCGGACTAGCTAGGCGCTTTATCGTTGTGACCGAATGAGGCGCGGCGGGTGTGCCGCAACGGCCAATGTCGAAGGGTATGCTTAGATACAAGGCCGAATATAAGGCCGGTTCACTTCCCACAATTCGTCGAGCAGCTTGACGGCGGCCGATGCCGAGTTCACCACCGGATCGATCAGCAGCGCCTGCAAGGCGATTTCCTTGGACGCGTGCATCGCGGCTTCGACCGCGAGTTGCTGGACGCTCACTTGTATGTTGAGCAGCTTGGCGATCGGATCGGGCAGGGGACCGAGCGAGACCGGATGTAGGCCGGCGGCATCCGCCAGCACCGGCACCTCGACCGCCGCGTCCTCCGGCAGGTTTGGAATGACGCCGCGGTTGGGCACAATGCCGGATTCCAGTACGCGATTCTTGTTGTGCAGGATGCCGCCGATGGCTGCCGCACCGCGCTCGCCCGAGGGCGTGAGCCAATCGGGCGGCACCGGCGCGCCGCCGAGCACGCGATCAAGCGCGTTGCTGAATTCCGCACGCCAGCGCTCGTCGGCATCGAAGTCGTAACCGTGCTCGCCCGCTTCCCAGCCATAGGCGAGATATTCGCCGAGATGATCGTCGCTGCAGGTCATCCAGTAGCCGAAGGCCCGGAACAGCCGCCGGGTCAATGGGGCGAACGCGGGGTCGTAGTCCTTTTCCTTGGCCCGCAGCAGCGGATACAGGTCTTCCCCGGTCGCGCGGTGGCGGATTTGCAGCAGACATTGCGAATGATTGAGGCCCGCGCCCCAGACCTCGACCTGCTCGTAGGGCAGCCCCATGATGGCCGCGACATCGCCTTGGCCCATGAAAATGCCATGGCACAGGCCGAGCGCCCGGATTGGGCTGTATTTTCCCAGCGCGAGGATGATGCGGCTTTCCGGGTTAGAAAAATTGATGAACAGCGCCTTTGGGCAGAGCTCCCGCATCTCGCGGACGAAATCGAATACCAGCGGCAAAGTGCGCAGGGTGAAGAACAATCCGCCAGGGCCGCCATTCTCGCCGAGCGTGTGGCGAATGCCGTATTTGCGCGGCACTTCCCAATCGAGCTTCCATAGCCGGTTGCGGTCGATGGCCGTTGCGTTGACGACAAAGCCGGCGCCGTCAAAGGCGGCGCGGCGGTCGGTCGTTTGCTCGATGATCAGCCCGGCGCCCGCCTTGGTATTCAGCAGCTTGGCGAGCTCCGTCATTTTCGAAAGCGTTGCGGGATTGCGGCCGACCAGCGTAAGCGTGCTGCCGCGCAGCTCGTCGCTGCTAAAGACGTCGCGCAGCATGTTGAGCCCGAACGACATGCTGGTTGCGCCGATGAAGACGATCTTGGTCTGTCTGGTCATCGCGGTTTGCGTCCGCTGGTCATGTCGCGGCTTGCGCCGCGGTGGCGTGGAGATTTTCGGCCTCGGCATTGATCGAGGTCATCTCACGCGTGAGATCCTCGTACGCATTGTCGTCGATTGTGACGGTGCCGAAATTGGAGTTCTCGCCGTCGAAGCGGCCCTCGGCCGGCTGATCCGCGTGCTCGAACCAGTGGTAGCCGACCGTCGTATGCTTTTGCAGGGCCCTGGTGACGTAATGCCGGAAGCCGGCCGCCCGCTCGGCCTGCGTCGCCACCAGCGGTCCGGCGCCGTTGCTGTTGGGCAGGCCGGAATCGGCCGCCCTGAAGGAGAACTCTCCGATCAGGCAGGGCTTGCCGGTGGTGGCATAGGTGTCGATCACGGCGTTCGCATCACGTTCGTAGCAATTGAACGAGATCACATCGAGATGCCGGCCAGCTGCCGCGATCACGGCCTTTGGCGGCGGGACGGCAAAGCGACAGCCCAGCACGAGATGATTCCGGTCGACCTCTTTGATGGCCGCGGTCGTCAATACGAAGTAGCGGTCTGCCACCAGCCCGGCGAAGGCTTCGTAGTCGGCAGCGGAAGGCGTCGGACCGTCGGCGCCACGCTCGCGCAGCCAGCCGAGCGCGGCGACGTGCCCCGGGCTCGGTTCCGAGAGATTGAGGAACAGCGGCAGCAGTTGCTCGGGTCCGCGCCAGTCCGGACCCCAGCGTAATTCATTGTCGATGAACCAGCCGAGAATACGCCGTTCGCCGCTGTGTTTGGCGCATAAATCGTGCGCCCGTTGACGGACGTGGCGCTCGAAAGCCGGATCGAACACGTCCGGGAAATGCTGCGGCGGCGCGCTCCGGTTGCGGTCGTTATGCTGCCAGGCAAACGACATACCGAGATCGAGATTGGGCGCAACGGCCAACATGGAGCCGGCGGCCGCGACCGCCTCGTCCGACCACGCGCCAAGCGTGTTGAAGCCCCAGCCCGCGAGCCGCTTGGCCGCCGCCGCGCGCCACGCGGCTTCACTGCCGTATTTTTTCCGGCAAGCATCCGCATAGGGAATGCGTTCGCTGTTGCGAATCTTGTCCTGATTGAATTGGACGGTGTTGACGCCTTTCGACAGGTAACGCCCGCCATCGGGATCGACCAGCCAGAACGTGTGATGGCTATGGCCGACGCGAAAGAATCCGCTGTGCTGGAAACGGCCGTCGGCAATGCCGCCCCATCGGGTTCTTGGCACTTGAGTTAACATCGGGAACTCGAATTAAATGACCGAATCAGATTGCCGATGATGCAGCGCGATCTATTGACTTGTCTCAATAATGCGCTGCGTCTTGGGCTTAATTTATCAACCGAGACAGGCAGGGGACATCCATGTGCCCAAGCGAAGGCGCCGGCAATTCGGCCGCCGCTGAACAGCAGCCGCCCGCGCCAGAATATCCGTCGATTGCTGCGTTGCGGCATGATTTCATATGGGGCGTATCGACCTCGAGTTTCCAGATCGAAGGCGCGACCCGCGAGGACGGCCGCGGGCCCAGCATTTGGGACACCTACTGCCAAAAAGGCCAGATCGCCAATCACGACACCGGCGACGTCGCCTGCGACCACTATCACCGCTATCTGGAAGATATTGCGTTGATGCAGCGGCTCGGCGTTCAGGCGTATCGGTTTTCCGTCGCCTGGCCGCGGGTTCTGCCGCAGGGGCGGGGGGCATCGAATGAACCCGGGCTGGCGTTCTACGACCGTCTGATCGACGCGATCCTCGCCGCCGGCATCGAGCCGTGGCTTTGCTTTTATCACTGGGACATGCCGCAGGCGCTCGACGATCTCGGCGGCTGGACGACAAGGGACTGCGTTGCGTGGTTCACCGACTATGCCGCTCTTGTCGCGGGCCGCTACGGAGACCGGGTCAAGCGCTTTGCCACGTTCAATGAACCGTCGATCTTCACGCTGTTCGGATATGGCTTCGGCGGCGGCGAGCGCGACACGTCGGGTGTCGACACGCTGCACCGGGTCATCCACCACGTGAACCTCGCCCATGGTGCGGCGGTCGATGTCGTGCGTGCGCGCGTGCCAGGCAGTTCGGTTGGCTGCATCCATAACTATCAACCCGCCTTGCCGTCATCGCCGTCATGACGCGCGGGCGGCCGAGCTCTGCGACGCGTATTGGAATAAGGCATATCCCGACCCGCAATGCCGTGGCGCCTATCCGCAACTCATGCAGGCGGCGATCGAGCCGCACATGCAGGCCGGCGACCTTGCCCGTATTCAGCGCCCGGTCGACTGGTTCGGCCTTAATCATTACAGCCCCGTGTTTGTGAAAGCCGACACGAATGCGCGCCTTGGCTTCACCTTCGGCGACAAGCCGCCCGATATTCCGGTCACGCCCATCGGCTGGCCGATCATGCCGGATGCGTTTCGCGATACGCTATTAACCGTCGGCAAGACCTACGGCCTGCCGATCTATGTGTTGGAAAACGGTTTGGGCGGTTACGACAAACCTGACGACACCGGCGCCATCGTCGATAAAAACCGCATCGCGTTTTTGAACGCCTATATCGGGGCCGTGAACGGCGCGGTAGCCGCCGGCGCCGACGTTCGTGGCTATTTCGTCTGGTCGCTGCTCGACAATTTCGAATGGGATTCAGGCTACGGCGTGCGGTTTGGGCTGACCTATATCGATTATCCGACCCAACGGCGCATCCCGAAGGCATCGTTCCATTGGTATCGCGATCTGATCAAGACCGCACGCGGGCGGCCTGGCCGTGACTGACGCCTCGGCCCGCAATCCTTCCGAGCGCGTCGTCCTGGCGGACGTCGGGGGTACCAATGTGCGTTTCGCGGTGCTGACCGGCAACGAGCTCGGCCCGATCGAGCACATGGCGGTTCGCGACCACGCGCGCTTCGCCGATGCCCTCGGGGTCTTCATGGCGCGACAAACCGAACGTGCGGCAATCCGCAGCGCGGTCTTTGCGGTAGCGGGGGTGGTCGAAGGGGAGCGTTGTGCTCTGACGAATAATCCGTGGGTGGTCGACGCGGCCGAACTGCGGGCGCGCTTCGGCTTCACCGGAATCCGCATCATCAACGACTTCGAAGCGGTCGCCTGGGCGCTGCCGCATCTTGCCGGTGGCGATTTGCATGCGATTGGCGGCGGCACGCCGCGGGCGCAAGCGCCCATGGCCGTGCTCGGGCCCGGCACCGGTCTCGGCGTCGCGGCCTATGTGCCGCACGGGGCCGGCGGATACGTTATCCGCAGCGAAGGTGGCCATGGCACCATGCCAAGTAGCTCGCCGCGGGAAGACGCCATCATCGAAAAATTGCGGCAGTGGTTCGGGCACGTATCCGCCGAACGCGTGCTGTCCGGGCACGGCCTGGAAAATCTTTATCGCGCGATCGCGGCAATCGACATGCTGACAGTGCCGGAGCGCACCGCAGCCGAGATCAGTAAGGCCGCGGTTGAAGGGAGCTGTGCAACGAGCCGCGCTGCGCTCGATATGTTCTGCGCGATGCTCGGCGAGGTCGCCGGTAATTTTGCTCTCGGCTTTGGCGCGCAAGGCGGAGTATTCATTGCCGGCGGGATTGCACCGCAAATTCGCGACTATTTGCCCCAATCACGGTTTCGCTCCCGATTCGAAGCGAAGGGGCGGATGAGCGGATATGTCGAGCCGATCCCGGCCTATCTAATCCTGCATGACGATCCGGCATTCATCGGCTTGCGGTCCCTTGCCGTGCGGCGCGTTTGGGAAGCCGGAGGATCATGACGATGGCGGATATCGTCACGCTGACGCCTAATCCCGCCGTCGACCTGTCGACATCGGTCGATCGCGTGGTGCCGATGCGCAAGCTGCGTTGTGCGCCGCAACGGCGCGACCCGGGCGGCGGGGGAGTGAATGTCGCGCGTGTGGTCAAAAGATTCGGCGGCGATGTTGAGGCTATTCTCCCGATTGGCGGCTTTACCGGACAACTGCTCCGCGCCCTCATCGATGATGAGCAAATTCCAAATCGCGTCATTGAAGTCGAAAGTGAAACCCGTGAGGATTTCTCCGTTTCCGAATTGAGCACGGCGCGGCAGTACCGCTTCGTCCTGCCTGGGCAGCCGCTGCGTGAGTCGGAGTGGCGCGGGTGTCTCGATGCGCTGGCGAGTACGGCAACACCGCCTAAATTCGTCGTGGGCAGCGGCAGCCTGCCGCCCGGCGTGCCGAATGATTTCTATGCGCAGGCAGCCGTGATCGCGCGGAAGCTCGGCGCCAAATTTGTTGTCGACACTTCCGGCGCGCCGCTCGCTGTCGCCATAGAACACGGCGTCTACATGATTAAGCCGAACCTGCGCGAAATGCGGGATCTTTTTGGCGCGGAACTTCTTAAGCAGGAGGACTGGATCGTCGCGGCGCGTGAGTACATAAACGCCGGAAAGGTTGAAGTCGTCGCGTTGTCGCTCGGCCATCTCGGCGCGCTCCTTGTCACGAAGGACCGGGTCTTGCGGGCGCAGCCACTGCCGATCAAGCCGGTCAGTGCGGTCGGTGCAGGCGACAGTTTTCTCGGCGCGATGATCTTCAGTCTGGCCAAAGGCGATAGCGTTGCCGATGCATTTCGTCTTGGTATGGCAGCCGGCTCATCGGCGCTGATTCACGCAGGGACCGAACTTTGCCGGCCGGAGGATGCCTATCGCTTGTATACTGCCGTGACAATTGAACCCGCTTAAGATCATATCTGTTGCGGCGGCAGGCTGTTAGATGTTTCCTTTGCTTCAAGCTCATCAAGCGCAATAAGCAAAGTCGCGACCCGGTGTGCCGAGGATTGCCAATCGGCCAGGCGTTGATAATTGTCGACGAGCCAGTTGAACGCGCCTTGTACGGTGACGAAGGCCGCGGCCGACTGCGTGAGTTCGCCCAACGACATCGCGCCGCTTAAATACTTTGGCACACACAAAAGCCACGCAATGACTGGCGCAAAAAGAAAGTTTGCGTGTGAGACAAACGTCGTGCGAACGAGTTGCCAACAGAGCTCGCGCCACCAGAGTAGTACCGCCACCAGCTTGAGCCACAGTGTGTCGCGTTTGGCGGCATCGTCGTGCTCAGCTTGCTCGTGCTTGCCCTCTTCGCGGAAGGCGTCGGCCGCCGCGCGGAATTCAGCCTCGGTTTGATTCATGCGCTCAATCACGCTCGTCAGATGATGACCGAAAAAAACCATGAATGCAGACATGGCGCTCGAATAGACAATGACCCCAAGCACCAAATAGCCAGGGATCGTCACGGCCAATACCAAATATGACAATGTCGATGCTGCCGCCGACCGTCCATAACACGCTGAAAAACGCGAGCGCGGTCAATACTGACGAAAAAAACGCGAGCACGAGATCAATTGGTGCGTCCGTGGCGATCCGGATATCGACCACGATGCGGTATTCGGGGTTCTCGGATCCTTTGATCATGTGATGATTCATGCGGCTGAAGCGGTCCTCGGCGAGCCATCGTTCGATGACGTGCCGCGTTAGCGCTTCCCGCCAATTGCGTTGTGCCGTCATGCGTCCCCACACGGATGCGGCGGCGAGCAAGATGCTTGCCGCGGCCAGTGGAACGAACAACTGCCCTAGCTGCCACAGCGCATGCGCATCCTTGCGCGCAAGCGAATCGAAGAAATTGCGGTTCCATAGATTAAGCAAAATCTGCAACAGCAATTGCAGCAGCACCACGACCACGAGAAAAATGACGAGAAACGCAACCCATGGCTTTCTTTAGGCGCCAGAATTGCGAGGCGGATTGCCAGAAACGGGCTAACAGCCGATCCCGACCGAGGGTCAAAGAGATCTGATGGAAAAGGCGCATTCGTTCGATGCTGGTGGCGCGCAGAAGTGATATGGATACTATGCGTACACCCGGTCTATACAAGCGCCTTTTGCAGCGGCTTGGGCCCCAGGAGGCCTTTGGATCAACGAACGAGCCAACCATGACGAAAATGCCACATCCTTTTGCCCTGCCGGCAAGCCTCTCTTCTGATCTGGGGCGGGTCCGGGATTATTGGGACAAGCTGAAACGTGATGAGAATCAGGTCCCGTTCTGGGATGACGTGAATCTGTCGGCGTTGCCCGGACTCGAAGGTCGCCTCATGCTGATCGATGTTTTCAAGCCACCGCAAAGATTCCGCTTAAATACCGTCGGCAAAGAAATCCGGGACTGGTATGGCGCCGATGTCGTTGGCAAGTTTGCGGATGAAATCGATGCCAAGGGACCGCTTGCGTATTTCACGGCTCAGGCCAGCGCTACCGTGGAGGCAACCGCACCCACTTATTACCATGACGGGTTTGTGCGGCTTTTGTTGCCGCTGTGGGGTGATGGGTATGTGTCGATGCTGCTCGGGACCGTTGCTCGCGGGTGACAAACCAAACTTCGCAATGTTGCGGAGTGACTATGGAACCACCATGACAATACACGGCGCCAGACTCGCCAGTTTCTGCGAGACGCTGCCGAGCAGGAGACCGGAAAGGCGGCCACGGCCACGTCTGCCGACGACGAGCAAGTCGGCTTTTTCATGCTGAACGGTCTTGATGATCGTTTCCGCGGGATCGCCCCATCCGCATTTCAGTTTGATTGCGGTAACGCCTATCCGGAGCGCCCGTTTTCTAGCCCGCTCGAGAACTTGATCTGACGCCGATTCCAGCTCTGCGCTGACGTCTCCGCCGATACTCGCAATTCGTCTTAATTCCGCGCCTGAAATATTTCCGCCAACGGTAAAAATCAAAAGATCGGCGCCGGCGGCCTTTGCAAATGCGGCGGCAGCGTCAACGGCGCGATTAGCGCCAGGGGAACCGTCGGTGGCGACAATGATGCGTTGCATCGGTTGGTACCCAACCGTCATTCTCAATTCTTGCGTTTATACGCCTATTGATCTGGGTCAATTCATTCGCCGCCGTACACAATATGCTTGAGGTTGATTTGGGGGGCGGCCGATGAAGGCTTTCCTAAATCCCGATTTCTCGAAGCTGCGTAAGGACATGGTTGAAAAAGCCATCGTCGCGCGCGGCGTCCGCTCAGAGCTGGTCCTCAATGCCATGCGGAGCGTGCCCCGGGAATCCTTTCTGCCGAAGCAGTTACGCGAATTTGCCTATGACGATGCGCCCTTGCCGATCGAAGAGGGGCAGACGATCTCGCAGCCCTATATCGTCGCATTCATGACCGAAGCGCTGGCGCTCCGCGGCGGCGAGAAGGTGCTCGAAATCGGTGCCGGCTCGGGTTATGCGGCCGCGGTCCTCTCTGAGATTGCTGCCGACGTCTATACCGTCGAGCGCCACGGCCCGCTGGCCGAAAAGGCGGCCGCGACGCTGGCCGAGCTTGGCTACGATAACGTCCATGTTCTACACGGCGATGGGACGCGCGGCTGGCCCGCGCATGCGCCCTTTGACGCGATAGTTGTTGCGGCTGGCGGCCCCACGGTACCCGAGTTGCTGAAAGAGCAACTGAAGATTGGCGGCCGGCTGGTGATCCCGGTGGGGGCGGACCAGCGCGCGCAAGAATTGGTGCGGGTGACGCGGATTGCGCAAAACGAATATCGCCGCGAAGACCTTGCCGATGTCCGGTTTGTTCCATTGCTCGGCGAGGAAGGGTGGGCGCCCGAGGAACCGGAGCCGGCCCGCGTCCGCCGCGCACCGCCGGCCGTCGCGCGCGGTGAGGAAAAGCTGATCAAAGCTATTGCTGACGCGGCCGAGCCGTTTGAACTCGATCGACAGCGTCGACTTGAGCGCGCTGCTCGACCGGGTGGGCGATGCGCGCGTCGTATTGCTCGGCGAGGCGACCCACGGCACCTCGGAATTTTATCGGATGCGCGCGCGTATCTCGCGCGAGCTGATCGTCAAGAAGGGGTTCCGCTTTGTCGCCATCGAGGGCGACTGGCCGGATGCTGCGCGCGTCGACAATTATGTCCGGCATCTCGAATTTGCTTCCTCCGAATGGACGGCGTTTTCACGTTTTCCAACCTGGATGTGGCGCAACAACGAAGTGCGTGAATTCGTCGATTGGCTGCGTGAGCACAATGCCGCGGCCAAGCCGACGACCCGGGTCGCGTTTCATGGCCTCGATCTCTACAGCCTGTATGTGTCGATACGCTCGGTTCTGGATTACCTCGATCAGGTTGCGCCGGAAGCGGCCAAGATTGCGCGCCAGCGCTATGGTTGCCTGACGCCGTGGCAGGGCGACCCGGCGGCCTATGGTCATGCCGCGCTCACCGGCTCCTACCATACCTGCGAGGAGTACGTGGTGCGCGCGCTCAAGGATCTATTGGAAAACCGGGTTGCCTACGCCAAGCGTGACGGCGAGCGCTTTTTCGACGCGGTGCAGAATGCCCGCCTCGTCGCCAACGCCGAACGCTATTACCGGGTGATGTATTATGGCTCGCGCGCGTCCTGGAACTTGCGCGACGAGCACATGTTCACGACGTTGAAGAACCTGCTGGCATTTTATGGCCCGGACAGCAAGGCGATTGTATGGGCGCATAATTCCCACGTCGGCGATTCCGCTGCGACCGAAATGGCCTCGCGCGGCGAGCACAATATCGGTCACTTGTGCCGTCAGGAATTCGGCGACAACGCCTATCTGGTCGGCTTCGGCACCAATAGCGGAACCGTCGCGGCAGCATCCGATTGGGACGGGCCGATGGAGATCAAGAAGGTTCAGCCGGCATTGCCGAAGAGCTATGAGCGGCTATGCCACGCCACTGGACAGGCCCGTTTTTGTCTGGGCCTGCGCCAGCGCTCCGACCTGACTGGCGCGCAAGGCTTGGGCAAGCCGCAGCTTGAGCGGGCGATCGGTGTGATCTACCGGCCGGAGACCGAGCGCGACAGTCACTATTTCCAGGCGGTCTTGCCGCAGCAGTTCGACGAGTACATTTGGTTCGACGATAGTCGCGCGGTCACGCCGCTCGATACCAGCGAGTTGGCAGGGCTGCCTGATACTTATCCCTTCGGTGTATGAGGGCCGCCATGGCGGCTTGCAGGGACATCCCCTACGTTCTCGATAAACTTAACTGGATGCGCGGGGAGCGCATCTGGCCGAATGGGCTGCGCTATACCTGGACCGATGCATTCGGCGTCATACTGCTGGTCTCGCTCTATGCCGAACTGGGCGAACAGCGTTTTCTCGACGAGGCGGAGTGGCTGGTATCCGAAGTCGACAGGGTGCTCGGGCGCTCGCGCGGCATCCGCATCGGGGAAGCGCCAGATCGGGACGGACAGTATTTCCATTACCTCGCGATGTGGCTTTTTGCGCTCTCCGTATTGGCGCGCCATGTGCCGGCCTACCGGGCAAAAGGTGTCAATCTCGTGCGCCAGATTCACGACGCCTTTGTCGTGCCGGGCAGGGGCGTGGTCTGGAAGATGAAGGAGGATTTGAGCGCGCCATATCCCGGCTTCGGTTTCGGCGCGCTCGATGCATTCGACGGTTACGTCTCCTATCGATGCCTCGACGAGCAGGCGCTGGCCCGCGAGATTGCCGATATGCGGGCGCTTATCGACGCGACCGCGGCGCACCTCGCCATCTCTCAGGATCTTGGGCTTGGTATGATGCTGTGGCTAACGCATTTTTTCCCGGCTGAAGAATGGGCCGTAGTGCAACGGCGGCGCAGCCTCGCCGTACTCGACCGGATGTGGCGAGAAGACGGCTATTTTTGCCGCGACCCCAGTCTGCCGCATGTCAAGTTCGCCTTCACCAATTACGGCGTTTCGGTCGGTCTGCAGGCTGTGGGGGCAATGGGCGAACGAGTGACGCGACTGAATTCATTTTTTGATCAGTACCGGTCAGGCGATGAGTACGATCGTGAGGCGATCACGCACGTGATGGCCTGCAGCTCGCATTTCCCGGGCTACTTGATCCGGGGATTTCACGATTGAACTCGATTTGACGATGCCGCTGCCAAATATTGGAATAATGCGTACCCGCGATGCAATACAGCGAAGGGTGCAGGTGTGACGGCGTCTCCGAAAATTGCGATCGGGCGTAATCGCCTCAATAGGCTCGATTGAGCGGCGGTTCGTTGCGTAGCAGCACGCGCTCGATATTTTCCCACGCCGCACGGAACAGATATGTCCAGGACTGCCGGGTGACGCCGGCGATGTGCGGGGTCAGCAGCAGCCGGCGGGCTGCCTCGCCCTCGAGGCGCAACAACGGATTGTCGGCGGCCGGCGGTTCGGTCGAATAGACGTCGACTGCGGCGCCGCCGAGCCGGCCGGCGCGCAAGTGGGCGGCAAGCGCCGCTTCGACCACCACCCCGCCGCGGGCAGCCTGGATCAGCACGGCGCTCGGCTTCATCAGCGACAATTCGCGCTCGCCAATCAGCCCTTGTGTTTCGGGCAACAGCGGGACATGCAAACTTACGACGTCCGCGGCGGCGAGCAGTGCGTCGAGCGCCATCGGAATGGCGCCGATTACATCCCCAGCGCTTGCATGGGGCGGCGCCGGGTCGAAGTAGCAAATTCGGCAGCCTGCGCGATGGAAGGCCTGCGCGACTGCTCGCCCGATGGTACCGAATCCGACCAGGCCAACCAACAGGCCGTCGAGCCCGGCAAGATTGTCCGCCACCATACGGGCGCGAAACGCGATGTAGTTGCCGTCTTTGATTTCCGCGTCGGCCCAGGCGAAGCGCCGCAGCAGCAACGATGCGGTGGTTACCGCGTATTCAGCGACCGCGCTATTGCTGCCACCCGCTACATTGGCCACCGGAATACCGAGCCGCACCAGCGCATCGCGGTCGAGCCGGTCGAGGCCGGCACCGGTGACTTGCACCAATTTGATGGGCGTGCCTTCGAACAAGGCGGGCGACAACTTGCGACCGACCGCCGGGATTATCAGCGCGTCGGCCTTGCGCATCAGCGCCGGCAATTCGGAATCGTCCGGTTTGCGATAAGTCACGCTGAGGTTGGACGGTGCCGGCGCGTCCACCCGCGTAAAATCGGCCTCGGGGCGCAGGCAGAGAACGTCTATCGTCATATGTCAGAAACCCGGGAAGTTTTCGGTCGTGGCCGTGACGTCAGGCGCCGGGAAGAAGCAGAGAAGGATCAGCGGTTCGTTGCCGGTGTTGCGGGTCACGTGCTTTTCCTCGGGTGGAACGAGTACGAGATCGCCAGCTTTCAGCGGCAGTTCGCCGCTCTCGCACAAGGTACAGCCTTTGCCTTTAAGCACGAAGATGCATTCCTCATAGCCGTGGTGCAGGTGCGGGCCGCGCAAGGTCGCGCCCGGCGTGGGCACTGGGATTTCGACAATGCGGAAGGTGACGTGTGACCCGATCTCGCCTGACACCATTTCAAGCGACGAGCGTCCTGGCAGACCCAGGCGCTTGCCATCGGCTTGCCTCAGCAGGCGCGCCATCAGACGGCCTGTCGCAATTGCTTGATCTCGGCGGTGCCGCCTTGCACCGTATCGAGATTACGGAAGATTTCGCCCGCCTCGCGGGCAACCGCGTCGGCGATGTCCGTGAGCATGCGCAATCCCTTCTCCGCGGTGGCGTGCTGCGGGCTGCCGAACCAGCCGGTCGGCGCGATCGAGCGGATGTCGGTGAGCACCGGCTGATAGCTGCGCGTGCGGCGCAGCTTATCCATTCTGTGACCATGGCTGTGGTCGGAGGAATAATCGATGCGGTCGAGATGCACGAGTTCCGGCCGATAGGCCAGCACGGCCAGCGCCTCGATTTCGCCGCCATGAGTGAGGCCGTTGCAGGTCTTACCGTAGAGCTCTTCGGCAACGTAGCAGGCCTGGACGGTCAGCACGCTCATGCCGTGGTCGCGGTGTAGGGATTCGGCCGCAATCGCAAGCGACGGGATATTGCCTTCGTGCCAATTGAGAATAAGCAGGCGCTTGGCGCCATGGCGGGCGGTCGACACGCAGGTCTCGGTCACCACCCGCATATAGGTGTCGGGGGTGAAGGTGATCGTGCCCTCGAACGGCATATGCATGGGCGTGACGCCGAAGGGCGTTGCCGGCAGCACCATTCCGTCCATGAGCTCGGCGACCGCGGCGGAGATGACATTGGCGGCGAAGGTGTCGGTGCCGGCCGGCAGATGGGGCCCGTGCTGCTCGACGCTGCCGGTCGGCAGGATCACCAGCGGGTTGCTCTTGAGCTGAGCGGCGATCTCCGGCTGCGTCAGTTCGATGAAATAGCGGCTAGGCAACATTGACCCTACTCTCGCGTTTCTTCCCGTTATTATGCTGCTATCCTAAGGCATATTGGCGCGCGCCGCACAAGAAAATCGAATGCCCGGTGTCCAGGTCCCTGAGATAACGCGGCGACGACTGCAATGGCGGACAGCGCAATCCGGTTTGGGCGCGGCTCCGTCGGCATAAGGAGAGGCCTTGTCAATGCTCGAGCTCTACAATTTCTCCCAGTCGACCTGCAGCCTCAAGGTGCGCATTTGCCTCGAGGAAAAGCGGCTCGCCTGGGTCGATCGCCGGCTGGTGTCGAAGAACCACGATCACCTCTCCGACTGGTATCTCAAACTCAATCCCAACGGCGTGGTGCCGACGCTGATCCATGACGGACGCCCGGTCTTCGAATCCTCGGTCATCTTGCAATATCTCGACCAGGTTTATCCGGAAGTTTTGCTGGTGCCGAGTGAACCTTATGAGCAGGCTAAGATGCGCGCTTGGCTGGCCTTCGTCGATGCGGTGCCGACGCCTGCGGTTCGCTATCCGTCCTTCCAGTTCGGCGGATTGCTGAAAAAGTTTCAGGCGATGAGCGATGCGGAGTTCGACGAGCAGGTCGGAAAGCGGCCCGTGAAATCGGCCTTCTACAAGAAGATGAGCCGGCAGTCCGGGTTCGGCGCGGCCGAACTCGAAGAAGCCTTCAAGGCGCTTCGCACGACGGCGGCGCGCATGGACCGCATGTTCGATGAGAACGGTGGCCCCTGGCTCCTCGGAGAGCAATACAGTCTCGCCGACATTGCCGTGGCGCCGCTCATTGACCGGGTAGAAGACCTTGGACTGGAATTCCTCTGGGAAGAACGATTTCCGCGCGTGGCCGATTGGCTGCAGCGAATTCAGGCGCGGCCGGCTTACGGCAAGGCCTATTACCAAGGCAGCCGGCTATCCGACCTCTATCCCGAGCTCGGGCTGGGCCGAGGCTCCCATCGTCATGTCCTGGAACGGAACGCGGCGGTCTCCGCATGACTCTCAGCCGGTCGCGGCGGCAGCCGACTCCCATAGTCCGGCAAGCTGCGAGAATGCTGCTTCGCCGTGCTGCGTGCGCTCGCGCTCGGTCACGTCGCCCCACGCGACGATAGCTTTTTGATAGGCCGGGCGGACGGCGATGCGGGTATACCATTCGTTGAGATGCGTCAGGTGCCGCCAGAGCGGCGCCATCATGAATGATTCCAACCGGCGCACATAGACGACCAGTGCGATGTCGGCGAGCGAATAGCTGTCGCCAACGAGCCATGGGTTCTGCGCGAGCGTTACGTCCATGTCTTCGAACAAGCGCCTGAACGTCGCCACCGCGCCTGGGAGCAGCGGCGAGTCGAGCCCGGATGCGATGTTGACCTGATCGTTGGTCTTTCGCACCGTATCGCGCATTTGCGCATAATATTTATCGATCTTGTCGGCACCCTTGGCCTTGTAGATATGCCGATTAACCAGACAGACGCCGATCGTGCGGCTGGCGACATGGACGCCTTCGTCAACTTTGCGCATCCAAAGCCGCATCTTGGCGCGTGCTTCCGGCGACGCCGGTCGGAACGACGGCTCGGGAAAAACATCCTCGAGGTATTCCAGAATGATCAGAGATTCAGCCGTTGCCGCGCCATTGTTGATGATTACCGGGACCAGCCCCTTGGGATTAATAACCAAATCCCTGAGGGCATGACTCGTTGTGGATTCCCAAATCAGCGGCAGTTTGATTCAACGTGGCGAACGAAGGAGGTTCGCCATGTCGGTTCCGATACTCTTGCGGCGGGATTTCAGCGCATCTCGGTTGCGCAGTTTAGCAAAGAAGGCCAAGGATGGGCCGCAGGCGCGGCGACTTCTGACGCTTGCCGCGATCTATGACGGAGCGACCCGCACCGAGGCGGCCAAGATGGGCGGCGTCGGTCTGCAGATCATCCGGGACTGGGTGTTACGGTTCAATGCGCACGGCCCTGACGGGCTGCTGGACCGAAAGCCGCCAGGTCAGCCCTCCAAGCTCAATGATGGCCAGCGCCAGGCAGTCGCCCAGTTGATCGAGAGCGGACCAATCCCGGCGGTTCACGGCGTGGTGCGCTGGCGGCTGATCGACCTGGCGCAATGGATATACGAAGAGTTCCGCATCACCATCGCCAAGCAGACATTGAGCCGGGAACTGCGGGCGATGGGCTATCGCAAGCTGTCGGCTCGGCCACGTCATCACGCGCAGGCCGCGGGTGCGATTGAGGATTTTAAAAAAACTTCCCTGCGCGTCTGGACAAAATCGCGCGCGAGAAGGGGATCGATAGCGACAAAATAGAAATATGGTTCGCAGATGAGGCTCGTATCGGCCAGAAGAACAAGATCACCCGCCGATGGGCAAAGCGCGGCACCCGCCCCAGCGCTCCCCGTGATCAACGGACCGCCTCGACCTACATCTTCGGCGCCGTCTGCCCAAAGGAGGGCAAGGGTGCGGCCCTGATCCTGCCGGCCTGCAATACCGAGGCGATGAACCTGCACCTCGCGGAGATCGCCGCGATCATTGCCCCCGGCGCCCACGCTGTCCTCTTGGTCGATCAGGCTGGCTGGCACCTATCAACGCGCCTCGTCGTGCCGTCGAATATCACCATTATCGCCCTGCCGCCGAAATGCCCCGAGCTCAATCCGGTCGAGAACGTCTGGCAGTTTATGCGCGATAACTGGCTCTCCAACCGCATCTTCAAATCTTACGATGATCTCGTCGATCACTGCTGTGAAGCATGGAACAAGCTCGTCGACCAACCCTGGCGCATCATGTCCATCGGACTGCACCAATGGGCGCACGGGTTCTAATCAATGGGATACGGTATAAGACGATGATAATCCGCGGGAAGCTGCTCGACGTCGCCACGAGCGGTGTCAACGATCACGCTCTTCCAGGCAATTGCCTTTTCTTCTAGTAGGAGACGCACGCGCTGTGCGGCGGTCGAGCGGTCGTAATGAAAGAGCGTCAGCATCTATGCTACCGCACAGCGCCTAGGCGACATGGACTTTCCGCGCTTCGGCGCGGCGGCGCGCTTCGTCGAGGATGTCGCCGATGCGCACATATTGCCCGCTCAGGTCGATGGAGCGCAGCGCCGCATTCACCACCGCCACCGCCACATTGCCGTTGTGGGCGGTCAATTCGTTTGGCTTGGCGGTCCGGCAGCTTTCGGCGAACATTTCCAGCTCGGCGACGAACATGTCGCTTTCCGGCACCTTCAAGTCCTCGCGCTTGCCATAGCCGTCCTTGCCGCGCTGAATGTAGAGTGCGGAGCTCAAGTGCAGCTTGCTCGGCACGTCCCAGCTGGAAAAATCGGTCTCGCTGTGCATCAGGCCCTTGGAACCGAATACGCGTACCGAGAATATGCCGGGCGAGGTCCAGCACGATCCCACATAGCCGATCTTACCGTCGGTAAAACGCAGCAACGTCATCGACTGGTCGTCGACCTCGGCGCCGACTGGCGAGAGCTTCGAGGCCATCGAGCTCGCCTCGATGATGTCACCGCCCAGATAATGCAGAACGTCGAACTGATGAATCGCGAGCTGCGACAGCGGCCCGCCCGGCGCCTTGGCCTTGTACCAGCGCCAGGTGCTGGGAGTGAGTTCGAGCGCGCGCTCGTTGGAGAAATTCGCCTCCAGGAAAGCGACACGGCCGAGTTCGCCGGCATCGATCGCCTGCCGGATGCGGCGAATGCTGCCCATTAGCCGCGCGCTGTGCCCGACCGTAATGGTGACGCCATATTGTTTTTCCAGCGCCGCAATCTCGATGCCGTCCTCAAGCGTGGCCGCAATCGGTTTCTCGGTGTAGACATGCTTGCCGGCCTTGGCGATTTCGGTCGCGACCGGCAAATGCTGCTCGTTCGGCACTGTGTTGATGACGCCGCGGATTTCCGGGTCCGCCAAGAGCGTCTTCATATCCGGGACGCCGGCGACGCCGAATTCCTGCTCGAAGGCGCGGCGTTTTTCTTCCGTGCGGCTGTAGCCCGCGACGATCTTGAGACTGCCCGACTTCGCCACCGCCCGTGTGAGCACTTTGGCCCACCGGCCCAGGCCGACAATTCCGAGCTTCACTGGTTCCGCACCCATACCGATTTCCCTCTGCACTGCGCCACTATCCTATCGCGTTTAGGCCCACACCGCGCAAGCGATTGAGCCGCCGCAACGTTTATATAATGCTGCGGACGCGCAAGTGGTTATCCCCCGCGGTTATTTCGCGACGGCAATCTCCAGCGGAAACGCGTCGACGACCTCGTGCCCGCTCTGCGTCACGATGAAGGTGTGCCCGAGGAAAATGCCGAACATACCGTCGGGCGTGATCGGATTTGGCTCGGCCATGATCACCATGTTTGGCTTGAGCACCATATCGATCTCGACGCCGCGGACGTGCTCGGCCGAGACATGCGGATTGTCGGTGACCAGATCGATGCCGTGGCACTGGGTCGGGCGCGACTGTACGCCATTATCGCGGAAGAACCGGCTCGCGGTGCGCATGGCTTCCGTCGGCTTGCCGGGCGCAATTTCCGCGACAATTTTCTTGTAGCCGGGCAGCGTGATCTCCTCCCAGAACTTGCGCACCATGTCGGTCGGCTCACCGAGCGTGATCGGCGAGCCGATCTGCGCAGTGTAGCCGCGATAGCCCGCGGCCAGTTCCATATTGATGATGTCGCCCTTCTGCAGCACGCGCTGCGAAGGGCGCGGATTGCCGAAGATCATCGCCGGGTTGGCCATCGGAGTCGAGCCGATGATGAGGAAGTCGATGTCGCCGCCGCCGTCGAGGATGGCGGCGCCGGCCGCCGCCTTCAACTCATATTCCTTCACGCCGGGCTTGGCGCGCGCGATGATCGCCTCCATCGCGCGCTGGCACAGCACGCCGGCCTTGCGCACGCAGTCGAGTTCTTCCGCGCTGTGGATGACGACGAGGTCGTGCAGGAAGCCCTTGGTGAACACCAGTTCGGCATCGGGCAGGCCGGCGCGTAGCGTATTGTACTGGTTGACCGGCAGGTAGTCTTCGTGGCGCGGGTCAATCTCCATCAGCCCGATGCGGCCGCGTTCGAGCTTGAGCTCCTTGAGGCGCTCGACCATCACTTCGGCATAGTGGCCGTTACGGCTATGGCGCACATCCTTGACCGCGACCTCGACGTTGCGGCGCACCGCTTCCGCATGGGTGCCGCCCATGGAGTAGATCATGGTCGGCTCGCCATCGAGCGGGACCAGGATGTAGCAGCAGAGCGCGTGCCACTCCCAGTGCCCGGTCAGCCAGAGCATGCCGGCACCGAAGCTCCAATGGCTGGGTCCCCCGGCCGCGATTACGCAGTCGAGCTTATGTTCCTTCATCTTGGCGCGCAGCGCGGCGTAGCGGCGCGCGTATTCCTGCGCGGAGAACTGCTCGTAGACCGCGTCCCGGTAATAGGGCGTGCCCCGCATATTGGCGAAGGGCAGGGCCTGGTCGAGCTTGCTGCGGACGACCTCCCACGGCTGCGGGCCGATCGGCTGGCGCGTCTGGACGTTCATGGATGTACCTCGACAATGGGAAATGCAACGGCGCGGCTTTTCAGGCCGCGCCGGGCTTAGTCGATTACTCGTAGCACTTGCCGATCTTGATCGGTCCGCCGAGAGATTTCACCGCCTCGTTGGCGATCAACTCGTTGAACACGCGCGCGACCGTCGGTTTCTTGTCGGGCTTGATGTAGCCATTCTTGACGTCGTCATCGATCGTCCACTGCGTGCGCTTGGCGTCGAAGCCCTGGTTCACCGACCAGACGCAATGATCGGTCAACTCTTTCCAGGCGTATTCAACGGCTGCTTTCGGCCGGCCGGTCGCCTTCATAATGATCGGCACGACCTTGGCCTCGTCGCGATACATGGTGCGTTGGGCCTCGATCATGGCGGCGACGGTGTCGACCATCAGGGCGTGATCGCGTTTGATCCAATCGATCTGGGCGCCGTAGGCGTTGTAGAAGTAATTCGGCAGCAGGTCGGAGAGGTGGACAAGCACGTGTACCTTGGGATTCTTCTGCTGCGCGAGGTAGACGCTCTCCGGATGCAGCGATACGCCGTCGATCTGGCCGGACAGCAGGCCCGGGACGCGGCCGGCGGTGGCGCCGGCAATGAACTGCACGTCGTCGACCGTGAGCCCGGCGGATTCAAGTACCTGGCGGCCCATCAGCCAGTTGAAGCCGCCGACGCCGCCGCCGACCGCGCTCAGCTTCTTGCCCTTGAGATCCTTGGCGGTCTTGATATCGGCGGAAACCACATAGGACTGCGGTAGCCGCAGGCCCATGCCCCAGATCTGCTGAACCTTGACGCCATGGCCGATGGCAATCGGCGTCACCGCGACCAGTGCGGTACCTTGCGCGGCCGCCGCTTTCGCCGCCGGCGACGAACCGCCTTCAAACTGGATGATGCTCGCGTCGATGCAGCGCTTTTCGAAATAGCCGAGTTCCTTAGCGACGTAGGGCGCGGTGTGCACGACGTTCGGCGGCGCCACCGACACGCCGATGTTGATCTTGCGCATGGTGGTGCATGCCGCCGACGCGCTCTGCAGGCCGGCATCGGCGATCAGAATGCAACCCGCCAGCACGGCCAAGCCGATGGCCCGGCCACTCCAAGAATTTTTTTGCATGATGAACTCCTCCCTCTTGTTTTTCCTCATGTTGTCTTAAGTCTTTAACCCCGACCTCTATAGGGCGGCTTGCTCCATCAGTCCTTGCCCGCCGCCGTCCACGGCGCCACGCGCACCTCGATGAAACGCACGCAGGCTGTGAGCGTAACACCCAGGAGCCCGAGCGTCACGATCGGTACAAACATCTTGTTGACCTCGTAGGTGCTGGCGGTGCGCACGATCAGGTAGCCGATGCCGGAAATGGCCGTGTAAAGGTCGGCCAGCACCATGCCGATCAGTCCGCGCCCGACCGCGAGCCGCAAACCGGTGACAATGAACGGCAATGCGCTGGGTAGCACGATGTTGGCCCATAGCTGGCGCTCGGAGCACCGGAAAGAGCGGCCGACCTCGATGAGCTTGTGATCGACGTTCTTCACGCCCTGATAGGTGTTGATGACCATGGGGAAGAAGGCGAACAAAAACAGGATGATGATCTTGGAGGTGGTGGCGAAGCCGGCCCACAACACGATCAGCGGCACCAGCGCGACGCTCGGAATCGAATAGAGAAACGTGATGTAGACGCCGAACGCGACATCGATCACCCAGAACCGCGCCAGCACCAGGCCGATCAGCACACCGATCACGGCCGCGAGCGACAGGCCGATGGCCAGCACGACCAGGCTGGGTGCGAGATAGGTCCACAGCTCCCCGCTGCCGATCATTTCGACCGCCGCTTCGACAATTTCGATCGGCGTCGTGAACAAGGACTGATCGACGCGCGCACCGAAGATCTGCCAGATCACCAGCACGATAAACAGCGAGACGATCCGGATCGCGATGTTCAGCATAAGCTGCCGGCGCCGGCGCGCGATCGAGATTTTCTGCGCGCGCAGGCGATCGTCGGTCTCGCTGTCCACAGCGATCGCCGTCATGCTGCGATCGTCGACTTGCACGGTCATGCGTGGGCGACCTCCGTCGCCGCCGTCCGCTGCGGGCGAACGGTGTGGAGCTGATGCCAGATGTGCGAGCGCAATTCTGCAAAACGCGAATCGGCGCGCACCGCCTCGACGTCGCGCGGACGGGCGAACGGCATATCGATGACTTCCTTGATGCGCCCCGGTCGCGCGGTCATCACCGCCACGCGGTCGCCGAGCAGGATCGCCTCGTCGATCGAATGGGTGATGAATACCATGGTCTTGCGCTCTTCGGGCCGCTCCATCAGGTGCAGCAACTCCTCCTGTAGAATTTCGCGGGTCTGCGCGTCGAGCGCGGCGAACGGTTCGTCCATCAGCAGGATGGAAGGATTGATCGCCAACGCGCGCACCAGGCCGACGCGCTGCTGCATGCCGCCGGAGAGTTGATAAGGATAATGCGTTTCGAAGCCGGTGAGGCCGACCAGATCGAGATAATGCGCGACCCGCTCCCTGATGCGCGCGGCCGGCGTGCCGGCCATGGCCAGCCCAAAGGCGGCATTGTCATAGACCGTCTTCCACGGCAGCAGGCCGAAATGTTGGAACACCATCGCCACCCCTTCGGGCGGTCTGGTGACCGCTCTGCCGCCGACCAGGAGCTTACCGTCGCTGATATCGGTCAGGCCGGCGATGCAGCGCAGCAGCGTCGTCTTGCCGCAACCGCTGGGGCCGACAATGCAGAGGATTTCCTGATGGCGAACCGCCAGCGTCAGCTGACGAAAGGCGACGACGGTCCCATCGAGAAATAACTTGCTCGCATTGTCCGCAACGATTGCGAATGCGTCACTGGTTCCGGCCGAAGTCATCCCTCGCTCAGCTCCCCCCAAGACTACAAAGTTTGCGCCCGTATGGCTGTCGGGTTTGGACAACAGTTCGGCCCGTTGGGCCCGGAGTCAAGCAAAATGGAAAACGGTTTGTACCTCAGTTCGCCGCCATGGCAACTGACATTTGGTGAGCATTAAATCGGGCCGTAATGCAAGCCACCTGCGATGAGCCCGCCATTCATGTTGCCAACGGCTCGCAAGGCTTTTTCGGGCATATAGCCGCCGGGCCGGTCGCCGTGCGTGCTGGGGATACAACGCATTTGACCCTTCGCCGCCGCCTTGCCCAACGATTATCCCGACTACCAGAAATCTAGCATAACTCTTAACCTGGCCCGTATGACGGGACAGTAGCCCTGGGGGCAGGAGATTCCGCTACGGCCGTTTTCGGGGTTACGGCGATGGCGGCGCCGGCATCCTGGGGCCGGATAGGGACTCCGCCGGCGGCGCCGCAACGGCGGCCATTCATCGCACCGTCCGTAACGACATGCCGTTCGACGTGCGGCTTACAGCGGTGCACCCGCGATCAACCCGAATGGTCGCTCACCGCCGTTTCTTTTTTGCAGCGCCTTTTGCCGGTTTGCTGGCTTTCGCTTTCACCGCCTTCTTGGCCGTTCTCGTCGGGATGATCGGCAGCAGCACAAAATTTTCCCGTCCGCCGCCGAGATGGATCGTGGTCTTGCCGCCATAGATCTCTGTTGGACGGTCGCGCGGATCATCGTGCAGGAACGGGCCGTTGCCGGTAAACTCGTTTTTCATATTGGAGAGCTTGCCGCCCGATCCGCCGGGATAGACATAGTCGCGGCCGCGCACGCTCAGGGCTACGCGATATCCCTTCGGCACGACGATGCAGGTCGGAATGATTTCGATATCGAGCTCGTAGATCTGGCCGGGCTTGAGCGGCTGCTTTTCGTCGTGGCTGTGATAAGGCCGGAACGGCAATGTCAGCTTCTGGTCGAGCTTGCGATGGGAGGCGCGCAGCCAGCCTTGCCCGATCGCCGTATGCGGATCGAGCGCGCCCTGGAATACGACTTCCTTCATGTCGGGTGCGAACACGCGCAGCACCAGGAAAATATCGGCGTCCGTGGTCGAGGACGAGATGTGCAGCTTGGCCGCGACCGGGCCGGTGATCTCAGTCGCCTCTTTCATCGGCTCGGTGAGAAAGGTGACGCCGTCTCCGGGCGCGTCGAAGGCGACAGCCGCCGAACCTGTCGGCGGGTCGGTTGCGAGCTTGTGACCGTCGGTAGCCAGATGGAATTTGGTCCATTTGGTGCTGGGCAACGGCCAGCTATCCTCGTGGCGGATGACGAATTTCTCGCCCGGATGACGCACGTTGAGCTGAACGCGCGGCTGCTTATCCCATCCGTTTTTCTCGCCCTTAAGGAAGTAGCCGAAGAATTTCCTCTGCAGCGCGACGCCGTAGTCGGTGTAATAATGCGTCCAGTGTTCGATGCCGTGCACTTCGAGCCATTTCTGTTTCGACGCCGCGCGGAAGAAGCCCTCGAAATTGCCGCGCGGGTGCAACGGCTGCCCGCCCCAATTCGCGGCCGAGAGCAGCGGCACCTTGACCTTCGACCAGTCCGGCGCCATCGCCTTGTAGAATTCGTCGTCCAGCGGGTGCGCGAAGTAGGTCTTGCCGAGGTCGTAGCGGTTGGCGCCCATCTCTTCCTCGGTGAGCGTCTCCGGACCCGACACCCAGTCGCCGTTCATGCGGCTGCGGTGGCCCTTGCTGCCGAGCCCGTATTGCACGGTCTTGACCTGCATGTCGTACCAATTCTGCGCGAACGTGTTGTAGATGCCGCCGTTGTGGCTCAGCTCGCGATAAAAGTCGGCAAAGCCTTCCCACACGCAGATAGCGGCAAGATGCTTCGGCTGCATGCTGGCAACCTGCCACTGGTTGATCGCGTAATAGGAAATGCCGCTCAAGCCGACCTTGCCGTTTGACCACGGCTGTACGCCCGCCCATTCGACGCAATTGTAAAAGTCCTTGGTCTCGCGCGGCGACCAGTGTTCCACGTAGCCCGGCGATCGGCCGCAGCCGCGCGAATCCACGCGCACCACCGCATAGCCGTCCGGCACCCATTTTTCCGGGTCGCAGACTTCCCAGCTCTGGTACTTGTTGCTCGAACCGGCCATTACGTCCGGCTGCTTTTCCTCCATGCGCTTCCAGGCGGTCTTGTAGCCGTCTTCGAAGTGCAGCCACTTGCCGTACGGACCGTGGCTGAGGATGACCGGATAACGGCCTTTCTTGACCGGCCGGAAGACGTCGCAACGCAGCACCAGTCCGTCATCCATCGTAATCGGCATGTCCCAATCGATCTGCATGCCGTCGCGGACTTCGCTAACCTCACGATAGCTCATGAGTTCGTTCTCCAAAAAAACGCTTGCAACATTGAGACATTGTGTCGTTGAGAGGCCGCCTTCAACGCTCACTTTTTGGGAATGACCGGCAGCAAGACATAGGCTTGCCGGTTGGGCCCGGCATGCAGCGTGACATCTCCGCCGAAGACCGCTGGCGGCCGGTCGCGCGGGTCGTCATGGGTGAAGACCGCGCAGCCGGTCCACACCTTGCCCAGCGTCTCCAGTCCGACGCCGGGCTCGCCCGGAAAGACGTAATCGGTGCCGCGCACCGATAGCGCGATGCGATAGCCTTTCGGCAGCACGATGCAGGTCGGCCAAACCTCGATATCGACCTCGTAGACCTGACCGGGCGTCAGCTTCTGTTCCTCGTCGTGGGTATGGTACGGCCGGTACGGCAGCGTCAGCTTCGGGTCGAGCTTGCGGTGCGAGCAACGCAGCCATCCTTGCGCAATCGGCGTATGGGCATCGAGAGCCCCCTGGAAGGTCAATTCCTTGAGGTCGGGCGTGAATGCACGCACCACCAGAAACAAATCGGCGTCTTCCGTCGCCGACGACACCCACAGCTTCGCGGCGATCGGCCCGGTAAGTTCGGTTTCATGGTCGAGCGGCTCGGACAAGAAGGTGACACCTTCGCTCAGGCCGGCATACGTGACCGAGCCGTCCGAATCTTGCGTCGCCGTCGACATCGTCATGTCGGCTGGATGAATGTAAAATTTGGTCCACTGCGTGCGTGCGAGCGGCCACTCCTTCTCGTGCCGCTCGACGAATTTCTCGCCGGGATGGCGCACCTGCAGCTGCACTTTCGGCTGCTCGCGCCAGCCGGTGTCCTCCCCCTTGAGGAAATGACCGAAGAACTTCTTCTGCAGGCCAAGACCGTAATTCGTATAGAAATGAGTCCAATGCTCGATGCCATGGACTTCCAGCCATTTGTGCTCTGAGGCGGAGCGTACGAAGCCTTCGAAATTGCCGCGTGGATGCAGGCCTTGCCCGCCCCAATTGGCGGTGGAGAGCAGCGGAACCTTCACTTTGTTCCAATCCGGCATGCGCGATTGCCAGTACTCGTCGGTGTCGAGCTTGCGTGAGATGCAATCCTCGTAGAAGTCGCGGCGGTTCTCGCCGAGTTGCTCTTCCGACAGCGTCTCCGGCCCCGAAACCCAATCGCCGGTCATGCGGCTTTTGAAGCCGCGCGTGCCGCGGCCGTTCTGCACGGTGTAGACCTGCGCCTTCGACCAATCCTGCACGAAACCCCGGCAGAAAATGCCGCCGTGATGCGCCATGTCGCGATAGAAATCGGCGGCGCCTTCCCAGGTGCAAATGGCGGCGAGGTGCTTGGGTTGCAGCGCCGCCGCCTGCCATTGGTTCTCGGCGTAATAGGAGATGCCGTTGAGGCCGACCTTGCCGTTCGACCAGGGCTGCACGCCGGCCCAGTCGACACATTGCGCCAGATCCTGCGCTTCGCGCAGCGACCAGATGTCGATCACGCCGGGCGAGCGGCCGGCGCCGCGGCTGTCCACGCGGATGACGATATAGCCGTCCGGCACCCACTTCTCCGGATCGACCACTTCCCAGTTCTGGTATTTGTTGGTCGAACCGGTCGGCACGTCCGGCTGGTCGGCGCACATCCGGGTCCATTGATCCTTGTAAAGATCTTCGAAGTGCAACCACTTGCCGTAAGGCCCATAGGTCATGATCACGGGATATTTGCCGTTGGCGACCGGCCGGTAGATGTCGCATCGCAACACCAGCCCGTCGTCCATCTTGATCGGCATATCCCAATCGATCCGCATGCCATCGCGGATTTCACTCTTCTCACGGTATTCCATGGGCTCCTCGGCGTTCGATTTGCATTCGATAATTATTGGGCGCCACCAATGCGCCGTCCTTCGCCATCGAATAGATGGATCCGGCGCCGGTCCAACGAGAGGGCAATGCGCTCACCGGCATTGATCTCGGCCATGCCGAGACCTTCGGTAACCGCTACGAATGCGCGCTCGGTGCCGGCGTCAAAATAGAGCAGGGTATCCTTGCCGAGCGGCTCGACCAGTCGCACCGGAAGTTCGACGTCGCCGCCGCCGCCGGGCACGACGCCCACGTGTTCGGGCCGAATGCCGAAGGTGACGGCACCCGGTTTTGCAGTCTTGAAGTTGTCGGGTAGCGCGACCTCGAAGGATGTCGAACGAAATCGCGCGCCGGCGCCGTCATGGACGATCTCGCCGGCAACCAGGTTCATCGATGGTGAACCGAAAAAATCAGCGACGAAATAGTTGACCGGGTTTGAATAGATCTCCATCGGCGATCCGATCTGTATGATTTCGCCCGAGCGCATGACGACAATCCGGTCAGCGAGCGTCATGGCTTCTTCCTGGTCGTGGGTGACGTAGATGAAAGTACGCTTGAGCGCCTGGTGCAGCCGGTCGCATTCCGCGCGCAGTTCGCGGCGCAGCTTGGCGTCGAGGCTCGACAGCGGCTCATCGAGCAGGAAAGTCGAGGGGTTGGTAACCAAGGTACGGGCAAGCGCGACGCGCTGGGATTCTCCACCTGAACATTGGTTTGGCATCTTCTCCAGCAGATGACCGATGCGCACCATCTCAGCCACTTCGCGCACGCGGTTTACGCGCTCTTGCGGCGGCACGTTTTTCATGCGCAAGCCGAATTCGATGTTCTGTGCCACGTTCTTGTGCGGGAACAAGGCGTGGCTCTGGAACACCATGCCGAGCCCGCGGTCGCGCGGCTCCAGGTCGTTGACTACGCGCCCGTCGATGCGGATTTCGCCGGAAGTTGGATCCTCGAAGCCGGCGATCATGCGTAGCGTCGTGGTCTTGCCGCAACCGGAAGGTCCGACAAAGACGACGAACTCGCCGTCCTCGATGGTGAAGCTCAAGTTTTTAACCGCTTTCACCGCGCCGAAAGACTTTTCCAGATTGCACAACTCGATGCGTGCCACCGTTATCTCCGTACCATGCCGAAACTGAAGCCGCGCGCGAGATGCTTGCGGATGATCAGCCCGACGATCATGAGTGGAATCGTGATGCCGACCGCGAGCGCCGCCTGGCGGCCGTAGACGCGCCCCTCGGTGGTGCCCTGGTATTTCGACAGTTCGATCGGCAGCGTGGTGACCTGGGTCTTGGTAATGATTAGCGCGAGCAGATATTCACTCCAGGTCAGGATCAAGATGAACAGAAAGGTCGCTACCAGTCCCGAACGGACTAGCGGCAGGACGACCTCGAATATCGTCCGCCAGCGCGAGGCGCCGAGAATCTCTGCTGCCTGCTCGATCTCGCGCGGCACCTCGTCGATGAAGCTCTTGGTCATCCACACCGCGTAGGGCAGCGTGGTCAGGAAATACACAAGAATGAGCCCGGTGCGCGTGTCGATCAGCCCGATCGCAGTGTAATAAAGCGAGAGCGGCGCGACCACGACGATCGGCGGGATCATCCTCAACATCAGAAGCTGGAACATGCGCGCTTCGGATAGGATCTTATAGCGCGAGACGCCGTAGGCCAGGATCGAGCCGAACAACACCGACAGGAACGTCGACGTTGTTGCGATCACGGTCGAATTCCACAGCGAGATCAGCGGCTTTTGCGATGAAATCGCATATTGCGTCTGGGTATATTCCTGCGCGCCGAACCAGACATTTAGATAGTTCGAGAGCGTGGCCGGATCTGGAAAATAGACCGGTGGCCAGGCGAACCATTGATCGCTCGGCTTGAATGATGTCGAGATCATCCAGTAGATGGGGAAAAATGCGATCAGCGCCCAGATCGTCAGCAGGGCATAGCGCATGATCGTGGTGACGCGACGGCGCTGGGTTTTAGTCATCGCCATTTCAGGCCTCCACCTCGGCGTCTTCGCGCCGATTATACATGGCGTCCAGCGTATGCTTTTCGCGGCGTAATAAATGAATTGCGATCAGGACGATGACAACCATCATCATCATGACGATATAGGACATCGCCGCGCCCTTGGAGATCTGGAAGTACTGCCACGTGGTCATGAAGATGTAGACCGGAAGCGTTTCGGTCGCCGAACCCGGGCCGCCCTGAAACAGCGCCCATGTCTTGGGAAATTCCGCCATGGCCTCAAGGAAGCGCAGCACCAGCGCCAAGAGGATCACCGGCCGCAGCAGCGGCACCTGGATTTCCCAGAAGATGTGCCACTTCGAGGCGCCGAGGATTTCCGCCGCCTCGATTGGCTCCTTCGGGATCGCCGCCAAGCCGGCCATCATGATGATGAAGGAGAACGGCGTCCAGTTCCAGACTTCCAGCAGCGCCGCCGTGGTCAACGCTATGTGCGGATTGGTGAGCCAGGCGGCCCGGAAGTCGTGGCCGATGAGGAACGAGATGAAGTGGTTCACCGGGCCGTCGCTATAGAGCATCATCTCGGCGGTATAGGCGACCACCACCGGCACGGTCAGCATCGGCAGAATGAAGATAATGTAGAAGAAGCCCTGACCGCGGAACGGCTTGTACATCAGATAGGCGAGCCCGAAGCCGAACACGAAGCAGCCAATGGTCGAGCCGGTAGCGAAAGCGAGCGAACGCACCACCGCCCAGCCGAAACGCGGATCGGTCAAGACATCGCGGAACAGATCGAGGCCGACAAATTCGGCGTCCCACCACGTGCCCAAATAGACGGTCCATTGGTGGAACGAGAAATAAAGCTGCAACAGCAGCACCGGCGTCAGCACGAAAAAGACGAGCGCCACCAGCGGCAGCAGCAGCGAAATCTTGAAACGCCTGATCTCGCGGCGGCGGGATACCGCGCGCGGCGATATCCCGTTGCTCGCGTCGCTGGTCGGAAGGACGGCTACGGCCATTCCTTGCCTCCAAGGAAGTCCGGACGAGCGAGCCGCTCGTCCGGTTGAATGGACGTCACGTTTTCACCCGGCGTCGGGCGGTCACGCGGGGACGTCGCGCGTCGGCATCACCGCCTTGTAGCTCACCAGGTCCTTCTTGAGCTTGGCGCGCCCGATACGACCGACAATCTTGTTCCACTCGTCCTCGGTCTTTTTCAGCACGTCTTTGGCGGGGAGCTGACCGACATAGGCCTCTGACAGGTTCTTGCCGAGTGCGTCTTGGAATTCGAGGTAGCCAGTCAGATAGACCGGCGGCGAAACGACCTCAAAGTTCTTCTTGATCGCGTTGATACCTTCCTGCGTGTAGGCATCGATCACCGGCGGCGCCGAGAAGTGCTGCGTCGCCCAGGCGTCGTTGAACGCGTTCTTCGGATCGGAGACGATCGGAATGCTGTTCTTACCCGAGCCGAGCCAGAGCGCGAGATAGGCGGCCTGCGCCTTGCGCGGGCTGTATTTGTTGATCAGGATCGCTGCGAGCGGCGAGGAGATCGAGCGGTGGATCATCTTGCCACTGAACTTCGAGCCCGGCACCACGCTGAAGTAGAACTTTCCGACCGTTTTTGATTGCTTCGGATTCTTGATTGTCTTGCAAGTGCCATCCCAATATTGGCAGCTCACCACGTGGCCCTGCGCGATGCGCGGGATCATCTGTGGCGTGCCCCAGTTGGCCGCTTCCGGATGGTTGACCTTCTTGTCCTGCAGATAGATGTCGACGGCGTATTGGCCGGCCGGCGTATTGATGGTCGGCTTCATGTCGTCGTCGAACGGGAAGCCGCCGGCGCTGTAGAAGATCATGTACCACCAGGTCACGCCGTTGGCGCGGTTGCGCAGATTGCCGGAGCCGTAGAGGTCCTTCTTCGGGTCCATGAGGAATTCCTGCAGTCGCAGGTTTTCCTCCCAGGTCTCCGGCAGCTTCAGCTCGGTGCCGAACTTGTCGGCGAAGCGCTTCTTGTTGTCCGGATCATCGATCAGATCCTTGCGCGTGTATTGGATGTGCACGTTGCCGTCGGTCGGAATGCCGTAGGTGTGGCCGTTGTATTTCATGAAGTTGTCGTAGCCGGCCACGACGTCGTAATGGAAGCCCGAATTCTTGATGTACTCGTCGAGCGGCTCCAGATAGCCGGCGGAAGAAAGCGACGGGATCATGTTGGAATCGATGTGGATGAAGTCGAATTGTGGCGAGCGCGACAGCGCTTCGGCCATGGCCCGCTGCGGTGCATCGAAGATCGAGATGTCCTGGACACCGCCAATGCCGATCCCGGTCGCCTTGGTGAATTCGGCGATCACCGGCTGCATCGGCACGAAGTAAGGCGACCAGATCATGCCGTTGACCTGGGCCGCGCCAACCTTCTTGGCTGCCGCGATCGTCTGCTCCTCCATGGTGGCGGCACTGGCGAATGGCGTTGTGCCAGGCAAGAAGTTCGCAACGGTCAGCCCGAGGCCGCCTTCCATAAAGGTTCGCCTCGAAACACTAAATTTAGTCATGACTTCCTCCCTCTCTGGTTTCTTTTTTAGCAGTGTTCAAGAACGCGCGTTCCGACGAACATCGCGTCGCTACCGATTGCGGCGATCGCGATATCGTACGGCCGAAGAAGTTGATTGTAAGAAGTTACGCATCCAGCGCTGCCCGCAGCGCGTGCGCGCAGGCAGACTTTCATGTTGTCGTTCGCGAGGGGCGTAACCCATCGACCTTCCCGATCCTTGGCTCGTAACGCAGCGCATTCCACACACGGCCGTTGCGCATTGAGACCAAGCGAACAACTCTGGCGTTTACTTCCCTAAGATATCCGGACTTAAGGCCACGGTTAATTGCATCGTATGTTGACGCGGCCGGATCCGCAACACGGTTTTCAGTCCGGCCGGCGAGTTTTGACGACGCGAAATATCAGATATTTGCCACGACCATGCGCGGCGATAACGAAGCGGCAGAATTGAAAAAATCGCAGGCAGCCGGGCGTTAGCTTACGCGACGGTCTCCACGTCCCACTTGGGCGCGCGCTCGGGCGGATCGGCGATGCGAATATTGCGGCGGCGCAGCGTAGAAATTCGCCGCATCTCCTCGTCGCTGAGCGAGAAATCGAACACGTCGAGATTTTCCGCAATGTGCGCCTCTTCGAGCGCGCGCGGCACCGCCGCGACCATCGGCTGCTGGATCAGCCAGCGCAGGCAGATCTGGGCCGGTGTCTTGCCGCGCGCCTTGGCGATCTCGCCCACGAGCGGATCATCGAGCAGCTTGCCGCGCGCCACCGGGCAATAGGCGGTCAGGATCATGCCGTGGCGCTTCAGCGCCGCCAGCATACGGTCCTGCGGTAGATAGGCGTGGTATTCGATCTGGTTGGTGATCAGCGGTTCGGGGCAGACCTGCACCGCCTCATCGAGCATGGCGATAGTGAAATTCGACACGCCGATATGGCGCGTCATTCCGCTGCGCTTGGCTTTGGCGAGCGCGCCCAACGTCTCGGCGAACGGCACCTTGGGCTGTGGCCAGTGCACCAGCAGCAGATCGACATAGCCGAGTTGCAACGCCTTTAGGCTGGTCTCGGCCGAGCGTAGGAAGTCGGCCTCGCGCGCGTTCAACTCGGTCACCTTGGTGGTGACCCACAGCTCTTCACGCGCGATGCCGCTGGCGCGGATGCCTTCGCCGACCTGCTCCTCGGTGCCGTATTTACGCGCGGTGTCGATGAGGCGATAGCCGCATCGAATAGCGTATGTGACCAGTTCGGCCGCGCGCGCCGGAAATTCCATGGTTCCGAAGCCGATCGCCGGCATGTTTGCACCGTGCGCGGCAAGGGTGAAGGCCTTTGGCGATGACATCGAGGACTCCGAGGCGGGCAGGGCGGGAACGAAATACTAGTGCGGCGGTGGCACCATAGTAAACGGGGGCATGGGGACGGGTATTGTCCCTACCGCAAATTACATCCGGCGTAGAAGGCACTTTCGAGCAAGGGAGTGCATTGCAATTTGAATTAGGGAAATCGATCGGTCGCTAAGCCGTCGCTTGGCCGAAACAGGCCGGGTTTTCATTTGGTTGGCCATATAACCGTTGCCTTTATTCAGCCTGCGTTCATGTTCTGCTCGCCATGGTGCCAACATAGGAGCATCCGCTCCTCGGGACATTGAGCTGGGGCACCACTCCAAAACCCGCGGCGTCATTCTCGCCGGGTGATCGCGCGCCGCAATGGCCTCAATTCGAAGGGCGGTCAACGCCTGCGTAAAGGGAGGGGGAGGAAGCCATGTTGGACCGGCAGAGCAACGTTCAGCGAATTGATAATGAAGTGTTTGGACGGCTCGAATCCAACGTGCAGTCTTACGCGCGGAATTTTCCAACCATCTTCGCCTATGCAAGAGGCACCGAACTGCGCGACATCCACGGCCGCCGATTTCTTGATTTTCTTTCCGGCGCCGGCTCATTGAACTATGGACACAACAATCCGGTATTCAAGGATGCGCTGATCGAGTACATCGAGCAGGACGGCATCACCCACAGCCTTGATCTGCATACGGTCGCCAAGGAACGGTTTCTGGAGGCGATGCATGAAATCGTATTGGCGCCGCGCGGGCTCAACGATTACGTCATGCAGTTTACCGGACCGACCGGCACCAATGCCGTCGAGGCGGCGCTGAAAATCGCGCGCAAGGCTACCGGCCGCACGAACGTCGTTCACTTCACGAATAGTTTCCACGGTGTGACCGCAGGCTCGCTGTCCGTCACCGGCAATCAATATTTGCGCGCGGCGGCCGGCGTGCCGTTGAACCACGCCACCGCGATACCATTCGACGGATATTGCGGACCGGATGTCGATACGGTTGCGCAGCTCGAGCGCATGCTATCTGACGCCTCGAGCGGCGTGGAGCTTCCGGCTGCGGTCATTCTCGAGACGATCCAGGGTGAAGGCGGCCTCAACGTTGCGAGCGTCGAATGGCTGCAACGCATCGAAGCCCTGTGCAGAAAATTCAAGATCTTACTCATTGTGGATGACATCCAGGCGGGTTGCGGCCGCACCGGCACGTTCTTCAGTTTTGAGCCCGCGGGCTTGAAGCCCGACATCATCACTTTGTCCAAGTCGTTGTCGGGCTACGGTCTGCCGCTCGCACTGGTGGTGCTCAAACGGTCGATTGATGTGTGGAAGCCGGGCGAACACAACGGTACCTTCCGCGGCAATAATCATGCCTTCGTCACCGCGACTGCGGCACTCGAGCATTACTGGTCGACGCCGGCATTTGCTGCGGAAGTCCGGAGCAAGGGCGTTTTTCTCGCGCGACGGCTGCAGGCTTTGGTGGACCGATTCCCCGGGCATCTGCTGGACGTGCGAGGCCGTGGCATGATGATCGGCGTGAAGTGTGCCGATCCCAAGCGTGCCGCAGCCATCACGGCGGGGGCCTATCAAAACGGACTGATCATTGAGCGCGCGGGTCCGCAAGATGAAGTGATCAAGTGCATGATGCCGCTGACGACCGGTTACGACGAGCTGGCCGAAGGCTTGGACATTCTCGAGCGCGCGATTGTCGATGAATTCGTGCAAGACGCGAAGAATGAGTCTTGGCCTGCGCCATTGCTCAAGGTCGTATGAGTGAATTGCGGGCGGCTTCGCCCTGCGCGAGTCCAAGGCCGCATCGCATTCTGCAATGAGAAGGGCCGTAATCGCGAGCGCCGGCTCTCGTCATGCAAGGCATATATCCCGGCAATCGAGGCCTTCAGCGCGATGAACATCGATTGCAGACGAGACGATCGTCAAATTCTGACTTGTAATTACGCTGACAACGCAATTCGCTGGCGCCAAGGCGAGCGGCTCCACCATCTTTTTGAACAGCGCTGCGATCAATTGGACGCGGGCGCCGAAGCCGTCGTCACCGAGCACGCGGTCTACACCTTTCGGGATGTCGACAACCGGGCGAACCAACTGGCCAGGTACCTGATCGCACAAGGCACGCAGGCCGGCGATCGTGTCGGTCTCATGTTCGATAAATCGGTCGACACCTATGTTGCGCTGCTGGCGGTGCTGAAGGTGAATGCCGCCTATGTCCCTTTGGATGCCGGATTTCCAAAGGACAGAATTGCCTTCATTCTGAATGACGCTGGCGTGCGCCTCATCGTCGCGCAATCGCAGTTCGGAGATAAATTCGCCGAGTTCCCGGTTGCGGCAATTTTTATCGATTCAGCCGAGCGCGACATCAATGCAATGCCGACTGCCCGCCTGACAGCTCAGGAAAAACCCGCGCCCAAGGATGAGCTGGCCTATGTCATCTACACGTCCGGCACGACCGGCACCCCGAAGGGCGTCGCGGTCGAGCATTCGAGCATCTGTAATTTCGTCAGGGTCGCGGCGGACGTTTACGGCATGCGCCCGGGGGATCGTTGCTATCAGGGCATGACGATCGCCTTTGACTTTTCCGTCGAGGAATTGTGGGTTCCCCTCATCGCCGGAGCCACGCTGGTCCCCGGAAAACCGGGAACAAGTCTCGTCGGCAGCGAACTGGCCGCGTTTCTGCGGCAGCAGCACGTGACGGTTCTGTGCTGCGTGCCGACGCTGCTGGCGACCATCGAAAGCGATTTGCCCGAGTTGCGGATCTTGCTGGTGTCGGGCGAGGCGTGTCCGCACCATCTGGTGATGCGGTGGCACCGGCCTGGCCGCACGATCCTGAATGCCTATGGGCCGACCGAAGCGACCGTCACGGCAACGCTGACCAAACTGCACCCGGACAAGCCGGTGACCATCGGCAGTCCGCTGCCGACCTACACGATTGTGATATTGGATCCGGACGAGGATAAAGCTGCTCGCTCGAGGTGAACTCGGAGAAATCGGGATCGCGGGCATCGGGCTGGCAAAAGGCTATCTCAACCGGGCAGACCTCACGGCGAAGAAATTCATTCCCGACTTCCTCGGGATCGCGAACAATCCCTCGGCCGCATCTATCGCACCGGCGATCTCGGCCTGATCAACGACGATCAAGAGGTCGAATTTCACGGCCGTATCGACACGCAGGTCAAGGTGCGGGGCTATCGCATCGAGCTCGACGGAAATCGAATTGGTTTTGATGCAACTGCCGCAGATTGCGCAGGCCGTCGTCGAAACGTACGAGTCCGAGCCTGGAGAAGTGGAGCTCGTCGCCTACTATACCCTCAAACAAGGCGCGCCGGCCCTTTCACCGAACGAGATTTCGGAGGCGCTGCGAAAGCAGTTGCCTGGCTACATGGTGCCGGCTTTTCTGGAAAAACTCGACGCGATCCCGATGACGCCGAGTAACAAGGCGGATCGCAGGAGCCTGCCGGCGCCAAGGGGAACGCGTGTTTCGGCGACAGGGGACCATTTTATCGCACCGGGCAACGAGACCGAGCGGACGCTCGCGCGCTCTCTCATGGGCGTCATGAAACTCGAGCGTGTTTCGGTCGCGGACAATTTTTTTCAGGACCTCGGCGCGCATTCATTATTGATGGCCCGATTTTGCGCGAACATTCGGCAGGATCCGGCCTTGTCGCACGTTTCAATGCGCGACATTTATCTGAACCCGACCATTGCCAAACTGGCGGCCCATCTGAGCCACGCAGCCGGTGAAAGTATCGTCGCCACAAGACATGAGCCGTTCCACGTCCCCTCCGACTTCGCCTACTATGGCTGTGGCGTCCTTCAACTCCTGTTCTATTGCGGTTACGGTTTGCTCGGGTTTTGGTCTGCCGCCATCGGCTTTTCATGGACCTATGCGGCTATCGGCAATCCGTTCGAATTTTACCTTCGTAGCGTGGCGTTCGCTGTTGTCGCCTTTATCGGCCCGACCGCCATCGCCATAGCCGCGAAATGGTTGCTGATCGGCAAGTGGAAGGCGGGGTCCTTCCCGATCTGGAGCCTTCGCTATTTCCGCTTCTGGATGGTCAAGACGCTTGTGCAGCTGTCGCCGGCAGCGGCCTTTGTCGGCAGCCCGATCTACAACATGTATCTGCGCCTGCTCGGGGCGAAGATTGGACGCAACGTCGTCATTAATACTCGGTTCGTGCCGGTCGCCACCGACCTGTTTGCCGTAGGCGACGACACGATTCTGCGGAAGAACTCGATTCTGCTCGGCTACAGGGCGCGATCCAATTACATCCAGACCGGACCGATCGAAATCGGCAGCCATGCGTTCGTCGGCGAAGCGAGCGTTCTGGATATCGATACGGCGATGGGCAGCCACACCCAGCTTGGCCACGCGTCGTCGCTCCAAAGTGGCCAGAGCGTGCCGGATGGCAAGCGTTATCACGGCTCGCCCGCGGTCGAGACGAAAATCGACTACTGCCCGATCGAGAGCAGACCTTGCGGCCCGCTCAGGCGCGCTCTCTACGCGGGCTTCCAGCTCGCCAGCCTGCTCGCGCTCTTGGTGCCGATACCGATCCTGATCCTGAACTACTGGTATTCATATTTTTCTCAGTTCACGGGTAGCGTTAAATTTGAGGAACCGAACTCGGCGTTCATCTTTCTCATGCTGTTGGTCTCTGCCGGCCTGTTCTTCGGATCGCTGGTAATCGGGCTGATTGGCATTTACGTCATTCCGCGCCTGTGCCAGCGCTTTCTCGAGGTTGGCAAGACCTATCCGCTCTATGGGCCTCACTATTGGCTGCAACGCGTCATCTGGCGGGTCAGCAATTCCCAGTTTTACAATCTCTTGTTCGGCGACAGTTCCTTCATCGTCCATTACATGCGGTTTATCGGATGGAACCTGAACAAGGTCGAGCAGACCGGGTCTAATTTCGGCACCAACCAATGGCACGACAATCCATTCCTGTGCGAGGTCGGCAGCGGGACGATGGTTTCGGACGGGCTGTCGATGATCAACATGCATATGTCGAGCTCATCGTTCCGGCTCTGCAACACCCGCATTGGCGCGTACAATTATCTCGGCAACGACATTCACTACCCGCCCGACGGCCGCACCGGCGCGAATTGTCTGCTCGGTACCAAGGTAATGATCCCGGTCGATGGCCCGGTGCGCGAAAATATTGGGCTATTGGGTTCGCCCTCTTTTGAGATTCCACGCATTGTCGATCGTGACAGAAATCTTAAGGCCGCGTTGAGCACGGAAACCCGCCGCGAGAAACTCCGACACAAAAACGTTCACAATCTCGTCACGGCGTTCTTGTTCCTGCTCGGGCGCTGGACGTTCTTTTTTTTCGCGCTGTTGGTCGCGCATATGGCGACGCTGAACTATCAGGACTATGGCGTGTTCTCGCTGTTTGCGGCCGGGGCGCTTACTCACGGTGGCGGCGGTGCTGTTCTTCGCGTTGCTCGAACGAGCCAGCCTCGGATTCAAACGGCTCACGCCGCAGATGGTCTCGATCTACCAGCCGTATTTCTGGCACCACGAGCGGCATTGGAAGCTCTCCAATTCGCCGATCGTGCGGCTGTTCAAGGGAACGCCGTTCAAGAATGTGGTGTCCCGTCTGGTCGGCATAAAAACCGGCCGCGAAGTCTATGACGATGGCTGCATCACCACGGAACGGACGCTCACGCAAATCGGCGACTACGCCAACCTCAACGAAGCCAGCGTTCTTCAGCCTCACTCGCTTGAGGAAGGCGTGTTCAAGTCCGACTTTATTCAGATTGGCAAAGGCTGCACGCTGGGCGTCGGCGCTTTCGTGCACTATGGAGTGGTCATGAATGATCAGGCCGTGCTCGATGCCAATTCCTTCCTGATGAAGGGCGAAGTTCTCGATCCGCACAGCGTCTGGCGCGGCAATCCGGCCAAGCCGATTCACCGCAAGCAAATCCAGGACAAGGTTCAAGCTGAATTGATCGATCGCCTTGTCAAAAACGATACGCCATCAGTGTTGCAGCCAATAGACGGCTTCGTTCCCAAGGAAGCGGTGGAATAGGTTTTGCACATATGATCGGATCAATCGCGGCTCACATCCATCGTTTGCAAGCGTTGCGGGGGATCGATCTCAAAAGCCTCGCGACCGAACATGCAAAAATGACCGAGTGCACAGAACCATCGCTGCAACGGGCGCTCGATTCGTTGTCGTTGCCGGGCATCGTGGTGGGCCATCGTTTGATCTCTGCTGGCGATGAATTTGCGCTCCTTGAAGAGGAAGCGCATTCGATTGCTTCGCGGTCCGCTGCGGTGCGGCGGCGCAGCGGCGCCGCTCGCATTGTGGGCCGCCAACTTCTCGCGCGGCTCGGACGTCCCGAATGCGCAGTGCCCAAGGACGCCGCGGGTGCACCGATTTGGCCGGCGGGCATCACTGGGTCATTCGCACACGATGATCGTGTCGCTGTGGCGATTGTCGGAAAATGCAGCGATGTCGCCGCAATAGGAATTGACATCGAGCCGGCTGAAGTGCTTGCGCCGGAGCTGTTGGAATTGGTTGCAACGCCGGAAGAGCAGCGACGAATTTGCGACGATCCATACCGCGGACGGCTGCTCTTCGCGGCCAAGGAGGCGGTCTACAAAGCGGTCTACTCGCTCGATCGAGAATTTCTCGATTATCACGACATCCAAATTGATCTCGCAGGCCGCAAGGCTGTTGTGCCCAATGGGCGCGTTGTTGATCTCCGATATGCTATGGCCGCGCATTTGGTGGCGGTTGCTTTGATCTGAGTGCTTTCATTAATTTCAAACTCGTTTTTGGAGAAAATCGCTGCGGCGATAATTCTTGCAATCGCGGCTAAAAATCCCCGGTCTCGGGCCCAAAACCGTTCGGCGAGTTGGGTGTTGCGCAGGAAGCGGAATTTTCGCACAAGGAAGGGCGCGCCTTTGCCGGGGCGGCGCTCGATTGCAACTGGGGGCTCGATTTGTCCGAGACCATCGCTTCGATCGTGGCCGCCCACCGGGCGGGAACGGTAACGCCGGAACAGACGGTCGCCCGCAGCTATGCCCGCATCCGTGCCCATGGCGACGGTGCCGTATTCATCAGCGCTGCGGCCCGAAGCCGAGGCGCTGGCCGAAGCGCGCGCGCTTGCCGCCGCCGGCGGCGCCGTGCCGGCCGCTTTATGGCGTTCCACTGGCGGTGAAAGATAATATCGACGTCGCCGGCTTGCCGACGACGGCGGGCTGTCCGGCCTTCAGCTATCACCCGGCGCGGGATGCCACCGTAGTGGCGCGCCTGCGTGCGGCCGGCGCCATCGTCATCGGCAAGACCAATCTCGACCAGTTCGCCACCGGCCTCGTCGGCGTGCGCTCGCCCTATGGGGTCCCCAGGAACACGTTCAACCCCGATCTTATTCCCGGCGGATCAAGCTCCGGGTCGGCCGTCGCTGTTGCGGCCGGGCTGGTGCCGCTCGCGCTCGGCACCGACACCGCCGGCTCCGGCCGGGTTCCCGCGGGCTTCAATAATATCGTCGGACTGAAGCCGAGCCTTGGCCTGGTGTCGACCTATGGGGTCGTGCCCGCCTGCCGCACGCTCGACTGCGTGTCGGTGTTCGCGCTCACCGTCGATGACGCCTGGACCGCGCTTGCCGCCATGGCCGGGCCGGATCGCGCCGATCCCTATTCACGCCATCGGCCGCTAGCGGCACCCGGCGCCATGCCGCCCCATGTGAAGCTTGGTGTCCCGCGCCCCGGCCAGCGGCTGTTCTTTGGCGACCGGCAATATGAGGCCGGCTACGACGATGCCCTCGCGCGGCTGGCGCGGCTTGGCTGCGAAATCGTCGAGATCGATATCGAGCCGTTCTACGAAACCGCGCGCCTGCTCTATGAAGGTCCCTGGGTGGCCGAGCGCACGATCGTCGCACGTTCGCTGTTGGCGTCGGACCCCGACGCCATTCATCCGGTCACGCGCGAGATCATCCTGAGCGGCCTGCGCCCGACTGCGATCGATGCTTTTGCGGCATTCTACGAGCTGGAGGAATTGCGCCGCATAGCCGATCTCACCTTCCGGGACATCGACGCGTTGGCGCTGCCGACCGCACCCACGATCTACACCATCAAGCAGGTTATGGCCGATCCGATCCAGCTCAACAGCCGGCTCGGCACTTACACCAATTTCGTCAATCTGCTCGACCTTTGCGGTCTCGCGCTGCCGGCAGCCATGACCGAAGCCGGTGCTCCATTCGGCATCACGCTGCTCGCGCCGGGCGGTTTCGACGCGCGGCTTGCCGAAATCGGCCGCGTATTCCACGCCGATACGGCGCTGCCGCTGGGCGCGCTCAGACAGCCGCAGCCGGCGCTGACGCCGCCGCCGACATCGCCTGCCGATGGCGAGGCTGCGGTCGCCGTCGTCGGCGCCCATCTGTCGGGCCTGCCACTCAATGGCGAATTGCGCGAGCTCGGCGGCCGCTTGCTGGAGACGGCAAAGACTGCGCCGGACTATCGGCTTTACGCGCTGTCCGATACGACGCCAGCCAAGCCCGGCCTGCTGCGGGTCGATCGCGGAACGGGCGCGGGCATCGAGGTCGAGGTCTGGGCGCTTCCGCTCGAAGCCTTCGGGCGTTTCGCCGATGCCGTCCCGGCACCGCTCACGATCGGCACCATCACGCTGGCTGACGGCCGCGCGGTGAAAGGCTTTCTGGTCGAGGCCGCCGCTACGGCCGGCGCGCGCGATATTTCAAGCTTTGGCGGATGGCGCGCCTTTTTGGCACGCGAAAAAATGCCGGCGTGAAGCTCACAGCGATTCGCTATACGTCTCGTATTCGTCTCGTACCGTGACGATATGCGCGTACATGGCGGAGCCCGCGATGGCGTGTTCGCCGCGCAAAATTGCTTCCACCACGCGATCATGCTCGACATGGGATTTGGCGAGCCGCCCGAGATTGCGGAATTGCGCGCGGCGGAACGGCTGCACCCGCGCCCGCGTCGCCAGCGTGATCTCGGCGAGATAAGTGTTATGGGCGCCGGTATAGATGCAGTTATGGAAGGCTTCGTTGACTTCGTGATAGCGCTGCGGGTCGCCGCTCTGGATCAGCACGCGTAGTTTTTCATGGACTTGCTCGAGCGCGCGCCGCTCGAGGCTGGTCATGCGTTCGGCCGCAAAGCCGGCGCAGAGCGCCTCCAATTCCGCCATGGCTTCGAACATGCCCGCGAGTTGCTCAGGCGTAGGCCGCGCCACGACCGCAGCGCGATGGGCGCGCACCTCCACCAGTCCGCTCGCCGCCAGCATGCGGATCGCCTCGCGCACCGGCGTGCGCGAGACATCGAAACGGCGCGCCAATGTGGTTTCGTCGAGCGCGGCGCCGGGCGCCAGCACGCCGCGCACGATCTCATCGGCGAGTTGCAGGCGCAGTTCCTCCGCGCGCGTCTTGCGCGGCCAGCGGATGTCCTGCGTTTCGGCGGCAGGCGCGATCAAGCTCATGCGGAAACCTCGCCCCGGGCGTGCCGCCTAAACCGGCGGATGTGGGATTGCCGCCAGCAGGTCGCGAGTATAGCTCGCTTCCGGCGCAACCATAACGCGCTCGGTCGGCCCCTGCTCGACGATTCGTCCCGCCTGCATGACGATTACGCGGTCGCATAAAAGCCGCACCACGTTGAGGTCGTGCGAGACGAATAGATAACTCATGCCGAGCAAATCCTTCAGGTCTTGCAGGAGGTTAAGGACGACGGCCTGGACCGAAACGTCGAGCGCGGCGGTCGGCTCGTCGAGGATGATGAGGTCGGGCTTGAGCGCGATGGCGCGCGCGATGCCGACACGGGCCTTTTGTCCACCGGAGAGTTGGTGCGGAAAGCGGTCGAGCAGGTTGAGCGGCAAGCCGACTTGCCCGGCCAGTTCCTCGCAGCGCGCACGCACCCTGCCACGCGCGATGCCGCCCAGCCGCAGCAGCGGATCGGCGATCGCGCGCGCGGCGGTGAAGCGCGGATTGAGACTATCGGTCGGGTCTTGAAAAACCATCTGGATTTTTTTGCGCAAGGGCAAGGTGGCGAAATCGCGCGCCGGGATTTCGCCGATGTCCTCGCCGCCAAACGCGATGCCGCCGGAGGTCTTGTCGATCAGCCGCATCACCATCATCGAAGTCGTGGATTTGCCGCAGCCGGATTCGCCGACCAGCCCGACGCTTTCCCCGCGCGCGATCTCGAAACTGATGCCGTCGACGGCGCGGAACACGCTCGATTCCGGCACCGGTTTGCCGGCGGAGAACAATTTCGCCAGCGAGCCACGCTCGCCCTGGCGCGGATATTCCTTCACCAGGTTCTCGACCTTGAGCAGCGGGGCGTCGCCCGCTTTGCTGATCGCCGTAGGCGCGATGGCGGGCATCGCCTCTCCTTGCGGCAGCAGGTCGCGCAGCGTCACGCCCGGCCGCGGTGTCGCCCGCATCAGCTTGCGCGTATAGGCGTGCGCCGGCGCCTTGAAAATTGCCGCCGAATTCGCCGTCTCCACCACGTGGCCCTTTTCCATCACCACCACGCGGTCGCAATAGGCGGCGGCGAGACCCAGGTCGTGGGTGATCAGGATGGTCGACATCCCGCGCTCGCGTGTGAGCTCGACCACCAGATCCATCACCGCCTTTTGCGTGGTCACGTCGAGCCCCGTGGTCGGCTCGTCGGCGATCAGCAATTGCGGCCGGCAGGCGAGCGCGAGCGCGATCACCACGCGCTGGCACATGCCGCCGGAGAGCTCGAACGGATAGGCGTGGTAGCGCTCGCGCGGGTGCACGATGCGGACCTGTTCGAGCATTTCCACCGCTCGCGTCGTCACCGCCACGCTGTCGACTTGGGCGTGCTGCAGCAGCACGTCCTCGATCTGATTGCCGACCTTGCGGATCGGATTGAGCGCCAGGCGCGGTGACTGGAAGATCATCGACATCTCCCGGCCGCGCAAATCGCGCATGTCGCTTTCCGGCGCCGCGCGCAGGTCGAGCCCGGAGAAGGTCACCGCGCCTTCGGCGATCTTGCCGGCGCGGTCGAGGATGCGCATCACCGCATAGGAGGTGACCGACTTGCCGGAGCCGCTTTCGCCGACGATGGCAAGCGTCTCGCCCTTGGCGACGGTAATGTTCACGTGCTGTACGGCGCGCACGATGCCGCGCCGCGTGGCGAATTCGACGGTCAGGTCGCGCACGTCGAGCAGCGGCAGCGCTTCGCCAGCGTCATCGGGAGTCGGTACCACAGCATTCATGATCAGGTTCTCCGCTGCGGATCGACCAGATCGCGCAACCCGTCGCCCAAGAGGTTGAAGCAGAACACCGCCAACATCAGCGCGGCGCCGGGAAACAGCGCGATCCACCATTCGCCGGAGATGATGTTGCCGGCGCCTTCCGCCACCATGATTCCCCATTCCGGCGTCGGCGGCCGCACGCCGAGGCCGATGAAGGACAGCCCCGCGGCGTTGAGGATGGCGTAACCCATGGTCAGCGAAATCTGCACCATCATGATCGGCATGATGTTGGGCAGGATATGCATCAGCAAAATCCGGAAATCGCCGTTGCCGGACAGCCGGGCCGCCTGCACGAAGCCGGCTTCGCGCCGCACGTTAGCTTCGGCGCGGGCAACGCGGACATAGAGCGGGAAATTGATGATCGCGGTGGCGATCACGATATTAGTCACGGTATTGCCGAGCGCGGCGACGATGCCCATCGCCAGCACGAACAGCGGAAACGCCATGATGGTGTCGGAGATGCGGCCGACGATGCGGTCGGTCCAGCCGCCGAAAAATCCGGCGGCGATGCCGGCAAGCCCGCCCATGGCAAAAACCAGCGCAACCGAAGTGATCGCGATGACGAAGTCGAGCCGGGTTGCCGCCACCACGCGGCTGAAAATGTCGCGGCCGGTCTGGTCGGTGCCGAACCAATGCGCCCGCGACGGCGGCGCCAATGTCGCTGGACCGCTCGCGAGCGGATCGTAGGGAACGATGTGCGGTCCGAGCAGGGCGCAGAGCGCGATCAGCAGGAACAGCCCGAACGCCAAGCCAGTCACCGGGTTCTCGGCGATGACGTAGCGCGCGTGGCGGAAAATGGAATTGCTCTCGCTCATCCCTCAAGCCTCACGCGCGGATCGATGACGCCGTAGAGAATGTCGATCATGAGGTTGAGCGCCACATAGAGGATCGCCATCGCCAGCACGAAACCCTGCACCGGCGCGAAGTCAGATTGCAGCAATGCCTCCACCGCGTAGGAGCCGATGCCGGGCCAGGCGAACACCTTCTCCACCAGCACATTGGCGCCGAGCAGGAAGGAAAACACCATCCCCAAGGTGGTCACCACTGGCAGCATGGCGTTGCGGAAGGCGTAAGTGAAAATGATGGTCTTGTTGTCGAGGCCGCTGGCACGCGCCGTCCGCACGAAGTCGGAGGCGAGCACTGCAAGCATCGAGGCGCGCGTCATGCGCGCGATCGGCGCCAGCGAAAAGATGCCGAGCGTGAACGCCGGCAGGATGAGCTGGCTGAGCGCGGCGCGGAAGGTTTCGAAATTGCCGGTGAGCACGCTGTCGAGGACATAGAAGCCGGTGATCTGCGTCGGTGCGCTGGTGAAGGCGTCGAGCCGGCCGATCGGCGCCGGCGCCCAGCCGAGTTGAAAATAGAAAATGTAAACCAGCAGCAGGCCGGTGAAGAACACCGGCAGCGACACGCCGGCGGTCGCCACCACCCGGCAGGCATGATCGATCCAGGAGCCTTGCTTGACCGCGGCAAGAATGCCGAGCGGGAGCGCGATCACCAGAGAAAGGATGAGCCCGAACAGCGTCAATTCCGCCGACGCCGGCAGGCGGCTCTTGATCTCCTGCACCACCGGCCGGCCGGTGGAGAGCGAATTGCCGAGATTGCCATGGGCGAGATCGCTCACATAGCGGGCGAACTGCTCGGGCAGGGGGCGGTCGAGGCCAAGCGATTTGCGGATGTCGGCGATCGATTGCGGCGTCGCCGCAGGGCCGGCAAAGTAGACCGCCGGATCACCGGGCAGCACGCGCGTGAGCAGGAAGGTGACGATGACGACGCCGATCAGGGTCGGGATCACGGTCACCAGCCGCTTGCCGAGGGTCGCGAGCATCGTGTTACTCCGCAGCATTTCCCGGCAGCGGCGCTGAGCGGGGAGCCGCGCCGCTGCCGGGATGCACGCTTCAGCTCACGCCTTGACTAACGATCGATAGTCGACCTGCCGGTGGAACCAGTAGCTGTAGCCGGAGATGTTCTTCTGCGTTGCCACGTTGAGGAACGGCTGGAACAGCGGCACGCGCGGGACTTCGTTATAAGCCTTGGAGATGAAGCCCTTCACGTCGGTTGCATATTTCTCCTTGTCGCCGATCGCCGCCGCGGCATAGGCGCCGTCGATGAAAGCGTCCATGTCCTTGTTGACGTAGCTCGGCGTGTTGAAAATCGCATTCTGGCCCGAATAGCACCAGAAGAAGAAATATTCCGGATAGTCCAGCCAGCCGGAGAAGAAGTTGACCATCATCGGCATCGACTTCTTCGCCATTTCGCTGCGCCAGTTGGCGCCCGGCACCTTGTTGATGCCGAGCTTGATGCCGATCCCGGCGAGGCTCTCCTGGATCAGCGTGGCGATCGGCTCGGAATTGACGCCGTCGCCGAGATCGAAGGAGATGGTGGTTTCGATCGGACCCGAGCCCGACTCCTTCATCAGCGCCTTGGCTTTGTCGATGTCTGTCTTGTAGCCGGTCGGTTGCGGCCAGGCGATCGTCGACACCTGGTTCGAGGGCCCACCGAACAGCGGCCGCGCATGACCGAACATCGCGGCATCCACGATCTTCTGATACGGGATCACGTAGGCGATCGCCTGGCGGACCTTCTCGTTGTTGAACGGCGGCTTCACCACGTTCAGCTCGAGGCTGTACATGCCGTTGCCGATCGGATTGGAGATCATCTTGAGCTTGCCTTCCTTCGTCATCTCGGTGAAGTCTTTCGCCGGAAGATCGAAGGAAATGTCGGCATCGCCGCGCTCCATCAGCGCGCGGCGGTTGCCGGCGGAGGGAATGGTGCGCCAGATGACTTTCTTGAGCTCGGGCAGCTTGCCGCCGACCCAAGCGTCGTTGCGCTCGTAGACCACTTCGACGCCGGGCTTCCAACTGGTCACCTTGTAGGCGCCGGAGCCGGCGGTGTTGCTCTTGGTGTAGTCGCGCCCCCAAGGATCCTGCGCGGTCGCGTGCTTCTTGAGCAGGCCGGAATTGTAGATGCCGGGCACGATCACCGCGAGATCGGGAACGGTCAGACGGTTTTTCTTGATGAAATCGACGCGGAAGGTGGCGTCGTCGACGGCGACGAACTGTTCGGGTTTCTCCAGCGAGCCGGCCTTCATTTGCACACGCGGGAAACCGCCGACAGCGATCGCGCGGTCGAACGACCACTTCACGTCCTTGGCAGTGACCGGCGTACCGTCCTGGAATTGCGCTTTCTTCTTCAGTTTGAAGGTGACCGACATGTCACCGACGTTCATGTCCTCGGCGAGTTCGCCGACGAACTTGTCGCGGTCGTAGGACAGCGAGCCGTCTGCAAGCGTCTTCTTGCCGTGGGTGACCAGGCGGTCGTAGCAATTCCACGACGCCTCGTAGCCGGGTCGATTGGTGCCAAGCCCGTGGATGTCGAGATTGTTCGGTCCGTTCTCGGTGACGAGAAGCAGGGTCTCTTTGCGCGACTGGGCTTTGGCCGGCGACCAGATCGCCGGGGCGGTGACTGCGGTGCTGGCTGCAAGCGCGGTGACCGACTGCAGGAATTCACGACGTTTCATGAGAAATCCTCCGAGTGCAGACGAATGCCTTGAGAAGGACGTCCGCAAAGCCCGTGCCAAAATCGAAATGCGGCGCGTAATTCGCTTAATGATCTGATTTTGCGGAATAAATTGCGTGGACAGGGCGTTCCGCGCCTTTACAAGGCGCCAGCTGAATTGCATACAATAAGAGAAATTAGCTCAAAAAATAGGCATAAATCGTTGTCCGGCTTGCATCCATCGAATCAGGCAAGGTCGTCACAATATTCAGATCGATAGCGGCGATCCTGCATGCGCTCGGTATGTTCGCCGCCGAATGTTCTAAGTCGCTGGTTACTGAAACCGATCAGTCGAGTCTTAGGAGAGGACCCAATCATGACTCAGATGCGCGCTTCATTGCTGTCGATAGCATTGCTGATGCTCGTGGCGACGGCGCCGGCATCCGCGCAATATCAGACGTCACCCCAAAGTTCGGAAAGACCGGCTGCTGCGTTATCGACGAAAATGGTGGACATTTCGAACTGGACCAAAAAAGAGTGGTACGCAGCGAAGGCGAAATGGGTCAAGGAAAAGGCAAAATGGGCCGATTGCCAAACGCAGGCAGTTGAAAAAAAGCTTTCCGGTCGCAAGAGTTGGCCGTTTCTTTATGGCTGCATGACGAAGCACTCTTGAACAACATTGCCGGATCGGCCCTTCAACCACCATTCGGGCCGCCCGCTGTAATTGTTCGCTACGCGCCGCGTTCGCCTGCCTTGTAAAAAAATCGAAAAACCGCAAATATCAAAATTGTCCGGGATTTGTTAGCCTGAATGGACTGAAATGAACGATACAATGATGGATTTACACCGGCCGGCAGCGGTCAACCGCATGCAGCCGCAGCCGGCGCTCGGGCATTTTTTGAATCATTGCCTCGAAACCTATGGTGCCGAGAGCGGCGGCGAGGTCGCCAGTTACATTCCGGAGCTGAGCAAGGCCAATCCGACGCATTTCGGCATCGGCGTCGCAACCATCGACGGGCATGTCTATGAAGCTGGCGACTGCGACGTCGAATTCACTATCCAATCGATCTCGAAAGCCTTCGCCTTCGCGCTCGCGCTGGATATCGTCGGCGCCGAGCGGGTCGAGGCGAAAATCGGCGTCGAACCGAGCGGCGAGGCATTCAATTCGATCCGCCTGACGGCCGACAACCGGCCGTTTAACGCCATGGTCAACGCGGGCGCGATCGCGTGTTCGGGCCTGATCCACAGCGTCGAAGGCGCCGGCGCGTTTGAGCGCCTGCGCGACGCGCTCAGCCGCTTCGCCGGGCGCAAGCTTGGCGTCGACGAGGCCGTGTTTGCCTCCGAGCGGGCGACCGGCGACCGCAACCGCGCCATCGCCTATCTGCTGCGCAACTATTCCGTGGTCGAAAGCGACGTCAACGATGTGCTCGACGTCTACTTCCGGCAGTGCTCGATCCTGGTGACAGCGCGCGATCTCGCGGTCATGACGGCAACCCTCGCCAATCGGGGCATCAATCCGCTGACCGGCGAGCAGGTCGTCTCACCCTATGCCGTCACGCGCACGCTGTCGGTCATGACCAGTTCGGGCATGTACGACTACGCCGGCGAATGGGTCTACCGCGTTGGCATGCCGGCCAAGAGCGGTGTCGGAGGCGGCATCATTGCCGCGCTCCCGGGACAGATCGGGCTGGGCACATTCTCGCCGCTGCTCGACAGTCACGGCAACAGCGTCCGCGGTCTCAAGGTCTGTGAAAAACTGTCGTCGCATTTCAACCTGCATGTGCTCAACCGCTCGAGTGACGTGCGCACCTCGATCATCGCCGACTACAATGTCAAGGACATTTCGTCTCGCAGGAGCCGGCCGCCAAGCGAGCAGAAGATCCTTAACGACCGGCATCGCGACATTCGCGTGATCGAGCTGGTTGGCGCGCTTTCGTTTGCGAATGTCGATTACGTCTCGCGGCACATCGTTGCGGGGGCGCGGCCTGAAATTCTCATTATCGATCTGCGCCGCGTGTCGGCGGTTACGGAAGGCGCGGCGCGACTTTTCGCCGACAGTTTGCAGGATCTGACATCGGCCAACATGACGGTGGTGTTGGCCGGCGTCGATAAAGATTTGCGGATCTGGCAGGCGCTCAGCGTCCCAATCGGATCGATGGCGCATGTGCGGCGTTTTGATCTGCTCGATGAGGCGATCGAATGGGCGGAAGATCAGGTGATCTACCGCTATGGCGGCTTCGCCAATATCAGCGACGCGGCGGAGCTCGGCGAGCAGGCCTTGCTTGCCGGCCTGACGGCGGACGAACTCAAGGAACTTAACGCGCTGGTCAAAACCCGTACCTATCATACCGGCGAGCGCATCATCGCCGCCGGCGAGCCCGCGTCATCGATCGTCTTCCTGCAGAGCGGAATGGTCAGCGTGAAATTGCCGAGCGGGGTGCGCCTCGCCAGCCTGGCGCGCGGCATGGTGTTTGGCGAAATGGCATTGATCGAGGACGTGCGGTCCGCGGACGTGTGGGCCGATACCTTGGTAACCTGCCTTGAATTGAGTCTCGATCGCTTCGATGAATTCTGTGTGCATCACCCGCGCGGCGGCCAGCGCATCGTGCGCAATCTGTCTCGGCTGCTCGCCAAGCGGCTGATTCTGGCCAACACCAAGATCGATTTGCTCAGCGCGTATTGATCGAACGAGCTTTGATTTTCCGCGATGCCGCGGCTCGGCAGCGGCCTCACGCCCGGTAGAGCTTGCGCACGGCGCGCAACGCATTGCTGCCGGTCTGCTCAAGGATGTTCTTGTACGCGGTCAGGACGTAATTGTCGTCCGGCAGCGGATGATAGTCTCGCCACGGCGTGCACAGGATCGTGTCGAAGCCGAGCGGCACCGCCAAAGTCAGGAACGCGCATTCCAGCGAAAGCTTCAGATCGGACCCGTCGGCCGCCTTCGGCGGCAGTTGCTGGCCGATATTGGTGAGGCCGCCCATGATGTGCAGGCCGGGAAGCTGCGGATCGGCATGCAGCATGCGGACCGCTTCCAGCGTCGCGCGGTGTAATCCGCCGGTGTCGGCGACGACGGCGCTGACCGAAACGTCGATATAGATATCGGTGAGCGCCATGCCGTAGTCGTTTTGCAGGCGCAACGCGGCGCGTTTGGCGGTCGAGGCAATTTCGTCGGCGGTTTTATTCTGCTTCGCAATGCCGTCTTCCATCCGTTCAGACGCCATGACGATAACCCTGAACGGCCCGTAGTTCTTGTAGAGATCCATTATTTCCCAGCGCTGTTCGGTGATCGAATTGATCAGCGCCGGCCCGCCGCGGGCGCGGTCGTAGGCCTTGAAACAGACCTCCTGGACTTGCGCGCTCGGTGAATTGAAACACAGCGACACCGGCACCGCCTCCTGGATCGCGCGTATGACCTTCGCCAGAAATTCGAAATCGGTTGACCCGCGCGGCCCGATGGTGACGTCAAGCGCGAACGCGCCGGCCTCGACCTGGCGCACAGCCAGCGCCTGCACGCCGGCGAGATCCTCGTTGTCCAATAGCGTCTTGGTGCTTTTGAAGCCGGGATTGATCCGATCCCCGATCTTCGCGATGTTGAAGCCAGACGAACTTGTCACAGCGCTCTCCGTAAGTTGGGTCGCGATTTAAAGCCGATGTTGTGCAGAAAGGTCTTCTGGAAATCGCCACGCGTGCTGAGCTCGATATAGCGGCAGCGCTGGGCCAGTTCGCGGGCCTGCGCGCGCATCCGCCGCGAGGCGAGAATTTGCCGCACGCCGACACCGGCCGCATTGCCGACCTGCTTGAAGCGGTCGAGCGGCAACAGCGGCAGCAGCCCGATGGCGATCGCGCTGCCGACATTGATATACGAGCCGAAGGCGCCGGCGATGACGACAAGGCCGATGTCGTGTTCGTGCAGTCCGCGGTCGCGCAGCAGCAGTTCGATGCCGGTGCGGATCGCCGCCTTGGCGAGCTGCACCGCGCGCACATCGTGTTGGGTGAAAGTGACGCCGGGCGCCAGCACCGCCACCCGTTTGCCGTCCACGTCCTGAAGGTTCGGGTGCTGACCGGAGAGCCGTCCGCCATCGTCCAAGATGCCGAGCTCGCGCAAGGCTGCCATGGCGTCGATCACGCCCGAGCCGCACAGGCCGACTGGCTTGCGGTTGCCGATCGCGTCGATCTCGATGCGGCCGTCTTTAACCACCACGCGTTCGATGGCGCCTTCCGCCGCCCGCATCCCGCAGGAAATATGGCCGCCCTCGAGCGCCGGCCCCGACGGGCAGGACGCCGACATGATGTCGCCGCGATGGATCAGGGAAATCTCGGTATTGGTGCCGATATCCATGACCAGGGTGGTGGCGCCGCCACGCCAATGCTCTTGCGTGGCAAGCAGAGCGGTCACGTGATCGCTGCCGACAAAGCCGCCGATGTTCGGCGCCAGGTGAACATAGGCACCGGGACAGACCGCCAGATCGAGCTCGCGCGCCTTGACGTCCATGGCGTCACGAACCGCGGCAACGAACGGGGCGCGGCCGAGTTGCCGCACCGGAAGCGCGAGCAGCAAGTGGTGCATGGCGGTGTTGCCGCAAATCGCCACATCGACGATATCGGCCGTGGCGGCGCCGATGGAAAAGCACAGATCATGCGCGAGCGCGTTGATCGCCGTTGCGGCTGCTTGGCGCAGTTCCGCGGCGCTCGCCGAGCTTTGGATCGCGTGATTCATCCGGCTGATGACGTCGGCGCCCCACGCCACCTGCGGATTTTCGATGCCGAGGCTGGCGACGCGCGCGCCGCTTTGCAGATCGACCAGGAAACCGGCGACATTGGTGGTGCCGAGGTCGACGGCCAGCCCGAGCATCCGGCGGCCCGCCGGCGAAAACCCGATCAGCTCGCGCTCGCGAATATGCGCGCGCAGCGACCAGTCGCCGCCGCGCAGTACCGTGGGCAGTTGCCGGGCGGCGATCAGATCGACCTCGGGCAGCGGGCTTGCCAGCGCGCGGATCACACGATCAAGATCCGACAGATTGTCGGCCAGCGTCGCCTCCGGAACGTTAACCTCACGGCTCACCACGGCCGGGTCGAGGGCCAGGATTTCAACGGATTTGCCGGCGTCGAATTCGGCGCGCACCACCGGCGCCAGCGATCGCTCGGCAATCTCCACGACGCAATCGGAGCGCGGCATTACTTGGCAGGCACGCTACCCAGCGCGGCTTTTTCCCGCCGCCCGGCAGCGCTTTCTCGTCAGTCGCGTCGATCTCACCCTCGACCACGAGCACGCGGCAGGTGCCGCAGGTGCCGCGGCCGCCGCAGGCACCGATAATGCGAACGCCGCCGCGGCGGGCGGACTGATAAATCGTTTCCCCGCTATGGCCGGCTATTTCTCGATCCAATTGCGGGAAGTTAAGCGAGAACGCCTGCGCCGCCGGTTTGCGCTTGCTCATGACACGCCGGCTCAAAGCATCGCGGGGGCGGCGACGCGGCCCGACATTCGGCACTTCGGCGCCGAAGGGCAATCGTCGCAGCGCGACCAGCGGGCAGGGGGCAAATCGATGCCGACGCCCAGCACCATCGACATCGATTTGAGCGGGTGCAGAACCTGGCCCGGCGTCACGCTCACGCCGATCTGATCCGCCCCGGCCAAACGTTGCATGGCGGCCTGGGCTTCGAGCGGTAGGCCCGGGTCGCCCGCCCGCAATTCGCCGGCCACGCTCAATTGGCGCTTGCGCGCCGCGATGACGATCCAGTCCTGCACGCGGCGGGACAGCGCGAACAGCAATTCGTTGCCCAATTTGTCGAGCGCCAGTGCCAACGATATCCGCCGTTCGGCGAACAGCGCGGTCGCCCGCTGTTCGAGTTTTGGCCCCAGCGTGCAAATGCCGGCCGCCACGGCCGTCAGTTGGCCGCTCTCCGGCACCAGCCGCGTGGCCGCAAGCGTCTCGCCGCCGGCCCTCAGTACTTCGCCCGGCGGTTCGTCCAGTGGAACGATGCGATAGCAATAGGCCGCGTCGAGCAGGCCCTCGTGCTCAACCAGGTCGACAGCATCGCGACGAAAGCGTCCACGCTGCCCAAAGCGCTCGCTGGCGCAAGGGCTCATGGCGATCTCTCGAAGCAGGCCGCTGCTGCGGACCTTCGACATGTCGATATGCCTTCTTCGTCAGCTTCCGTACTTGCGCGCTGCCGCATACATGGCGCGCGCATTCTCGACCGGCGTTTCGTCCGGAATGCCGAAAGCGGCGTCGAGAATGAGTTTGCCGCCCTTGTGGAAGACATTTTCCGCCAAGTGGCGCACGGCGGCGTCGACTTCCGCAGGCTTGCCGGTGGTCAAGAGCGAGGGCGAGATGTTGCCGCGCAGCGCCACCACGTCGCCCAGCACTTCAAACGCCTTCACCATGTCGGTGCGCTCGAACCAGTAGATGCATTTGCCCGGCGGGATATCGCGGATCACCTCCAGCCGTTTGGTGCAGTCCGCTTCCCACAGCGGCATCGGGATGATGCCGGCTTCGATGATGTTCATCATCAGCTTGCGGAACGTCGGCCACCAGAAGGTCTTGAACTGCTCCTGCGACATGAAGTTGTCCGGCCCCCAATGGATCGGGAAAAACACGACCGGGTGCCCGGAGGCCTTCGACCAGTTGATCGTTTGCCGGGTCAGGAAGGTGCAGGCCTTGTCCAACAGTTGCAGCAGCTTGTCCTTCTTGCGGTAGAGGTCCTTCATGGTTCCGGTGGCGCCGCGGAAATAGTCGGCCACCAGGTCGTAGGGCGCGACCGAGGTGCTGATATGCGACGTGGGGAAGCCGGCCGCCGCCATGTGCTCGGTGAAGGCGGCATGCTGCTCGGCGAAACGGTCCACTTCCTCGGCGGCTTTCAATACCCGCTCGAACGCCGCGCGCAGCTTCGGCCGGCCGAAACCGCGCACGCCGCCGACCAGGCGGAAATAATGCAGGCCGGGCAGATCGGGGAATTCCTCGAAGCCCTCGAACGCGCCGCAGACCCGCGGCAGGTATTTGCGCAGATAGAAGCCGGTGGGGTCTTCGATGAACTCGTCGTATTCGTCCGCCTTCATGTATTCGCGGTCGAGATACTGGTAGGGCTGGTCGTCACGCACGCCATGGCCCGGCCAGATCAACTGCTTGTAGTCGACCGCGTCGAGCACCGGGCCGGCGGCCACGTTAAGCAGCAGCGGATTATGGACGTCGGGTTCGAGTTCGCGGAGCGCCTGCTCGCCCAATTCCTTTGCCTTGTCGTAGTCATACATCAATTGCCGGTGGCTGATGCCGCCGAGTTTGGCCAGCCAGAAGGTGCAGAACATCGCCGTCGGCATGCGGTCGGGCGTCTTCAGGTTGACGCAGTCCATCACGCGCTGCCAGCGCGCGTCATAGGCAGCTTTCGCTTCGGGCGTCTGGATCGGGGTTTGTGCGTTCATGCGGCAACCCCCATCCAGTTCTTGCACAACGACACAGCTTCGATGGCATTGGTGCCGAAGGCGTCCGCCCCGGTATAGTTGAGCACGGCTTCGTCGACCTGGCCGCCACCGATCATGATCTTGAGCTTGTCGCGCAGGCCGGCATCCTGAATGGCTTCGATCGTCTCCTTCATCGAATCGAACGCCAGCGTCAGAAAGCCGGACAGGCCAACCACATCGGGCTGGAATTGGTTGATCTCGTCGATAAAGGTCTTGACCGGCACATCGATACCGATGTCCTTGACCTCGAAGCCGTTGATATCGAGCATGAACGTGACGATGTTCTTGCCGATATCGTGCAGGTCGCCATGCACGGTGCCGATGAGCACCTTGGCGAGCTTCTTTGCTTCCTCGCCGGGAGCCTGCTTGATCAACGGTTTGGCGATCGCCCCGATATTCTCGAGCATTTCGCCGGCAAGCACGAGCTCGGGCAGGAAGTACTCGCCTTTCTCGAAGCGCTTGCCGACAATATCCATGGCCGCGCGGCACAGCTCCAGCACACGAAGCGGATTGGCGCCTTCTTCGAGCAGCATCTTCTTGGCGAGGGCGAACGCGTCGTCCTCGTTCATGTCGGCGAGCCACGCCACCAACTGTTTTTCTTGATCGTTCATGTCAGTCATTTCAACTCCCCGGATCGATTATCCACGTCAAGCCGCGCGCGTGCCCGCGCCACGGCGAACTCCCGATTCCGCTATTGCTTCAGCCAGCACATCGTCGTTGCGGTAACCCATCAGGTGAACACCGGCGACACCCTCAATCTCGCTCACCGCCCGAATCGTTTCGACCAGAACCGCCTTGGCCTCGGCCTTTTGATTGTCGGCACCGCCGACACGCTTGAGAACGGATTCCGGAATGTGCACGCCGGGTACATGCTGAACCATGCGGCGGAGCGCCTTGGCGGTGCTCAAGGTTCCGACGCCGACGATGATGGCGCAGCGCTTGTGCAGTTCGCGCGCGCGGGCTTCCCGCATGAAATCGGCCAGCAGCGGCACGTCGAAACAAAATTGCGTTTGGATGAACTGCGCGCCGGCATCGATCTTCTTTTCCAGGTTGGCGACACGATCCAAGAACGGCGGGACGAAGGGATTGGCGGTGGCGCCGATAAACAGATTTGGCGCCACGTCCAGTTTCCTGCCCGAAGCGAAGGTCCCCAAATCGCGCATGCCTTCGATAATGCGCAGCAGGGAAATCGAATCCAGATCGAACACCGGCTTGGCGTAGGGATGGTCGCCCTTGCTGACGTCGTCGCCAGTGAGGCAAAGCACGTTGCGCACGCCCAATGCGGCCGCGCCCAGGATGTCGCCCTGCAGCGCGATGCGGTTGCGGTCGCGGCACGAAAACTGCGCCACCGGAGTCGAATCCGTTGGCGACCAGGATAGCGGCGGCGGCGGCGCTGGACATATGACAATTTGCGCCGGCGCCGTCGGTGATATTGACGGCATCGGCCAGATCGCGGAAGCGGGCAGCGCGTTCGATCAGCGTGCCGGGATCGGTGGAGTTGGGCGGGGAGACTTCAACGGTGATGACGAAGCGCCCGGACTTGCAGGCTTGCTCAAAAGCAAAGGGCTCCCGCGCCGGGGCAGCGTGCGGGCGAATAAGGATCGGCTCCGGATGGGTGTCGTCGACCACCCGCAGCCAGGACGAGTGATTCCAAAACCGGTGGTCGATCGGCTCTAGAAATATCTTGTTAGTCGGCTGGCCGATTTGTTTCATGCCCTCGATCGCTTCGATCCATACGCAGTGCATGGTCGGATCGACTTCGCACGTGCCGTCGGCGCGAACGCCGCCGCAGGGTCCGTTGCGCATCTGCTTGGCGCAATTGGTCGGACAGGCCATGCCGGTCGACGACAGCGCGCACTGGCCGCACATCTTGCAGTCGAACAGCAGTTGTTTCGTCGCGCGTTCAACCGGCCGCACCAGCTGCTCCGCGCGCTGCGCTCCGGCCCATTGCAAGGGACGGCGCAGGTACGGAGCATATTGCGCGCAGGCGTCATAGACCCGCTTGAGGGCGGATGCGTGCCGGACGCTCCAGTACCGCAACGCTCGCATGCCGTGTCGTCTCCAGCCCGCTCGTTGACATGTCAACAATACTATGGCACGTGGCCGGTCGGGTGAATTGATTTTGATCAAGGTTACAAGGTTGTCGCCGAAGATTCTTGATCGTCCAGGGTCCTGCCCACGATGACCTGCTTTTCACCCGCTTTGCGATCGATCGGATGGGCATCGCGGGCGTCGGCCCAATGGCGGCCCTCACGGTGTGTCCTATGAGCCTCCGTTCCAAAGCGCGGCGCGCCGGCCCGGAACAACCCGACTATACACGCATTTCCGCGCATGCCCTTAACCTCGACAATTACGTCCCGGCCTATCTGACCTTTCTCGCAGGCAAGATTTCGAACTCGGCGTCGGCGACCTACCGCCCGAAATTCGGGATCGGCATCACCGATTGGCGGATCATGGCGCTGCTCGCCACCGAGCCTTGGATATCGGCCGGACGCGTTTGCGACGTGATCGGGCTCGACAAGGCGGCGGTCAGCCGCAGCGTGCACGGTATGAAATCAAACGGAATCGTCGACGTGCAACGAACCGGTGACGAGCAGTCTCGGCAGTTGATCGCTCTGACCCGCAAGGGCCTGACGCTGCATGATCGGGTCGTCAAATTGTCGCTCGCGCGGGAACGGCAACTGCTCAAGAGCTTTTCCGCGGCCGAACGGAAACTGCTGCTCAATTTCCTCTCGCGCATGCATGCGCAGGTAGTCGACACCAGCGTGACCGGCAAGCGCCGCGGCAATTCATAAGCCCGGCCATTTCCCCGCTCATTGCCGCACTGCAATGTGCGGTCCGTGCTCGCGATCGAAGCGTTTGCACGCCGGTTTTTGACCTAGGTCAATTGACATATCTCAAGGCGGGGTCGCCGCGCCGTTCTACCTATAACTGATGAATTTGGCGGCCCGGCCGATCCCGGCGGCTTGCAAGATTACAGCGTAAAGCGAGGACCTGCCCTATGTTCCAAGTGCGCATCCACGGCCGCGGAGGGCAGGGTGTCGTCACGGCCGCGGAACTCCTGTCGGTTGCCGCCTACCTTGAGGGCAAGCATGCCCAGGCCTTTCCGAGCTTCGGCTCCGAGCGCATGGGCGCTCCGGTGGTTTCGTTTTGCCGGATCGACGACAAGGAAATCCGGCTACGCGAGCCGATCCTCGATCCCGACGCCCTGATCGTGCAAGACCCGACGCTGTTCAAGGCAATCGACGTCTTCCAGGGCTTGAAGCCGAACGGCTACCTGCTCGTCAATAGCAATCGCAGCCTGACGGATCTACATCTCGACGCCATTGCCAAGCAGCTGCCTGCCGGCCACGTCCTGACCGTGCCGGCATCTGAGTTTGCGCTCAAACATGTCGGCCGCCCGCTTCCCAATGCCGCTCTGCTCGGCGCATTCGCTCGTCTTACCGGCATCATCCATTTGAAATCCGTTGCCGCTGCGATCCGTGATGCGTTTCCCGAAAAGATCGCAGCTGCGAATATCGCCGCCGCCACCGCCGCGCACGATGCTGTCGCCAGCGCTCCCGTAGCCGCCTGAAGGATCATCGCCATGCTCAAGCAAATCGAAGGCTCGCGGGCGATGGCCGAGGCCATCGGGCTATGCCGGCCCGAGGTGATTTGTGCCTACCCGATCACACCGCAGACCCACATCGTCGAGGGCCTCGGCGAAATGGTGCGCACCGGCGAAATCACCAAATGCGAGTTCATCAACGTCGAATCTGAATTTGCCGCGCTGTCGGTAGCGATCGGCGCGTCCGCCGCCGGCGCGCGCGCCTATACGGCGACCGCCAGCCAGGGCCTGCTTTTCATGGCCGAGGCCGTCTACAACGCCTCCGGTCTCGGCCTGCCGATCGTGATGACGCTGGGCAACCGGGCGATCGGCGCGCCGATCAACATCTGGAACGATCATTCCGACGCCATGGCAGTGTGCGATTCAGGATGGATGCAGCTCTTTGCCGAAACCAATCAGGAGGCGCTCGATCTGCATATTCAAGCCTTCCGGCTGGCCGAGGAATTGTCGATGCCGGTGATGGTCTGCGTCGACGGCTTCATTCTCACGCACGCGGTCGAGCGGGTCGACATTCCCGAGCAGGATGATGTCGACGCTTATCTGCCGCCTTACGAGCCGGTGCAGGTGCTCGATCCGCAGGCCCCGATCTCGATCGGGGCGATGGTCGGGCCGGATGCCTTCACCGAGGTGCGCTATCTGCAACACTACAAGCAGACGCTGGCGCTGCGGCTCATTCCGGAATATGCCGGCGAGTTCAAGAAGAAATTCGGCCGCGACAGCGGCGGCCTGCTGCGTTCCTATCGCACCGAAGACGCCGAGTTGATCGTCGTCGCCATGGGCTCGGTGAACGGCACGATCAAGGACACCATCGACGAGATGCGCGCCGACGGCTTGCGCATCGGTCTCGTCACGCTGGTGGCGTTCCGCCCATTCCCGGTGACGGCGCTGCGCGAACAACTGGTGCGCGCGCGCAATGTGGTGGTGATCGAAAAGAGCCTGGCGGTCGGTATGGGCGGCCCGCTCGCCAATAATGTCGATCTCGCGCTGCGCAACGTCGCCGGCGCGCCGCAGGTGCACTCGGTCATCGCCGGTCTCGGCGGGCGGCCGATCACCCGCACCTCGTTGCATCGCGTGCTGCGCCGCGCCTTCGTGCAGCCGTGGGAAGGCTCGCATTTCCTCGATCTCAACGAGGAAATCGTGGCCAAGGAATTGCATTACGTTCGCAAAGTGCGGCGCTCGGGGCCGACCGCCGAAAACCTGTTGCGGCGTCTCAGCCAGGCCGCCGAAAAAGCCGCGGTATGAGGAATAGCCGGTGACCGATCGCTCAACCACAATGGACGCTACCCAGAAGCTGCACTTCTATCAGAAGGGCACCTTCACCGTCGGCAACCGCCTCGTCTCCGAACAGGAGCGCGCGGTACAGGCCTCGCTCGACCGCTCCAATGCGCTCACCTGCGGCCACCGCGCCTGCCAGGGCTGCGGCGAGGCCTTGGGCGCGCGCTACGCCATGGACGCCGCCATGCGCGCGACCGGCGGCAATGTGATCGCCGTCAATGCTACCGGCTGCCTGGAAGTGTTCACCACGCCCTATCCGGAAACCTCGTGGCAGACGCCGTGGCTGCATTCGCTGTTCGGCAATGCCGCCGCGGTCGCGACCGGCGTTGCCGCCGCCATGCGCGTGAAGGGACGCCACGAGGTGCGCGCGATCGCGCAAGGTGGCGATGGTGGCACCACCGATATCGGCTTCGGCTGCCTGTCGGGCATGTTCGAGCGCAACGATGACGTGCTGTATATTTGCTACGACAACGAAGCCTACATGAACACTGGCGTGCAGCGTTCCTCGGCGACGCCGCCGGCGGCGCGCACCGCCACCACGCCGGCCATGGGCAAGGAACCGGGCAACGTTTTCGGCACCGGCAAGAATGTGCCGAAGATCGCCGTCGCCCACGGCATCCCCTATGTCGCCACCGCCACCGTCGCCGATCTGCACGACCTCGAGCGCAAGGTGATGAAGGCGATGACCTTGCACGGTGCGCGCTATCTGCATATCCATGTGCCTTGCCCGCTCGGCTGGGGCTCGGCCTCCCATGATACGATCCGCCTGGCGCGGCTCGCGGTCGAGTGCGGACTGTTCCCGGTGTTCGAGGCCGAGCACGGAGTCGTCACCGCCAGCCGGAAGATCCGCCGCCGCGTTCCGGTCGACGATTACCTGAAACCGCAGCGGCGTTTCGCCCATCTCTTCGCCACGGAAGAGGGGCGCGAGCGTATCGGCCGCCTGCAAGGGCTGGCCGACCGCAACATCGCCGAATATCACCTGCTCGATGCGGAGGGAGAGGCCTGATGGAACACCCCTTCGCCATCACGCTCGACGTCGGCTCCAGCCTCGCCAATCTCACCGGTTCGTGGCGCACCTCGCGCCCGGTCTATGTCGATCGTTTGCCACCCTGCAACAATGCCTGCCCGGCCGGCGAGAACATTCAGGCTTGGCTCTACTATGCCGAATCCGGCAACTACGAAGCCGCCTGGCGCACGTTGACGCTGGACAATCCGCTGCCGGCGGTGATGGGCCGCGTCTGCTATCACCCCTGCGAAGGCGCCTGCAATCGCGCGCAGATCGACGAGGCGGTTGGCATCAATTCGGTCGAGCGCTTCCTCGGCGACACGGCGATCCGCAACGGCTGGCGCTTCGAGCCGCCGCAGGCCGACAGCGGCAAGCGCGTGCTGGTGGTCGGCGCCGGTCCGTCCGGGCTGTCCGCCGCCTATCATCTGCGCCGCATGGGGCACGCGGTCGAGATCCACGAGGCGGGCCCGTTTGCCGGCGGCATGATGCGGTTCGGCATCCCGAAATACCGCCTGCCGCGCGAGGTGCTCGACGCCGAGGTCAAGCGCATTGTCGATCTCGGCGTGGTGCTTAAACTCAACAGCAAGGTCGACCGTATCGTCGACAGTATGAAGGCCGGCCGCTTCGACGCCGCCTTCCTCGCCGTCGGCGCCCATATCGGCAAGCGCGCTTTTATTCCCGCCGGCTCCGCCGCCAAGGTGCTCGACGCCGTCGCGCTGCTGCGCTCGATGGAAGGCGAGGACAAGCCGCTGCTCGGCCGCCGCGTCGTCGTCTATGGCGGCGGCAATACCGCGATCGATGCCGCCCGCACCGCCAAGCGGCTGGGCGCGACCGAGGCGATCATCGTCTATCGCCGCACGCGCGACCGCATGCCGGCGCACGACTTCGAGGTCGAGGAGGCGCTGCAGGAAGGCATCATGATGAAATGGCTCTCGACCATCAAACGCATGGACGAGGGTGTGCTCACCGTCGAAAAAATGCAGCTCGACGACACGGGTTTCCCGCAGCCGACCGGCGAATTCGAGCAGCTGGAAGCCGATTTGCTGGTGCTGGCGCTCGGGCAGGATGTCGATCTGTCGCTGCTCGACGGCGTGCCGGGACTGGAAATCAAGGATGGCGTGGTGCAGGTCGCGCCCAACATGATGACCGGCTATGCCGGCATCTTCGCCGGCGGCGACATGGTTCCCTCCGAACGCACCGTCACGGTCGCGGTCGGCCACGGCAAAAAGGCGGCCCGTCATATCGACACTTGGCTGCGCGGTGCTACCTACGCGCCACCGGAGAAGCATGAACTCGCCGGCATCGACAAGCTCAATGACTGGTATTACGCCGACGCGCCGAAGACGGTGCGGCCAATGCTCGAAGTCGCCCGCCGGCAAAGCACCTTCGAGGAAGTGCAGGGCGGGCTCGACGAAACCAACGCGTTGTATGAGGCGCGCCGGTGCCTGTCCTGTGGCAATTGCTTTGAATGCGACAACTGCTACGGCGTGTGTCCGGACAACGCGGTGATCAAGCTCGGCCCCGGCAAACGCTTCAAATTCAACTACGACTATTGCAAGGGTTGCGGAATATGCGCGCAGGAATGCCCGTGCGGCGCCATCAAGATGATACCGGAAGACATCTAGCCGGCGCCGTTATTTCGGCTCGGTTGATTTAAATCAATGCGAAAACCAGCACTTTCCTGCGTGATTTCGTCCAGGAACGCAGGAGGATTTGATGACGATCGGCAATCCTCGCTCAACTGGGAAATCCGCGGCACCTGACGACGTCCTGCTCGACTGCCGCATGGCCATGCTCGGCCTCGATCCCGCCGAGGTTGCAAGGGATCCAGCCGCCGCCCTCAACGAGATCAGGCGGCGCTGTGTGGATTGCTGCTACCGCGAAGCCTGCGCGGTGGACCTCAAGCGCGATCCCAACAGTCCAGTATGGGAAACCTATTGCCCGAACGCGAGCAAGCTTATCGAACTCGCCGTGACGCAGTGGCAAGCCCGCTAGCCTAACGCGAGCCGCTCAGCGCGTTCCGCAGGCGAAGGCGGGGCCGGGCTTCAGGCCGAGCTTGCTGAAGATCATGGCGGCTGGGCAGAAGCCGGTGAATGCAGCTTGCAGCATATTGGCCCCGACAAAAGCCGCGAGCAGCAGCCAATAGGGGCTGACGAGCCAGCCAAGCGCAAGGCTCACCAACACCATGATGCCGGCAAGAGCGAAGACGGCGCGATCGACGTTCATAGGCGATTCTCCCAATCAGGGGGCTGATGCAGGGTTTGGCAGGGCCCGGCCCCGGGCGGGCGCTGCCGGCCGGCGATTTCCTGCGCGGCGCTTGACTATATATTCTATATTTCGTATATACGCAACTATGAAAATAAAGGTCAATGACATGTTGGTCGCGGCTGACGAGGCGAGTGGCTTGCTCAAGGCTCTCGCCAACCGCCACCGCCTAATCATCGTCTGCCAGCTGACCGAGAAGGAACGCTCGGTGGGCGAATTGGCCGCGCTCCTGAAAATCCGCGACTCGACCGTGTCGCAGCATCTCGCTTTGCTGCGCAAGGACGGCCTGGTGACGGCGCGCCGCGACGGGCAGACCATCTGGTATTCGATCGGCAGCCCGAAGGCGCGCGAACTCGTGCGCACGCTCTATCGGGTCTATTGCGCGCCCGCTTCGGCTTGCGTGCTGGGTGCGCGCCGCAAGACGGCGCGCCCGGCGCGCCGGCAGAGGCTTGCGTCAAATCAATGACAGTGTGGGTTCGCGCGACACGATCAGAATTGAGGATGAAATGACCGGGGGTAAAGCACTCATGCGTGCCAGTATTGTCTTAGCGGCCGCGCTCGCGCTGTTCGCTCAAAGGGCGCTCGCCCAGGAAACCTTTGTCGTCGCACCCAAGACGCTGGCCGACGAAAAGGCGGTGTTCGCCACCGTCGAAAGCACCAACGTGGTGCCGGCGCGCGCGCGCATCGGCGGCACGGTGGTGGAACTCGCCGTGAAGGAAGGCAACGCGGTCAAGCAGGGCCAAGTGGTCGCGACGGTCGGCGACGAGAAGCTCGCCTTGCAGCTGAAGTCGCTCGATGCGCAGATTTCCGGTTTGGAAGCCCAGTTTGCCCAGGCGCAGACCGATCTCACGCGCGCCGAGGATCTATTCTCGCGCGGCACCATTCCAAAGACGAATCTCGACCAGGCGCGCACCGCCTTCAATGTCGCCTCCAATACCCTGAAGGCGCGCACCGCCGAACGCTCGGTGATCCAGCAGCAGGTCACCGAGGGCAATGTGCTGGCGCCGACATCCGGGCGCGTCTTGAAGGTTCCGGTGACCACCGGCACGGTGATCCTGGCCGGCGAAACCGTCGCCACCGTGGCAGAGCAGAATTTCGTGTTGCGGCTGCGCGTCCCGGAGCGGCACGCCCGCTTTCTCAAAGCCGGCGACCCAGTGCGGATTGACGGCGAGGAACTGGGCAAGAGCGGTGCCGAATTCGGCACCATCCGTCTGGTCTATCCGCAGATCGAAGACGGCCGCGTGGTGGCCGATGCGGCGGTGGCCAATCTCGGCGACTACTTCGTCGGCGAGCGGATCCGTGTGTGGGTTTCGGCCGGCGAGCGAACCAGTTTCATCGTGCCGGGGTCGTTCATCGTCACGCGTTTCGGCATCGACTATGCCCGTGTGCGCAAGGATGCCGGCAGCGTGATCGACGTCCCGGTGCAGCGCGGGCGCGAACGGCCCCGCCCCGATATGCCGGATGCCCTCGAAATCCTGTCCGGACTTAAGGCGGGCGACATCTTGGTGCGGCCGTGAAGCTCGGACTTTCGGGACGTCTCACCCAGGCCACGATCCGCTCGCCGCTGACGCCGCTATTCCTGCTGGCGGCGCTCGCGGTCGGGTTGATCGCGCTGCTCACCATTGCGCGCGAGGAGGAGCCGCAGATCAGCGTGCCCATGGTCGATATCCGGGTCAACGCCGACGGTCTCAAGGCGCCGGATGCGGTCGAATTGGTGACCAAGCCGCTCGAAGCCATCGTCAAGGGCATCGACGGCGTCGAGCATGTCTACAGCCAGACGGTCGACGACCGCGTCATGGTAACGGCGCGCTTCCTGGTCGGCACCAATGCCGATGACGCGATCCTCAGGGTGCACGAGAAGATTCGCGCCAACATCGACCGTATTCCGGTCGGCATTCCCGAACCGCTGATCGTCGGACGCGGCATCAACGATGTCGCCGTCGTGGTGCTCACGCTGTCGCCGAAACCGGATGCGGCGGCGCGCTGGACCGACAAGGATCTCTATGAGCTTGCCGATCAGCTGCGCTCCGAGCTGGTGAAAACCGACAATGTCGGCCTGACCTACATTTCCGGCGGCAATCCCGAGCAAATCCGCGTCGAGCCCGACCCGGAGAAGCTCGCGCTGTTCGGCGTCACGCTGCAGCAATTGGTCGCGAAAGTGCGCGAGGCCAACCGTTCGTTCCAGGCCGGCGCCGTGCGCGACAACGATACCATGCGCACCATCGCGGCCGGGCAGACGCTCGCCGGCATTCCCGATATCGGGCTGTTGCTCGTGGCTACGCGCGATAACCGTCCGGTCTATGTGCGCGATGTGGCATCGGTCGTCATCGGACCAAGCCCGCAGGAGCACCGGGTCTGGATGGATATGGCCGGCAAGGGCGGCCACTGGGACCGCGCCCCGGCAGTCAGCGTCGCCTTCGCCAAGCGTGCCGGCGCCAATGCGGTGGTCGTGGCCGAGCAGTTGTTGGCGCGGCTGCAGACCGTCGAAGGCCGGCTGATCCCGGCCGATGTCAACGTGACGGTGACGCGCGATTACGGCGAGACCGCCAACGACAAGGCGAATGAGCTGCTGTTCCACCTCGGCCTCGCCACCGTGTCGATCGTGGTGCTCATTGCGTTTGCGATCGGCTGGCGCGAGGCGCTCGTCACGCTAATCGTCATCCCGACCACCATCCTGTTGACGTTGTTTGCCGCAAAAGTGATGGGCTACACCATCAACCGCGTCAGTCTGTTCGCGCTCATCTTTTCCATCGGCATCCTGGTCGACGACGCCATCGTGGTGATCGAGAACATCGCCCGCCATTGGGCGATGAAGGACGGCCGCAGCCGCCTGCAAGGGGCCGTCGAGGCCGTGGCGGAAGTCGGCAACCCAACCGTCGTCGCCACATTGACGGTGGTGGCGGCGTTGCTGCCGATGCTGTTCGTCTCCGGGTTGATGGGCCCCTACATGGCGCCGATTCCGGCCAACGCGTCGGCGGCGATGCTGTTCTCGTTCGTCGTCGCCATGGTGATCGCACCCTGGCTGATGCTGCGGCTGCATCCGGAAGGCCGTCCGGTCCACGAGCACGAGGCCGCGCATGGCGAAGGCTTTCTGGGGCGTCTGTATCGCCGCTTTGCCTCGCCAATCGTGCGCTCGCGCCGCTCGGCCTGGATATTCCTGAGCGCGGTCGGGGTGGCGACCGTGCTGGTCTGCCTGCTGTTCGTGACCCGCAGCGTCACGGTCAAGCTGCTGCCATTCGACAATAAGTCGGAAATGGCCGTGGTCGTTGATCTACCCGAAGGCGCGACGCTCGAAGACACCGAGCGCACTTTGTTTGCGATCGCCGGCGTGGCGCGGCAGTTGCCCGAGATCCGCTCGATCGAAACCTATGCCGGCACACCGGCGCCATTCAACTTCAACGGGCTGGTCCGGCATTATTATATTCGCGAGTCGCCCGAACTGGGCGAACTGCATCTCAACCTGGCGCCGCGCGGCGAGCGCGACCGCAGCAGCCACGCTATTGCGCTCGATCTGCGCGCGCGGCTGAAGAAGGTGACCTTGCCGGCCGGCACGGTCGCCCGCGTGGTCGAAGTGCCGCCGGGCCCGCCGGTGCTGGCGACCCTGCTGGCCGAGGTCTATGGCCCGACCTCGACCGACCGCCGCGCCATCGCCCATGAATTGAAGAAGATCTTCGCCTCGGTGCCCTACATCGTCGACATCGACGATTCGATCGGCGAGCCGCGGCCGCGCCTGCGCATTTCAATCGATCAGGATCGTCTGGAGTTCTTCGGCGTCGAGCAGCGCGATGTCTACGACACCATCGCGGCGCTGTTCGGCGGCACCACCGTGGGCTACTCGCACCGCGGCGAAGGCCGCAATCCGATCGAAATCGTGGTGCGGCTGCCGAAAAGCGAATTGTCCTGGAGCGAGCTGCTGGCCTCCACGCCGGTGCCGGCCAACAGCGTGCCCGGCAACAAGACCGTGGTTGAGCTCGGCGATGTGGTGCGCGTGACCAAGGAACTGGGTTCGCCCACCATCTTCCGCCGCGACGGGCGCTTCGCCGACATGGTGATGGCGGAACTCGCCGGCGCCTTTGAAGCCCCGATCTATGGCATTCTCGATGTCGACAGCAAAGTCGCGGCGCACGATTGGGGCGCGCTCGGCAAACCGACCGTCCGTTTCCATGGCCAGCCGGAAGACGAGAGCAAGCCGGCCATGCTGTGGGACGGCGAATGGGAGATCACCTACGTCACCTTCCGCGATATGGGCGCCGCCTTCATGGTCGCCATCGTCGGCATTTATATCCTGGTGGTCGCGCAATTCGGCAGCTTCAAGCTGCCGCTGGTTATCCTCACGCCGATCCCGCTCACCTTGATCGGCATCGTGCTCGGGCATTGGCTGTTCGGTGCGCCGTTTACCGCCACCTCGATGATCGGCTTCATCGCGCTGGCCGGCATTATCGTGCGCAACTCGATTCTGCTGGTCGATTTCATTCGCCACGGCGCGGGAGCAGGCAAGACCTTGCGCGAGGTGCTGCTGGAAGCCGGTTCGGTCCGTTTCAAGCCCATTCTCCTGACGGCGCTCGCCGCCATGATCGGCGCGGCGACGATTCTGCTCGATCCGATTTTCCAGGGTCTGGCGATCTCGCTGCTGTTCGGTCTTGCTTCCTCGACCTTGCTCACCGTGCTGGTAATACCGGCGATCTATGTCGTGTTGCGCGACGCCGACCGCGTTCTTCAGTGATGCCGGAAACGTAAATCAGGCTAGTCCGCGTCACGATTGCGCCATATAATTCACGCATCGAACGTAGTGGAGAATTTTCATGCGAATCCTGGCAGTGATCGGCGCCCTTGGAATTTTAGCCGGCATTGGCGCGGCGGTATTTTTCTTTGGCGGCTTCTACAACGTCGCCGGCACCATGGAAGATCCAGCGATCGTGCATTGGGCGCTGGAGCACGTGCGTGACGCCTCGATCGACCGCCATGCGACCGATAAGCCGCCGGCTGGCCTCGACGATCCCGCCAAGGTGCAGGCCGGCGCGCGCGCATTTGCTTCACACCGCTGCTGGGTTTGCCATGGCGCGCCGGGCGTGAAATGGGGCAAGTTCTCGGAAGGGCTGAAGCCGGAACCGCCCGACCTCAAGGACGTGGTCAACGACGCCGCGCCCGCGGAATTGTTCTGGGTGATCAAGAACGGCATCAACATGACCGGCATGCCGAGCTTCAAACTCGCCGGCGCGAAAGACGAGGACCTCTGGCTGATCGTCGCCTTTTTGAAGAAATTGCCAAGCATCTCAGCGGCCGATTACAAGGCCTGGACCGCGCCGCCGGCCGCCGCCGCTCCGGCGCCAGCACCAGCACCAGCACCAGCACCCAATCCGCCGGCGCCGAAACAATAGCCGGCGGCCAAGGCAATTCCGAGCCAGACGGGCGGCGCGGGCGACTTTCAGGTATAGTTTCACATCGCCATAGCCGCCCGTGGTCGAATGAGTTTTATTCGCCTTTACGCCCGTGTGCTCGAGAAGCTCGGGTCTGACAGCCGGCTGGGCTGGCTGCTGGCATTTGCCAACGTGGCGCTCGCCATCGCGCAGTTCGCCGAGCCGGTGCTGTTCGGCCGCGTCATCAATGTGCTCGCGCGCGCGCAGGAAAACGATGCAGCGCCGGCATGGGCGCGGCTCGGGGTGTTGCTGAGCCTGTGGGCCGGCTTCGCCATCTTCACCATCATCTGCGGCACGCTGGTCGCGCTCTATGCCGACCGGCTGTCGCACCGCCGCCGGCTCGCGGTGCTGACGGAATATTTCGAGCATGTGCTGCAACTGCCGCTCGCCTATCACAGCGACGTTCATTCCGGCCGGTTGATGAAGATTATGCTGCAGGGCACCGATGCCTTGTGGTCGCTCTGGCTCGGCTTTTTCCGCGACCACCTGGCCGCATTCGTATCGCTGCTGGTGCTGGTGCCGCTGGCGCTCTTTATCAATTGGCGGCTGGCCATTCTGCTGATCGTCCTGTGCGTGCTGTTCGCCATCCTGACGGCTGTCGTCCTGCGCAAGACCGAATCGTTACAGAGCACGGTGCAAGCCCACCATTCGGGCCTTGCCGAGCGGGCTTCCGACGCGCTCGGCAATATCGCCTTGGTACAAAGCTTTGCCCGTGTGGAGCACGAGGTCACGGCCCTGCGGAGCGTGAGCGATCAGTTGCTCGCGGCGCAGTTTCCCGTGCTGTCGTGGTGGGCCGTCGTCGCGGTGCTCACGCGCGCGGCGACAACGCTGACGGTCCTTTCCATTATCCTGCTCGGCAGCTGGTTGTTCCAGCACGGCCTCATCTCCATCGGCGAGATCGTCACCTTCATGGCGTTCTCCGGCATGGTGATCAGCCGGCTCGAACAGGCGGTCGGCTTCGTCAACCGCATGGCGCTGGATGCGCCGCAGTTGCGCGATTTTTTCGAGGTGCTCGACACCGTTCCCAGCATGCGCGACCGGCCCGACGCCGTTGAGCCGGACCGGCTCGCCGGCAGCGTCGCGTTCGAGGACGTGACGTTCAATTACGACGGTCGCCATCCGGCGGTCGCAAACCTGAGCTTCACGGCGCGTCCGGGCGAGATGGTGGCGCTGGTGGGGGCGACCGGCGCGGGCAAGTCGACCGCGCTGGCCTTGCTGCATCGCGCGTTCGATCCGCAGTCGGGCGTGATCAAAATCGACGGCACGGATATCCGGGACATCAAGCTTGCCGCGCTGCGCCACAATATCGGGGTGGTGTTCCAGGAATCGCTGCTGTTCAATCGCTCGATCGCGGAAAATCTGCTGGCCGGCAAACCGGACGCCACTGTCGAGCAGATGCGCGCGGCGGCGGCAGGGGCGCAGGCGCTTGATTTCATCGAAAAGAATGCCGACGGGTTCGACGCCATCGTGGGCGAACGCGGGCGTTCCTTGTCGGGCGGCGAGCGCCAGCGCCTGTCGATTGCGCGGGCGCTGTTGAAGGATCCGCCGATCCTGATTCTCGACGAGGCGACCAGTGCGCTCGATGCGGCGACCGAGGCCAAAGTGCTGGCGGCGCTCGACCAGGTGATGAAGCACCGCACCACCTTTGTCATCGCCCACCGGCTGGCCACCATCCGCAAGGCGACGCGTATCCTGGTGTTCGAGGCCGGGCGGATCGTGGAGGCCGGCACTTTCGACGAACTGTCGCGGCTGGGCGGCCGCTTCAGCGAACTGACGAAAGCGCAGTTCATGCCGGCATGAACACCGGCGTCATGGGCGCGCGGATGCCCCGCGTGCGATGGCAACGGCGCCGGTGATGCGCCGCCAGCACCGCCCAGTAGCCATAGCGGAAATCCGAGGCGACGCCGACGGCAAAGAACGTCAGCACATAGACGGCGGCCGATCCGCAGACCCCGATGGCGAAGGTGCCCGACGGGGTGTCGCGCCGCCGCCAGGCCAGGCCGAAAACCGCGATGCAGACGATGAGCCAGGTGCCGGCGCGGAACAGCGGCGTGGGTTTAAGCCTATCGTGGATCGCCACCAGCGCGTTGAAGGCGGGACGGTCGGGAAAAACCTTCTTTGACGGATCGTAGACGTCATCGGTCCACATCGTGAGATTATCGCGGGCGAGGAAATTCCACATGAACGCGCCGCGGTGCTGAAGGTAGGCGACCGGATGTTTCGCGACCGCGTGCAGCCACGCTGCCGTCAAGGCGGGCGTCCCGAAAATATTTTCGTCTTTCAGCTTGTGCATGACAAATTCGCAGGGCTCGAGCCGCCAATAGATATCCCACTGGGTCGGCTGGTAGCATCGCGTGGTGAGCAGCGCGGCCTCGGGCGCGCTCCAGGTGACGGGAAACTGGTTTTCCTTGGCGAAGTGGCTGATGCCGCCGAGGTCGAAGACCATGATCGATTGCAGCGGATGCTGCCGCGTCGCATGGAGGACGCCGTAATAGACAAACTGCATCAGACCGAACAGCGCGATGCCGATCGGCACAAAACATATGGCCGCGCGCTTCCAGGAAAACTGCCGCGGCCATAGGATCGCTACGGCGAGAATCGGCGCGGCGATGAGCGAATTCGGACGAAGCAGAACGCCGAACGCCAACAGGCCAAGCGCGATCGCTTGCGCCGGTATGCGCAGCTTGGCGTCACGATTGGCGGCCGCGAGGGCAAGCACGGCCGCCAACAACCACGAATTCGCGAACAGAACGTCGCGCCAGATGATGCCCTGGAATACAAAGGCCGGCGGCGAAAGCGCCAGCGCCACCAGCACCACCGCGAGCCATGTCGACCGGCGCGCCAGCGTGAACGCCAGCAGGCCGATGGCCGACCAGTAAAGCGTCACGATCAGCAGAAACATGCTGGCCGAGCCGGGCGCGAGCGGATTGATCCAGCGCCACAGCACGATCATCGCCGGCGATTGCCAGTCTTCCATCGTGCCCCTGGTCGCGTACTCGTAAACAAAACGCGCGTCGTAGGTCATGACGCCGGGATAAAACACGTAGAGCGTCAGGACGAAGCCGGCGGCGATCAGTGCGGCGGTCGGCCAAACGGAATGTTGCGGCAGCCTTGCGGATTCCGGCGCGTGGTCAGCGGGCGGCATAAATGTCTCCGGAATTGGCCGCATGCGGCAGCTCGGTCAGCCAGCGCGCCATCGCCGCGCCGGCGATCCAGCCGGGGTGCACGAGCGTTTGGCTTTCGCCGAGCGCGGCGTTGAAACGCGTGAACCCAAGCGCCATGCAGCGCTCGATGCAGGCGAGCGCGACCTCGCGCTGGATCGTGGTGAATTCAAACGAAAGCGCTTTGACCGGCTGCGTCAGCCCGGCCAAGGCCTCGGCCTCGAAGCCCTCGACGTCGATCTTGATGAAGGCGGGGACGCCGTGCTTCGCGATCAGCGCATCGAGCGTCGTCATCGGCACGCGTGCGGTCCTGGTCCAGCGCTGCGCTTGCCAGCCGGCCGCGCCACGGGCGGCGTCGACGAATTGCCGCGAGGCGGTCGATACCGTCGGATTGTCGGCATTGATCATCAGCTCGATCGTCCCAGAATTGCGCCCGACGGCGGCCGCCTCGATGGCGACGTCGGATTTGCGTCCGTAGATCAATTTGAGCACTTTCACCATGGCGGGCTGCGGCTCGACGGCGATGACGCGCGCGCCCAGGCGGCGAAAGGCGGCGATCCGATCGCCGACATGGGCGCCGACGTCGAACACCAGATCGCCGCGCTCGACGAAGGCGCCGTAAAGGCGGTCCATGGCCGCCGCGCGTGCGCGATGGCCGTAATAGATGCGCAGCGAGCGGACGATGCCGCGCGCGGTCCGGAGGCTTGCCAGCATGGAGGGCGTCAGGCCGGACGCGGGCGCCGCGCCGCCAGCTCGATGGCCGGCAGCGCCAAAGCGGACAGCGCGGGCGGCGGTTTGGTTTCTTCGGGCAGGCGCCCGAGCTCCGAAGCGGGCGAACGCGCGGCCGACCGCAGGCCAGGCCGTGACGACCGCGAGCGGTATCGCCAGCGCCGGCCCGGCGGCGAGGAACAGCGCATAGGGGATCGCCGCCGGCTGCGTCACAGCCAGCACGCCGATCGTGCCGCAGCCGAGCAAAGTATGCGGCCACAGATTGCGCAGCGCCAGTCCCGGCGGCACCGCATGATCGTCGCGGGTCTGCCCGATCCAGCCGATCTCGCGGCCGAACGGCAGGCCGGCCAGGAATAGGGTGTGGCCGAACCACATGATCGGGACCAACAGAATCGAGAAGACATATTCGAGCACGACATTGCCAAGGAAACGCGCCGTCCCGCCGAAGGCGCGGCGCGCCTCGGGCCGCAGCAGGATATCGATGACGGTCGCGATCTTCGGCGCAAACCACATCACCAGGACGAGCACGAACGCCGCCATGCCGTAATCGGGACGGATGAAGTCGGCCGGCGTCTCGGCAAAGGCCGCCGACAGCGTGCCGAGCACGAGCAGGCCGATCCAGGCCGGCGAGCCGATGAACATCAGGATCGCGATGGCAAGCTTGTAACGGGTCACCGGCCGCAGCCCGGGCAATGTGAGAAAGCGCCAATACTGCATGTTGCCCTGGCACCAGCGCAGATCGCGGCGGATGAATTCCATCAGGGTCGGCGGATTCTCCTCCCAGCCCAGTTCCTCATCCGGAACAACCCGCACGGCGTAACCGGCGCGCCGCATCAGCGCGGCTTCGATCTGGTCGTGGCTGAGAATGTGAACGCCGTCCGCGGCCGGAAGCTGGCAATGCGCAATGAATGGCTCGAGCCGCATCACCGCGTTATGGCCCCAGTAGGGTCCGCAATCGCCTTGCCACCAGGCGTTGCCGATCGTGTAAGAGCGCATGCCGAGCCGCATGCCGAACTGGAACAGCCGCGCGAAGGCGCTGGTCGACGGCAGCCCGACCACAAGCCCCTGCAGAATGCCAAGATTGGGATCGGCCTGCATGATGCGCACCAGGCGCAGCACCGCGTCGGCGGTCATGAAGCTGTCGGCGTCGAGCACGACGGCGAATTCGTGCTGCGCCCCCCAGCGCTCGCAGAAATCGCGGATATTGCCGGCCTTGAACCCGATATTGTGTTCGCGCCGCCGGTAGCTGATCGCGATGCGGTCCGCCCAACGCGCGGCCAGATCGCCGAAACGTGCCTGCTCCTGGGCAGCGATGCCGGCGTCGCTGGTGTCGCTCAGGACATAGACATGAAAACGGTCGGCGCAGCCTGCGGCGGCGAGGCCCGGCCAGCATCGGTTCGAGATTGCGGATCACCCGATCCGGCGGTTCGTTGCGGATGCACAACAGGATCGCGGTCGAGGCCGTCACCGCCTCATGGCCGCGCATAGCGGCTGCAACCGGGAACACGGCCGCGACCGGATCGGCAAAGCGCATGATGAGAAACCCGATCATGGCCTTCCAGAATCCGATGACCATCCAGGGCAGCGTCAATGCAAACAGGGCGAGGAGAACAAAGTCGACGAAACCGAAGCCGCCGGCCGACAGCGCCAGCGCCATCAGCGCCAGCGCACCGGCCATGGTGGCGGCAAACAGCACCGCAAACAGCAACCGCCGGGCGGCCATTACCTTCCCGGCGCGGGCGGTTTCCGATAACTGTAAGGGGGAGCGTTCCAACACGCGGTTACGGCTTCCGATGTCCCGACGGTCTATGCAGGGTATAACACGCGGAGCCATCGCAGAAGTCCAACCCGGGATCAAGAAAGTGGCCGCCAGCCAAACGGACGAGATGGCCCAGGCGCTGTGGTATGTCGGGCCTGGGCGTGCCGAGATCCGCGCGGAAAAGCTCGCACCGCTGGGACCGGACGAGGTGCGCGTGCGCGCGCTGTTCGGCGCGCTCAGCCGCGGCACCGAGGCGCTCGTTCTGGGCGGCCATGTGCCCGCGAGCGAATTCAAGCGCATGCGCGCGCCTTTCATGGGCGGCGACTTCCCATTTCCGGTGAAATACGGCTACTCAACCGTCGGCCGCGTCGAGGCGGGGCCGGGGAACCTGGTCAACCGAAACGTCTTTGTGCTGCATCCGCATCAAAGCCTGTTCAATGTCCCGTCGAGCGCCGTGGTGCCGCTGCCCGACGGCGTGCCGCCCGCGCGCGCCGTGCTGGCCGCCAACATGGAGACGGCGCTCAATGCGGTCTGGGATGCAGCGCCGGTGCCCGCCGGCCGCATTGCCGTTGTGGGCGCCGGCGTGGTCGGCGCGCTGACCGCCTATCTCTGCCGGCAGCTTGCCGGCGCCGAGGTGACGCTGGTCGATATCAACCCGGCGCGGGCGGAACTCGCCGGCAAGCTGGGCGTCAGCTTTGCGGCGCCCGCAGCGGCGCCGGCCGATTGTGGCTTGGTGATCCATGCCAGCGGCACCGCGTCCGGCCTTGCCACCGCATTGTCGCTTGCGGGTTTCGAGGCGACGGTGCTCGAACTGAGCTGGTATGGCGATGCCCAGGTGCCGGTTCCGCTCGGCGGCGCGTTCCATAGCCGGCGGTTGCGGCTGGTCTCGAGCCAGGTCGGCCATGTGGCGCCGTCGCACCGGGCGGACTGGACGCACCACCGCCGCCTGACCGAGGCGGTGGCGCTCTTGGCCGATGCGCGCCTGGATGCGCTGCTCGCCCCGCCGCTGGCGTTTCACGATCTGCCGGCGCGGCTGCCCGATATTCTTGCCGCCAAGAGCGGCGTACTCTGTCAACTCATTAGCTATTCCTAAGGGGGTCCCTTGTTCGCCGTCGAAGTCCGCGACCACATCATGATCGCCCATTCGTTCCGCGGGGCCGTGTTCGGCCCGGCGCAGGCCCTGCACGGGGCGACTTTCGTCATCGACGCGGCCTTCATGGCCGAGACGCTCGACGCCAACGGCATCGTGATCGATATCGGGCGGGCGCACGAAGCGCTCAAGGCGGCGCTCGGGCCGCTCAATTATCGCAATCTCGACGATCTGCCGGAGCTCAAAGGCGCCAACACCACGACCGAATTCCTCACCAAGCATATTTTCGACGCCTTGGCGGAAGCCGCGCGCAGCGGCCAGCTCGGCCGCGATGGCCGCGAACTCAAGGCGATCCGTGTCACGCTGTCGGAGTCGCACGTCGCGCGCGCCTGGTACGAGGCGGCCTTGTGGTGAGAGGCTTCACGTTCGCGGTTCCCGGCGATCTCGCGACGCCAACGGGCGGCTATTCCTACGACCGGCGCATGATCGCGGAGCTCGAGCAACTCGGCTGGCACATCGATCTTGTCGATCTCGGTGACGGCTTTCCCTGGCCGGACAGCGAGCGCAAGGAGGCCGCCGTGGCGCGCCTTTCAACCGTGCCGGCGGGCCGCATCATCGTCATCGACGGGCTTGCCCTCGGAGTCTTGCCGGACGCGGCGCGCAAGCTTTGCGCCCGCAATCCGCTGATCGCGCTGGTGCACCATCCGCTGGCGTTGGAGACCGGGTTATCGGCGCGCCAGGCGGACGCCATGCGCGCCAGCGAGCGCGAAGCGCTGGCCGCGGTCAGCCGCGTCGTCGTCACCAGCGCGGCGACCGCGCGGCAGCTTGTCGATGATTACGCGGTGGCCGCCGATCGCATCACCGTGGCGTGTCCGGGCAACGACCCGGTGCCGATGGCCCAAGGCAGCGCCGACGGCATCGTGCGGCTGCTCTCGGTCGGTGCGCTGGTGCCGCGCAAGGGGTTCGATGTGCTGATCGCGGCGCTGGCCGACACTCGCCGGCCTGCCGTGGCGGCTGACTATCGCCGGCGATCGGGGGCGCGACCCGAAAACCGCCGCGCAACTCGATGCCGATATTGCGCGTTTTAATCTTGGCGACCGGGTCGCGGTGCTCGGCGCCGTGCCGCCCGGGCGTCTCGACGAGCTATACGCCGGGGCCGATCTGTTCGTGCTGGCCTCCCGCTTCGAAGGCTACGGCATGGCCTATGCCGAGGCCATCGCCCACGGCCTGCCGGTGATCGGCACCACCGCGGGCGCCATCCCGGACACCGTGCCGGCGGGGGCCGGGGTCCTCGTTGCTCCCAACGATACCGGCGCGCTTGCGCGCGCGCTCAGCCGGCTCATTGCGGATGCGGACGCGCGGCGCCAACTGGCCATGGCCGCGCGCGCCGCGGCGCGCCACCTCCCCACCTGGCAGGACTCCGCGAAGTTATTTTCGCGCACGCTGGAGGCATTCGCGTGACCGGCTTTTCGGCAGACTGGCTCGCGCTGCGGGAGCCTTTTGATGCGCGCGCGCGCAACGCGGTGGTTCTCGACGCCGTCATCGCTGCACTCAAAGGCTGCCCCTCGCTCAGGATTGTCGATCTCGCCTGCGGCACCGGCTCGACGCTTGCGCGCGCTCGCGCCGCGGCTTCCAGCCGGTCAGAATTGGCGGCTTGTCGACAATGATCTCGGCTTGTTGGCCCGCGCGACGTCGACGGAGCGTCCTGCCGGCGTCGTGGTTGCCGGCATTCCGTTAGACCTCAATCGTGATCTTGAGGCCATGCTTGACGGCCCGGTCGATCTGATCGCCGCCTCGGCGCTGCTCGATCTCGTCTCGCAGGCTTGGCTGGAACGCTTCGCGGTCGAGATCGTGGCGCGGTCTATCCCGGTCTATGCGGCATTGAGCTACGACGGGCGGATCGAACTCGCTCCTGCCGATTCGCTCGATGCGGCGGTGATCGCCGGGGTGAACGCGCATCAGCGTACGGACAAAGGTTTTGGGCCCGCGCTTGGCCCGACGGCGGCGTCCGTCGCGATCGCGCGATTTGAGTCGCTGGGCTATTCCGTCGTGCACGGTCGATCCGACTGGATCATCGGGCCGCAAGACGGTGACATACAGATAGAGCTTTTAGCGGGTTGGGCGGGGGCCGCGCGTGAAATCGGCGACCTGTCGCTCGCTGATGCCGTCGGTTGGCTCACCCGCCGGCGCGACGCCGTCATCGCCGGGCGCTCGTCGATGCGCGTCGGTCACGTTGATGTTTTTGCCCGGCCGATCGTGCGGCGCTGAGCCGATAGATCGCAGTCGAACAGAACTTCATCGCCGAGTTGATGGGCGCGAATCGGCATGCGCAAGGCCTGATCGGCGCGTTCAATCGGCGGCAAGACGAAGCTCGGCCGGCCGGAACCGAAGATGATTGGCGCGACCATCACGTGCAGGCGGTCGAGGCAGCCGGCGGCGAGAAAGCGCGAAACGGTTTCGGCTCCGCCTTCAATCAGCACGCGGCGCAAGCCGCGCTCGGCCAGCGCGCCGAGAATTGCGGGCGGAGCGATATGCTTGTCGGTATCGGGCAACGCCAGAATTTCGACCCCGGAAGGCGGCGCGCATCGGGTTGCCTCCGCCGTCACCAGCAGGCGGCGAACGCCGTCGCTGGCAAATATTTTGGCGGTCGCCGGCAGCCGGCCGTTCGGGATCGAGCACGACGCGCGCCGGCTGCGGTCCGGCAACCCGCCGCACGGTGAGTTGCGGATCGTCGGCGAGGGCGGTGCCGACACCAATGACGACGGCGTCGACCAGCGCCCGTAGCCGGTGCAGGTGGGTAAGGCCTGCCGGGCCGTTGATGTATTTCGAGTGGCCGGAGGTGGTGGCGATGCGTCCGTCGAGCGACTGCCCGATCTGGCCGACGACAACCAGATCGTCGGAAGCCCCGGTCCGGAGCGGCCCGAACAGCTCGCCCCAGGGCTGCGGCAGGGGGGCAGACGGCCGTCTAAAAATCTCCGTAAACTCAGCCCAGGAATCCATGGATGTACCGTCCTCAAGCGTCTGGGCTTGGCCGATGGGACCGTTTGGGCTTGCTTGAGCGCCTGGCTTATCGAAACTTTTCAAGGGCAGGGGACTTGACGCTTAAATGAGGTATGCTCGCAGTCATAGGCTCGCACAAAACAGTCACATTTGCGACCGGAATGGGCACGGGGCGCGCGGTGTTCTACAGTAACCAGTGATTTGAATGGAAAGTCAGGAAATGAGCGCGATTCGGGCGGCCGACGGTTCCACTTTGTTCGGTTCGAAAGGGCAGATCGGCGTCAATCGCGGGCTCGCCGAATTCCACGCCAGACGGCCGGTGTTGATCGCCGGCGAGGGCGAAACGCTCCTCGTATTGCCGGTCGAGGGACTTGACGCGCGACGGCTCGCCGAATTCACGACGCTTTGCGCGCCGGGTGTCCCGCGGTTGATCATCACGGCGCGACGCGCGCTTGCGCTCGGTCTGGCGGCGACGACGCCAATGGCGTTGCAACTCACCGCCGACCACGACGCGGATGCAATTCTGGCGTTTGTTGCCGATACCAAAATCGATGGCGTTTTTGCGGTCGAGCCGGCGGGTTTCGCGGCGGCGGCGGCCATCCAGCTGGTTAAATTGTCGCATGGATTGCCGGCGGTGCTGGCGGCCAATGTCGCGGCGACCGACGCGCTCGCTTTTGAGCCCCAGATCATCACCGTCGAGGCGGAGGCGGTCGCGCGCTTCGGCGACGACGCGGTCCGATCGCTCGCAATCGCAAGCGAAGCGTCAGTGCCGCTTAATTCCGGCATGCGCACCCGTTTCGTCATTTTCCGAGATGCGATGGGGGGCAGTTCGACGGCCATCGTTGTCGGAAAGCCCGACCTCGCGAACCCGGTTCCGGTGCGCATGCATTCCGCCTGTCTTACCGGCGACGTATTTGGCTCGCGGCGATGCGACTGCGGCGATCAGCTCAAACTCGCGCTTGCGCGCCTCGAAGATTTGGGCGGCGGCATCATCCTCTATTTGGCGCAGGAGGGCCGCGGGCTCGGTCTGGCCAACAAGATGCGCACCTATCAAATGCAGGACGATGGACTCGACACCATCGATGCCAACACGACGCTCGGCTTCGATGATGATGAGCGCGACTACGGCATCGCCGCGCGGATGCTGCAAATGCTCAACTGCACGCGCGTCGTGCTGCTCACCAATAACCCGGCCAAGCTCGACGGCCTCGCCAAGGCCGGAATTGAAATCGCGAGCCGGATGCCGCTGCAGGCGCCGATTAATGCCGACAATCGCCGCTATCTGACGGCGAAGGCGGCCCGCGCCGGGCACCGGCTCGATCATCTGATGGCGTCGCTCGCCGACCCAGCAGACCAGGACGTGGCCCCAGTGGTAAGCTGAGCTCGACGGGGCTGTTATCGTCGTGGCAAGAGCCGCACGCGGTTCCTGCAAGACTGAGGAACGATAGCGGTCATGCCACACGCGATGCCGAGCCGATTGATCGGCGAGCTGACTTTCCTGGAAATCTCGCGCGTTCTCAAGGAAAGCTCGATCCTGTGCCTGCCGATCGGATCGATCGAGCAGCATGGGCCTCACCTGCCGCTCAACACCGACGTCATCCTGGCCGAGGAATTCACCCGCCGCATCATCGCCCGCTGGGGCGAGTCCCTGGATATTTGGCAGCTGCCAACGCTGGCGTTGGGTCTCGCGCGCGAGCATGAATGGGCGCCCGGCACTTTGTCGCTGTCGATCCAGGGCATGACGGCGGTCTTGCGCGACCTCGGGCGCGAGATCGCCCGCGCGCTGCCGGCGCGAAATCTTGCCATCGTCAACGGTCACGGCGGCAATCGGGGGATCCTGGAAGCCGTGGCGCAGGATTTACGCGCTGACTTCGGCCTCAATATCTGCGTGATGTATCCCGCCGCGTGGGCGGAGATTGACGCTGATGCGGCCGTTCCGGAAATCCATGGCGGAAAGAACGAGACCTCGATGATGCTGGCAATTGCCCCGCATCTGGTGCGCCAGGACCAAATTGCACAATTGAAGAATCCGCCCGATGGGGATGCCGTCCGCCAGGCTATCCTCGATCCGGCGGTGTCGTGGCCCTGGACGACGGACGACAAGCGGCTCGCCGATATGGGCGTCATCGGCGACGCCAAGGCGGCATCGGCAGCGTTCGGAGAGCGTATCCTCGGCCACGTGGTCGAAAGGGCGGGCGGCGTCCTCAAGCAACTCTTGGACCGGCAGCGTCTTATTCGCCGCTAGCTTTGCAGGAAGCAGGCCCGCGCTTCAGTGGAGACGGAAACCATGCCGGCCAGGCCGACGCATCCGGACATTGCGCTTGCCGCGCCAGGAGCCGATGCCGCCGCGCGCTTTGACAGCGATCGGTTGCGCGCCCTGGTCATCGCCGCCGGCATTTGCTGGTCGATCGCTTTCGTCGTCGTCGGGCTGCGCTATCAGCTGCAGATGTACGGCGACGGCGCGATGTTTTCCTATTCGGTCGCGGCGCAAGATGCCTGGGCCTTTCACTGGCACAATATCTCCGGCCGCCTGACGGTCTATCTGCTTACCCTGCTGCCGGCCGAAGCCTATGTCGGACTGACGGGCGACCCAAACGCGGGCATCGTCGTCTATGGATTCTTGTTTTTCGTGGCGCCGCTGCTCGGGCTGGTCGCGACCTATGTGGCCGATCGCTCCAAGGGCCATATCATTTTCGTCTACGCCTGTTTTTCGACCGCTTGCCTTTGTCCATTGGTCTTCGGTTTCCCGACCGAGATGTGGATGGCGCACGCCTTGTTTTGGCCGGCGCTCGCGGTCGCTCACGACGACCGCCGGACCGTTGGCGGGTCTGCATCGCTGTTCGTATTGCTGCTCATGCTCATATTGACGCATGAAGGCGCGCTGGTTCTGGCGGCCGCCATCGTGGCCACGCTTTTGCCGCGCGGCATACGGGACAAGGATTTTCTCAGGGCCGCCGGCGCGTTATTTGCGGCGGTGTTGGTATGGGCCGCCGTGAAATTGATCATCCGGCCCGATGCTTATTTTGCCGACGTCCTCGCCCGGGCCGCGCTGGATTTCTTCGACCTCAATATTTTCACCGGCGATTTGGTTCGTCTGCTGTTCGCGACAGTCGCGAGCTACGGCGTTGTCTATCCTCGTTCTTGCGCGATTCACGCCGGCAAAAGCACATATCTACGCCACCTCGCTCGTCGCTGTGGCTCTTGCCGCCTATTGGCTATTGGCCGATCACGGGCTCCATGCCGCGGACCGGTATTACCTGCGGACGATACTTGTCGTCGCTACGCCCGTATTCGGCATGTTGGCAGTGTTGCACGCGCTTCGCTCCGGCGGCGGGCGAATTCCCGCGATACCGGGTCTGGCGCGCATCATAAGAGCGCTGTCGAGCCGCACCGCCGCCCGGGCCATCGGTGGCGCTTTCCTGCTGGTGATGCTGGTGCACGCGGTGGAGACCGCAAAGTTCGTCATGGCTTGGACGCAATATAAAACCGCAGTGGCTGCCCTCGCCACCGGCACAGCGTCCGATCCTTCGCTCGGCGATCCGAATTTCGTGTCGTCGGATCGCATCGGTGCGGATCGCAATCGGCTATCCTGGTATTCGACGACCCCTTATCTGTCCGTGATCCTCGCCAAATTTGCACCGGCCCGGCTTGTCGTGGACCCGCGGGCGAATAATTATTTCTGGCTCTCATGCCCAACGGCGACCGAAAATCTCAAGGCTGACCGCGCTATTCCTACGGAGGGTCGCAGGCTTGTGCGTAACCTTGCGTGCCTGCATCGATAGCGCCCACCCTCTATCGAAGCCATGCCATTCATAAAAGCATCGCGAAACCCATGCAGAAATATGGGCTTTGCAGAGGCTACATACTTGTCCTTGCGGTTGAATAGGATCGCAGGCTAGAAACCGCACACTCCGCCGTCGTCAGACCGCCGAATGCCGATGGGGTCTTCGTAATCTCACCCGTTGGGAAAACTATAGCCGCCCTTTTTCGATCTCATCAGGAGCCCGTCATGGCCATATCGATGGCGCGCATTCGCAGTATCATTGCCGTTGTTCTGCTCGGGCTTACGGTCGCCGGCTGTGGCTATAACCGAATCCCGACTTTGGAGGAGCAGGCCAAGGCGAAATGGGCGCGACGTGCAGAACAATTATCAGCGCCGCGCCGATCTCATTCCAAATCTTGTCGCCACCGTGCAGGGCTATGCCAATCAGGAAAAAAGCGTCCTGACCGCGGTCATCGAGGCGCGCGCCAAGGCGACCCAGGTGAAGATCGATGTTTCGCAGCTGACCGATCCCGCCAAGCTGAAGCAGTTCCAGGACGCGCAGAACCAGCTTTCCGGCGCGCTCGGCCGGCTGCTGGCGATCAGCGAGAACTACCCCGACCTCAAGTCCAATCAGAACTTCCTGGCGCTGCAGTCGCAGCTCGAAGGCACCGAGAACCGCATTGCGGTCGCGCGGCGCGATTACATCGAGGCGGTACGGCTCTACAATACCGAACTCAGGACCTTCCCCGGCCTGCTGTGGGCCGCGACCTTCTTCCGCTCCAACAAGCCGATGGCGGTATTCACCGCCAGCGAAAATGCGAAGACTCCGCCGCAAGTGAAATTCTGACGCGCCGCCGCGGCATAAAGACAACGACATGAATAAGGGCCGCATCCCTTCTGCTCTCGCGAGCGGAGGCGTGCGTCTAGGTATCGCTTTGTGCGGCATTGTTGTGCGCGATTGCCGCCGCTTTTGCCGTCACCTTCCCGCCGCTCACAGGCCGCGTCGTCGATCGGGCGAATATCATTTCGGCCGAGACGCGCGGCGCGATCGAACGCAAGCTCGCCGCCCTCGAGACAAAGTCCGGCATCCAGCTTGTCGTCGCCACCGTCACCTCTCTCGAAGGCCAGGAGATCGAGCCCTACGCCAACCAACTGTTCCGTACCTGGCGGCTCGGCGAGAAGGACCAAGAACAATGGCGTGCTGCTGCTGGTGGCGCCGAATGAGCAGCGCGTGCGCATCGAAGTCGGCTATGGGCTTGAAGGCACGCTCACCGACGCGCTGTCGAAAGTCATCATCACCAATGCGATGACGCCGCGCTTCAAGACCGGCGATTTCAGCGGCGGCATCGCGCGCGGCGTCGATGACATCATCACGGTATTGACCACCGACGCGTCGGAATGGCAGCAGCGCCCCGCGCTGCGGCTCGACCGGCAGCGGACTGAAGGCCCGCCGGACTGGCTGATTTGGCTGGCGTTGTCCGCATTCATTTTCTTGCTCATCGTTTGGCCCGGTTTCCGCTGGTTTATGCTGGGGCTTGCGCTGAATATCCTGACCAGTTCCGGCAGCGGCGGATCGTCGGGCGGCTCATCGAGCGGAGGCGGCTTTTCAGGCGGCGGCGGCTCGTCGGGCGGCGGCGGGGCTTCGGGGAGCTGGTGATGAGCATTTCGGCACAAGACCACGAGCGCATCGCGCGCGCCATCCATTCCGCCGAGGGCAAGACCTCGGGCGAAATCGTTTGCGTGCTGGCGCGGACATCCTCCCACGCCACCGCATTGCCGGTTCTAATTGCGGCGGCCGCCGCACTCGCGCTGCCTTGGCTGCTGGTGGACCTCACCGCAATGACGGTGCATCGGATTTTATTGTTACAGGTCATCGTTTTTCTTGCGCTATTGGTGCTTCTCTGTCTGCCGCGCGTGCGGGTCGCGCTCATGCCGCGTAAGGCGCGCCGCGCCATCGCGCATCGCGTCGCCATGGAGCAGTTCGTCAGCCGCGGTATCGCACGGACAAAAGATCGTTCCGGCATTTTGATCTTCGTCTCGCTGGCGGAGCGTTATGCGCGCATTATCGCCGACGAGGGGATCGCCGCCCGCGTGCCGCAAACGGAGTGGCAAGCGGCGATCGACGCGCTGGTCGCGCACATGCGCGACGGCCGCATCGCCGACGGTTTCATTACGGCAATCGATCTGTGCGGCAACAAGCTCGCGCAGCACTTCCCGCGCACCGCAGCAGGCAGTGCGGTGCTGCCGGACCGGATTTATTTGATCTGAGGCCGGCGCCGCGCTGCGCCATCGGCAACCGATATTACCGCAATGCGGACGGCGGCATTCATGGAAAATGAGCTGCATTGTTAGTACTCGTTTGCAATGGCAAAACGCGGGTGCCGATATAGCCTTGTGACGCGTTGCCAGAGCCGCTAGCGTTCGCAGTCGTCGGTATTGTCCGCCGCTTCGTGCCGCAAAATCACCTCGCTGCAAAAGAGATACGCCAATGAACAAGCCTGTCAGCGTCCCGCTCACGGCCTCGCGCAACCCCGCAAATGTCAAAGCTCCCGGCCATAAGCCGATTGCGGACCTGCGCGAATGGTTGTCGCGGGTGGAGGAGATCGGCGAGTTGACCAAAGTGAGCCAGCCGGTGGACCGCGACGAGGAGATGAGCGCGATCTCCTATCTGGTCGCCAAGCAGCAGCCGTCGCTGGCGGTGCTGTTCGAGCGGGCGCGCGGTTTTGACAAGAGCCCGATCGGTGCCAAGCTGTTGTGGAATATTCTAGGGCCCAGCGTGAAGCGCGTCGCGCTCACGCTCGAGGAGCCGGCAAACACGCCGACCGTCGAATTGATCCGGCGGGTAAAGAACAAACTCAAACTGCGACTGCCGCCGCGCGAGGTGCCTGCCGACCAGGCCCCGATCTACCAGAACACCATTACCGGCAAGCGTATCGACTTAAACCAATTGCCGATTCCGCGGCACTGGCCGCTCGACGGCGGCCGTTATGCCGGTACCGGCGACGCGGTGATCACCCGCGATCCCGACAGCGGCTATCTCAATATCGGCACCTACCGCATGATGGTGCAGGGAAAGTCGCAGGTCGGGCTCTATCTGTCGCCCGGCAAGGATGCCCGCCTGCACATCACCCGGGCCTGGCAGCAGGGCAAGCCGATCAGCGTCGCCGCCGCTTGGGGCATCGATCCACTATTCATGCTGGTTGGCTCGCAGACTTTTCCAAAGAACGTGTCGGAATACGAATACGCCGGCGGCATCAAGGGCGAGCCGATCCCGGTCGTGCGCGGCAAGACGACCGATCTGCTGATCCCGGCCAACGCGGAGCTGGTCATCGAAGGCGTCATCCGCCCCAATTCGGTGAAGGCGGAAGGGCCGTTTGGCGAATTCCCCGGCTATTACGGACGGCCGGAAGCCGGCTGCCCGCTGGTCGACGTCACGGCGGTGCACTACCGAACGCAACCGATCCTGACCAACGCCTGATGGCGGATTATCCGTCCTGCGAACAGAGCGGCTTCTTCTCCGTGATCCGTTCGGCCAAGATCTGGGACGATCTCGACAAGCTCGGCATCCCCGGCATCCATGGCGTCTATGCGCATCCGGCGGCGGCGGGCGGCTTCGGCATGACTGTCATCAGCCTCGAGCAGCGCTATGCCGGCCACGCCGCGCAAGCGCTGGCGCTGGCGGCGCAGGTGCCCGGCGGCGCCTACTACACCAAATGGATCATCGCCGTCGACGAGGATGTCGACCCGACCGACATGGACCAGGTGATCTGGGCGATGGCGAGCCGGTGCAACCCGATCGACGACATCGATATCCTGCGCAATACCTGGAGCACTTGGCTCGATCCCACCCAGAACCCGCCGGAAAAGCGCCCCTACGGTTCGAAGGCGCTGATCAACGCCTGCAAGGAGCACCGCCACCTGCCGGTGTTTTCCAAGCGCACCACGCTGCGCAAGAAAGTCTACGATCAGGTGGCCGCGCGCTGGAGCGAACTCGGGCTACCGGGACAAATTCCCGCCGTCAGGGCGTTCGAAACCGAAAATAAAGTTACGTATCACGAGGTCGGTGGCTTTGAACCCGGCCGCCAGCCGGGCGAGAAGAAGCCGGTAAATAAGAAGATCAAAAAGAAGAAGTGAGACCGGCCTTTTGCCAGCTCGCTCGTCCCTGCCGGCCGGGCGCTTGCCGTCAATTGAGATGTCGAAGGGTACCGGAGCCTCGCCGCGGCGGCCGCCGGCTATGTCCGAGATTTGTTTAGGGACTCGACGACGTTATTCCAGAATTCATGCCGAATTTTTCGGAACCAGACGGTGTAATTTTCGGGCCGCTCGTCGACGTCACGTTCAATTTCGGTAAAAGGTTTCCAGCACCAATCCGATACCTCAATCGGGTTTGGAGCGGGTGCGCCATCGAAGTGACCGCCGAAGACATGCACAATTTCATCTTCAACAAGGTCGTTCGACACTTCGGCGCGGTAGTGCATCGAAAACATAAAAGCGAGAGGGCAGACAATGCCCATCTCTTCGGCCAACCGCCGGACGGCGGCATCGATCGCGCGCTCGCCGAGGCGCGGATGGCTGCAGCAAGTGTTCGTCCACAGGCCGGCTGAATGGTATTTTCCGGCCGCGCGCCGGTGCAACAGGATGCGCCCGCGTCGATCGCCAATGACGACGGATATGGCTCGGTGCCGCAGGCCATTCCGATGCGCGTCGAGCTTGGGCGCGGTTCCGATCGGAACATCGTTGGGGTCGACGATAATCACGTCATCTGCACTGTTGTCGATGCAAGGCAGAAAATCCGCCGCAACCGGTTGCGAATTGGGACGTCGCGGTTTTTGCGGCAATTCCATCAGACTTTTCTGCCCTGTGGCCCTCGATACGACCGTTCGCCCAGTTTTTCTTCGATTTGCTTTCTGGAATTCGGCCCGCATGCGGGCTGGCGCTCTTCGGGGACTTTAGCTTTTAATTCGCCAGCTTCCAAGCAGTTCACAGGGGACACTCTCTGATACGGCATTGAGCGGAATTCATTACCGACCCAGTCGGCGGACCTCGCCGGAGAATCAAAGTTTGTATTCGAAAGCCATTCAGGCTATTTTTTTGCTAGCAGCATGAGCCTAATGCGGATTAGCAGAAACTTCATCGAACCATTGGCCGCGGCCGTCTGCGGTGATTCATATATTTTGGAAACACGGCAATGACGGCTGATCTAAACTCCGCGGAAGAAACGGGTGATCATGTTGTCACGGATATATTGAGCTATTTGGAAAAGCACAGCGCGGATGGCTACTACTATGTTGCGAGGGGACAGTTCGAGCGGCTCATTTTCAGCGCTCACTATATCGAAAACTCCTGCCAAAAGTCCGACGCCATCGTCGACATCGGCAGCTTTCCATATTTTATACCGGCCTATTTGAGTCTTAAGGGGTTCCAAAACATTTGCACCATTGAAATTCCCCGATCAGACGAGTTTCCCACGGACCCATCCTGGAAATTCCAGAGTCTGAAATGTGACATCGAGGAATCTCTGCTGCCGTTGAAGGATGGTTCCGTTGATGTGATCATCATGTTGGAGGTCTTTGAACACCTGTATCGGCGGCCTAACCAGGCGTTTCGTGAATTTCGCCGCGTATTGAGGCCTGGTGGAAAGATCATTATTTCCACTCCGAACGGCGCCCGCATTGGGACTTATGCAAAGATACTGTTACGGAGACAATTCGGTCTTCCGATCTTTAAGTTTTCCCAAGATTATGAACGGTACGGACATTTCAGCCACATTCGTGAATATTCTATTCAAGAGATTACGGCGTATCTTGCTCATTTCGATTTCTCTATAGAAAGTGCATTGCACCGATCGTTCCGACCCATGGATTGTCCTTACGAAAGCCGATTGGGGAAAATTTTCTACGCCTTGAATTGTGTGATCCAAGACAAATTATTCTTTTTGCCGATCCTTCAAAATGGTATTTTCATGGTGGCGCGAAATAGAAAATGATATCGAGCAAGGATTCCGGGTTAGATCAGCGCGGCAGCCGGGTTTCAGGGTAGCATGAACACAGAGCTTGGCCGCCAGATCGGCGATTTTCTCGCGGCGCACCACGTGATGTCGCTCGCCACATCCGGTGCGAGCGGACCGCACGCAACAAACCTGTTCTATGCCTGTGACGGATTGGCGCTTGTCTGGGTGTCGGAGCCCGATACGCAGCATTCCCGCGAAATCGAGGCGGAGCCGCGTGTTGCCGCCACGGTGGCGCCGGATTACTCGGATTTTGCGGCCATTCGCGGCGTGCAGATTGCCGGCACCGCCCGCCGGATCGTGGCGGCGGACGAACGCGCGCGCCATCTTGCCCAACTCGAAGCGCGTTACCCTTTCCTCGGACAATTGGCGGCGGGGCCGTTGAAGCTGCGGCAGGCCTATGCGCGGACGGCCGTCTATCGGCTGCAGCCGGCCCGCATTGTTCTGATCGACAATAGCAAGGGCTTTGGCCATAAGGAGACGCTGGAAATTTCGGCGTGATATGCAAGGCGATGCACGAACGAGCGTGGCGCCGGCGGCGCGTCGGCCAAGGAGGGAAGTCAAAATGCGACGGCTAATCGTTGGCCTGACCGGGGCCACCGGCGCAATCCTCGGTGTGCGGCTCCTTGAGGCTCTCAAGGATTGCGCGGTGGAATCCCATCTTGTCATCAGCAATTGGGCGCGGCGTACCATTGAGCATGAGACGCCCTACACTGTTAAACAGGTATGCGCGCTGGCCACCGTCTATCACAATTCAGGTGACATGGCGGCTGAGATCTCTTCGGGGTCGTTCATCACCGAGGGCATGGTGGTGATCCCATGCTCGATGCGCACGCTGGCCAGTATCGCCAACGGTTATGGTGAGCATCTTGTGCATCGCGCGGCCGACGTCGTGCTCAAGGAACGGCGGCGGCTGGTACTGGTCGCGCGCGAGTCGCCGCTATCCGAGGTTCACTTGGAAAACATGCTGAAGCTGGCGCGCATGGGCGTGACGATCATTCCGCCGATGCCGGCCTTTTACAACCATCCCAAATCTATCGACGATATTGTCGATCATATCGTGGCGCGGGTGCTTGACCAGTTCGGCATTGCCGCGCCGTTTGCCAAACGCTGGGATGGCCACATGGAATCCTCCAGCAAGGCGGAATCCGGCGGGCCATAGATCAAGGTCGATGAAAAACCTGATCTTCGGCGCGGGGCGCCTCAGTCGAACATGAAATTGGCGGCCTTCAGGAATAGCGTGCGATTGACGCCATCCGAATGGAGGAAGGCGGCGGCATCGCGGATCAGCTTCTCGACGCCGATTTCCTTCATGTAGCCATAGCCGCCATGAATCTCGAGCGTCCAGGTGGCGATCTTCCAGGCCGCCTGGGATGCCATGGTCTTGGGCAGAGCGCCCAGCGTGCGATCCCAGCCTTGATCCTGGTGATCGGCCAGCCAGCAGGCGCGATGGATGTAGGAGCGGGACGCGTCAATCAACATCTTCATCTCCGCGAGCTGGGCGCGGATACCGTCATGCTCGATCAGCGGTTTGCCGCCTTGCACGCGGAGTTTGGCCCAGTGCACGGCCTTCTCATACAGCGCGACCGCAACGCCGAGGATGCTCGCCGCCGCGTAGGAATTGCTTGACGGGAAGAAGCGGGCGAGCACGTCAAAACCCTTGCCCACTTCGCCGACCCGGTTCTCGTCGGGCAAGAAGCAGTCCTGAAAGATCAGTTCAGCGTTGTTGGCGAGCCGCTCGCCCATCTTGTCGTGCACGCGGCCGATGGTGAAACCCTGCCGCCCGCGCTCGAGCAGGAAGCAGGTCATGCCTTCGGCCATCGGCTTGCCTTTCTCGGTCTGGACGAACAGCAGATAGAAACTGGCGCGATTGCCGTTCGAGATGAAGTGCTTCATGCCGTTCACGATCCAGCCGCCTTTGGTCCGCTCGCCGGAGGTGCGCATCGGCGTCGGGTAAGGCAGGAAATAATTCGATGCATTGTCTGGCTCGGTAATGCCGATCGCCAGGACGCCTGTCGGGTCCTTGGCGAAAAGCGCGAGCGAGCGTTTTTGCTGCTCCTCGTTGAGCGCCATTTCCATGATGTGCGCCAGCTTCAGGGTCTGCGCCATGATCACCGACGTGCCGAGGTCGCCGCGCGCCAGTTCCTCCACCACCATCGCGGTGGTGAGGGAGTCGGTACCCAGCCCGCCGTACTTCTCGGATAGCGTCATGGTGCGGATGCCGACGGCATCGGCGGCCGCGACGATTTCCTCGGAATAGCCCGCCGCCGGGTCCTTCATGGCATCCAGGGCCGGCGCCCTCGGCGTCACCACATCGGCGACGAAGCGCTTGACCGATTTAAGAATCGCCCGTTGCTCATCGGTCTGAATGAACATCTCTTCCATCGAATGCCTCCCGGTTGCTTTCGGCAACTCTAACCGCGGGCCCTTGGCGAAGTCACGCCCGTCGCGGCCGTATCCGGGACGGCTGAATGTTGAACCGGCGAGCCCGTTTGATGCTAGAAAGGCGCGGCTGCGGACGAACCAAGCCCTCGGCCGTCCTTGCCGGGATCAGCGGGAACGAAAAGATGACGCAAGCCACGCGCGGCTACCGAGATCTGCACGAGCACCTGCAGGCACTGGAGAAGCGGGGCCTCGTCCGCACCATCGAGCGGCCGATCGACAAGGATTCGGAATTGCATCCGCTGGTGCGCTGGCAGTTCGTCGGCGGCCTCGCCGAGGAGGATCGCAAGGCCTTCCTGTTCACCAACATTATCGACGGGCGCGGGCGCAAATACGACATTCCGGTTGTGGTCGGCGCCATCGCCGCCAATCCGGAGATCTATAGCATCGGCATGGACGCGAAGGTCGCGGACATCCCGGCCAAGTGGGATCATGCCATCGCCAACCCGATCGAGCCGCGGCTGGTCAACGAGGCGGTCTGCCAGGAGATCGTGATCGAGGGCAAGGACCTGCAAGGCGAAGGCCATGGCCTCGACCGGCTGCCGATCCCGGTATCGACGCCGGGTTTCGACAGCGCGCCGACGCTGACCGCGACCAACGTCATCACGCGCGATCCCGAGACCGGCATTCAGAACATGGGCACCTACCGCGCCGCATTGAAGGCGCCGGACCGGCTGGTGGTGCGGATGGCGACGCGCGTCGGCGGCGCCGGCGGCTACCAGCATTACCTCAAATACCAGAAGCGCGGCGAACCGATGCCTTGCGCCATCGTGCTCGGCTGCCCACCCTATGTGGCGTTCATGGGTCCGCAGAAACTTCCGATCGGCGTCGATGAATTCACCGTTGCCGGCGGGCTTGCCGGCGAGCCGATCAATGTGGTGCGCGCGCGCACCGTCGACCTACTGGTGCCGGCCGAGTCCGAACTGGTGATCGAGGGACTGATCGACACCGTGTATCTTGAGCCCGAAGCGCCGTTCGGCGAGTCGCACGGCCATGTGGCGCTGGAAGAATTCAACATGCCGATGCAGGTGACCGCGATCACCCATCGCAAGACGCCGATCATCCCATCCTATATCAGCCAGGTGGCGCCGAGCGAATCGAGCGTGATCAAGCGCGTCGCCTACGAACCGCTGTTCCTCTCGCATCTGCGCAACACGTTGGGCCTGCGCGGCGTCAAGCGCGTCGCCTTGCATGAGCCGCTCACCGGACTGCTGCGCGTCACCATCATCACGGTCGAGAAAGGCATGTCGCGCACCGAAATCTGGCGCGCGCTCTATGGCGCCGCGTTCTTCAAGGGCGATTGCGGCAAGATCTGCATCGCGGTCAACGAGGACATTTCCGCCGACAACGCCGACGCCCTGCTGTGGGCGATGGCCTATCGCATGAACCCGGTCGAGGATGTGCAAACGGTGCCGCACCGCGGCCAGGGTCACGGACCCAAACGCGAGCACGACAATGAAGAGGATTCGACGCTGCTGATGGATGCGACCATGAAGGGCGACATGCCGCCGCTGGCGCTGCCCAAGCAGGAATACATGGAGCGTGCCAAGACGATCTGGGCCGAACTCGGTTTCGAACCGCTGCGCCCGCAGCCGCCGTGGTTCGGCTATTCGCTCGGCGACTGGCTGCCGCAATGGGACGAAGCCGCCAAGCGGGCGGCGCTCGGCCGTTATCTCGAGAACGGGTTGATCAGCGCGAAGCAGAAGCGCAAGGGTCTCAAGCCGGAAACCAAGTTCCGGCCCGATAAGGATGCACCGAAGGGCGGCAACGGCAACGCGTAAGGTCGCCCGCAGAAGCATCGTCACCATCCATCATATTCACTGAGGGAGTACGCCCATGGCTGCCGCGCCGGAAGAACTGTCGTTCACTTACTTCCCGGAAAATTACCGCTGGTCGCATGGGCTGCTGATCGGGCTGAACATGGCGCCGTGGGGCGGCGCGGAAATCGGCGAGGTCAACCGGATCGGGCTGCGGCTCAAGAAAGCCGTCGGTGACGACGATGGCTGGTTCCGGGAATGGTCGCGCGAGGCGCGCGCCGTCGAGGACCGCGGCCGTGAACGCATTGCCGAAGGCTACGCGACGAGCGGCGCGCAATATCTGCAACGCGCCAGCGCCTACTACCACGTCGGCGAGCGCTTCCTGCAGCCCAAGAGCAAAGAGGGCAACGACGCCTATATGCGCGGGGTGCATTGCTTCCGCGACGCGGCGAAATACATCAAGCGGCCGCGTATCGAACACGTGGAAATCCCATATGACGGCGGCAGCCTGCCGGCGGTCTACGTCCACGCGGAGCCGGCCAACCGCGGCGGCAAAGTGCCGGCCATGGTGTTTTTCGACGGCCTCGACGTCACCAAGGAGATTCAATACTTCAAGGGTGTCGCCGATCTCGCCGCGCGCGGCATCGCCTGCCTGATCGTCGACGGTCCGGGCAACGGCGAAAGCATCCGCTTCCGCGAGCTTTATTTGCGCCACGACACCGAACATTACGCGACGCCGGCCTTCGATTATCTGAGCGGCCGGTCCGAGGTCGATGCCAAGCGTATCGGCGTCATGGCGATCAGCCTTGGCGGCTACTACGCACCGCGCGCGGCGGCGTTCGAGCAGCGTTACGCCTGCTGTCTCGCCTGGGGCGCGCAGTGGGACTACCAGAAAATCTGGCGCGACCGTTTCGAGCGTCTGGCCAAGGCCGACACGCCGTCGCTCTCGGTCGCTTGGCAGCACATCGCGTGGGTCTTGAACGCGACGTCGCAGGATGACGTCCTCAAGCGCCTCGCGCCGTTCAAGCTTGACGGCGTGGTGCAGAAGATAACCTGCCCGTTCCTGATGCTGCACGGGGAGGGTGACGAGCAGATTCCCTTGAGCGAGGCGCAGAAATGCTTCGACGCCGTCGGCTCGAAGCAAAAGACCATGAAGATATTCACCCGCGAAGAGGGCGGCTACCACCACTGTCAGATCGACAACCAGAGCATCTGCTCGGCCTATATGTGGGACTGGCTCGAGCAGGTGTTGCAGCCGGCGCGCTAGTGCATGATCCCGAAAAGTGGGTACCGGTTTTCGGAATAGATCATGCACCAATAAAACATTGCGCCGGCTGCCATCGCGACCGGTTACTGCTTCACCGTGATATTATTGTCCTTGATGATCTTGCCCCAGCGCGCGGTTTCGCTCTTGACGAAGGCGACTGCCGCCGCCTGCGAGCGCTGATTTTTCGGGAACGCCGACACGCCCTCGGCCGCCCAGGTCTTGAGGATCGCCGGATCCGATACCGCCTCTTGCAGCGCGGCGTTCAGCGTCTTGATCACCGACGCCGGCGTTCCGGCCGGCGCGAACATGCCTTGCCAATACAGAATCTCGAACTGCGGCCCGAGCAGATCCGGGATGCTTTCGGCCTGCGGCAGCAGCGGCGATTTCTCCTTCGAGGTGATGCCATAGGCCTTCAGCTTGCCGGCTCTGACGTGACCCACGATCGATTGCGGCGTGCCGATGAACAGATCGACATGATCGCCCAGGAGATCGGTCATCGCCGGCGCCGCGCCGCGATACGGGATCTGATCGAGCTTTGATTTGGTGACCTGGATAAACAGCGACGAGGTCAGATGCCCGGTGGTGCCAAAGCCCGGCAGCGCCTCTTTCAAACGTTCCTTCTGCATCAGTGCAATCAGGTCCTTGAGATTTTTCGGCGCCAGACCCGGGCGGCCGACCAGCACCAGGGGATTTCTGTTGATCAGCCCAACCGGGACGATTTCCTTCCAGGTGTCGAAAGGCAAATTCTTGAACAGCGTGACGTTCGCCGTGATCTGCAAATTGTGCACCAGCAGCGTGTAGCCATCCGGCGTCGCCTTGGCGAGCTTGTTGGTGGCGATAATGGTGCTGCCGCCGGTGACGTTCTCGATAATGAAATTCTGGCCGAGCTTCTTGGACAGGAAGTTTCCGATCACGCGTGCCGTTTCGTCGGTCGGACCGCCGGCCGGATAGGGCACGATGATGGTAACGGTGCGGTCCGGATATTTTGCCGCCATGACCGGTGCCGAGACAACAACGGCGCCGAGCACGGCCAGTGCAATCGTAACGACACGCTTAATCATTAGATCCTCCCTGCTTTGGTTTTCCTTTTCAGTAAACTTACGCCTCCGGTATTACGGGCAACAAGAGGTAAGGCTGCTTGCCGGCGGCAAAGTGCAGCGTGTTGCGGCCGCCGAAAATAACGGCCGGCCGGTCGTCCGGATCGATATGCAGGAAGGGCCCCACGCCTTTCATTGGATAGGGCGCATTAGGGAGCGCCGCATCGCTGCCGTCGACTTCGTAATCCTTGCCGCGCACGGTCAGCGCCAGCCTGTAGCCGGGGGGTACCACGATGCAGGTCGGCCAGATCTCGATATCGAGTTCGACCGGCGTGCCGGGCTCGAGCGGCCATTCCTCATCATGGGTGTGCCAGGGCCGGTACGGCCGCGACAGTTTGGGGTCGAGCTTGCGATGGGACGCGCGCAGCCAGCCCAGCCCGACCGGCGTGCGCGGGTCGTTGGAGCCGATGAAGGTAACTTCCTTGCCGGCCGGGTCGATGAGACGCAGCACCAGGAAAAGGTCGGCATCGGTCGTTTCCGACGACACCCAAAGCTTGGCGGCAACCGGCCCGGTGATTTCCAGGCTTTTGGTCAGCGCCGGCGTCGAGAAGGTAAGGCCATCGCCGGCGGTGTCGTAACCTAGCGCCGTCTCGGCCGCCGGCACATCGGGGCCAAGCGATTGGCCATTGGGCTGCAGGAAATATTTTGTCCATTGCGTGCGCGCGAGCGGCCACTCGCTCTCGGCCCGCAACACGAATTTTTCTCCCGGGTGGCGGATATTGAGCGCGACGCGCGGCTGCTTGTCCCAGCCGGTGTCCTCGCCCTTGAGGAAGTGGCCGAAGAAACGTTTCTGCAAGGCTTCGCCGTAAGTGCTGTAGAAATGCGTGAAGTGGGTGTCGCCGTGCACCTCCAGCCATTTCTGCTTGGAGCCGGCGCGCAGCCAGCCTTCGAAATTGCCGCGCGTGTGCAGGCCCATGCCGCCCCAGTTGCCGGCCGACAGCAACGGCGCCTCGATCTGCTCGAATTTGGCGGTGCGCGCGGCGTAGTAATCGTCGTAGAGGCGGCGCTGCTTGATCTCGCCGGGGCAGTCGGCGCGGTTTTTGGCGAGTTCGTCTTCCGGCAAGGTTTCGGGACCGGCGGCGGTATCTCCCGTGACCGGATTCTTGCAGCCGCGCTCGCCGACGCCATGCTGCACGCGCAGCACCTGACGGCCGAACCAGCTCTTGAAGAAATTGCTCAAGATGCCGCCGTGCCGGCTCAGCTCGCGGTAATAGTCGCAGGAGCCTTCCCAGATGCACAAGGCGGCGAGGTGCGGCGGCTTGAGCGCGCCGGCATCCCACTGGTTCATAGCGTAATAGGAAATGCCGTGGATCCCGACCTTGCCGCTGCTCCAGCTTTGCGTCCCCGCCCATTCGACGCAATTGTAGAGGTCCCGCGCCTCGCGCGGCGACCAGACATCGAGATAGCCCGGTGAACGGCCGGCGCCGCGCGAATCGACGCGCACGATGACGTAGCCGTCCGGCACCCATTTCTCCGGGTCCACCAGCTCCCAGTTCTGATACTTGTTGCTGGAGCCTTCGAGCACGTTGGGCGCCGCCTTGATCAGCCGCGCCCAATTGCCCTTATAGCCTTCCTGAAAGGCCTGGCCTTTGGCGTAAGGACCATAAGTGAGAATGACGGGATGCCGGCCGCCGCCGACGGGGCGGAACAGGTCGGCGCGCAGCACGAGCCCATCGTCCATAACGATGGGCGCGTCCCAGTCGATCTGCATGCCGTCGCGAATTTCGCTTTTTGCAATGTCCATATTTGCGTCCATGGCTAAACCGTTCGATCGATCTTGGTGTTACCTTGCGGCCGGTGCCGCTTCACCGCATCGGGATTGGTGGAATCGGCGCCCATATAGACGCCGCGTTCCCATTTGCGTTTGAGCGGATCGGAAACCTTCAAGCTCATCTTGCCGATATTCTGGATTTCGATGTCCACGGTCTCGCCATCCTGCAGCGCGCCGAGGCCTTCGTGGTTGGTGCCGCAGGAGATGAGATCGCCGGAATTCATGGTCATCACCGTGGTGGCAAACTCGATCAGTTCCGGGACGCGGTGCTCCATGTCGTCGGTATTGTAATTGTGGCGGAGCTGACCGTCGTTCCAGAATCGCACGATCAGATCGTTGGGATCTGCGATCTCGTCCGCTGTGGCGATGCAGGGACCGATCGGCGCAAAAGTATCGAAAGACTTTCCAAGCCAACTCGTTAAAGGGCTCGCAGGCCAAGTCTTGCGGCCTTGCTCGCGCGCCGACACGTCGATCATCGCGGTATAGCCGAACACCGCGCTTCTCCAGTCCTTGGCCTTCACCATCTTGGCCGGCCCCTTGATCACCAGCGCGAGCTCGGCTTCGTGCATGAACATCCACGGCACGGTGAACTCGGGCAGCATGATGGTGTCGCCGGGTCCGACCACTGCATCGGGATTTTTCAGAAACATGTTGAGCGGGCGCGGCTCGCGCTGGGCATGCTCCCAGTAATTGGCGATGCAGGCGAGAATCTTGCCGGGGCGCGGTAGCGGCGGACGCAGGCGCAACCCCTCGAGCGGCAATACGGCTCCTTGGCGAGCCGATTTTTCCAGCACCAGGCGCAGGCGTTCGAAGTCGTCGATAATGCCCTGCATGGTCAGCTGGGGCGTATAGCTTTTCTGCACTGCAGCAGAAATATCGACCACGCCATGATCGGTGAGCACGCCGGGCAATATTTCGGCGCCGGGCGTGGTCTGGAACAGCACAAGCTTCACAAACGGCTCCTTCAAGCGGCTTCTTCAAGCCGTTCGAAATACACCACATCTTGCAGGAGCCAGCCAGCAGCCTGGCGGACATGCGCCAAAGGCCGGCCCATGGCCGATTTGGCAGCGGCGGAAGACCGCCGGATGCGTAGGCAGGCCGCGTTTCACGCAATGGGTCCGGCCGCTTCGTTAACGAATTACTTACCGTCAATTAACCGCAAAAAAAGCCGGACGAGGAATAATCCGCGCAGGCCGACACGGACAATGGATCTATATTCAGAATGTTCTTTTCCCTCAGCTTAAAGCGCGCCTCGTCACTGATCGCGCTGGTCGGACTTACGTCTTTTGCGCTCGTTTTCGGCGCGCTGATGGTCTTTGCCGGCGGCTGGGCCGCCGCGGTCATCCCCGCAATGTCGGAAACGGTGCTCGCCGCCGTCGTCGCCGCAATCGTTGCCCAAATTGCGATGAGTCTGACCGGCGCTCTGCTCACCCGACGGCAAAGCCGGGAAGTCGAGCAGGTGCGCACCGCCATCGACAGCATGGCGCAAGGCCTGTGCATGTTCGACGCCTCGGAGCGGCTGGTGGTCTGCAACGCGCAATATTACAGGATGTATGAACTGACGCCGGCCGACGTAAAACCGGGAGCCACGCTATCTGAAGTGTTGGCGAAACGGGTCGCCAAGGGCACGTTCTCCCGCGATCCGCAGGAATACCGCAAAGAATTTCTGACCGCCGTCGGACTGGGGCGCACCATCGTGCACGAGGTCAAGTCGAAAGGCGGGCATCTATTGCTGGTCACCAACCATCCAATGAAGGGTGGCGGCTGGATCGGAACGCATGAGGACATCACCGAAAGGCGGCAGGCCGAGTTGCAACGCACGGAAATGCAGCAGCAGGAACAGCGCCGTGCCGTGATTGAAAACGCGATCTCGGCGTTCCGCGCGCGTGCCGAAAATCTCCTGCAAAGCGTGGCCGGCAGTGCGGGTGAAATGCGTTCGACGGCGGCAAGCCTATTCAACGCGTCCGGCCATACCTCGCAACGCGCCGAACGCGCGGTACAGACGTCGAATGAAGCCTCGAGCAATGTCGAGACCGCGGCGATTGCCGCCGACGAGCTGTCGAGTTCAATCGCGGAGATCGGGCGCCGGCTCAACCAGACCAGCGACGTGGTGCGGGTCGCGGTCGGCGAGGCGCAGGTGACCAATCAGGATATTGGCGCGCTCGCGCAGGGTGCGCAGAAGATCGGCGACGTCACCAAGCTCATCCGCAATATCGCCGGGCAGACCAATCTGCTGGCGCTCAACGCGACCATCGAAGCGGCGCGCGCCGGCGAAGCGGGGCGCGGCTTCGCGGTGGTCGCTTCCGAGGTCAAGTCGCTCGCCGTGCAGACCGCGAAGGCGACCGAGGATATTTCCCACCAGATTCAAGAAGTGCAGAATTCGACCGGCAAGGCTGTAGAAGCGATCGGACGGATCGCGCTACGCATGCGGGAGATTGAAAACTATACCTCCGCCGTCGCCGCATCGGTGCAGCAACAGAGCGCGGCGACCAGCGAGATTTCACAAAATGTCAACAGCGCCGCCGAAGGCGCCAAGCTGATCGTCACGGTTTTAAGCGAAGTGGCTGGCGGCACCACCGAAACCCAGCAGTCGGCACAGACGGTACTCGCCGCCTCGGAATCGGTGGAAGAGGCAGCCAGTAATTTGCGCAGCGAAGTCGAGGACTTCCTCACCAAAGTGGCGGTCTGACCGCGATTGCCGCGGCTGCCGCCTCCGCCACTAGGATGCTGTCTGCAACAGCGCCAAGAGTCCGGCCAACAATTGGCGCGGGTTGGGCGGACAGCCGGGAATGTGCAGGTCGACCGGCACAACGGCCTTAACGCCGCCTTCAACCGCATAGCTGCCGGCAAACAGCCCGCCGTCGACGGCGCAGGCGCCGACCGCCACCACCCATTTCGGATCGGGCGTGGCGTTGTAGGTGCGCTGAAGCGCTTCGCGCATGTTCCTGGTGACCGGGCCGGTCACCATCAGCACGTCGGCATGCCGCGGCGAGGCTACAAACCGCAGGCCGAGGCGTTCGAGATCGTAGAACGCATTGCCCAGCGCATGGATTTCCAACTCGCAGCCGTTGCAGGAGCCGGCATCGACTTGCCGGATCGACAGCGAGCGGCCGAGCTTGGCGCGGGCGGCGCGGTTTACCGCCTGCGCCAGCTCGGCGAGGCCCGCCGTGTCGGGCTCAGGCGGCGGCTCGGTGAGCGGGCCGCGGGTGAAGCTTTCGAACAGCGTCCTGCGCATTAAAGATCGTGCCCCGAATACGAGCAGTTGAACGATTTGTTGCAGAGCGGGAAGTCGGCGACGATGTTGCCTTCGATCGCCGTTTCCAGGAGCGGCCACTGGAACCATGACGCGTCGCGCAGGTGGCAGCGCTCGACGCGTCCCTTGCCGTTAAGCCGCAGCCATACCAGCACGTCGCCGCGAAAGGCTTCGGCGAGGCCAAGGCCTTCGCAAGTCTCGCCGTTGAATTTGATGTCGGCGCTCAGCGCGCCATCGGGCAGGCGCCCAAGAATCTGCTCGACCAGCGCCAGACTCTGCTCGACCTCGCGAATGCGGATCCACACCCGCGCATTGACGTCGCCGGCGTTCAGCACCGGCACCTCGAACTTGAGATCGCTGTAGGGCGCGCAGCCCGGCAGATGGCGGGCGTCAAAGGCGCGGCCGGAAGCGCGCCCGACATAACCGCCGGCGCCGAACTGGCGCACATAGTCCGGCTTTACGATGCCGGTGGACACGGTGCGATCCAGCAGCGAGGCGGTGTTGTCGTAGAGTTCGACCAGCCGCGGAAATGCGCGGCTGACTTCCGTGACCAGCGCCTGCACCTGCGTCGTACCGTCCGCCGCGATGTCGCGCGCGACGCCGCCGGGAACGATCGCGTCCATCATCAGCCGGTGGCCGAAACAGGCTTCGGCCGCGCGCAATGTGCGCTCGCGCAGGATTCCGCATTGCGCATGCATGAGCGAGAACGACGCGTCGTTGCAGATCGCGCCGATATCCCCGAAATGATTGGCGAGGCGCTCGAGTTCCGCCATCAGCGCGCGCAAGTAAACCGCGCGCGGCGGCGCCTTCACCTGCAAGGCGGCTTCCACCGCTTGCGCAAATGCGAAGGCATAAGCGACCGTGCTGTCGCCGGAGGTGCGGCCGGCGAGCTTTGCCGCCTGTTCGAGCGGGCTGCCCGCCATCAAAGACTCGATACCTTTGTGCACATAGCCCAGCCGCTGCTCGAGCCGCACCACGTGCTCGCCATTGGCGGTGAAGCGGAAATGTCCCGGCTCGATGATACCGGCATGCACGGGCCCGACCGGAATTTGATGCAGTCCTTCGCCTTCAGCGGGCAGGAAAGCGTACGGCGCGCGCTCCCGTGCCGGTTTCTTTTTGCCGAGCGGATGGCGCACATCCCAGAATCCAAGATCGAGCCAGCTGCGCGTGTCGGGCGCACCTGTTGCGTCCAGGCCGAACAGATCGCGGATGGCGCGTTCCAGCCGGATCGCGGGTGGATGGCGCGCGGCCACGCTTGGATATTGTCCGTTCTTGCAGGCGTAGCTGAGCACGGCGATATCGTCGAAGGTCTCCGCCAGCAGCGCCATGTGCACGTCGCTTGCATCGCCCCAAAGCCCGAGCAGCGTGCAGCGTCCGGCCGCGAGATGGTCGATCGCCTGCTGCCAGCCGTCGTCGGTGACGATGGCGCGCGGCCATGGCCGGTGCCGCTTCACCGTTTCGCCATGCGCTATGGTGTCGAGCAGGGCCATGCCGCTATCCCAACAGCCTGGCGACGTTCTGGAAACCGGCGACCAGCGCCGGCGGCATGTAAATGCCAGCCATGAACACGATGGCCAGATGCGCGAACATGGGCACGTAGGACGCCTGTGCCGGCGCCGTTGGCCCGCGCGGCTCGCCGAAGGCAATGGTGTTGAGCCGCAGGAACAGTCCGCCGAGGGCGACCAGAATTCCGAGTACCAGGATGGTAGCGAGCCACGGCTCGCGCGCGAAGGTCGAGCTCACCACCAGGAACTCGCTCATGAAGATGCCGAGCGGCGGCAGTCCCGCAATGGCGACCACGCCGAGTACGAGGCCCCAGCCGAGCACCGGATTGCTTACGGTCAGCCCGCCCATATCGGCGATCTTCTGCGTGCCCTTGACCTGGGCGATGTGGCCGACCGCGAAGAAGATCGCCGACTTGGTCAGCGAATGCATGGTCATGTGCAAGAGGGCGGCGAAATTGGCGAGCGGGCCGCCCATGCCGAAGGCGAACACGATGATGCCCATGTGCTCGATCGAGGAGTAGGCAAACATGCGTTTGATGTCGCGCCGACGGTACAGCATGAAGGCGGCGAACACGCAGGAGATCAGCCCCATGGTCACCATCAGCGGGCCGGGCGCGATCGCCGCCGGGTTGAGCGCCAGCAGCATCTTGAAGCGCAGCAGCGCGTAGAGCGCCACATTCAACAGCAGGCCGGACAGCACCGCCGAGATCGGCGTCGGGCCTTCCGCGTGCGCGTCGGGCAGCCAGGCGTGCAGCGGCGCCAAGCCGACCTTGGTGCCATAGCCGAGCAGCAGGAACACGAAGGCGACGTTGAGCAGCGCGGGATCGAACTTGGCCGCGTGCGTGACCAGCACGGTCCACACCATGGCGTAGAGGCCTTCGCCGATTACTGGCTTTGCCGCCATGTAAATGAGAATGGTGCCGAACAGCGCCAGCGCGATGCCGACGCTGCCGAGGATGAAATATTTCCAGGCCGCTTCCAGCGCCTCATGGGTGCGATAGATGCCGACCATCAGCACGGTGGTGAGTGTTGCCAGCTCGATGGCGACCCACATCAAGCCGATATTGTTGGCCACCAGCGCGAGGTTCATGCCGAACATCATCACCTGGTACATCGAGTGATAGAAGCGCACGTAGATTAACTTCAGGCGGCCGATCTCGATCTCGTGTTCGATGTAGCTCGCGCTGAACACGCTGGTGGTGAAGCTGACGAAAGTGGTCAGCACAATGAAGACCTTGTTGAGATCGTCCACCAAAAGATAAGGGCCGGACACCGGCTCCACGATGAATAGCGACACAGCCGTTGCAAACGTAAGGAATGTCGCCAGCACATTGAGCCGCGAGGTCAAACGGTAGCCGGGCAGGGCGGCGAGCAGGGCCGCCGCCACGGCCGGAATCAACAGAACGCCGGTGAGCGCGTCGAATTTCATCGCCGCTCTCCGCGGAACTTATCGAGCGCCTGCACATCGACGGTGTCGAAGCGTTCTCTGATCCGGAACAGGAAGATGCCGATTACGATGAAGGCGATCAGCACCGAAAAGGCGACGCTGATCTCGACCACCAGCGGCATGCCCTTGGCGCCGGTCGCGGCCAGCACCAGGCCGTTTTCCAGCGACATGAAGCCGATCACCTGGCTCACGGCGTTGCGCCGCGTCACCATCATCAGCAGGCCGAGCAGCACCACCGACAGCGCAAACGCCAGATCCTCGCGCGCCAGCGGATCGGCCTCCGTGGTCACCCGCAGCATCACCACCATGGAGAGCGCGACCAGGCCCATCCCTAAGAGCATCGCCGGCCCGACGCCGACCACGGTCTCGATCTCGCGGTGGATGCCGAGCTTGACGATAATCCGATGCAGCGCCACCGGGATAATGATGGCCTTGAACACCAGCGCGATCAGCGCGGTCAGATAAAGATGCGGCGCATCCTGAATAAAGGCCTGCCAGGCGACCGACGCGGCGAGCACCAGCGCATGCAAGGCGAAGATATTGAGCAGCGCGTAGAGCCGGTCCTGATAGAGCTGCATGAAGCTCACCAGCACCAGCGAGCCGGCCAGCATATGAGCGATGTCGAAGGTGATGCCACGCATTCTCAGAGGCTCCTTGACACGAACAGCAGCAAGGTGCCGAGCAGACCGAGCATCAGCGCCGCGCCGAGGAAGGCGGGCACCCGGAACACGCGCATCTTGGCGATGGCCGTTTCGAATACCGCCAGCAGGAAGCCGCCGACCGCGAGTTTCGCCAGATAGGCGACAAGACCGATCGCGATGATGCGCGGGCTCGCATCGGGAGCGGCGATGCCCCAGGGCGTGAACAGGCAGCCGATCACGGAGACGTAGAGCAACAGCTTGAGTTCGGACGACAAATCGATCAGCGCGAGGTGGCGCCCCGAATATTCCAGCACCATCGCCTCGTGCACCATGGTGAGTTCAAGATGCGTTGCCGGATTGTCGACGGGTATGCGCGCGTTCTCGGCGATCGCCACGATGATCAGCGCGAGCAGCGCGAGGCCAAGCGAGACCCGCAAGCCTTCTTCGCCCGATTCCATGAGCGCGGCGATGGTCGAAAGTTGCGTGGAGCCCGCGATCAGCGCCAGCGTGAACACGATCATCAGCATGGCCGGCTCGGCGAGCGAGGCGATCATCACCTCGCGGCTGGAGCCGATGCCGCCGAAGCTGGTGCCGACATCGAGGCCGGCCAGCGCCAGAAAGAAGCGCGCGCTGCCGAGCAGCGCGATAATGGCGATGAGATCGGCCGACCAGGAAAACAGCAGGCCGCTGCGGAAGGTCGGCACCAGCGAGGCCGCCACCCAGGTGCCGGCGAAGATGATGTAGGGATTGACGCGGAACAGCCAGGATGCGCTTTCCGCCAGCACCACGTCCTTGCGCATCAGCCGGATCAGATCGCGGTAGGGCTGCAACAGTGGCGGGCCTTGCCGGCGCAGCAGTCTCGCCTTCACCTTGCGCACAAAGCCGGTGAGCAGCGGGCTGAACAGCAGCACCACCAGCATCTCGGCGCCCTGCATGACGAAATCGCGGATCATGATCATATCGCGAGCACCAGCAGGAGCAGCACCAAGGCGGTGAACACCAGCGTCAGATAGCGGCGGATGGTGAGGAATTGCAGGACATTGAGCCGGTCGGCGGCGGTGCCGATAAAACCGGCGATCGGCGCATAGGCCAGATCCCAGATCAGGTCGCGCAGCTCGACGGTCAACCGCGCGGGCGCGAGCGAGCCCGGCGGCGGCATCTCGCCGATCTCGCGCGCACGGAAAATGCTGGTGCCGTAAACGCGGCGGATCGGCTGGGCGAAGCTCGAGGCGGTGTATTGCGTCGCCGGGCTGGGGTCGGGATAGCCGCAGTCCCAGGCCGGTGCGCGCCGCAATTTGTCGGACGCCAGCCGATGGATGGCGAAGGCCGCGCACGAGCCGGAGAGCGCCACGAAGATGAAAACGAGCAGCCCGTTATAGGAACTGCGGCTTTCGGCGATCGGAACGATGGTGAGCCACTGTAGCCCGGCCTGGTGCGGCATGCTCACCCCGACCAGCGCGTTGCTGACCGGCGCCAGCGCATCGAGGAAAATGCCGGGCAGAATTCCGGCGACCAGGCAAAGCGCGGCGAGGAAGTACATGGCGGCGAGCGAATTGCTGTCGGTTTCTTGCGCCTGAGCGGCGGCCGGCGTGCGGGCACGGCCGAGGAAGCTCACGCCGAAGGCCTTGACGAAGCAGGCGGCGGCCAGCGCCGCCGACAGCGCCAGCAGCGCGCCGACAGCGGGCACCAGGAATTTCAGGCCCCAAGACGGCAATTGCGGGCTGATCAGGATCGCCTGGAAGGTGAGCCATTCGGACACGAAACCGTTGAGCGGCGGCAGCGCCGAAATGGCCACGCAGCCAACCAGGAACACGAAGGCGGTCTGCGGCATGCGGTGAATCAGCCCGCCGAGATGCTCCATGTCCCTTTCACCCGTTGCATTGAGCACGGCGCCGGCGCCGAAGAACAACAGGCTCTTGAAGACGGAATGGTTGAAAACATGGAACAACCCGGCGGTGAGCGCGAGCGCGGCGGCCAACGGCATGTCGTGCGCCTTGAATGCCAGCGCCAGGCCGAGCCCGATATAGATGATCCCGATATTCTCTACCGTGTGATAGGCGAGCAGGCGCTTGAGATCGTGCTGCATCAGCGCGTAGAGCACGCCCATCACCGCGGTGATGCCGCCAATGGCGAGCACGACCATGCTCCACCACCAGGCCGGCGGGCCCAGCAGGTCGAACACGATGCGCACCAGGCCATAGACCGCGACCTTGGTCATCACGCCGCTCATCAGCGCGGAAACGTGGCTGGGCGCGGCCGGATGCGCGAGCGGCAGCCAGACATGCAACGGCACCACGCCCGCTTTCGAACCGGCGCCGACGATCGTGAGCACGAGCACCAGGGCGGCCAGCGCCGCCGACGGGTGCGAGAGGCGAATGGCGTCGAACGCATAATTACCGTTGGCGCCGGCGAGCAGGCCGAAGGCGAGCAGCAGCGCCAGCGTGCCGAAGCTCGCCATCAACAGATAGACGTAACCGGCGCGCACGTTTTCGCTCACGCGATGATGCGCGATCACCAGCGCCCAGGAGGTGAGCGACATGAATTCCCACGACACCAGGAAGCTGAACGCATCGTCGGCCATGACGACGAGGTTCATGGCGGCGAGATAGGCGGGATAGAACGGCAGCACGCGCTGCGGCGAATGTTCGTGGCGCCCGTAGCCGAGCGCGAACAAACTCGCCGAAGCGCCGCCGAGATTGACCACGACCAGGAAAAATGCCGCCAGCGCGTCGATGCGGAAATGCGCGCCCAGCCAGGGCAGGCCGAGCGGCAACGTGACGGTTGCCGTCAGCGGCTGATCGAACAGGCAGAGCAACGCAATTATGCACAGCACCAAGGTTATGATCAGGCTGGCGCCGTAGATGACGCTGGTGCTGCGCGGCGAGCCGCCGAGCGCGACCGCGGTAGGGGCCAAGACCGCCAGCGCCGCCACGCCATAAAGCGCGTAGACCACCATCATTTGAGCCGCACCCCGCGGCCGCCGCCGCTGCTCGCCGCGCCTTCGCCGATCAATTCGATGCCGGCGGCGGCAAGCGCGTCGACCAGCTTCATCAGCGAGTTGACGTTGCCGCGCACCACGCCGTCGCAGGCTTCCATGCGCTGGATGGTGGGCAGCGACAGGCCCGACGCTTGTGCCAATTCGCGCTGGTCGAGGCCGAGCAGCGCCCTAGCGGCCCGCATTTGGGTGCCGGTTATCATGTTTTAGACATCAATATAGATACATTCGATGTAGCTATTGATGCATACTGCGGCCAAATTCCGGATTCAAGAGCCTTGCGAGGCGCTGTGAATCAAGGCCGCTTTTTGGCTTTGAGGCGTTGGTCGAGCCGGCCCATATCGACCACCATGCGCTCGTGGGTGCCGTTGCCGATCTCCTCGATCTCGTCGCGCGCGCTCACCTTGAATTCGATGTGCCGGCCGTCGACCTTGGTCACCTCGGCCTCGGCGGTTACCTGATGGCCGGCCGGCGTCGCCGCCAGATGGCGGATATTGACGCCGGTGCCGACCGCGCTCTCGCCGGGGTCGAGATACGCACGCACCGCGTTGAGCGCGGCGTTCTCCATGGCGGTCACCATCATCGGCGTGGCGAACACCGGCGGCAGGCTGATGTCCTTGAACTGGTTGGCGAGATGCGCCGGCGTGACGCGCAGCGTGTAAGTCCCCTTCGCTCCCACCGGGATCGGACGCATTCGATCAACTCCTTCAGTCGCGCGTGATCTTATCCGACCTTGCTTCGCCCGCCGAAGCGGGCTTCGCGAAGGCGGAAAACCGGTTCCCACACTTCGCGATCATGTGCTGGCCGGCCGCACGTGATTGATCGCCGGCGCCAGTATGATCAGGATGATGCCGCAAAGCGCGATCGGCGCAAATGCAAAGCTCGCGATCCCGCTCAGATCCCAGGCCAGGCCGCTGATTACCGGCACGATCACCGCGCAGCTATAGCTGATGGTGAACATGGCGGCGGTAACGCGATGCACGTCGTCGGGCGCGCTCAATAGCGGCGGCAACGCCAGGATCAGAATGAGGATTGCGGCGGCGGCAAAGCCCTGCACCGCGGCCGCCGCCACGATCCAGATACCGGAACCGAACACGATGCCGCCTGTCGCAATCACGCAGAGCAGGCCGCAACCGACGTAAGGCCACGCCTTGCGTTCCAGCCGGCCGGCGACGGCAAGCAACAGGAGCGACGCCGGCACCTGGCCGGCATTCAGCCCGGACAGCGCCGCGCTGATCCACTCGCCCTGTCCGTTGCTCCTGAGGTAATCCGGCAGGAACGCGTTGGTGGCGAAATAGGTGGCGTTGATGGTGCCGAGCATGATGCCGAGCCGCCAGATCAGATGACTGTTCCAGTCCGGCCACCAGCGGCGGCGGGTCGATGCCGATCCGTTCGCGGAAATCTGGCGCGGCGCCAGCGCCATCACCAGCAAGGCGATGATCGCAACCGGCACGCTCCAGATCACGAAACCCCATTGCCAGCTTCCGGAAACGAGCGGCAGCACCAGCGGTAGCATCAACGCAACGGGGATAATTTCGCCGACCAGCAGGCCGTCGGTATAGACGGCGGTGGCAAAGCCGATGCGCTCGGGGAACCAGGTGCGCACCGCCGGCGGCATAGTCACCTGCATGACCGCGACGCCGGCGCCCATCGCGACGGTCATCGCATAGAGCCACATTACATCCGGGATCGCACCGCGCAGCGCGCCGCCGATCGCGGTGATGGCGAGCCCAACCACCAGGGCGGTGCGCATGCCGAGGCGGGCAATCAACAGCGAGCCGGGCACCGCCGCAAAAGCGAACAGCATCGAGGGCAGGCCGGTGAGAATGCCGATCTGGGTGGCGTTCAGCTCGAGCTCATCGTGGATGAGCGGAATGACCGGCGGCACCGCCAGGATAGTGAGCCGCAAGCCGGTGCCGGCAAGCCATAACAGCAATAGAGTGGTGAGGAAGCGAGCCCGCGACCGCGGCCCGCCGGGGTTTTGCACTGTGGGCATTGGCATTGCGGGGACCATGCTACAGAAACGGCCGAGTATCCCGCTGCATACGCCGGAAAAATTATATGTCCTGACGTCGGGAATTTGCTACCGAAACGCCTGCAATATAGCTCTAATTTCCGCTGTCCACAGGTCGGAAATTGTCCAATTTCGCGCTATGGTTCGTCGCAGCGAGGGGAAAACCGGCCGTTGAACTATCCGTCGACCAATACCGTCCGTGCCGGCCCAACCGACACGGCCCTTGCCGATTTGACCGTGGTCGGTGGCGCCGGTCATGTCGGCATCCCGCTGGTGCTTGCTTTTGCCGAGGTGGGGCTGACCTTCAACATCAACGACCGCAATGAAGTGGTGTTGTCGACCTTGCGCGCCGGCAAGCTACCTTTCATCGAGTACGACGCGGCCCCATTGCTGGCCAAGGCGCTTGCGAACAATCGGCTCGTGTTCACCTCTACGGCCGAAGCCATTGCGCGCTCCGGCCCGGTCATCGTCACCATCGACACGCCGGTCGACGAATTCATCAACCCGGTGCAGTCGGCGGTGCAGCATTGTATCGACGGTCTGCTGCCGTATCTGTCCGATGACCAGTTGCTGGTTTTGCGCTCGACCGTTTATCCGGGAACCACCGATTGGCTCGACCGCTATCTCAAGCAACTCGGTCGCAAGAACAAGGTTGCGTACTGTCCGGAACGAGCGGCGCAAGGCTTCGGTATCAAGGAATTGCGCGAGATGCCGCAGATCGTCAGCGCCACCTCACCGGAAGCCGAACGGGAAGCCATCGAACTGTTCCGCCTGATCGCGCCCGAGCTTGTCACCGTCAGGCCGCTCGAAGCCGAGCTCGCCAAGCTGTTCAGTAATGCTTTTCGCTATATCGAATTCGCCGCGACCAATCAGTTCTACATGATGGCGAAATCGGCTGGCGCCGATTATGGGGCGATCATGAAGGCAATGAAGCATAATTATCCGCGTGCCAGAGGCTTGCCCGGCCCCGGTTTTTCTGCTGGCCCCTGCCTGTTAAAAGACACGATGCAACTTGCCGCCTTTGCGGGCAATCAATTCGCACTCGGTCACGCGGCCATGCAGGCTAACGAGGGGCTTGCATTGCAATTGGTCGAGGATTTGCGGCGCGCCTATGATCTTTCGACCATGACGGTCGGGTTGCTGGGCATGGCATTCAAAGCGGAGATCGACGATACGCGCGCGTCAATGAGTTATAAGCTCAAGCATTTGCTGCAATCGTGCGCCGGCGCGGTGCTGACCACCGATCCGTTCGTAACCGCCGACCCGTCGCTGCTACCATTTAATCAAGTGGTTGCGCGCAGCGATATCTTGATCCTATGCACGCCGCATTCCGCCTATAAGAATGCCGACCTCAAGGGCAAGCCGGTGGTCGACGTTTGGGGCTATCTCGCAAATGCGAATTTAGTCTCTTGAGCATGAAAACCACGGCGCGACATCGTCATCTTGACCCGTTTGATTTGGAAAACCGCGAAATGATACGGCTGCCGAAACCGACGCCGCGCCAAATCCTGGTCGTGCCGCGCGACGCCGTGCCAGGATTTCACGGCGCGGCGGTTTGAAGGGATCAAGCATGGACCTGGCAGCCTTCTTCAAAGCGGAATTCGCCGAGCACCACGACACCGCGCGGCGCACCGAGGCGGCCTTGGCGGGCGCCTTTGCCGGCCTGGTCAACGCCTGCGTCGCCTCGATCCGCGGCGGCGGCAAGCTTATGTTCTTCGGCAATGGCGGCAGCGCCGGCGATGCCCAGCATCTCGCGACCGAACTGACCATCCGCTACAAGACCGACCGCGCCGCCATCGCCGCGATCGCCTTGACCACCGACACTTCCGCGCTCACCGCCGCCGGCAACGATCTCGGCTTCGACAAGATCTTTGCGCGCCAGATCGAGGCGCTGGGCCGGCCGGGCGATGTCGCCGTCGCGATCTCGACCTCCGGCAAAAGCCCGAACATCGTCGCCGCGCTGCGCCAGGCCAAGGCCATGACGCTGGTTACCGCGGCTTTGGGTGGCAAAGGCGGCGGTGACATGGTCGGGCTTGCCGATCACCTGCTGGTGGTGCCGTCCGACACCACGGCGCGGATCCAGGAGATGCATATTACCTTAGGTCAAATGCTCTGCGGCGCTCTGGAGATCGAATTGGGGCTGGTCAAGCCCGGCCGGTAGCCGGCAAAGGCGCGGCTGGCCCAGCAATTATTTTTCTGATTTTCGTATTGCGAAAACAGCGTTCGCCATTCTGAAAATGCCCTTGACTCGATGCCGTGGGGCCATTTCCCTTGCGTCCAGGGAGAAACCAACCCATGGACGCCACCATCCTGCCCGGGCCGGGGGGCAAGGCCCGTCCGCCGCGCGCGCGCGCCGACGGCGAGCGCCACGGCATCCAATCGGTCGACCGCGCGCTGTTTCTGCTGGAAACCATCGCCGAAGCCGGTGGCGAGGCGTCGCTGACCGAACTCGCCACCCGGACCGGCCTCAATATTTCCACCTGCCACCATCTGTTGGCGACCCTGATCCAGCGCGGCTTCGCCGCCAAGGTGCCGGGCCGCCGGCTCTATGCGCTGGGCGGGCGCATCCTTTATCTCGGCCATGCCTGTCTTCAGGTTGATCTGCCGCGCCGCGCGCAGCCCTATCTGGAGGCGATCAACCAGGTTACCGGCGAAACCGTGCATCTTGCCGCCTTGCAGGGCGATGCCGTGGCGATTCTGGCGGTGCGCGAAGCGCGCCACGCCGTGCGGGTCGACACCGGCAGGATCGGAAGAATGGAGGCGCCGCACGCGACCTCGGTCGGCAAAGCCATTTTGGCCTGGCTGCCGGAGGACGAGATTCGCCGCATCCTCACCGGCGGCATGAAGCGCTTCACCGACAAAACCATCACCGAGTTTCCGGCCTTGATCGAATCGCTGCGCATCGTGCGCCGCAACGGCTATGCCATCGACCGCGAGGAGTTCCTGCCGGGCGTCATTTGCGTCGGCGCCGCCATCCGCGATCAGGCCGGCACCGTGATCGGCGCGATCAGCGCCTCGACGCCGACCATGCGCGCGACCGAGGAGCATATCGCGCTGATGCGCGACGAGATCGCCAGCGCCACGCGCGCGCTGTCCGCCGAGTTCGGTGCGCCGACATCGCGAGCCGGCAGCGCCCAGGCGGTCGCGAACTGAGCCTTAACGGGCACAGCCTGAAAGCCCGGATGCCTGCGGGCGTCGGGCGCTAGCGTCCGGCGTCTTTTATGGGCGCGAGCTAACCGGTCCGCGCGAAATTACGAAAAGCGCCTAGAAATTCATTTTCAGCAACTTCTCGGCGTTGCCGCAGAACAGCTTGCGCTCGTCGGCGGCCGAAAGCCCCAAAGCCTTGACGGTTTTTATGGTCGGCGCGATCGGTCCCAGCGGGGCGTCGGTCGCGAATACCACGCGATCGGCGCCGAAGAATTCATAGCCGCAGCGCGTTCCCGCCACGCCGCCGCCGAACATGGCGGTGTCGGCGAAGAAGTCATGCAGATAGTCCATGTGCGGCCGCTTCAGCGACGGCAGAATCTTCGAATAGTCCTCGTCGGAAGTGCGCGCGCCCAGCACCTTGAGTCCATTGCCGACACGGCCGTCGTAATAGGGGATCATGCCGCCAAGATGGTGGGTGATGATCTTGAGTTTGGGATAACGATCGAGCAGCCCGTTGAACACCATGCGCACCATGGCCACCGAGGTTTCATAGGGCCAATGGAAGCACCACCACATTTCGAAGCGCGATTTCTTCTCGGCCGGATAGTCGGCCATCGCCGCAGTGCCGACCGGATGCAGCCAGATCGGCAGATCGAGCTCGGCCATGGCGGCAAAGAGCGGCTCGAATTTCGGCTGATCGAGCGGTTCGCCGGCGACATTGGTGTAGAGCAGCACGCCGCGCGCGCCGAGGTCCTTGATCGCCCGGCGTGCTTCCTCCACCGAACCTTCGACGTCGGTCATGCATAGCGCGGCGGCGAAAGTCGGAAAGCGCTCGGGATGCTTGCGGCAAAGCTCCGCCATGTCTTCATTGGCGATGCGCGCAAGTTGCAGGCCAACATCGGGCTTGGCGATGTCCTCTATCGCCGGGTTGGGCAGCGAGATGATCTGCCGGTAGTCGCCGAACGTGTCCATCTCCTTGAAGCGGGCGTCGAGATCGAACAGCTTGGTGATGCTGCGCAGCCGCGGGCCGATGTCCTTGAGTTTCGGCGCCACCCGGGTCATCTCCTGGAAGAAACGGTCCGGATAGATATGGCAATAGATGTCGACGATCGTGCTCATGACCTTCCTCCCGTTTCTTCCGTTTTCAGCGTCATCACCAGATGCCGTTGCAGCGGCAAGACCTGCCAACCGAAGCGCTCCGCGATCAGGCCCCAGAGCCCCTTCGGCGCCCATAGCATGACCACGATGGCGACCGCGCCCATCATCAGCAGATACAGGCTGCCGAGATCGGCCAGCGCCTGCCGCAGCACGAAGAAGACGATGGTGCCGATGATCGGCCCCTCGATGCGGCCGATGCCGCCGATCACCGTGATGAAGATCACGAAGGCGGTCCAGTCGTTCACGCTGAAGGCGGTGTCGGGCGAGATGCGCAGCTTCATCAGGAAGATCAATGCGCCGATCATCGCGGTGCCAAAACCGGTCAGCACGTAGACGATGAATTTGACGCGGGTCACATCGATGCCGTTGCTCTGCGCCGCCATTTCGTTGTCGCGAATGGCGGTGAGCGCCAAACCGTGGCGCGAGCGCAGCAGCGCGACGATCGCGCCCAGCACGGCGGCGGTGAGCGCCAGCGCCAGCCAGTAGGTTTCGAATTCGCGCAATTGCCGGCTCGGCGCCATCGCGATCACGATTGACGCCGGCAGACTGATGCCGGAGCCGCCGCCCAGCACCGAAACCTGCGAGGCCAGCAGGCGGAAGACCTCCGCCACCACCCAGGTTCCGATGGCAAAGTAAGCGCCGCGCAGGCGGAAGATCAGGACCGCCACCGGAACGGCGACCAGCGCGCCGATGGGCCCTGCAATCAGGATGGCCACGATCGGGTGAACGCCGGCCAGGATGACGAGCGCGAACAGCAGATAGCCGCCCAGGCCGACGAAGGCCTGCTGGCCGACCGATACCAGCCCGGCATAGCCGGCGAGCAGGTTCCACAGGCTCGCTAGCGCCACGAAGGTGAAGATCTCGGCCAGCAGCCGCAGCGTCGCCCGGTCGGCCCAGAACGGCGCCAGCGCCAGCGCGACCAGCGCGATCGCAATCGCCGCAACACCGATGCGGCTGGAGCGCGTGGCATGTTCGACTTGATATTTTCCTTGGCTCATCCCGACACCTTCGGAAACAGGCCTTGCGGGCGCACCGCCAGGATGGCGAGGAACACGATGTGGCCGGCGAGCAATTGCCAGCCCGGATCGATCTGCGCGCCGATCGCCTGCGACACGCCGAGAATGATGCCGCCCACCAGCGTGCCCCACATATTGCCGAGGCCGCCGATGATCACCGCCTCGAAGCCGAAGATCAGCCGCGCCGGCCCGATCGCCGGATCGAAATTGGTGCGCACCGCCAGGAACACGCCGGCGATGGCGATCACCGCCAGCGACAGCGCCATCGCCATGGCGAACACGTGGCGGGTGTCGAGGCCCATGAGCTGCGCCACCGCCTGGTCGTCGGAGGTGGCGCGGAAGGCGCGGCCGAGCGCCGTGCGGTAGAACAGCGCCTGCAGCCCGGCGATCACCGCCACCGCGACGGCAAATTGAATGAGCGGCAGCACGCCGACCCAGACGCCGTGCATCACCTGGAACGTTTGAATCTCGATCGCGCCGGCCTGCAGCTTGCGGCTGTCGGCGGTGAACAGCTCCAGCAGCCCGTTCTGGATGATGATGGAGAGGCCGAAGGTCACCAGCAGCGGCGGCAAGAGGTCGTCGCCCAAGGTGTAATTGAGCAGCCCGCGCTGCAGCGCGTAACCGATCGCCGCCATGATCGGCGTCACCAGCAGCAGCGAGGTGAGCGGATCGAGGCCGAGCGTCTGCGTCACCAGCAGCGCCACATAGGCCGCGAGCACGATCAGATCGCCATGCGCGATGTTGACCAGCCGCATGACGCCGAAGATCAGCGACAGACCGGCGGCGAACATGGCGTAGAGCCCGCCGATCAGCACGCCCTGCAGGATGACGTTGAGCCACTGGGTCATGGCCGGAGTGCCTCGGCTTTTCCACAGTCATGCCCGGCCTTGTGCCGGGCATCCACGCCTTGCTGCGCCGCCAATAAGAAAGCCGTGGATGGCCGGGACAAGGCCCGGCCATGACAGCCAATGGCAATGAGTGTGCGTCAACGCCATCACACCCCGAAATAGGCCGCTGAAATGCTCTCGCGCGTCAGCTCGCGCGCGGGGCCTTGCAAGGCGATGCGGCCTTCCTGCAGGCAGTAGACTTGCGCTGCGGCCTTGAGCGCCTGCGCGATGTCCTGCTCGACCACGATCAGCGACAGCCCTTCCGCCACGATCGCCGGCAGCCGCGCATAGATGTCGTGCACGATGATCGGCGCCAGCCCGAGGCTGATCTCGTCGCACAACAGCAGGCGCGGATTCGACATCAGCGCGCGCGCGATGGCCGCCATCTGCTGCTGGCCGCCGGACAGCGCGGGCGCGGGCAGATGCCGCCGCTCGGCCAATACCGGAAACAGTTCGTAGACGCGATCGAGCGTCCACGGGCCGCGGCGGCGCGACTGGCCGCCGATCAGCAGGTTCTCTTCGACCGTCAGCGAGGGGAACAGCCGGCGGCCCTCCGGCACCAGCGCGATGCCGCGCTTGACCACCGCGAAAGCCGGCGCGCCGCCGATCGCTTCGCCGCCGAATAGGATGTCGCCGTGGCGCGGCGGCATCATGCCGGCGATGCTTCTCAGCAGCGTGCTTTTGCCGGCGCCGTTGGCGCCGATCACCGCCACCACCTCGCCGGCATTGACCTTGAGCGAAACCCCGAACAGCGCCTGGAAGTCGCCGTAATAGGCGTCGATGGCGCGCACCTCGAGCAGGGGGTCAGGCATCGGCGGCGATCCCCATGTAGATCTCCGCCACCTGCGGGCTGCGGATCACGCTCGCCGGATCGCCCTCGGCGATGAACCGCCCGCCATGCAGCACTAAGAGCCGGTCGACGGCGGCGAGCAAAGCGTGCACCACATGCTCGATCCACACGATCGAGACGCCGCCGGCGCGCACGGCCTTGATCAGCGTCACCAGCACGGCGCATTCGTGCTCGGTCAGTCCGCCGGCGACTTCGTCGAGCAGCAGCACGCGTGGTTTGGTCGCCAGCGCGCGCGCGAGCTCGAGCCGTTTGCGGTCGAGCAGCGTGAGGCCGCCGGCGCGCCGGTTGGCCTTGTCGGCGAGCCCGCAGCGCTCGAGCATTTCGGCGCAAGCGTCATAGACCGATGTTTCGCTGGCGCCGCTCGCGAAGGCCGCCGCCACCACCACGTTCTCGAACACGGTCATGCCGGAAAACGGCTGCGGAATCTGGAACGAGCGCGCGATGCCCTTGCGGCAGCGCCGCTCGGGCGGCAGGCGGGTGATGTCCTCGCCGGCGAAGGTGACGCGGCCGGCGTCGGGCGCGACCGTGCCGGTGGCGATGCCGAACAGGGTGGTCTTGCCGGCGCCGTTCGGCCCGATGATGCCGAGCGCTTCGCCCTCGGCAAGCGCAAGGTCGATGCCCTCGGCCACCACCACCGCGCCGAACCGCTTCGAGATGTTTTCCAGCGCGAGGATCGGGGGCATGTCACTCTCCTTTGTCATGCGCGGGCTTGACCCGCGCATCCCGCTTAGGAGGGCGCCATGCGAGCCTGATCGGGATGGCCGGGACATAGGCGTTCTGAAAGAACGCCGTTCTTCGAACGGCTCTGCCCGGCCATGACGATTGATGGCGCGGCGCCCACTCAGGAGATCGGCTGCAGCTTGCCGCCGACCGGGATCTCCGGCGCCGACTTGTTCTCGGCGATCACCAGATCGAACTTGCCGTTCTTGCGCTGCCATTGCCCGGCCACCAGCGGCGTCTTGGAGACGTTCTTCACCGGCTGCCCGGTCCAATGCACCGGCCCGACCATCGAGTGGTAGTTGGTCGCCACGATCGAGGCCAGCATCGCCTTGGGATCGTGCGGGTTCTTGGCGCGCTTGAGCACGTCGATGGCCACTTCGAACAGCGCATGCTGATAGCCGATCGGCTGCGTCCACGGCCGGCCGGTCGCCTTGGTATAGGCGTCGGTCAGTTGCTTGGCGTTTTGCCCGGTGAGGCCGGACTTGAACGGATAATTCGGCGTCCACCAGATCTCGCTCGACAACCCGTTGCCGCGCTCGCCCAGCGACTCGACCACCGAGGGGAACAAGAGCGCCTTGCCGATGGTGACGATCTTCGGCTTGAAGCCCTGCTGCGCCGCCTGCGACCAGAACGTCGCGAAATCCGGCGGGATCATGTTGCCGGTGACGATCTGCGCGCCGGCCGCCTTGAAGGCTGAAATCTGCGAGGTGAAGTCGTTGTTCATCAGTTGATAGCGGCCGGGGTCGTGCAGTTTGTAGCCGGCCGCGGCGAGCGCCGGCGGCAGGCCGAGCTTGGGATCGCCCCAGGCATTGCCGTCGGCGTCGTTGGGGAACAGGCCGCCGACGACTTTGTTGGTCGGCAGGCTGTCCCATAACGGCAGGAAGGAGGCGATCACGTCCTCCAGCCCCCAGAAGAAATGATAGGTCCAGGTGAAGCCCTTCTTGGGGTCGCCTTTGCGGCCGAAGAAATAAGGCTGCCACGGACAATTGGTGGTGATGCAGGGCACCTCGTTGACTTCGGCCTGGTCGGACACCGGATTGGTGGTGTCGGGCGTCGCCGAGGCGACGATCAGGTTGACCTTGTCGCCGAGGATCAGTTCGGAGGCGACCTCGGAGGCGCGGCTGGCGTTCGACTGGCTGTCCTTGGAGATGATTTCGACCTGGTAGGTCTTGCCGCCGATGCTCAGCCCCTTGCTCAGGATGCCGCGCACTTGTCCCAGGATAAAGCCGTCGGCTTCGCCGAAGCCGGCGAGCGGGCCGGTCTTCGGGCTGACATGGCCGATCTTGATCACGTTGGATTGGGCGTGCGCCGGCAGCACGCGCAGCACGGCGGGAGCAGCTAGGGCGCCGAGCCCGCTTTTGACCAAGGTGCGGCGAGAAATACGATTCCTGATGGTATCGTCAGATTTCATTGCAACCTCCCATTTCACGTTCTGTGTTTGTCATGGTCGGGCTTGTCCCGGCCACCCACGTCTTTTCTTGTTGTTCACCCGCAAGGCGTGGATGCCCGGCACAAGGCCGGGCATGACGGGTTACTTGTCATCCTTCGCACGTGCCTCTTTCAAATGCTTGAGAACGCTTGCGCGTAACTGCGCTTGCTGCTGCGGGCTCCACTTGCGGAAGCCTTCGCCGCTCTTGAAGCCGAGCTTGCCGTCGGCCACCAGTTTTTCGAGATAGGGCGACGGACCCGGCCGGCTGTCGATTGAAGGCAGCACGGTCTTGTGGATGGCGAGCGTGAGATCGGTGCCGACCATGTCGGCATTCTCCAGCGGCCCGAGCACCGCCAGCCTTCGCCCGAACGCCGCCTTGATCACATCGTCCACGGTTTCGGCGTCGCAGATGCCGTGCTCGACCAGCGCGATCGCCTCGCGCCAGAGCGCATGTTGCAGCCGGTTGCCGATGAAGCCGGGCACGTCTTTCTTGACATGCGCCGGTTTCTTGCCGGCGGCCGCGTGCAGCTTCATCGTGAAGTCGATCGCCTGCGGCGCGGTCCATTGCGTCTCGATCACCTCGACCAGCGGCACCAGGAACGGCGGGTTCCACCAATGGGTGCCGAGCGCGCGTTCGCGGTGTTGCAAGCCTTCCATGATCCGGGTGATCGGAATGACCGAGGTGTTGCTGGCGAGAATCGTATCCGGCCGCACATGCCGCTCGATCTCGCCGAACAGCTTCTGCTTGAGCGGCAGATCCTCCAGCACCGCTTCGACCACGTAGTCGGCCTCGCGCACCGCGGCGGCCAGATCGGTGACCGGTGTCACCCGCTCGACCGCTTTCTGGTCGTCGCCGAGGTCCTTCAAGTTCGTGAGGATGCGCGTCTTGGCGCTGTCGAGGCTGGCCTTGAACGAGTCGGTGATCGTGACGTCATGGCCGGCGAGCGCGAACACCTGGGCGATGCCGTGGCCCATCAGGCCGGCGCCGATCACCGCGATGCGCGCTTTCGCCATCGGTTACCCCGCCGTGTAGCCGCCGTCGGCATAGAGAATGTGGCCGGTGTAGAAGTCCGACGCTTTCGAGGCGAGGAACAACAGCGGTCCCGCCAAGTCTTCCGGCTCGCCCAGGCGGCCCTTCGGCACGCGCGCCAGGAATCCCTTGCGCACGGTCTGCGCCCGCTCGGTGTCCTCGTACATCCAGGCGGTGAGCGGGGAGCGGAATACGGTCGGCCCCAGCGCATTGACGGTGATGCCGGTGTCGCCCCATTCGCACCCCAAGGCCTTGGTGATGCCGTCGACCGCCGACTTGGAGGCGCAATAGGCGGAATAGCCGGCCGGATGGCCGAGCAATCCGCGCGCAGATGAGGTGAGGATCACTTTGCCGCCTTGGCCCTGCTTGATCATCTGCCGGCCGGCCGCGCGCGCCATTATCCAGGACTGGTTGACGTTGGCGTCCATGACATCGAGGAAATCCTCGACCTTCTGATCGACGATCTTCGACACTTTGTTGAGGCCGGAGGCGATCACCAGAATGTCGAGGCGGCCGAACTTGTCGACCGCGGCCTTGACGATCTTGTCGCAGTTGGCTTCCGAGCTCGGCCGCAAGGCGACGACTTCGGTCTTGGCCCCGAGCGCCTCGCATTCGGCCGCGACCTTTTTCAGCTCGTCGGCCTTGCTCGCGGCCAGCACCACATTGGCGCCGGCGCCGGCCAATGTCTTGGCCGCCAGCGCGCCGAAGGCGCCCGACGCGCCGGTGATAATGGCGGTCTTGCCCTTGACGTCGAACAGGGAAAGCGGGTTTTTCAGAAATGCGTCGTCGGACATCCTGTCCTCCCGGTATTTTTTCTCGGGCGTCATGCCCCGCGAAGGCGGGGCATCCAGCAATCCAGTGAGTGCCGGGTCCCCCGCCTGCGCGGGGGACGACACGCTAGATTTCTTATTTCGGCGGCATCGCCACCGCGACCACAATCGAGCACACCTCGTTGCCGCGGTTGATGATCTCGCGCGTCTCGTTCGGCCCGATCGCGCAAGCGTCGTTCGCCTTCAGCACGGTCTCCTTGCCGTTGACGATCACCGTGAGTTCGCCGCGCAAGACGAAATAGACTTTCTCGGGCGGCGAAGCGTCCGGGCCGGCGCCACCGCCGGGCAGGAAATGCGAATAGCCGAACACGAGGCCCTTGGTGCCGCCGGCCTCGGCGCCGAACAGGCGCAGCGAGGTGCTGTCGCGATGATTGGGCGCATCGTAGGCCTTGGCGTCCGCGAAACGTTTGACGTGCATTAGAATTTCCTCCCACGCTCGATTCTATATTTGCCGTCCGGATCGACGATAGCGACCAAGCGCACGATGCAGCCGTCGCCGCGGTCCCAGTTCCACGGGAAATAGGCGAAGGTGACGCGTTTGCCCGTCACCTTGTCGATGTCGCCGCCGACATTCTCGATGCCCATGATGCCGTTCTTGAACAGGATGCGGTGCACCGGCTCCCACTCGGGGAAATCGTCCTTCCAGTCGCGGCCGCCCGACCACTCGCGGTATTCCTCGGCGAGATGCGGATGTAAGGGTCCGTTGCGCTGCGGGCCGATGGCGGTGGCGAGCGGATGGTCGTTGGCTTGCGTATCGTGGCCGACCACCTTGACCTTTTTCTTGACGAACCATTCGCCGGCCGACGGCACGAAACCGGGCGCGCGGCAGAAATAGTCTTCCGAGTCCTCGTAGAACTTGTGCCAGCCGGTGTTGACGATCACCACGTCGCGCGGCCGCACGATCTTGCCGCAGGCTTTCTCGAGATCGTCGCCGGTGATCGGCTCCCACTTGTTTTTGGGTATCGACACCACGATGCCGGAGCCGAAGAAATGCGGCAGCGGCACCTCGTCGATGAACGGCGTGCCCTGGATCACATGCGCCGGCGCGTCGATATGGGTGGTGTTGTGCATCGAGGTGGTGATGCGCTGCGACAGCACGCCGGATTTCGCCATGTAGTGGATGCGCTCGATCTTGACGTCCTCGAAATACGGCCAGTTCGGCGACTGATAGCCGAAGCGGTGGGACAGGTTGTAGAACTCCAGCCCCATGCTGTTCTTGAGGTTTTCTTCAAACATTACGCCGCGAATTCTTTTGGCCACGGCATCCTCCCTCTATGTTTTGCGCATGATCTTATCCGAAAACCGGTAGCCCCTTTTCGGGACCATGCGCTGTTTGCGCCTGCGCGCTTGTTTGGTTTGCCCGAGACTAGCTCAGGCGGCGGCGGAATTCATATGCGTCTCCATGGCGCGCTTGGTGGCGAGCAGCCGCTCGGCGATCAGCGCCTGCTGGTTCTGGAAGCGCTGGGTCGGCACCGGCACCGAGATGGCGACGGAATTGCCGAGCGGGTCGCGCATGGCGACGCCGACCGCGCAGATGCCGAGCGTGTGTTCTTCGCGGTCGAAGGCCGCGCCGCTGCGGCGCGCCAATTTGAGGTCGGCGAGCAGCGCGTCGAGGCGCGTAAGCGTCTTCGGCGTGCGCGGCGCGTAGGCGCGTCCGATCAGCGCCTCGATGCCGGTATCGGTGAGCTGGGCGAGATAGGCTTTGCCGTTGGCGGTGCAGTAGAGCGGAAAGGTTTCGCCCACCGCCGATACGGTGCGCAGCCGCTGCGGACTGATCACCTGGTCGATGAATACCAGGTGATCCTTCTTCACCGTCGAGAGGTCCACCGTCTCGTGCAATTCCTCGCTCAATCGCTCCAGGAACGGCCGCGCCAGCGAAATGAAGTCGCTGCGCACCGACGCCGCCAGCCGCAGGATGGTGGGTCCGAGCCGCACGCGACCATTGGGCGTGGCGGCGATCACCAGTTTCTCGGTTTCGAGCGCGGCCACGATGCGCTGCACGGTCGAGCGCGCCAGATTCACGCGCTGGGCGATCTGGCCGAGGCTTAAGCCGGCGTTTTCCTCTTCGAGCGCGCGCAGGATGGTGGCCGCGCGCGCGATTACTTGGACTTGGCTCTTATCGTTGGTGACGTGGCGGTTCATCGGGCATCACTCGGTACGGGTGGGCGGTGGGACCGCCTTGCATCATGGTACATGTTAGCCCAAAATGTGGTACAGGCAAAAATAAAAGGTCGGTCGCCGCCGCAGAACGTTGAGGAAACGCCATGGTTAAAAAGATCGCCCTGGAAGAGCATTTCCTGGACCCCGCTACCGAGCCCTATTGGCGGCCGACGATGGTGGATGTGGCGCCGCAAAAGACCGCGCAGCTCTACGCCGCCCTGACCGATTTCGGCGAACAGCGGCTGCAAATGATGGACAAGGCCGGCATCGCGCGTGCAGTGCTGGCGATCGCCGGGCCGGGCGTGCAGGTGGAGCGCGATAGCGCGACCGCGGTGCGTAAAGCGCGCGAGTTCGAACGATTTCCTGGCGCGCGAGGTGCAAAAGCGCCCGGACCGTTATTCCGGCTTTGCCCATCTTGCCATGCAGGACCCGAAGGCCGCGGCCGACGAGCTGGAACGATGCATGCGCGAGTTGAAGTTCTGCGGCGCCATGATCGACGGCCACACCAATGGGAAATATCTCGACGACCGTTCCTATGATCCGTTCTGGGAACGGGCGGCGGACTTAAGCGCGCCGATCTATCTGCACCCGGCCGATCCGGTGGCGCCGCTGCCGGTACTCGCGGGTTATAATGTGCTGGCGCGGCCGATGTGGGGCTGGGGCGTGGAGACCGGCTCGCACGCGCTGCGCCTCATCTGCGGCGGCGTGTTCCATCGCTATCCGAAAGCCAAGCTCCTGCTCGGGCATCTCGGCGAGACACTGCCGTTCCAGCTCTGGCGCTTCGACAGCCGCTCGGCGCCTTACGGCTGGACTCTGCCGAAGCCGCCGTCGCAATACTTGAAGGAAAATGTCTGGGTGACGATGTCGGGCATGTACGATCTGCCGCCCGTGCGCTGCTCGCTCGATGCGCTGGGGCGCGACCGCGTGATGTTCTCGTCCGACTATCCTTTCGACTCGGCGGGCGCTGCCGAGTTCATGGACGCGGTGGCGATGGACGAAGGCTTGCGCGCAGACGTCGCCTACAACAACGCGGCGAAGCTGTTGGGCGTGTAAGCGTCATGCGCTGGCTTGTCTCGCGCATCTCGCTTAGGGACGCAATGCATTGCCAATTGAATCGGGATGGCCGGTGGTCGAGACCCGGCCATCACGCCAAAGAGGCGCCTCATTCACTTTTTTACGCTCATCGCGTGACCTCTTCGTATTCTGGCGTTCCCATTCAGTGCACGCGGCGTGGTCGCGGGCATCTTCGTTGACGTCGCGCGGGACGATGCGTTGTGGAGTGTTCGGGCAGCACTTGGACTTGAGGGGGCATGGGCCGCAGTCGCGAGTGCTCGCCGTGTAGCGCAGCATGTAGCCCGAGAGAATGCGGCCCGTTGTCTTCAGGAGCTTACCTGCCGGACAAATATAAACGTTGAGTTCCTTATCAAATGTGAAGTCGGCGCGTGAAAAGGTGCCGTCCTCGCGGGCGCTCTTGTCCCTAGACCGGGATGTGCGGCGTAATCGCCAGCTGCCGATCAGCCAACCGAGGAACTTGCCCGTGCCATAGGCCGTGTCGGCGACGAGGCGCTTAGGCTTTAAGCCGAATATCTTCTCGGTGCGCTCAAGCATCGGCTTGGTTGCCGCGAGTTCGTCGTAGGTGCGAGCCGGGGTTGCCGCAACCCCAACGATGACAGCGGCAGGCCCGATATCGATCAGGTAATTGAGCCCGTAGCCGAACTGTACACGCTTGTTGGCCTTCGCCGTCCAAGCTGAACAAGGGTCCACCGGCGAGATCACCTTCGGCAGATTACGGTTGGCGTCTGGATCCTCGTCATCTAGCCCGGCAAGGAACTCGGCAGCAGCACGCGTCTGTCGTTCCGGCAGTGACCAGTCGATCTCATCGGGCGGCTTGCCGTGACAGCGGCTGGCGTTGGCTTCAATGACACTGGCATCAACGGCAAAGCCTTCGCCCTTAACAAGACCCGCGTTCATGCACGCAAACACCACCGCCTCGAATATCTGCCGGAATATGTCGCTATGTCGGAAGCGGCCGTGACGATTGACCGAAAACGTCGAATGGTCGGGCACCTCATCGTCAAGATCGAGACGGCAGAACCAGCGATAGGCGAGATGCAGCCCGACCTCCTCGCACAGTCGCCGCTCCAAGCGGATGCCATAGCAATATCCCAACAATCAGCATCCGATGGCCGGGTCACAGGCCCGGCCATGACGCCAAGAGGCGTCACTTCGGCGCAATGACCCTGATCGGCTTGCCGTCCAGCCAGGCGCGGATGTCCTCGACGATGTCGGGGAAATATTTGCGGTAGTTCTGTTCGCTGACATAGCCGAGATGCGGCGTGAGTACGACGTTGTCGAGCTTGCGGTAGGGATGGTCGAGCGGCAGTGGCTCGACCTCGAACACATCGAGCCCGGCGCCGGCAATTTTCTTGTCCTGCAGCGCCTTGATGAGCGCCGCCTGATCGACGATCGGCGCGCGCGCGGTGTTGATCAGATAGGCGCCCGTTTTCATGCGCCCGATATCCTCCGCGCCGATCAGCCCGCGTGAGCGATCGCTGAGCTGGTAATGGATGCTGACGAAGTCGGCATTGCGGAACAGGTCTTCCTTGCTGGCGTAGTCGACGCCGGCTTCCTTCGCCTTGTCCGGCGTCAGGTTTTGGCTCCAGGCGATCACCTTCATGCCGAAAGCCCTGGCCACGCCGGCGACGCGCTGGCCGAGCTTGCCGAGGCCGACGATGCCCAGCGTAAGGCCTTCCAGATCCTTGCCGATGGTCACCTGCCGGGGAGCGCCGGCCTTCAGGCGGGCACTCTCGAAGCCGATGCGGCGGGTGAGCTCCAGCATCAGGCCGAAGGTGATGCCGGCGGTGGGGTTGCCGACGCTGCCGGTGCCGCAGACGGTGACGCCGCGCTCGTTCGCAGCCGCGATGTCGAAGGAGTTGTTCTTGGCGCCGGTGGTGATCAACAGCTTGAGATCGGGCAGGGCTTCGATCGTCTTGCGCGGGAAAGGAGTGCGCTCGCGCATGCCGACCACGATGGCAAAGCCCTGCAGGGCCTTGATCGCCTCGTCCGGGCTGGCAAAGGGCTTGTTGAAGACCGTGAGCGCTACGTCCTTTTGCACCGCCGACCAGTCGGCATAGCTCATCGCGACGTTCTGGTAATCGTCCAGAATGGCTGCCCGAACCATCGTTCCTTACCCTTTGGCTGCGCCCAGAAACCGCCGGGCCGCGTCACCTTAGGCATCGAGCATCGAAAGGAAAGGGGGATATCAGGCCGGCGGCAGGCCGTGCTTAGCCCGCCATTTCGGGCCGGGGCCGCGCATATAATGCCGCTCGGGCCGGTAGGGGCTGGCCAGATTGCTGGTCATTTCGTGCCAGAACGCCAGGAACGCCGGCCTGAGCAGGGTCAGCGGGCGGGGCAGCAAGGCGAGCGTCGAGCCCGATATGGCTGAAATCGCGCGGCCCATGACGTATCTCCCCACCAAGCCGCGGGCGCTGTCGCCCGCACATCCTTAGGCTCGCTCCCGAAAGCGGCCAGGCTCATCGAAAGCCATCATGACGCGCCAGCGGTTAAAGCCGGGTAGCCGGGGCGGTGTCATTGCGGCGGAATTTGCAATCAGCCTTTCCAGAGTTTTACCGCCGGTTCGGCCGTGGCTGCCTGCTTGCTCTTTGCGGTCCCGCTCGCTACATCCACCTCGAATTTCCCGACATCGCGTCAGCCAGCGCTTCAGCGCGCCTGAGCGGATTCGGGCCGGGTGAACAGGGGTTTCAGCAGGTCAATGAACGGTCGCCAATTCATCTATCACATGCAGGGTCTGACCAAGACCTATCCGCCCGCCAAGAAGGTCCTGGATAACGTCCATCTGTCGTTCTACCCGGACGCCAAGATCGGCGTGCTCGGCGTCAACGGTTCCGGCAAATCCACGCTGCTGCGCATCATGGCCGGCATCGACAAGGACTTCGCCGGCGAGGCCTGGGTCGCGGAGGGCGCCCGCGTCGGCTACCTGGAGCAGGAGCCGCAGCTCGATCCCGATAAGAGCGTGCGCGAGAACGTCATGGAAGGCGTCGCCGCCAAAAAGGCGGTGCTCGACCGCTACAACGAGATCGCCGCCAACTATTCGGACGAGACCGCCGACGAAATGGCCAAGCTGCAGGACGAGATCGATTCCAAGAACCTGTGGGACCTCGACAGCCAGGTCGATCTGGCGATGGACGCGCTGCGCTGCCCGGCGGACGACGCCGACGTCACCAAGCTCTCGGGCGGCGAGCGCCGGCGCGTCGCCCTGTGCAAGCTGCTGCTCGACCAGCCCGATCTCTTGCTGCTCGACGAGCCGACCAACCACCTTGATGCGGAAAGCGTGAACTGGCTGGAAGGCCATCTGCGCAATTATCCGGGCGCCATCCTGATCGTCACCCACGACCGCTACTTCCTCGACAACGTCACCGGCTGGATCCTCGAGCTCGATCACGGCCGCGGCATCCCGTACGAGGGCAACTACACCTCCTGGCTGCACCAGAAACAAAAGAGACTGGAGCAGGAAGGCCGCGAAGACGAGGCGCGCCGGCGCACGCTCGACCGCGAAAGCGAATGGATCGCGTCCTCGCCCAAGGCGCGGCAGGCGAAATCCAAGGCGCGCTACGAGCGCTACGAGGAACTGCTCAAGATCGCCAACGCCAAGCAGAACGCCGTGGCGCAGATCACCATTCCGGTGGCCGAGCGGCTCGGCCAGCACGTGGTCGACTTCGACCATCTCAAGAAAGGCTACGGCGACAACCTGCTGATCGACGATCTCACCTTCAAGCTGCCGCCCGGCGGCATTGTCGGCGTGATCGGCCCGAACGGCGCCGGCAAGACCACGCTGTTCCGCATGATCACCGGCCAGGAAAAGCCCGACGCCGGCTCGATCAAGATCGGCGAGTCGGTGCATCTCGGCTATGTCGACCAGTCGCGCGACAGTCTCGACGGCAAGAAGACGGTGTGGGAGGAAATCTCCAACGGCAACGACATGATCCTGCTCGGCAAGCGCGAGATGAACTCACGCGCCTATTGCGCCGCCTTCAACTTCAAGGGCGCCGACCAGCAGAAGAAGGTCGGCACGCTGTCGGGCGGCGAGCGCAACCGCGTGCATCTCGCCAAGATGCTCAAGTCGGGCGCCAACGTGCTGCTGCTCGACGAGCCGACCAACGATCTCGACGTCGATACGCTGCGCGCGCTGGAGGAGGCGCTGGAGGATTTCGCCGGCTGCGCCGTGATCATCAGCCACGACCGCTGGTTCCTCGACCGCATCGCCACCCACATGCTCGCCTTCGAGGGCGACAGCCACGTCGAATGGTTCGAGGGCAACTTCCAGGACTACGAGGCCGACAAGATGCGCCGGCTGGGGCAGGACTCCATCATCCCGCATCGGCTGAAGTATAAGAAGTTCAGCCGGTAGCGCGCGCCACACGTCGCGCCCTGGGTGAACGAGGTTGCGCGGATGCGAAAATCGACACGCGCGCTTGCAGGACTGGTATTGATCGAGGCGCTGCTGTTTGGCGGCGCGGCCTGGATGGTATCACAGGTCCGATCGGGCGCCTGGAACGCGCCAGACGCCGCGGAAGCGATCGCGACCATTACCGAAGCCGCAGGCGCGGCAATGGGCATTGTCGCCGCGGTATTGCTGGTCGCCTTTTTCGTCCATCGACGAAAGGGAAACTGACGCTCGATCCGTGACGCGGCGGCAGCGAGCCGCCGGCGTCGCCGGACGACTTCCGCCTCAAGCGTCGTCTTCCAGCCGCCCTTCGATAAGCGCTTGGCTTTGGACAACCTCCTTCTCCGAGCCGTCCGCGCCCAAGGAAATGCAACGGCGGCCGATGCGCACGCCCACAAAGATGCCACGCTTGGCATACTTACGCAGCGTCGCGTAATACGGTTCTTGCCGCCACGCATTGGGAAAGCCGGGGTCGACGGTCACGAGAAGTTGGTTTTCCGTTCTTCGCGTCAGCAGCATTTTGCATCGCGCCGGAAACCAATGATCATCGGCGCGGCCGTCCAGCCACAGACAGGTGAATTGCTCGCAGTGAGACGGCCGGCTTGCATAAATGGTGCAGCCGCCGTGACCCGGCCGGCAGTGTGCACACCATGTATCAATGGGCTTATTCAGTTCCGGCACATAGGGCAGCTTGCAGCACAGGGAACAGCTCCCGCACTCTCGCTGCACAGTTTTGTCCATAGTCGCTCCGTAGAAAGCCCATAAGGGTCGCGGCGGCGCACACCGTAAGCCGGGAGGCGAGGCGGTTGCATTCACTCGATCCGGGAAACCAGCGCGGCCTCCGTCCAGCATTGAAAAATATCAAATGCGCACGGCACGGTCATCCTGGGTTTGTCCCTTCTGGGCCATAAGCGGACATCCCGCGTTGGCCGGCATATGTCCGCTTTGCTCCCGAAAACGAACGTTCGGCGTTGCGCCTTCAATGTCGCCGTCGATTAGCAGCCATGTCTATGGCAGCGTATGGCTGACTGCGCACTCGTTCGAATCGCTACTGTTCACCATCGCGATAGCATTCCTTCTGTTGGCCATGGCGAAGGAACGCAACGAGCTGCGCCACCGTATCGCCGCCACGCTGGATCCGCTTACCGGCATCGCCAATCGCCGCTCGTTCATGAGGAACACAGCGCAGCTCGCCAAGCGCCTTCGCGCCGAGGCGCCCGCGCTTTCCACCAGAGAGCGCGGCACGAAAGAAACGGCAGCGCCTCACGGCGCGCCATCCCCTCGACATTTTGTCGGGCGCGACTCCCCCGGCCCTGGCCGAGGGGAACGAAAGCCAAGCCCCGCCGCGCGCGGGGCACCCGGCCCCGCAGCGCGCTTTGGGCTTGCCCAATTCGCGCCAGAAAAAGCGGGGCATTCCACACCTCGGACGAAACCGTGCCGCGAGAAGGAGGACCTTTGCCTGAAATTCACTACGCTCGTCATTCCGGGGCGCGGCTGCAAGCCGCGAGCCCTCCATACTCCGCAGCGCCGGGATTATGGACTCTGGGTCCCCTCGTTTCACTCGCGGCCCGGAATGACGGCGGGTGATCAAACATGCTGGCCGCGTGCCGCCAAGCGGCTTAGCTTCGCGCCATGATTCAATCCATCGCAGTCATCTTGGTTGGGCTCTTTGTCGCCGCGCCGGCCTTCGCCGACGCCGCGTTTCAGCAATGGCTGCAAACGCTGTGGCCGGCTGCGCATCAGCTCGGCGTCGCGCGCGCCACTTTCGACGCCGCCACGCGCGGGCTCGCGCCGGATTATGCGCTGCCCGATCTCGCGCTGCCCGGCCGGCCGGAAAAGCCGCCGCCGGGCCAGCCTGAATTCGTGCAGACGCCGGCGCGATATCTGCGCGAGCCGACCTTCGCCCGGCTCGCCGCGCAGGGGCGCAAATTCGCCGCGCAATACCGCGCCACGCTCACGCGCATCGAGAAAACCTTCGGCGTGCCCGGCAATGTGGTGCTGGCGATCTGGGCGCGCGAGACTGATTACGGCGCCGAACGCCAGCCGCACGACGCGCTGCGCGTCTTGGCCACGCAAGCCTATGTCGGCAAGCGCAAGGATTTCTTCCGCAACGAATTCCTGCACGCCTTGAAGATGCTGCAGGACGGCGTGCCGCGCAGCGATTTGCGCTCGTCCTGGGGCGGCGCCATGGGCCTCACCCAGTTCCTGCCGTCGGAGTACTACAAATACGCAGTCGATTTCGACGGCGACGGCAAAGCCGATATCTGGCATTCGGTGCCCGATGCGCTCGCTTCCGCCGCCAAGCAGCTCAAGGACAAAGGCTGGCAGAGCGGCAAGCCGTGGGCGATCGAAGTGCGCGTGCCGGCAAACATCGATTGCACCATCGCCGAGCCTTCGCACACGCTGCCGGTCGCCGCATGGCTCAGAGCGCGGTTACGTGCCGGCCTATCGACAGCGGATGACGAAAACCGAGCTCGCCGCCGAGGCGTCCTTGCTCTTGCCGGAAGGCACCTACGGCCCGGCTTTCCTGACGCCGAAGAACTATTACGTGATCAAGGAGTACAATTATTCGGATCTCTACGTGCTGTTCGTCGGCCATCTCGCCGACCTGATCGGCGGCGGCAAGCCGTTCGAGCATCCGTGGAGCAAGAACGCGCAGCTCAAGACCAAGGAGGTCGAGCTGATGCAGAAGCGGCTGACCGCGCTGTCGCTCTACCGCGACAAGATCGACGGCAAGGCCGGCATGCTCACGCGCGCGGCGCTCGGCGCCTATCAGAAGAAAAACGGATTGAAGGTCGATTGCTGGCCGACCGCGGCGGTGCTCGACCACATGCGGCGATGATCGCGGCTACGAAGCCGATATCGAAAATGGCGACGCCGCGGCCACCGGAGCGGCCGCGGCGAATGCGATCATGTTACGCGTGACGATTAACGGCAGAAATAACGCGGCCGGCCGTACCTGACATTACCCTCGTCGTCGTGCCACGCCTTGCGGGCCCAGTAGCCGCCATTGGGGCAGCCGTAGGGCGCGTCGGCATCGTAGGCGTCGTAGCTGTAATACCCGGGGTGGTTCGCAATGGCCGAGCCGATGATGGCGCCGGCAACGATGCCGCCGAGGATGCCGAGTCCGACACCGCCGCCGCGCCAGCGGGCGTCGGCGGTGGTCGGGGCGGACAGCGTGCCCACTGCGATGGTCGCAGCCGCCGCCAGAGCGAGAATGGTCTTCTTCATGGGGTTTTCCCTCCAGAATAGAGATCGGCCGGGGCCGACCACCAAGCTAAACATGTAAGAACTGCACCGGTTCGTTTAAACGAGGCAGGTTTAATATGTCGGAAATTTGATTGCCGCAACGCACCCGCCGGCTCGTAAATACCCGGAATCTTCGCCAATTCCGGGTATTTCGCTTCGATTTTACGCGATTTCCGCGGGCCGACTAATCGCAAACCCGCACGCGCCGCCAATGCCAGCCCCAGCCGTTCCAGACCCGCCGATGGGTCCAGTAGCAGGGCGGGCCGTAATAGACCGGTCCGGCGCCATAGTAATAGCCGGGGCCGTAATAGCCGTTGTTCGCGGCCGCGCCGATGATGGCGCCGGCGGCCAGCCCGCCGATGATGCCGGCCGCGATCGCGCCGCCGCGGGCTTGCGCCGGTTGCGGGGTTGCCACGGCCGCGACGGCAAGGGTGGCGGCGGCCGCGATAGCTGTCAGGGTCTTGGTCATCTTGGTCATGGCACAACTCCTTCGTTCGCTTCGCTCGGTCGTCTCCAATGAACGACCGTTCCATGCAATTCCTGCGATATGCGTTCGCAACGATAACGTCAGTCGCGTGGGCGAAGTTTCGCTATTCCGCGTGAATGCGCGGTGAACGGATCGTTTGGAAATGGCTGCGGCCCGCGCCGCGCGCATTAAATTTTAGCAAGACTTTTGGACAAGATTGCGGCAACGCCGCGTGCGTGTGGGCTTTCGCTCAGCGCGCGAGGCGGCCCAGCATGCGTTGCAGCATGCTCGGGCGCGGTTGGTGCGTTGCGGTCTTCACTGTGTGTGCTTTGGCGGCGCGCGCTTTGCCGGACCGCCGTTGCGCCTTCCGCCGCACCGCGGTTTTTTTGCGCGCCGGCCGCCGATGCTGACGCGCCTTTGCCGCCTTGCGGGTGGTCTTGCGAGCGGCCTTGCGTCGCGCCGTATTGTGCCGTGTGCGTTTTGCGGCGCGCGGCTTTGCGGCGGTGCCGCTTGAGGACGCGGCGGCCGACGCTTTGCAGGAACAGTTTTTCCAGCGGATAGGTCAGCCGCCGCACCGCCGCCGAAAGCGGCAACCATTCGACCGCCAGAATATCCTTCATCACGTCGCGGCTCGGCCGTGCCGCCGCATGCATGCGCCAAAACTGCACGACCTTCGGCCGGCCGCTGGTGCGATAGGTGATGGCGCCGAGAAATTCGTGCACCTTCACGCGATGGCCGGTTTCTTCGACAGCTTCGCGGCGGGCGCCGGCGGCCGGATCTTCGTTGCGCTCCAGCTTGCCGCGCGGCAGCACCCAGCGCTCATCCTTGCTGCGCTGGACGACGGCGACCAGCGGGCGCGCGCCACTGCGCACCACGATGCCGCCCGCCGCTTGGATGGGTTTCCGCGCCATCTATATTCGCCCAAGATCCGAAGCGTCTCATGTAAGCAAAAATGCCGGGTGCATGAAGCAAAATACGCGCGGGATGACGCGCGGTTGTGCACAACGCGGTGGCGCCGCCGGCTGTCACAAATCGGTCATCTGGCACGACGCACCTCTTGGTGTCGTCGCCTTGATCGCAGGGACTTATGGGGCCGCCGCAGCCATTTAACCCTATTGTAACCGCGGCGGCGTTTGATGGCGGCATGCGAACGGCCACCGTTCCCAACACCGTCATCACCGTGGCGCGCAGCTTTGTCGCGGCGGCGCTGTTCGGCTATTTTTTCGATCTTCTGCATCAGACGCACAATCACCTGCTCAATGCGGTCGGCCGGCCGTTCGGCGACGACTGGGTCAATTACTGGTCGGCGCGGTTATCTCGCTTTGCACGGGCGCGCCGCCGAGATTTACGATCTCAACGCCTTCCATGCCTTCCAGCAGACCATCGTGGGCTCGCCGCTCGACGGCTATCACTACAGCTATCCGCCGGTGATGCTGCTGTTGAGCGCGCCGTTCGCGCTCATCCCTTATGTGCCGGGGCTGTTCGTATGGCTGTCGGCGAGCTGGTACGCGTTCTACCGCGCGCTCAAGCTGGCGATGCCGGGGCGCGGCGTGTTGCTGCTCGCGCTGGCGGCGCCGGCGGTGTTGATCAACGCGGTCGGCGGACAGAACGGATGCTGGACGGCGGCCTTGCTCGGCGGCGGCCTGAGCCTGCTCGAGCGGCGGCCATATCTCGCCGGCGTCCTGTTCGGGACGATGATCTACAAGCCGCATCTCGCACTTCTGTTGCCGGTCGCGATGCTTGCCGGGCGGCAGTGGCGCGCAATTACGGCCGCGGCGCTGACATCGGGCGCGCTGCTGGGCGTGAGCTGGCTCGTGTTCGGGCCCGAACTGTGGGCGCATTACCTGCGCAACCTCGCGGCGCTGCGGCACGCCGTTCTCGAAGTCGACCTGTCGCCGCGCATGGTCTCGGTATTCATCGCGGCGCGCTCGCTCGGAGCCTCGGTCGAGACAGCCTATTGGGTGCAAGGCGGATTCGGCGCGCTCGCATGCCTCGCGGTCGCCTGGGTATGGTTCAAGAAGACGCCCGCCGCGGTGAAGAATGCCGTGCTCCTGCTCGGCACCTGCCTGGCAGCGCCGTATTTGCAGGACTACGATCTCGTATTCGGCGCTATCGTGGTGGCGTGGCTGTGGCAGCAGCCGGTCGAAACCTACGCTTCCGAGCGCGCGCTGCAGATTGGCTGCGGCTTGCTGCTGCTGCTGCCGCTGGTGGCCGCGGCGCTGGCGCATCTGACCGGAATTGCGTTCGGCCCGCTGTTCATTATGCCGTTGTTTATTGTCGCCTTGCAGATGAGCTTGCGCGCCCGGCCGGCGGCGGTCACCGCATCGTCGTCGCAGCTTTCGTCAGCACAACCATAATCGCGCCCCTACCATCAGTTCGACTGCGTCGCGGCCGGCGCAGTCGAAGGTCAGTTGCGCCCGAGCGGCGCGTATGCCCTAAATTGCGCCAATAAAAGACAACGGGAGAACGCCATGGCGACCTACACTTGGGATCATATCCATCTGCGCACGCCGGACCCGGAAGCGACCGCGCAATGGTTCGAGCGCATGTTGGGCGCGCAGGTGACCCGCAGCATGCAAATGGGCAAGCCGCGCATCGACCTGAAGCTCGGCGGCGCCAATATTTTCCTTGCCGAGGTCAAGCCCGGCGACGGCGTCAACGCGCCGCCGGCGACGCCCTATCAGGGGCTCGATCATTTCGGCCTGGCGGTCTCCGGCATCGACGCGATTGCCGCCGATCTGAAAAATAAAGGCGTCGGAGTTCACCAAGGAACCGCACAGCCCGAGGCCCGGCATCAAAGTCTGCTTCCTGCGCGGGCCACAGGGCATTTCGATCGAGCTTCTGGAGCGCGATCCGAAATTTTCCTGAGATGCGCGCGGCAATTTGTCCGCGCGCCCACATTTATTTGGGACAAGCGCGCTGCCCACAGTTGCCTTGTGCATCGACGCGCGCCTAAATAACCGGGGGCCACGCGGGAAGCGGGAAGGCGTTGCATGCGGGCGTTCGGATTGGCGATCGGCTTAGGCCTGCTCATTGCGACGCAGACCCTGGCCGCCGAAAACCGGTTCGAGCGCGCCTTGCAGATGCTGGCGCCGGCCGAGCGGCTCGAGCAACTCTGCGACTACACCGCCATGGTGCATATCCGCAAGGACGCCAAGCATTTCCGTCCCGATCGCGCGGTGGCCAATGCGATGGCGGAGCCGCACATCCACAACCACACCATCGTGGCCAAGGGCGGCGCCTTCCGCAGCCGCGGCAAGTGGTATGCGCTGTCGTTCGTCTGCAAGGCGACGCCCGATCACATGGCGGTGGTTTCGTTTCATTACACCATCGGGCCGGAGATTCCGGAAGCCAAATGGGCCTCCGATGGCTTGTGGCAGTGACGGTCAGCCTTCCTTGTCATCGCGAACGGCGGACGGCCATGCGCTTGCATGCGCGTCGGGTGGCAGCGGACATTTGGCATAGGCGGCGTCGATCGCCTCACGCGCGCCGGCGACCTTGAATTCCGCGCTGGTGCGCCCAGCCGCGGTGAGCGACCGGATCCGCACGTAGAGAGTGTCCGACGTCGCCAATTCGCTGACGAACTGCGCCACCGCTTTCGTGTCCTCAACGATCAGCGTCTTGTAATCGTCAACGATGCGGACGGGCGGCTGATGGCCCGGTTTTTCGTCGAAGCGATAGCCGACTTCGGCGTTGCGGGTGGAACCGATCTTGAAGTCGAAGGCGATGACGACAGTGGGGCGTTCCTTGAAGCAAATCAGCTGCAACTTCGCCGGCGGCGGGAATGGGATTTCGCCATTGGCAACGCGCAGGGTCGGCAAAATTGAATTCGAGACCGGCGCGCCGGTAACGCGATCAATGGTCCGTTCGATCGACCATTTTCCGACCGGGACGCGCCCGGGATTGACGTAAGTACTTGGGACGGCGCATGCGGCGAGCAGCAAGCCCGCGCCACTGATACACCCCTGCAAACCCGCACGCGGCACAATCACGCCCCACCCCCACAACCAATATTCTGCCCCTTGCACGTTTCGCGTGCAACCGCGATCGTCCCGATTCGCGGCCGCAAGGCGCGCCATCGGGCGATCCCGCCGTGCGGGGTTCACAGCCTGCGGGGCGCTTGATCCAGGTCAATGGTCATATCTGAAAAACCGCATACGAAAATGCCCGTTGCTCCAAGCAGGCGTGAACTGCGCCGATTAAAGGAGGCCAAGACTATGCGACTCATCCATACGCTCGCGCTTTCCGCGATAACCATCGCCGTTACCGCCAGTGTGGCCTCCGCGCAATGGGGGCCGGTCGGCCGGGCTTGCAGGAGCGATATCGCCGAGTTGTGCGGCGGCAGGCCGCATCGTGGCGAGACCCGCATCTGTCTGGAGCGCAACTACGATAAAGTCTCGGCGGCCTGCAAACGGGCGCTCGATACAACCGGCGGCGGACGCGGTTGGCGCCGCATGCATCGATGAAGTGAACTTCGCCTGCGTCGGTCTAACGCGGCGCGCGCCTCCTGCACGCATCGTTACTTTGCTTGCGCAGCCGAGATACGCTTAACCTGAGCGTATTTTCGGCGTGCGGCGTGCAGGGAGGCTCGCAATGAAAAACGAAGACCTGGTGGGCGTCTGGCGCGAGCGCGGGCGCGAGATCGTGCGCGCCGATGGCAGCGTGACGGCGGACGTGGCGCGCGCCTCGCAGATCATGTACTCGCCGGACGGCTATATGTGCGTGGTCAACACGCCGATCGCGCGCAACAAGGTGGCCGAGACGGTGGCGCGCATGGACCTCGACGCCACCACGCCGGAGCAACGCGCCGAAGCCACGCTCGGCGTGGTCGCCTATGCCGGCCGCTTTGAGGTCAGCGGCGACGATGTGCGCCACACCATTTTCACCGCGGTCAATCCCAATCGGGTCGGCGATACGCAGGTGCGGCGCATCACGCTGTCCGGCGACGACCTGACGCTGACCGCACCGCCCGACAGCCAGGGCAATCATTTCCGCATCCACTGGCGGCGCGCCGCGAAGCTGTAGAATGGCGCGATTTGCCGGGCGGCGCGGTGAGCCCATTCCGGCCGGACAAATCGCCGCCGGGCATGCTAGAAACGCCCGATGACCCGGCGGACCACCGATTCGCGGCAAGCGGCCGAAATGGCGTTCAAGGCGGCCACCACTAAGCCCCCGGAATCCTTGCCGAAAAGCCCGTCGCTGCCCGGCGCCAAGGAACTGATCTCCTTGCGCATCGACCGCGACGTCTTAGATCACTTCCAGCAGGACGGTCCGGGCTGGCAAGAGCGTATCAACGCCGCGCTGAGAATAGCCGCCGGTAAATAGGCTGGCGCCGCCGGCACGACCCAATTCAGCCATGGAGAATGCATTGGCAGACAACAGCAACAAGAACGCCGCCAACAGCCAGTTCAGGAAACTGCGGCAGGCCGAGGATGGCAAGCGCGCGATGCTGGACTATGAGAACTCCGCCGCCGCCATGCGCACCAAAACCGCTCGGCTGCGCGCGTTGCGTTTGGCGCGCGACGCAGAAGAAGCCGCGGCCGCCGCGGCGGCGCCGGTGAAGAAGAAGGCGACTAAGAAAAAAGTGCCCCTGGCCGATTAGCCTATCGCAGGGAGGATCGTCCCGCCCGGCTGTCCGTCCGTCACCTGGCTGTCCGTGCGCCGCGGCCTCAGGCCTTGTCCTTGACCTCGGTGTGCGGACGGTCGCGGCCGCGCGCGGTCTCGGTGTGCCATTCGCCCTTTTCGTCCTCGTATTCGATGGTTTCGTTGTGGCCGGGCACTTCCTGCTCCTCGGCGGCCGACTGTGCGGCGGCGAGCGCATCGGCGTGGGTCGGAAACGGCTCGGAGAACACGCCGTTGACCTTGTAGGCCCAGCCGCCATCATGCTCGACGATCTCGTAAATGATATCCGACATGGGGCACCATTCTGTGTTGACGGTTCAGGGCGACAGCGTATCCCGAAGAAGTCCGGTTGCACAATCCGGAACACCCGGATGCCGCGCTCATCGGTGCTCGCTCAAATTCCCCGCTCGCGCTTCAGGCGGTCGATATAGGCCGCGACGTCGGGCGGCAGCGAGCGCAGGCCCTGCTGCCCGGCCCGCGACAGCACCGGGCGCCATTGCGAGCCCCGCAGGAAGCCCGGCTCGCGGCCGGGCGGAATGATGCGGTCGAACACCAGCACCAGCACCACGGCCAGCAGTCCGACGCGAACGGCGCCGAGCAGCGCGCCGGCCACGCGATCCGGAATGCTGACGTTGCGGCCGATCATTTCGCTGATGGCAAACCGCAGCAGCGCGCCGAGCGCAATGCCGGCCGCCAGGAATACGATGGCGAACACCACCCAGGCCTGCGCCGGCGGCAGCTTGAACCGCTCAACCAGCAGGGGCGACAATTGCGGCGCCATCGCCACCGCCAGGCCCATCGCCGCCACATAGCCGATAATCGTCGCCAGGCTGCGCAGCAGGCCGGACATGAAGCCCATGACGACGGCGACGAACAGGCAGAGATAAACCGCGGCGTCGAAGGGGTTGGTCGGCAAGGAGCCCATTGCGATTTGCCCGCAGCGGATTACGCTTTGCGCGTTCGGGTAGGAGAGGAGACGTTACATGGCGTTCACGGTCAGCAGCAACAGTTTCAAGGATGGCGACTATTTGCCTAAAGATTTCATTCTGTCGGCCGATTTCGGTTTCGGCTGCGCCGGCGGCAACAAGTCGCCGCATCTGAAATGGTCGGGCGCGCCCGCCGGCACCAAGAGCTTCGCCATCACCTGTTACGATCCCGACGCGCCGACCGGCTCCGGCTTCTGGCACTGGCTGGTGGTGAACATTCCGGCCAGCGTGAGCGAACTTGCCGCCGGTGCCGGCAGCGCGGGCGGCACGCTGCCCGCCGGCGCGCTGCAGACGCGCACCGATTTCGGCGCGCCCGGCTATGGCGGCCCGTGCCCGCCGGAGGGCGACCATCCGCACCGCTATCTGTTCACGGTGTTTGCGGTTTCCGCCGACAAGCTGCCGGTGCAGGCGGATACGAGCGCCGCGGTGGTCGGTTTTAATCTGAATTTCGCCACGTTGGCGAAGGCGAGCATTATGGGGCTGTTCAAGCGGTAGTGCCGCATGCGGCTGCCGTTTGCACTGCGGCAATTGTTGCCGCTTCGCGGCCATGGCGCCGCCATGACCAGGTCATGGAACTTTGATCGCTTCTGTGTATTGTTAGCCCGTGATCGATCCCACCGGCTTGCAGCGCCCGCTCGGAAATCTATGCTGCCAGGCCGCCCGACCATAAGCTTGCAGCCCGAAGGGCTTTCAGGAGGACTTGACCCATGCGAATGTCTCACCGTTTTCGTGCAGGTATAATCGCGCTGATCGCCATCGCCGGCGCGGCCTTTTCGTCCGCGGTTTACGCCGACAGCGGCAGCATCAGCTTCAAGGTGCTGAAGGCCGGCTTCGTCATCGGCGGCTCGGGCGGCAGCGGCACGCTCAACGTTCCATGGCAGGAGCTATCCGATCTCGATCGGCGGCATCAGCTATGGCTTCACCTTCGGCGCCTCCGAGACGCGCTTTCACGGCACGGTGAGCAACATCAGGCGTCCGTCGGATGTCTCCGGCGTCTATGCCGCCGGCAACGTCGGCGCGGCGCTTGGCCGCGGCGCGCAGGCGATCGTGCTCACCAACGAGAAGGGCGCCGTGCTCTCGCTCACCGGTCGCTCGTCCGGCGCGATTGTCAGCGCGGACCTGAACGGCTTGGCGATTACGGTGAAGTAGCCAGGCGCGGGCGCGGCGGCGGATTCTCCGTCGCCGCGGCCGGCTCGTTCGAATTGATTTGAATATTTCAAACAGCTGCGCGCCATGGCGCTTGCGGATCGCGCCGCAAACGATAGCCTTGCCGCCATGCTCGTGATCTCGATCATACTCGAAGCGGCCGTCGCGGTGATCGCGGCGCTCGCCGCATACCGCGGCCGGCCGTATCTCTACGGCCTTTCCTTCACGTTCGCGGCCTATGTGCTCTATGATGTCGCGCGCCTGCTGCACTGGGCGGTCGAAGGGCCGCTGTTGTCGGCGCTGTTTCTGCTGGCGACGATCAGCGCGCTGATCGCGGTGATCGGTCTGTACCGGGACGGCCATCGCTAGGCTGACTATTGTCGGGCCACCGGCGGGCTTGCGCGCTATTTGACGGGAATGACATCCTTGGCGCCGGTTGCGCCCATATAGACCGCCAGGATGCGCACCGGCTCGGCGCCGTTGTTGATGCCGAAATGCGCGACGTCCATGGCTTCCATGAACGATTGTCCCTGTTTGTAGGTGCGCGTGCCGTGCGCGCCGTAATTCACGGTCAGCTCGCCCGCCAGGATGTAGGCGAACAGCGGCACGCCATGTTTGTGCAGGATGGTGCGGCCGCCCGGCGCCAGCGTGACGATGGCCGCGGTGACATGCGCGGGACCGCTCGGATAGTGGATCGTCTCGCCGACGATGGTTTTGCCGGTCGACAGCAGCGGCACGGCCGGATAGCTGGCGGGCGGGCGGTGTCGCGCGCGCCGGCCGGGCTGGCAGACTGCGTAACTCGCGACCACGGCGAGAGCGATGACAAGCGTTCGGTGGAGCATCGGTGGCTATCCTTTGTGGGGGTGGGTGAGGGCGTGCATTATCGCCCGTATTCTTTAACGGCGCCGGGTACGCCGTCTTCCTCTTTTTTCCCCTCGCAAAAAAGCGAGGGGATGGAGCGCCGGGCGGCGCTACCGTCTTTCGTTTTGCCGCGCCCCTCTTGCAAGGAACGCGGGCGCCGCTCGGCGCTCCACCCAGACCAGCTTGCGCCGTCTGGGCTTATTTGCGGCGATTTCCGTCCCCGGGGCCGTAACTTCCGGGCGCGGACGGGGGCCTGCTGGCCCCCCGATCCGGCAGGCTTTCGCCGCCCTTCGTCCGCGCCGCGTCCAGCCATCGAAGGCAGTCCCCACGTAGTTGGAGCGGACGGCTACCCGGGGCCTCCCGGAGGCGCGAGGAGCGTACCCTCGCGCCCGCGGGCGCCGCATCTCCTCCCGCCCGCATGACGCCTCATGAGAGCGCCCTCACGCGGAGGAGATGGTGCGGAATATAGTCGCAATTATATACTTGACTGAACGGTCCTGATATGCGATATTTGGCCTTAGGAGATAGGGCCATGACCGAAACATTCGACCTTTCAAACCCCGCCTTCACGAACGAGGAAGCCGCCCGCAAGTGGCTGGAGGCTTCCCGCTGGCCGGATGGTCCTGTCTGCCCGCATTGCCGCTCTGGCGCATCCGTAAAGGCGCTAGAGGGCAAATCCATGGGGCCGGGCTGGTATCACTGCAACGAGTGCCGTGAAAAGTTCACTGTGCGCGTCGGCACGCTTTACGAGCGGTCCCATATCCCGCTGCACAAGTGGCTGCTGGCGACGCACCTGCTTACGGCTTCTAAAAAGGGCATGTCGGCGCACCAGCTCCACCGTATGCTCGGCATTACCTACAAGTCGGCATGGTTCATGGCGCATCGCGTCCGTGAAGCCATGAAAGACGTTTACAAAGGTCCAATGTCAGGCGATGGCGGAACAATCGAGGCCGACGAAACCTATTACGGCAACACATCCAAGCGCGCGAAGCACTACAAAAAGGGTCATTCGCAAAAGTCTGGCGTGTTCGGCCTTGTCGATCCGGCCACGGGCCATGCCCGCGCGTTCGCCGTGAAGCCCGCTACCTCTAAGACCATTCGCAACATTCTGGTGCGCAACGTATCGCGCAAAGCGGCGCTGGTGACTGACGAGTCCCACCTCTATGACAAGGTTGGTGGGGAATACGAACAGCACCAGACCGTGCGCCACTACGGCAACGAATACGTCAATCAGGACGGCTTCACGACCAACCACGTTGAAAACTTCTTCGGCATTTTTAAGAAGGGAATGGTTGGCGTCTATCATTTCTGTGGCGAGCAGCATTTGCAGCGCTATCTCACAGAATTTTCATTCCGTTATACCAACCGTCACGTCACCGATGGGGAACGTGCGGCGCTTGCGATCAAGGGCATTGAAGGCAAGCGCTTAACGTACCGCAGCACTAACTAAAATCATCTCCAAGCGACAATTCTCTAGACGGTTTTCTGCTTGGCGGAAGCGCGTTCGCGCCGCTTCTTCCGGGGACTCTTAGCCTTTTTCGGCATAGGTTTATGCGGTTGGTGCGGTGTGTTCAAAAACACCCGCACCACCTTTTGAAATTCAGGGTCTTTTGTAGGATCATCCTTTTTCATTGGTGCCCTCAAATGGCTGTGACTATCGAGCAACTAATGCAAGGCCCCACACTAAAGGTTCAGAGGGCCCACGGCCACATTGACGAACTTAGACGGCGAACATCTCCCCTCGATCCAACCCTCTATGAACTCCGAGTCGAAAAAGTACCCCCCTCGGTCATCCACAAGAACGCGACCAGTTTTGAGCTTGCCTATAGGCCCAAAAAGCCAATCCCAGAGACGCTTGCGCTCGTCATTGGTGACGCGATCCACAATCTCAGGGCTGCATTGGATCATCTTGCTAACGGTATCGTCAGGGAGTGGCACCCAGAGCCACCCGACTTTGGCTTTTTCCCGATGACCAAAAAAAGGGAAAACCTCATATCCCATGCCCATCTCCCCGCGATAGAGCAGGCCCTCCCCGGTACCGAAAAACTTTTGCTCGAAGATATACGTCCGGCAGATGGAGCGAGCAAATCTTTGTGGGCCTTCCATTCCCTCGATAACGACGACAAACATAATCTGATCTTGCCCACTGTCACATTTGCAACAGTCAGTAATATCAATGTCACGATGGGAAATGGAGGCAGTATGACAAACTGCGGGGCAGGCAGCGATGCGGCACGCCCAATGGTAATTATCCACTCCGATCTGCCGATAACCGTGGAGAACAATCTCAATGCGACCGTCGATATAAAGTTTGGCGACGGAACTCCGTTCAAGGATAATCCTGTTATCCCAACGCTTCTTCAAATCTCCGATGTCGTTTCGGAAACGCTCAAAGCCTTCGAGCGCTTGATCGTTAAGACCAAGTTCTCCTCAAATCACATCGAACCGGAACATATTCGCTCAAGGGTCTCCTGACCCTCGTATCCCCGACTAACTACAACGCTGCCCTGTCGAATTTCGATTAGCTGGGCAGAACTGTTCAGTCAAGTATACAAGTGCGAATATAGTCCTATTGAGGGAAATGTCAACGGGGATATCTTGGGCGACGCAAATTTTTATGTACCGTCATTGCCGGGGTTGACCCGGCAATCCATGAAGCAATGCCTTAGCGTGCGGAGCGTGTTCGCTGCCGCGCGGCGTCAAGCTGCGTCGCCGCGTGCTAAAAGACGGCCATGACCACCGGCATTAGAATGCTCGTGCTTGTGCTCGCCCTGACTGCGGCGCCGGCGCTTGCGGAGACCATCGGACCGGCCGATGCGCGGGCGCATGTTGGCCAAACCGTGACGGTCGAAGGCACCGTCGACCAAGTCTACACCGCCCGGCGCTCGGGCGTGACGTTCCTCGACATGGGCGGCCGTTATCCCAACGAGGCCTTCATGGCGGTGATCTTTGCCGATGATGCGAGCGCGTTTCCGAACGTGCACGCGTTCGAAGGCAAGACTGTGGACATCACCGGTCCGGTGCGGCTTTATCGCGGAAAGCCCGAGATCATCCTGCGGGATGCAGGTCAGCTCAAAGCCAAGTAGCCATGGCCGCTATCTTCAGAGACAGAGGCGTAATCCGTCGCCTGAAGCCATTGGATTGTCGGATGAGAAAATGGCGGATTACGCTTCGCTAATCCGCCCTACGGGCTACGACACTAACGCTCGATCTTGACCGAGCCGTTACCGCGCAGATTGATGCGCACGCCCGCGCTGCGGGGGTGTCCCACCCGGTCGTCATTGTACAAAGTATATGGGACGGTCAGCAGAAGCCCCTTGGCCGCATCGTAGGATGTTGCGATCCTGTCGAATGCAACGCTGCTGAAGCCGGTCGCGCTCGAATCGCCTCTCGCCGCCTTGTCGCTGACCGCGAAACACTGATGACCCCCCATACCGGGGTTCGGGATGAAGACCAAAATGTGGCTGCTACAGCACACCGGCTCTCCGTCGGTGTCGATATAGGCGATCGTGATCTTGCCCTGGGAATAGGATTTAGTCTGGCCGACCAGAATGCTGATGCGATCGAGATCGTTGCACGGGCCGACCTCGGCGGCGACGACCGGTGTACTGATGGCGAGCAGGACAATCCACAGGTAGTGCATGATGAGGCCCCCCCGTTGGCTAAAGGATCAGAATTTTCGACCGGAACAAGGTTTATCCATCGTGTCTTGGTCGGCATCGACGATATTAGTGGCCTTGCCGATAGCAACGACGACGGAACTTGCTGCTGGATTTTTGCCTTTAGGCAATTCGACGCATGTCGTAGCGCCATCGACATTATCGGAGCCCTTTCAGGAGCTGGAAGCAGATAGGAACCTTTCCGCACGTTCGATTAAGATGATAACGTGCGATCGATCCAGCTGTGTATTGCTTCTGTGAGATCAAAATGCTCCTCGAGACAAGCTTTCCATCAATTTCGGCGTTCCATTTCGAAGCGAAACAGTACGTGCTGCCTCGCTTAAGCGCGACGGTGCGCACCAATTCCGAAGCTAACGTCTTTACGACGCCATAGCCGGGAATAATATTAAGAATACCGGCCTTTGCGAGCAACGCGTCAACATCTGCCGACGCGTTGCCACTGGCGATAATGCAATCGAATTTGAGATAGAAGTCGTCGGCAAGCTTCAATCGCGGAGTAACAGTTTCGGCAACGTTGTTACTTTGCGCAACAGAAATTCGCGAACTAACGAACTGGCTAAACACAGCAATGACAATTGATAGCCATAGTGCGTTTCGACGACAAATTATTGACATGTCAGCCCCCGGAATCTACTCAAAGGCAGCTTACCGAGTACTAGGTAAACTTGCAATCATATGTTGTACGTCGCGCTGCTGCGGCGCTGTTCTTCAAGAATTGGTGAGGGGCACTTGTGGGCCGGGTAACCATCGTGTTGCTGTGCAGGGTCACAACACCTTATTGCTCTCTTTCACCTTCTCCGCATCGACATAAACCTGCTGCCCCATGACGTTGAACTTCTCGCTCATCTGAGCCATCCCCGCCTGCTTCTCATTTAACCCCTTCGCATAATCCCTTACATCCTGCGTGATCTTCATCGAGTAGAAATTGGGCCGCACATGGAGCAGAAATGCGCCACCTTGTGCGCCTCCTTGGGCAGCGTCTCGTCGTGGTATTCGCGCGCCGTTTCCGGGTCGAGCCCGAGGTTGAACTGGTCCTGCCAGCGGAAATCGAAGCACGCGCGCGAGAGCGCGTCGTCGCTCAGTTGTGCCGCCGAATGGCTCCTCGCAAATCCTCCGCCCGCTAAATATTCGCTCCGCGATTATAGCTGTCCACCAGCTGATTGTAGTCGTGTGACAGCCGCGGCGGCGAGCCCTCGACCATCCAGCCTGAGCCGGCGTTGCCGAGCATCATCTTGTCACCGGAACTGTATGGCATATGATCGCGCAGGCGGCGCATCAGTTGCTTGGCCGTGGCCAGATACGACTTGGCGCTGCTCATGAACAGCGAGCCGATCTTGCCGCCGTCGCCGGCGCCGGTAAATTGTTCGGCCGCCTTAACGGTTTCTTCGTACGTCATTCAGCGCCTGCGCGATGGCGGCGAGGTTGAGCTTGGCCGCGTTTTCCGCGCGCAGTACGCGCTTGGCCTGAATCATCAGGGCGTTGACATAATAGTGCGCCTTGCGGCCTTCGCTTTGCTCGATAGCGGCGAGTTGCGCCAGCGCGCGCTTGTCGTTGATGGCTTCGACCTCGCCGCGCAGCTTCAGGTCGGCGGCCGCGAACGCATCCCACGCCGCCACCAGGCGCGGATGCAAGGCGCGGCCCTTGGCCATTTTGTCGTCCTTAAAGTCTTCTCGCGGATAATAGTCGTCGGCCTCCTTGAGCAGCGGCGCGAGCTGACTCACGGCCTCCGCATAGGCGGAGGCTGCGGCTTCGAGTTCGGCGTCGCGCGGCTCGTACGTGTTGGCCTTCTCGATGCTCTTCCGGCAGTCGGATGTGTCGTAGATGGTGTAGGTGCCATAGATAATTCGCTCCCCGGCCGGCTCTTGGCGGCCCAGCTGAAATAGCGCGCGCGCGATTGGTAGGCGCGCGCCGACAGCCGGTTGAGGCAGGCGATGTAGGCGTTGAGTTTGGCGACGGGGGCGGGCGGTGATTGGCCTTGCGCGGAGGCTGGCTCGGCGAAGAGCGGGGCGAGCATAGTGGCGCCAGCGAGCACGAAGCATGAAACAGTTTCATGTTCACACCCCAAGTGCCAACGGCGGCGCCCGCATTAATTTATCCGTCATGGCCGGGCTTGTCCCGGCCATCCACGCCTTGCTCGTGGCAGTCGATATTAGAAAGACGTGGATGCCCGGCACAAGGCCGGGCATGACGAGGTGAATTTTGCCCTCACTCCGTTCATTCCCGCGCAAGCGGGAATCCAGTGCTATTTGGCCCTGGGTCCCCGCTTTCGCGGGGACGAACGGGATGGTTAGAACGCCTTATTGCTCTCTTTCACCTTCTCCGCGTCGACGTAGACCTGCTGGCCCATGGCGTTGAACTTCTCGCTCATCTGCGCCATGCCTTGCTCTTTGTCATTCAGCCCCGCCGCATAGTCTCTGACATCCTGCGTGATCTTCATCGAGCAGAACTTCGGGCCGCACATGGAGCAGAAATGCGCCACCTTGTGCGCCTCCTTGGGCAGCGTCTCGTCGTGGTACTCCCGCGCGGTTTCCGGGTCCAAACCCAGATTGAACTGGTCCTGCCAGCGGAACTCGAAGCGCGCCCGGCTTAGCGCGTCGTCGCGCAGTTGCGCCGCCGGATGGCCCTTGGCCAGATCGGCGGCGTGCGCGGCGATCTTGTAGGCGATCACGCCGTCCTTGACGTCGTCGCGGTCGGGCAGGCCGAGATGCTCCTTCGGCGTCACGTAGCAGAGCATCGCCGTGCCGAACCAGCCGATCATGGCGGCACCAATCGCCGAGGTGATGTGGTCGTAGCCGGGCGCGATGTCGGTGGTGAGCGGCCCGAGCGTGTAGAACGGCGCCTCGCCGCATTCCTTGAGCTGCTTGTCGACGTTGACCTTGATCTTGTGCATCGGCACGTGGCCGGGGCCTTCGATCATCACCTGGCAGCCTTTGTCCCAGGCCACCTTGGTCAGCTCGCCCAGCGTCTCCAGCTCGGCGAATTGCGCGCGGTCGTTGGCGTCGGCGATCGAGCCGGGGCGCAAGCCGTCGCCGAGCGAGAATGACACGTCGTATTTGCGCATGATGTCGCAGATCTCGTCGAAGCGTTCGTACAGGAACGATTCCTTGTGGCGCGACAGGCACCACTTGGCCATGATCGAGCCGCCACGCGAGACGATGCCGGTGACGCGATTGGCGGTGAGGTGGATGTAGCCGAGCCGCACGCCGGCGTGGATGGTGAAATAGTCGACGCCCTGTTCGCACTGCTCGATCAGGGTGTCGCGGTAGACTTCCCAGTCGAGCTTGACCGGATCGCCGTCGACCTTCTCCAGCGCCTGGTAGATCGGCACGGTGCCGATCGGGATCGGCGCGTTGCGGATGATCCATTCGCGCGTGTTGTGGATGTTGCGGCCGGTGGACAGGTCCATCACCGTATCGGCGCCCCAGCGGATCGCCCACACCATCTTCTCGACTTCTTCTTCCACGGACGATGTGACGGCCGAGTTGCCGATATTGGCATTTATTTTCGTCAGGAAGTTGCGGCCGATGATCATCGGCTCCAGTTCGGCGTGGTTGATGTTGGCCGGGATGATGGCGCGCCCGCGCGCGACCTCGCTGCGCACGAATTCCGGCGTCACGAACGCCGGCACCGCGCCGCCGAACTGCTCGCCGTCGGCGAGCGCGGCTTGCGCGCGCTCCAATTGCTGCTTGCGGCCGAGATTCTCGCGTGTCGCGATGTAGATCATTTCCTTGGTGATCACGCCGGCGCGCGCCCATTCGAGTTGGGTGAGGGGGTGCAATCCCTCCCCTGAAAGGGGAGGGTCCGCGCGAAGCGCGGGGGTGGGGTTACCGATCCGCGCCCCACCCGGCTCGCTGCGCTCGCCACCCTCCCCGCGAAGCGGGGAGGGATAAGAAGAAGCCCGCCACGGCTTCGGCGTGTTGGGGAAATTGCGCGCCAGGTGCTTGCCGGTCACGTTGCCGTTGTCGACCGGCAGGATCGGGCGGCCTTCGTACGGCTCGACGCCGCCGCGTTGCTTCACCCAGTCGAGCCGCGTGCGCGCCAGGCCCTTCTCCACGTCGATCGCCACGTCCGGATCGCTGTAGACGCCGGTGGTGTCGTACACCGGAAGCGGCGGCTCGCCCGACGAGGCATCGAGCATGATCTCGCGCACCGGCACGCGCAGATCGGGCGCGGCGTCGGGCGCGCAATAGACCTTGCGCGAGGCCGGCAGCGGCCCGGTGGTGACCTTGGGCGTGACCAGGTCGGCGGATGTGACGGGCTTGTTCATGGTCTTGTCTCCGATTGCGTAACCGCGGCGCTCACGTCGCGTAACCTTTGAAGGTGAGGAAGCCGCCGAGCGCGAGCAGGATGATGCCGGCGCCCAGGAAGAATCCTTCGTGCACCAGGATCGCCGTGCCGGCAAAGCTGACAAACTGCGGCGCGATGATGCGGAACGCGCCGGCCGCCATCATGATCCAGCCGATGGCGGTGATCAGGCTGCGCCAGTCGGGCGTCCAGACATGGTGCGCGTTGATGATGGCGAGGCCGGCGAGCAGCGCCAGAATTCCGGAAAAGTAGATGAACGGGTAGCCGGCCAGGAACTGTCCGGCCATCTCGCGGTAGGTGGCCTGGTTGGTCAGCATGCCGATGCCGATGACGGAAAACACCGGGCCGCTCAGCCTCGCGATCAATTGCGATGTCTGCATGGCTATTGTCCTGTCCCTTCGCCGGCATGACCCGGATCAGGTTCTAAGGGTTTTTCTCAGCCCTTTCGGGCACCCCTCGGAATGCGGCTAATGTAGGCGCGCGGCCAAGGCTGTCAATGACACCGCGCCGCCGTCCCGGCCGCGCGAAAGCCAGCGCCGGGATCCGGAAAACCCGCTCATTCGGCGGCTTCGGAGGCCTTGTGGCGGTCGGTCGGCAGCGCCATCTCGGTGGGCAGCGATTTTGGCGCGCGCAGCCGCACGACGAGCTGCATGACGATCAGCAGCACGCACAGGCTGATGAACACCGCGCTGATCGGATGTTTCAGGAACACCCAGATGTCGCCGCGCGAAATCAGCATGGCGCGGCGGAAATTCTCCTCGAAGCGCGGCCCCAGCACGAAGCCGAGCAGGATCGGGGCGGGGTGAAAATCGAGCAGCAGCAGCAGATAGCCGATGACGCCGATCACGACGACTTCGCCGACCTGGAACATGTCGTTGTTGGTCGAGTAGACGCCGATGGCCACGAAGAACATCGCGCTCGGATAGAGGTATTTGTAGGGGATCGTCAGCAGCTTCACCCACAGGCCGATCATCGGCACGTTGAGCACCACCAGGATGATGTTGCCGATCCAGAACGAGGCGATCAGGCCCCAGAAGATATCCGGATGTTCGCTGATCAACTGCGGACCGGGCACGATGCCTTGAATCATCAGCGCGCCGAGGATCAGCGCCATCACCGCGTCGCCCGGAATGCCGAGGCTCATGGTCGGGATGAAATCGCCCTGCACCGAGGAGTGGGTCGAGGCTTCCGGGCAGGCGACGCCTTCGATCATGCCGGTGCCGAACAATTCGGGCGTCTTCGAGATCTTCTTTTCGGTGGCGTAGGAAATGAACGAGGCGATGGTCGGCCCGGTGCCGGGGATGAGCGCGCACAGGCTGCCGATCGCCGTGCCGCGGAACATCGCCGGAATCGCGCGCCTGAAATTCGTCGCGCGTCGGCCGCAGATCCTTGAACTTGACGTTGGTATATTTGGTGTCGACTTCCGAGAGCTGATTGACGCTCTTCATGAACTCGGCGATGCCGAACAGGCCGAGCGCCAAAGCCACGATTTCCACGCCGTCGAACAGGTTGGGAATGCCGAAGGTGAATCGCGGCGTTCCGGTCTCGATGTCGCTGCCGACAATGCCGATCAGCAGTCCGCACAAGGTCATGGCGACGCCTTTGAGCGGCGAGCCGCGCGCCAGCGTCGAACCGGCCAGCAGGCCGAGCAGCATCAGCGAGCAGATTTCGGCCGGGCCGAATTTAAGCGCGACGATCACGAGGATCGGCGCCAGGAAAATCATCTCGGTGATGCCCCACGACGCGCCCACGAACGACGAGATGACCGTGATGCCGAGCGCAGCGCCGCCGCGGCCTTTCTTGGTGAGCGGGAAACCGTCGAGACAGGTGACTGCGTGCGGCGGATGGCATGGCAGATTGAGCAGGATCGAGCAGATCGCGCCGCCATACTGCGAGCCGTAAAAGACGCCCGCCAGCATCAGGATGGCGCCGACCGGCTTGATGCCGAAGGTCAGCGGCAGCAGGATCGAGATGGTCGCGAGCGGGCCCATGCCCGGCAGCACGCCGACCATGTTGCCGACGAACACGCCGATGAAGCACCACATCACGTTGTGGGGCTCGAGCGCGACTCCGAAGCCGTACCAGAGATCGGTGAGCGCGGTTTCGAACATCAGAAGCCCCATCGGAAAAGGGGAAACGGAATCTTCAGCACGTAGGAGAACAGCAGCACGCCAAAAAACGTAACGCCGGCCGCCAGTAACGCGGAGCCTTTGAGTGTCGCGGTGCGGTCACCGAGCGCGGGCACAAATACGCAGGCAAAGGTCGCCAGAACCAGACCGAAAAGCTCGCCCAAAATAATAAACAGAACCGGCCCGGCCAGGATACAGCCCCACGCGAGCCATTCCGGCTTTTGCGGCAGAATGCGTTCGTTGTCGCTAAGCGGGGTGGCCATCGCCGCTCCTAAAATCAGCACACCGACAAGGGTGAGCGTGATTCCGAGCATCAAGGGGAACATGCCCGGGCCCATATGGGTGAGGGTGCCCAGGGTATAGGTCATGGAATCGAGGGTGACCGCCGCGCCGAGCAGGGTCATCAATCCGCCGGCGTAGAAGTCCCGCTTTTTTACAAGCGTGCCGAACAAGGCCTCATCCTCCCAACGTTTTTCTTGCTTGATCAACCCCACCCGGCGGCGAGGCATCCGTTGCATACCTTTAATCCAGTACCGACGGTTTTTCTATCCCTGTCCGGCAGGGGGACAGATCTGCATGGCCTGCCAAGCTCAGCCCGTCGCGTCAATGGCCGTTCTTGGTCGGTTCCTGGAACGGCCGAACCTGCGCCGGAACGCCGCCGAGGGCCGGGAGCGGCACGCCGCACGTCATTGCTAGCAGTTGTAATCGGTCGCGTCGTCCGCGGAGCGGGTGCGCCACGGTTTGGAGGCGCCGATCGGGCGTTGCCAAGTCGCCAGCGGCGACGTCGCTAGTGTTCCCTGCCGAAGCGATGCAGCTTGAGCACGGTATAGACCGTGTCGCTTGCCGGTGTGGGGATGGAAAGCTCGCGGCCGAGCGCGCGCACCTTGCCGGCGAGCCAGTCGAGCTCGAGGCGGTTGCCGCGTTCGAGGTCGTGCGCCATCGAGGCCTTCATGCCGGGCTCGACCTTGTTCATCAGAAAGTCCATGCGGCTGTCGAGATAGGCGGGATCGAGCGCAACGCCCTTGGCTTTGCCGACCGCGTAAGCCTCCTCCATCAGCTGGCGGAAGAAGCCGCGCAGTTCGGGGTCGTCGCGGATCGGGCCGATCGGCGAACGCAAGGCGGCGGTCGAGCCGGCCATGGCGGTGAGGAAGATGAATTTCTGCCAGCGCTCGCGCTCGATATCGGCGGAAATGTCGATGTCGATCTTGGCCGCCTTGCCGGCGTCGACGAAGGCTTGCAGCACGGCGTCGGGGCGTTTGTCGGCGCGGCCGAAGCGCATCTGCGCGAAACTGCTGGTCTGCTTGATGAGGCCGGGCGCGGCCATCACGCTCGCGATATAGGCGACGCCGCCGACGGTCTGCTCGGCGCCGAGGATCGGCGCCACGCGCTCGACGCTGTCGACGCCGTTCTGCAAGGTGATGACGCGGGTCTTGGGCCCGACCAGCGGCTTGGTCTGCTCGGCGGCCTGCTCGGTATCCCACAGCTTGACCGCGAACAGCACGATGTCGACCGGGCCGATGCTCTTGGGGTCATCGGTAGCATTGACTTTGGCGAGATGCAGATCGCCGTGCACGCTCTCGATCTGCAAGCCGTTATTCTTGATGGCGGCGAGATTGGCGCCGCGCGCGATGAAGAACACGTCATGGCCGGCCGCCGCCATGCGGGCGCCGAAATAACCGCCGACCGCCCCCGCCGCCATTGCCGCTATGCGCATTATTTAACTCCCGCATTCCCGTGCGAAGATAACCGCCCTCGGGCTCTCATGCCAACGCACAAAAAATTGCCCGGCGCGAGGGCCGGGCAAGTTTGCGGGGGTTCGAGAGAAAACTAGTAGAGGGTGGATGGGCTGCCGATGTTCCAGGACAGCCGCGCGTGGCTGGCCGGGGCGGCCGCTTGTCTTGGCACAGCCTTCGACGACTGTGCGACTTGCGCCGGCGGCGTTTGCGGCAGCACGATGACTTTGGCGCCGACCTGCACGCGATTGTAGAGGTCGATCACGTCGTCGTTGGTGAGGCGGATGCAGCCGCTCGACACGTTTTTGCCGATTGTGGCCGGATTGTTGGTGCCGTGGATGCGGTATTCGCTGGTGCCGAGATACATGGCGCGCGCGCCGAGCGGATTGCCCGGGCCACCGGCCATGAAGCGCGGCAGGTAGGGCTGGCGCGCGATCATTTCCTGCGGGGGAATCCAATCCGGCCACTCGGCTTTGCGCGCGACCTGTTTGACGCCCGACCAGGTGAAGCCCTCACGGCCGACACCGATGCCGTAGCGGATCGCCTGGCCATTGCCGAGCACGTAATAGAGATAGGTGTGCGGAGTATCGACGATGACGGTGCCGGGCGTCTCGTTGCTGGCGTAGCTGACGATCTGGCGAAGCAGGCGCGGATCAAGCTGGGCGTCTTCGGGCGTGTCGTTCTGCTCAACCGGCGCGGCTTGGTATTGCGGTGCGATCTGGTTGTGCGTGGGCGCGTTGAGCAAGGCGAACAACGGTTCGGCCTGCGCGGCGCCGCACGACAAAGCGGCGGCGGCGATCAGCGCGGTCAATGAACCGTATGAAGTTATCCTGCGTGACATGACATCCTCCGACCAAATGCTCATCCATCCACTCGTCAGGGCAAGCATCGGGGAGGTTCAAAGGTTCCGGTTCACGGCCTGCTCAAATCATTGCAAGCGGAGGGAACCTATTGGAGTCATTAGCTTTTGGGGCGTTTATTCTTTTCGCTTGTGCCAGCCCACCACCGCCTCCGGCACGCTGTCGGTGGAGGCGAAATAGGGCTTGATGTCGAGCAGCGGCGTGCCGTCCAGGCAATCGAGCCCGATCACCGAAAGCTTGTTGCCGTCGATGCCGAGCAGTTTCACCACGCTCATGGCGATCGGGTTGGGGCGGGCCGGCGAGCGCAGCGCAAAAGTGCCGCGCTGCACGCCGTAATGTGCCGGAACCTGCAGGACGAGGTTTCTCGGCGCCTGGTCCATCCAGTACAGCAGGACGATATGGCTGCACGTCGCCACGTCTTGCAGCCCGGCGGCCCAGCGCGCGTCGAGCTCGACGGTGCAGACCGCGTCGGATTCGCGGGCGTTTTTCGGGCAGTCCTTGCGCGTCTTCCAGGGCGTGCGGATGCGGCCGATGTAATAAAGGCCGGCGTCGGTCTTCGCGGGTAGCTCCACCGCCACCTCGCCCGCGCGGATGCCGAAGTCCTTTGTTGGTCATGGCTTAGCGCTTCCTTGCTGAAATCCATCATGGATTGCCGGGTCAGGCCCGGCAATGACAGCTCTTGGGACCCCTTGCCGAGCGGCGTTTCAACGTATAAAGATATCTTTATATAGTGGGAACAGGCCCATGTCGTCCAGGTCCCGATGAGTAACGGCGCCCGCCTCGGTTTCGATGCCCTCAACGTGGCCCTCAAGGCCGCGGGCGAGGAGACGCGCCTGCGCGTGCTGGCGCTGCTGGCGGAAGCCGAGCTGACCGTCTCCGACCTCACCGACATCCTGCGCCAGTCGCAGCCGCGCATTTCGCGCCATCTCAAGCTGTTGGCCGAGGCCGGCCTGGTCGAGCGCTTCCGCGAGGGCACCTGGGCGTTCTTCCGGCTGGCCGAGCGCGGCGGCGGCGCCGAGGTGGCGCGCGCCCTGCTGGAGCGGCTCGATCCCGCCGATCAGACCATCGCGCGCGACCGCGCCCGGCTCGCCTCGGTGCGGGCGGCGCGGGCCACCGCGGCGCAGGCTTATTTCCGCGCGCACGCCGCCGAATGGGACCGCATCCGCAAGCTGCACGTGGCCGACGCGGCGGTGGAGGACGCGATCCGCGCCGCGCTTGCCGGCAAGCCGTTCAGCTCGCTGTTGGATCTCGGCACCGGCACCGGACGCATGCTGGAACTGTTCGGGTCCGAGATCGAGCGCGGGCTCGGCCTCGACCTCTCGCTCGACATGCTGCTGTTGGCGCGCGACCGGCTGGAGCGCGCTGGCTTGAAGAATTGCAGCGTGCGCCAGGGCGACATCTACGACCTGCCGCTCGCCGACGATTCCTTCGATGTCGTCATCGTGCACCAGGTGCTGCACTTCCTCGACGACGGCGCGCGCGCCATCAAAGAGGCGGCACGGGTGCTGCGGCCGGGCGGGCGGCTCCTGGTGGTCGACTTCGCGCCGCACGAGCAGGAATTCCTGCGCGAACAATATGCGCACCGCCGGCTCGGCTTTGCGCCGGAGACGGTGACGCAATGGATGACGGCCTCCGGGCTCGAACCGGTGATGCACAAGAGCCTTGCGCCCGAGCCCGGCTCCGAGGGCAAGATCGCGGTGTCGCTCTGGCTCGCGCGCGATGCGCGCGCGCTGATGGCGACGCCGGCGCAGCGGGAGGTGGCGTGATGAATGTCAGCCCGCGTCTCAGCCGCTTCATGCCACCCGGCCACCGCCGAATTGCGGTGTCGTTCGAATTCTTTCCGCCGTCCACCGAGGCGATGGAAAAAACGCTGTGGGATTCGATCGAGCGGCTCAAGCCGATGGCGCCGCAATTCGTCTCCGTCACCTACGGCGCCGGCGGCAATACGCGCGAGCGTACCCATGCGACGGTCAAGCGCATTCTGGCGGAGACGCCGCTGACGCCGGCCGCGCATCTGACCTGCGTCGAGGCGACACGCGCGGAAATCGACGCCATCGTGCGCAATTATCACGCTGCCGGCGTGCGCCACATCGTGGCGTTGCGCGGCGATTCCGCTGGCGGGCCGGGCAGCAAATATACGCCGTATCCGGGCGGCTATCAGAACGCCGCCGATCTCACCGCGGGCATTAAGCGCATCAGCGGCGATTTCGAAATCTCGGTGTCGGCCTACCCGGAGAAGCATCCCGACAGCCCGACCGTGCAAGCCGATATTGACATGCTCAAGGCCAAGGTCGATGCCGGGGCCTCGCGCGCCATCACGCAATTCTTCTTCGAGAACGATCTCTACTTCCGTTATCTCGACCGCGTGCGCGCGCGCGGCATCGATATTCCGATCGTGCCGGGCATTTTGCCGGTGCAGAACTTCAAGGCGACGGCCGCTTTCGCCGCGCGCGCCGGGGCTTCGGTGCCGGTGTGGCTGGCCGAGCGCTTCCAGGGCCTCGATAACGATCCGACGACGCGCAAGCTGATCGCCGCGGCGGTGGCCGCCGAGCAGGTCATCGACCTGTTCGACCGCGGCGTCACCACGTTTCACTTCTACACCATGAACCGCGCCGACCTGGTCTACGCCATCTGCCACTTGCTGGGCCTGCGGCCGGCGGAAACTTCCCTCTCCCATGGGGAGAGGGTGCCCGCGCGAAGCGCGGGCGGGTGAGGGGTTATGGCGTCTCGAGTCGGCACAGCCAGGAGGTTGCGGCGCGATCAGACCGATGCCGAACGCGCGCTCTGGTTTCAGCTGCGCGACCGGCGGCTGAATGGACTGAAATTTCGCGGGCAAATGCCGATCAAATCGTATGTGGTCGATTTTTGCTGCAAGTCCGCGCGGCTGATCGTTGAGCTCGATGGCGGGCAGCACGGTGAGCATAGCCCGGAAGACGCGAAACGTACCGCCGATCTCGAAGCCTTTGGCTTTCTTGTTCTGCGCTTCTGGAACAACGATGTGCTCAGCAACATAGGTGGTGTTGTTGAATCCATCATCGCTACGGCGAAGTCAGGAACCCCCTCACCCTAACCCTCTCCCCAACGGGGAGAGGGAACGCGCTTGAGCAAGCCGCAAGTCCTCATGCCAAACAAAAGCGTACGATCAGAATTTGTCGACCTGCTCAAGCAGCGCATCCTGGTGCTCGACGGCGCCATGGGCACCATGATCCAGGCGCTCAAGCTGGACGAGGAAGGCTATCGCGGCGCGCGCTTCGACGCCTGGAACCGCGAGGTGCGCGGCAATAACGATCTGATCAATCTGAGCCGGCCGGACGCGGTGCGCGACATCCATCTCGCTTACTTTCGCGCCGGCGCCGACATCGTCTCCACCAATACCTTCTCCTCCACGAAGATCGCGCAGGCCGATTACGGCATGGAGGGCATCGCCTACGAGCTCAACGTGGCCGGCGCGACGCTGGCGCGCGAAGCGGCCAGCACGGCGGAGAAAGAAGACGGCCGCCGCCGCTTTGTCGCCGGCGCGCTCGGACCGACCAACCGCACCGCCTCGATTTCGCCGGATGTGAGCAATCCCGGTTTCCGCGCCATCACCTTCGACCAGTTGCGCGCCGCTTACGGCGAACAGGTCAAGGGCCTGCTCGATGGCGGCGCCGATCTGCTGCTGATCGAAACCATCTTCGACACGCTCAACGCCAAGGCGGCGATCTACGCCATTGCCGAGGCCGGCGCCGAGCGCGGGCTCGACCTGCCGGTGATGATCTCCGGCACCATCACCGACCGCTCCGGCCGCCTGCTCTCGGGCCAGACGCCGGCAGCGTTCTGGAATTCGGTACGCCATGCCAACCCGGTCACCGTCGGGCTCAACTGCGCGCTCGGCGCGCGCGAGATGCGCGCCCATATCGCCGAGATCGGCCGCGTCGCCGATACCTTCGTGTGCGCCTATCCCAATGCCGGCCTGCCCAACGAGTTCGGCTATTACGACGAGAGCCCGGCCTACATGGCCGAGCTGCTGGGCGAATTCGCCGACGCCGGCCTGGTCAATGTGGTCGGCGGCTGCTGCGGCACCACGCCCGAGCATATCGCGGCCATCGCAAAAGCCGTGGCCGGCAAGACGCCGCGCGCGATTCCGGAATTGCCGCGGCAATTGCGGCTGTCGGGGCTGGAGGCGTTCACGCTCACGCCGGAAATCCCGTTCGTGAATATCGGCGAGCGCACCAACGTCACCGGCTCGGCCAAGTTCCGCAAGCTGATCACCGCCGGCGACTACACCAGCGCGCTCTCGATCGCGCGCGAGCAGGTGGAGAACGGCGCGCAGGTGATCGACGTCAACATGGACGAGGGCCTGCTCGATTCCGAACAGGCGATGGTGACCTTCCTCAATCTGATCGCGGCCGAGCCCGACATCGCGCGCGTGCCGGTGATGGTCGACTTCGTCGAAATTCTCGGTGATCGAGGCCGGCCTGAAATGCCTGCAAGGCAAAGCGGTGGTCAATTCGATCTCCATGAAGGAGGGCGAGGCGGCCTTCATCGAGCACGCCAAGATCGTGCGCCGCTACGGCGCCGCGGTGGTGGTGATGGCGTTCGACGAGCAGGGCCAGGCCGACACCTTGGAAAGAAAGACCAAGATCTGCCGGCGCGCCTACGACATCCTGGTCAATCAGGTCGGCTTTCCGCCTGAGGACATCATCTTCGATCCGAATATCTTCGCGGTCGCCACCGGCATGGAGGAGCACAACAATTACGGCGTCGCCTTCATCGAGGCGGCGCGCTGGATCAGGGCCAACCTGCCGCATGTGCATGTGTCGGGTGGCGTGTCCAACCTGTCATTCTCGTTCCGCGGCAACGAGCGCGTGCGCGAGGCCATGCATTCGGTGTTCCTGTTCCACGCCATCAAGGCCGGCATGGATCTGGGCATCGTCAATGCCGGGCAGATCGCGGTCTATGACGATCTCGATCCGGAATTGCGCGAGGCTTGCGAGGACGTGGTGCTCAACCGCCGGCCCGACGCGTCCGAACGGCTGCTGGCGCTGGCGGAAAAATTCCGCGGCAAGGGGCAGGAGGCGAGGGAAGTCGATCTGGCCTGGCGCGAACGGCCGGTGGAGAAACGGCTGGCGCATGCGCTGGTGCACGGCATCACCGACTTCATCGAAGCCGACGTCGAGGAAGCACGCAAGGAGGCGAAGCGCCCGCTCGACGTGATCGAAGGCCCGCTGATGGACGGCATGAATATCGTCGGCGACCTGTTCGGCTCCGGCAAGATGTTCCTGCCGCAGGTGGTGAAGTCGGCGCGCGTGATGAAGCAGGCGGTCGCTTGTCTGATGCCCTACATGGAGCAGGAAAAGGACGGCCGTGCGCACAACACATCGAACGGCAAGATCGTGATGGCGACCGTCAAGGGCGACGTGCACGACATCGGCAAGAACATCGTCGGCGTGGTGCTCGCCTGCAACAATTACGAAGTGATCGACCTCGGCGTCATGGTGCCGGCGGCGAAAATCCTGGACACCGCGCGCGCCGAGAAGGCCGACATCATCGGGCTGTCCGGGCTGATCACGCCCTCGCTCGACGAGATGTGCCACGTGGCGGCGGAGATGGAGCGGCAGGGCTTCGATCTGCCGCTGCTGATCGGCGGCGCCACCACCAGCCGCGTGCACACGGCGGTGAAGATCCATCCGAACTACCAGCGCGGCCAGGCGATCTATGTGAACGACGCCAGCCGCGCGGTCGGCGTGGCGCAGGCGCTGATGTCGCGGGAGGCCAAGGGCAGCTATGTCGCCGAACTGCGCGGCGAATATTCGAAGCTTGCCGCCGCGCACGCGCGCGCGCAGGCCGACAAGGTGCGGCTGCCGCTCGCGGCCGCCCGCGGCAATGGGCTCAAGCTCGACTGGTCGGGCGCCTATGTGCCGCCGAAGCCGACCTTTCTCGGCAGCAAGCTGCTGGCGGATTATCCGATCGCGGAATTGATCGATTACATCGACTGGACGCCGTTCTTCTCGACCTGGGAGCTGAAGGGCAAATATCCCGCCATACTCGACGACGCGAAATTAGGGACAGTCGCGCGCTCGCTGTTCGAGGACGCGCGCGCCATGCTCGACAAGATCGTGGCCGAACGCTGGTTCACCGCCAGCGCGGCACTCGGTTTCTGGCCGGCCAACGCGCAGGGCGACGATATTCTGGTTTATGCCGACGAGGCGCGGCAGACGCCGGTCGCCACGCTGCACGGCCTGCGGCAACAGTTGTCCAAGCGCGAAGGCCGCTTCAACGAGGCGCTCAGCGACTTCATCGCGCCGCGCGACAGCGGGCTTGCCGACTACATCGGCGCCTTCGCCGTCACCGCCGGCATTGGCGAGGACGCGGTGGCCGAGCGCTTCAAGCGCGCCAACGACGATTTCTCCGCCATCATGGTCAAGGCGCTGGCCGACCGGCTGGCGGAAGCCTTTGCCGAGCGGCTGCACCAGCGCGTGCGCAAGGAATTCTGGGGCTATGAGCCGAATGAAGCGCTCGGCAGCGACGATCTGATCGCCGAGAAATATCGCGGCATCCGTCCGGCGCCCGGCTACCCGGCGCAGCCCGACCACACCGAGAAGGCCACGCTGTTCCGCCTGCTGCAGGCCGAGCGCGTCGGCGTCAAGCTGACCGAGAGTTTCGCCATGCAGCCGGGCGCGGCGGTGTGCGGACTCTATTTCAGTCATCCGCAGAGCCACTATTTCGGCGTCGGCAAGATCGAGCGCGACCAGGTCGAGGATTACGCCAAGCGCAAAGGCTGGAGCGTGGCGGAGGCCGAGAAGTGGCTGGCGCCGATCCTCAATTACACTGTGCAGCCGGCGCCCAGCATCGCGGCGGCGTAACGCGCGCCGCTAGCCACAACCGATCAAAACCGACTGAAGATTCATCGGCTCGCTACCGCCGCCGCGCGCGGCACGAAAGACTGCAAATCCTCGCGAATTGACATACAACTATATATTGTAATATATTATAATTCTATTTTAGATCGTGCACCACCGCCTCGCCAAACATTCGCAAATGGCAGCCGAGAGGGAGGATACCCAATGCCTAAGTTCACTGCTGCTCAGATCAAGGAGCAAAGCGCGAAAATTCAGGAAGTCATCGCGAAGGAGAAGGGCCGCTATAAGGGCCAGAACTTCACGGAGGCGGAACCCGAGGAAATCGTTCTCAAGCTCAAGCGCGTGAACTCTCCCATGATTGTCTTTCAGGGATGGAGTGGTTCAACGGCTGCGGGAGGAACGATCAACTACAATGTCGGAATTTGGAATCCCGACCCGAGCCAGGCCATCTGGCTATTCGCTCATGCCTGGGTCGGAAGCGGCAACGTCGATCCGGTGACCGGCACCTTTCTGCTGAATGTCGACACGCGCTTTCCGCGCCTGACCGAGCCAGCATTTGCGGGAGCTTCGATAAATCCTTCGAGTTCTCTCACGATCACATTCAATCTTCATGTGCCGGCCGGGGTGGAAAAGACGAACTACCTCGGAAACACCTGCCTCATGCAATTCAACTGGCACGATATCGGCAGCTATCTCGACCGGAGCGTTTGGCCGTTCACGGTAACTTGACGCCAAGCGCGTTCGCCGGCCCCGACGAGGTCGTCCGGCACAAGCTGGCGCCGATCGTCAATAGTGACCTAGCCGCCGCGCCCAGCATCGTGGCGGCCTAGAAAACAAAACACCGGAGAGCGTCGCTCCCCGGTGTTTGAATTCGCGGCCGGTTTTACACCGGCAATTATTGGTTTGGCGTCGTCGTCGGCCTCTTGAACTCAGAATGCCCCCAGCAAGATCGCGCCAACGAAAACGAACACGGCGCACACGGCGAGCACATTCAGTCTCAAGGCAAGGTCCACGGCAGGTGCCTCCCTTGTTGATGTGGCCTAAGAATAGCAGGAAACGTGTCGGGCCCGAAGCGGCTTGCGCGCCGATCAAGCGAAATTTGCTTGAATTGCCATGCGCGGCCGGAATGGCGGCAGCAACCGCTTGATCGCGCGCCATAAAAAATGCCGTGCCGAAAAAGGCGGCAGTGCAAATTTCGCCGGCGGGCGAAATTCGATAACAATATGCTACAAACCACGGCCAATTGCCGCGATCCCGCGCGGCCCAAATGCTGAGTTGCCGCAATATTGCATATGCACTTTGCGCTCCATTCGTCGGCGCCACCGAGTCCACGCTCGATCTTGTCTCGCATCCCGGACTGACGGGCCGGCTGCGTTCGGCGGGCGATCCGTCTCAACGAATCCTTATCCTTAACGAATTTCCGCAGCCCCGGCATTGAAGCCTCGTTAAAGGAACTGCCCGCAATTTCGCGAGTATGAAGGGTGGGATCCGTTTTACTGTCGCCAGCGCGGTGCTGCTGCTGGCGCTCGCCGGTTGCGGGCGCAGCTTCCTGCATTTTGGCGAGGAGCGCGCGGCCTGGCGGCACCAGGCCGAGGTCTCGTGTCTGAAGTCAGGCGCGGTCAAGACCGGCGCCGGCGTCGTGCAGATGCGGCCGATCGAAGGCCCCGGCATGTGCGGCGCCGATTTCCCGCTCAAGGTGACACTGCTGGGTGAGAGCCCGGGCCTGAGCTATGCCGACGAGTTGCGTCCGCCAGCGGCAATCCCCAATGCCTCCGCCGCGCAGCCGCGCTGGCCGATGAGCGAGCCGCGTTACGCACCGGCCGCGCCCGTACAACCGGTCCGGATCGCGCCGGTCGAGAGCGAGCCCATTCAAAGCGGAAACATGCGGTGGGTGCCCGGACCGCCGGGGATCGAGCGGCCCGCAACCGCGACGCCGGCCGGCCGGCCGATGTCGATCTACGCGCCCGGCGTGGCGCAACCCGACGATATTCCCGACGACGCCGTTCTGCCGCCCGGCCGCGCCGCGCCCGGCTACCCATCCGCGCCAGGCGCCTATCCGCCGCCGCGCCGCGCCTATAACGCGCCGGTCTATCAGCCGCCGCCGCAACGCGCTTTGCCCGCGCTCGGGCCGATGCGCGGTGCAAACGCGACGCTCATGCCGGCGGCGGTGACGCCGCCCGCCACGCTTGCCTGTCCGCTGGTCTCCGCGCTCGACCGTTGGGTCAGCGAAGGCGTGCAGCCGGCGGCCTTGCACTGGTTCGGCGCGCCGGTCACGGAGATCAAGCAGATCTCGGCCTACTCGTGCCGCGAAATGGTCGGTTCCGGCACCTCGACGATTTCCGAACACGCTTTCGGCAACGCGCTCGACATTGCCGGCTTCACGTTCGCCGACGGCCGTAAGATCACGGTCAGGAACGGCTGGCACGGCACGCCGGAAGAGCAGGGCTTCCTGCATGACGTGCAGCTTTACGCCTGCGAGACCTTCAACACGGTACTGGCGCCCGGCTACAACGCCGCGCATTACGATCACATCCACGTGGACCTGATGCGGCGCGCGAGCGGCCGCCGTCCCTGCCGGCCGGATGCTATTCCGGGCGAAGTGGTGGCGGCCAAGGCGCGCGCGATCTACGCCAGCAAGCAGCGCGGGCCGGCCTATACGGGTTCGCTGCCGACGAAGGCGGCAAGCGACCGGCTGCCGCTCGCGATTGCGGGCGAGGATGGCTATGTCGCGAGCGAAGACGACGATCCGGCCGCTGATCCGCCGATGGCGGCGCCGCCGCGTGCGGCCCAGCAACAGGTCTATTCATTCGAAGACCGCACGACTTTGCATTGAGACGCCGGCGCGGACGCGCCGTCACGGCCGGCCGGCGAGCACGGATTTCGCACCGAAGAACGCCAAGCCGTATTTCATGAGCGCCCGGCTGAACAGCAGGCGGATGACCAGCCGGCGCAGCCACGGGTGCGAGCGATGCGACGGCACGAATAGGCCGGCGAAACGGGCCGCGTCCTTCCGCTTCTTGTCGACCGGCGGCTTCAAAAAGTCCTGATAGGCCGCGAAGGCCGCGCCGTGATCGGCCCGCTGCGCAAGTTCGTGGGCCAGAACGTAGCCGCCGGCCATCGCCATGTGCGAGCCCTGGCCGGCCAGCAGCGTGAGGCAACCGCAGGCATCGCCGATCAGCGCGACGCGGCCGCGATGCCATTGCGGCATCACGATCTGCGTCACGCTGTCGAAGAACAACGGCTCGTCGTCGGTATGCGCCCGCAACACATCCTCGGCGATCCAGCCGGCGCCGCGGAACCGCTCGCGCAGGAAGGCCAGGCGTTCGCCGTGCGGCACGTGCACTTCGCCGTGGCGGAATACGAAGGTCGCGTCCAGGCGTTGCGCGCTGAGCGGATAGAGAAACGCCATCCGGTCGGCTTCCTCGTACAGCTTGGCCTCGCGATCGATCGGAAGCTCGCCGCGCGCGACATGGAAGGCGGCGACATAAAGGCCTAGGAAGCGGGCGAATTGCCGCTCCGGGCCGAAGACGAGTTCGCGCACGCGCGAATGCACGCCGTCAGCGCCGATGACCAGGTCGAACTCGTCCCCGCTTCGATTCTCGAAGCGCGCATGCACCGCCGCGCCGCGATCCTGCAGCGCCGCCAGCGACGTGGCGTAGCGGATTTCGACGCCGACGTCGCGCGCGCGGTCGGCCAGGATGCGCTCGAGATCGCCGCGCCGCAGATAGACATAGTTGCCGCCAAGCGCGCGCCGCGCCCACTCGATCGGCATGCGCATGTAGGGCCGGCCGCCCGCATCCACGAATTCGAAGGCGTCGATCGGGTAGCGCACGGCGCGCAGCTGGCCGACAAGGCCCATGCGCTCGGCCACGTCCCAGCCGGTGCCGAAGAAATCCATCATATAGCCTTCGCGCCGAAGGCCGGGCTCGCGCTCGATCAGCAGCGGATCGAAGCCGCTTTGCTTGAGCTCGATGGCGAGCGTGAGGCCGGCAATGCCGCCGCCGGAAATAAGGATGCGTTTGCGATTCATGCCGGCCGTCCGGTTTCGCGCCGCCTCAATCTACGCGGCGCCCGCCGCAGATTTGCGTGGCGCGATGTCGCGTCTAAAGCGCCGCCTCCAGCAGCATGGCGCCGAACAGGATCAATCCGGCGTCGCTTACCGTAACACGCTTGCATTGCTAAAAGCCCTGGGTAACACTCATTGCGAGTGGGGGTGTCGGTCATCGCTACACGAAAATCTAAACAGCCTGATCTTGAAAAAGTCGCCGGGCAATTGGCGAAAATTTATGTCCTGCCCGTGGTTGACGGCGACCATATCATTCTCCGGCAAAGGCCCATTTTACGACGAAATCATTTACCGCAGGCGAGTACCAAGTTTCGATTGCACTCAACCAAGCTTTGTTGCATCTAGACTGTCCAAGTTTGAGCTCGATCAAGCATACGAAGCTACTCTCCCGAAAGAGAGTTGGTCGCAAAGTTGGATCAACCGCAGCTCTACCCATGCTGGCATCAGTGGTATGGGAAAAATCGGCACGACGATCGCAACCGTATTAGGTCATGCACCCCAGCTATCGCCAGCAGCATCAGTCGAAGCGGACAAGACACTAAGAGGCAAGGGCGGTGAGTAGCGGATCGAAAACCGATAGACTTGAACAATTGCCGCGCGCAGGCCAGCTGCTGCGCAAAATTTACGATGTCTTGACAACCGAAGATGCAAGTTTTCAGGGCTTGACAAAGGCTGCGGGGCTTGACCCTAGCCGTGATTTTCGTGGGATTTATCTGAATGGCGTGCCATTGGCGGATCAGGATATTAGCGGCTTTGATTTTTCAGGATCCGACCTGCGAAATACGGGTGTCGAAAAAGCAAAACGCACCGCACGACTATTTTTGATTCTGCAATTTTCGACGGGCCGTCACTTGATCAGAACGTAATCGGATTTAATCAACGCGCGGATTCAACTCGCCAGCGCATAGAATTTTATGAGTAAGCGAGGAAGTCAAAACCTCTTGCGGTGAACGGAAGCCGAGAGATTTGCGAGGTCTCGCGTTGAGCAAACGTTCGACCTTGGCAACCTCGGCATTGAGATCGTAGAGAAGTCTGTGCCCTTTGGGAAGAAGTCGCGGATGAGCCGTTTGTGTTTTCATTCAAGCCGCGCTCCCATGCGTGATACGGCGTGGCGAAGAAGATTTTGGCCTTCAAGGCATGGGCGATGCCCTGATGCGCAGCGAACTCCTTTCCGTTGTCGAAGGTGATAGTACGCACGAAGTCGCCGATAGGCTTGAGGCGACGCACGGCTGCTCTTCTGTGCTGCGCTGGCGGTCGTACACGGCAACTTGATGATTTTGCCAGTTGGTTTTGCGCTCGACCAGCGTGAGCAAGCCGCCTTTGTGTCCGGCGCTGACAACAGTATCGCCCTCCCAGTCTCCCAGACGGTTTTGCGCGCGACAATGGCCGGACGCTCGGAAATGTCGATTTTATTAGGGATCAGGCCACGTCCGGCGTTCTTGCCAGCGCGTTTGTTATAGCGTTTTCCGCGCCGTCGTAGACTGCGCCACAAGTCGCCACCGTCGTGTTTGTCCTGCCAGATCATCTGGTAGATGCGTTCGTGGCTCAGCTTGATGCCCTGTTCGCAGAGCCAGCCGCTGATCTGCTCCGGCGACCAGCGCATCTGGCGCAACTTCGCCTCGATCTTACGTCGCACCGGCGCCCTCAGCTTGCGGGCTTACTCCGTATCGCCTGTCGTGCTTGAGCCTTCGCTTCTGCTTGCTTGAAACGATAGCCGCGCTGACCCCGTTGCGGCATATCTCTCGGCTCACCGCGCTTTGGCTCACGCCCAAAACTTCGGCGATGCTTTCTTGGCTGGCCCCCGCTTGCTCAGCGCATAAATCTGACAGCGATCCTCATACGTTATTCGCCGGTACTTGCTCATCAGCAACCTCTTGCAATCTCAAGAGGTTACCCCTTCATCATCTCACTCAATTATGCGCTGGGTAGTTGAATTCGCGACGATTAAGGACAATGTCCTTTTCGGAAATAAAAAGAGATGTCAAAGGCGATCCAAAGCGGGCGAAGAAAATTTCATGTCATAAGCTTCACGACGACGATCAGACGGCTCCAAATCTCGGCGTCGCGGCGCACTGGTACGGTGAAATGTTGCAGGCTGGCGTCAAGCCCAATGATAGTCACCTTCAACACGCTGATCAGCAAATCGGCGAGCGAGGAGCGCGCGGCGCACTGGTACGGTGAAATGTTGCAGGCTGGCGTCAAGCCCAATGATAGTCACCTTCAACACGCTGATCAGCAAATCGGCGAACGAGGAGCGCGCGCGCGCTGGTACGGTGAAATGTTGCAGGCTGGCGTCAAGCCCAATGAAGTCACCTTCAACACGCTGATCAGCAAATCGGCGAACGAGGAGCACGCGGCGCACTGGTACGGTGAAATGTTGCAGGCTGGCGTCAAGCCGGATGAAGTCACCTTCTCCACGCTGATCAGCAAATCGGCGAACGAGGAGCGCGCGGCGCACTGGTACGGGGAAATGTTGCAGGCTGGCGTCAAGCCCAATGAATTCCCTTCAACACGCTGATCAGCAAATCGGCGAACGAGGAGCGCGCGGCGCACTGGTACGGGGAAATGTTGCAGGCTGGCGTCAAGCCGATGAAGTCACCTTCTCCACGCTGATCAGCAAATCGGCGAACAGGAGCGCGCGGCGCACTGGTACGGGGAAATGTGCAGGCTGGCGTCAAGCCCAATGAAGTCACCTTCTCCACGCTGATCAGCAAATCGGCGAACGGAGCGCGCGCGCACTTACAAATGTTGCAGCTGCGTCAAGCCAACATTTCACGCGTTCTGCGTTGCCAAATTATTCGCACCCGTCAGAAATTCAGTGAGTAGTTTATTAAATGCAGTCAAGACACCGCCTCCAGCAGCATGGCGCCGAACAGGATCAGTCCGGCGTCGCGGTTCGATTTGAACTGTTTCAGGCAATGCGCCGAGTCATTGATATTGAGGCGCGCGACCTGCCAGGCCAGATGCGCGGCAAACGCCGCGAGCCCGAGCATGAAGATGAAGCGGCCGCCGGCCATGAGCCCGGCCGTGCCGATCAGCAGCACCGCGCCGCAATAGAAGGCGGCCAGGATCGGCCGCGTGTTCTCGCCGAACAGCAGCGCGGTCGATTTGATGCCGATCAGCAGATCGTCCTCGCGGTCCTGGTGCGCGTAGATGGTGTCGTAGCCGATCACCCAGGAGATCGATCCGGCATAGAGCACGATCGCCGGCCAATCGAGCCGGCCGAAGGCGGCCGGCCAGCCCATCAGCGCGCCATAGGAGAAGGCTAAGCCCAGGACGATCTGCGGCCAATAGGTGATGCGCTTCATGAACGGATAGATCGCGACCACCAGCAGCGAGCACAGGCCGGTGATCACCGTGAAGCGGTTGAACTGAAGCAGCACGATGAGGCCGATCAACGCCTGCGCCAGCATGAAGGCGGTGGCCTCGCCGACCGTCACCTGGCCGGAGGGAATCGGGCGCGAGCGGGTGCGCTCGACCTTGGCGTCGAGATCGCGATCGACCAGATCGTTCCAGGTGCAGCCGGCGCCGCGCATGGCGAAGGCGCCGATGAAGAACAGCACGATGTGCCAGAGGCTGGGAAAATTCCCGGCGCGCATGCCGGCGAGGCCGACCGACCACCAGCACGGCATCAGCAGCAGCCAGGAGCCGATCGGCCGGTCGAGACGGGCGAGCCGCAGATAGGGGCGGGTGAACGCCGGCGCGAGGCCGTCGACCCAATTTCCGGTCGCATCGGCGACGCGTCCGGCGTTCTCGCTCATTTGCCGAGCGGGGTGCCGGTCAAAGTGTCGAAAGTGCCACGGCCGGTCTTGATGTCGCTGGAATCAATAATGGGAGCGTCGAGCGCGTCGCTCAAGGTCGGTGCCGGCGGCCGCTGCGGCGCGGCGGCGGCTTGGCACGCCCTGGTGCGTATCTCCGTGGTCCTGGCGTGCCCCTTTTTGAGCGTGACGAGGACTTCCGGCGGAATGTGGCACGAGACCGCGTTTTCGGTGGCGTATTTGATCATCTTCATTTCGGCGGCGGAAAACGCATTGAACAGCGCGCAGGCCTCTTTCGCCGACGGCCGACGCTTCATGGTGACCTGGATCGCATGCGCTTTGCGTTGCGCGTCGTCGCGCAGCTTACCGAATTGCAGGACGCAGGGTGGCGCCTGCTGCGGCTGTGCCGCCCACGGCGATACGGCAGACTGCTGTTGCTGCTGCTGTTGGTGCTGTTGCTGCGGCCACGGCGCTGCGGCGGGTTGCTGTTGCTGCGGCCATGGCGCTGCAGCAGGTTGCTGCTGCTGCGGCCACGGTGACTGCGCCGCCGCAGGGCCGGCGGTAACGACAAACATGCACGCGGCGATGAACGCTGCCCGGCGCAAGTTCATGGCGAATCCTTCTCGATCTCCGGCGCATTATACAGGCGTTTGGCGGCCAGGTGGCTTATAACAACCTGCCGAATGCGTCGGGAAGGCGGCAACCCGCCCGAATTCACCCGCCCGACGCGCAATACCCGCCGGCCAGGGTCAATGGCTGCCGGCATAAGCTGCGACGAAGGCCCCATGCCGCGCTACGATTTCCGCTCCCCACGGCTCTATCTCGATGCCCCGCTCGCCGGCGGCCAAGCGGTCATGCTCGACCGCGACCAGGCCAATTATCTGCTCAACGTGCTCCGCCTCAAGCAGGGCGATGAACTTCTGCTGTTCAACGGCCGCGACGGCGAATGGCAGGCCCGGCTTGCCGGCACGGGCAAGCGGGCGCTGACGGCGCTCGTCGGCGAGCGCAAGCGGCAGCAGCCGCGGCCGCCCGATCTGCATTTTCTGTTTGCGCCGCTCAAGCATGCCCGGCTCGATTATCTGGTGCAGAAGGCGGTGGAGATGGGCGTCTCGCGCCTGCAGCCGGTGCTCACCCGCCATACCCAGGTGGCGCGGGTCAATCTCGATCGCATGCGCGCCAACGTGATCGAGGCGGCGCAACAGTGCGGGATTCTGGCGCTGCCCGAAGTTGCCGAACCGGTGGCGTTCCAGACCGTGATCGGAACGGCCGATGCCGATCGCCTGCTGGTGTTTTGCGACGAGGACGCCGAGGTGAAAGACCCGGTGGCGGCGCTCGCCATGACCGGGCGCGCTGGCCTGCCGCTCGCCGTGCTGATCGGCCCGGAGGGCGGCTTTGCCGAGGACGAACGGGCGGCGCTGCTCAAGCGGCCGAACGTGCTGCGGATATCGCTCGGGCCGCGCATCCTGCGCGCCGATACCGCGGCGGTGGCGGCGCTCGCGCTGGTGCAGGCGGTGCTGGGCGATTGGCGCAGCCCGTGACGGCAGGCGCAATTCTGTGCACGAGGCGGCTGCGGCGGGAAAAATCTATGGTAAAGTGAGCAATCGGTCGGCGGGGAGTTCGATCATGGTGCGCGTATTTCGTTGCATGGCGTTGGCTTTGACTGCGGTTTTATTCGGTCTCGGCGCCCTGGCGCCGGTCCAGGCCGCAAGCTGGCTGGAAAAAGACATCTACATGACCGGGCCGAACTACACCGGCGCGCTGCCGCCCTGCGACGCCGCGCTCGGCAAAATCGCCTGGCGCTTTGCCCAGAAGGAAGGCCGTTTCTGGAAGTCCGACCTGCACATCCTCGAATTCGAGCAGGTGCGCGAAATCGCCTATGAGCCCTGGGCGGCCGGAACCATCCCGCGCCGCTATTGCAGCGCGGTCGCCACCGTCAGTGACGGGCGCAAACACCGGGTGAATTACTGGATCGGCGAGGATACCGGCATGATCGGCATGACCTGGGGCGTCGAATGGTGCGTCGTCGGGCTCGACCGCAACTGGGCCTATAACCCGGCCTGCAAGATGGCGCGGCCCTAAAGGCCTGCCGATCCTAATCTCGTTCTTTTTTGTTCTTGAAATGTTCTAGTCCTTGCGCTACGGTTTTTCGGAACCGTTGATCGAGGTCAATTTCCGGTTTGTTCCGGTGCCAGTGTGACGGGGGCGTTCCATGTTCCGTGCTTTGCTTCGTCATCGCGTTAGCCGGGCGGCGCAGACCGCCGCCGTTGCCCTGAGCTTCCTTTTCATTTTCGCAATCGCCGCGCTGGCGCAGAACGCGCCGGGGCAAGCCCACCGGCAGAATGCGCCCGGCCAGTTCGACTTCTATGTGCTGGCGCTGTCCTGGTCGCCATCCTACTGCCAGGCCGCGCAGGAGCGCGCGCCCAACCGGGCACCCGACCGGCAATGCGCCGGGCGGCCGTTTTCCTTCGTGGTGCACGGCCTGTGGCCGCAATACGAGCGGGGGTTCCCGTCGTATTGCCAGGTGCCGGCGCCGCGCCTCGACCGCAGGATCGTCGGCGACATGCTCGACCTGATGCCGAGCCCGCGGCTGATCTTCCACGAATGGGATCGTCACGGAACTTGTTCCGGGCTTTCGCAGCGCGCGTTTTTCGAGGCCGTGCGCAAGGCGCGCGCGGCGGTGAAAATCCCGCCGGATTTTATCGCGCTGGATAAGCCGATCACGGTCAAGCCGGGCGATGTCGTTGCGGCTTTCGTCAAGGCCAATCCGGGATTGTCGCGCGCGGATCTGGCGGTTTCCTGCGATCGCAAGCGCTTGCGCGAAGTGCGTGTGTGCCTGAACAAGGACTTTTCCTTCCGCGAATGCGCCGAGGTGACGCGGCGCGCCTGCAAACGCGACGCCATTGCGATGCCGGCGATGCGCGGCGGATGAATCGCGGCCAAATTCGGGCAAAAATTCAGCTGACGAGTTTGCGATCGCGTTAAGCCAGCCACTAACGATGGCCGCGGGCGCTTAGGGGATAACCCCGGAGCGTCGAGAATTGGCGCAAGGTTCTCGTAATGCAATTCCGCAATGCTCCGCGCGATAAAGCGCGGGGGAGCGCGCGGCGATGAATTGTGTGTGGGACTATATCAGTTTTGCGGTCTGGTTTGCCGGGCTCGGCTACATCGTGATGTGGCTGCTCAGGTCGCCCGATCTCTTGCTGCTGCCGCCGGCGCTGCACGTGCTCGGCGTGGCGTCGGCGATGTTTGTTCCCGTGCGTTTGATCATGCGCGCCGCCACCAGCCGGCGGCAAGCCGCAACCGGCGCGGTTCCCCAGCGCAAACCGGCCGCCGTGCTGCGGCCGCCGCGGCGAAAGGCAGTTTCTCCGCATCGCAAGGTCAAACCGCGCCGCCATTTCGGCCTGCGCGGCACGCCGGATTGAACGCCGGCATCCGGAAAAGCATGCCGCCGGACCTGGGCCGCTTGTCGGGCGCCGGTTTTCGGGAAAGTTCCGGCGCAAGGAAAAGGGCGCTGTGGCATAAGCTCGCCGGCGCCGGCGGTTGACGCCGTCCATGCGCGGAGCTTCGAGCGGCACGTGAATTATCGCCACGCCTTCCATGCCGGCAATTTTGCCGATGTGTTCAAGCATGCGGTGCTTTGCCGCATATTGCATTATCTGCGCGACAAGCCGGCGGCGTTCCGCGTGATCGACACCCATGCCGGCGCCGGCCTCTACGATCTGGCCGGCCCGGAAGCGAGCCGCGGCGGCGAATGGCAAGACGGCATCGCGCGGCTGATGGCGGCGCAGCTTGCCGCCCCGGTCGGCGACGCTGCTCGCGCCCTATCTCGAGGTGGTGGCGCGCTCAACGAGCGCGGCCGGCTCACGGTCTATCCCGGCTCGCCGGCGCTGGCGCGCGCCTGGCTGCGCCCGCAGGACCGCCTGATCGCCTGCGAGATCGAGCCGCAGGCCGCCGCCGCGCTCGGGCGCAATCTGCGCGGCGATATCCGCATCAAGACGCTTGTCCTCGACGGCTGGACTGCGCTCGGCGCTTATGTGCCGCCGAAGGAACGCCGCGGCCTGGTGCTGGTCGATCCGCCGTTCGAGCAGGACAGCGATTTTTTATCGCCTGGCGCGCGGGCTTGCCGGCGCGCACCGCAAATGGGCGACCGGCATTTATGCGCTCTGGTACCCGATCAAGGACCGCGGCGAACCGGACGCCCTGGCCAAAAAACTGCGCCGGCTGGGGACGGCCAAAATCCTGCGGGCGGAACTTAACGTGGCGCCGCTCAGCGATCCGAGCCGCCTCAACGGCTGCGGCCTCATCCTGGTCAACCCGCCGTGGACCTTGGAAAGCGAGCTTTCCGTCTTGCTGCCCGCGCTGGCGGCTATTCTGGGGCGCGATGGCAAGGGCGGTTTCCGGCTCGATTGGCTCACCGGCGAGGGCTCGCCGGCCGCCCGATGACATTGTGGCCCCTTTCCTCAGGCCCCTAGTTGGTGTGTAGTTCCGCATTGGCAGTGACGTTCCGCCTCCGGACTTGGGGGGCTGGCGGGAGTGACTGAGGCCGATTTGCGGCCGACGCTTTCCCCGAATGTGAATGTCCGGCCGAGCTGCCGTGCGTGGGGCCGGCGGCGGAGCAGTGCGGGGAGAGGAGTTTTCCCGATGGCGCAGACTGGGGTCGTGAAATTCTTCAATAGCGAGCGAGGTTATGGCTTTGTGAAGCCCGATGACGGCGGGCGCGATGTGTTCGTGCACATCACGGCCGTGGAGGCGGCCGGACTCAAGAGCCTGAATGAGGGACAGCGCATCAGCTTCGATGTCGAACCGGACAAGAAGGGCAAAGGCCCCAAGGCGGTGAACCTGGTCGTTGCCGCCTGATCGCGTCACCGGCTGCGCCGGCGACGGCCGTCCGCCGAACTGTTTTCGATCTACACCGGCTGTGGGTCATTTATCCGCGCGCTTGTCGCGGCGGAATTTTTTCCAATGGAGCCTCTCGGCCGTCCCCGTCATTTGCGCGTACGGTGACGCCCAAAACAAAAGCCCCGGAGCGAGCTCCGGGGCTTAGCTTTTTTTGCGTGCTCGATCGCTTGATTAGAAGCGATAATTCAGGCCGGCCCGCACGATGTTGGTTTTGAAAGCCGTGTCAGCGCCCAGGAACGAAGCGCCGCGCCCCAGATCGACATAGAGATATTCGACCTTGGCCGTCCATGGCCCGGCGATCGCCGCTTCTACGCCGCCGCCGACCGTCCAGCCGGCTTTCGATTTGCTCGCACTGCCGATGCCGGCAGCCGAGGCCTTGATGTTGCCGAATGCGGCGCCGCCGGTGACATAGGGCATGACGCGATCGAAGGCATAGCCAATGCGTCCGCGCGCGGTGCCCAGCCAATCATTGCGGGTTTCGCAGTTCGTGCCGGCGCATGTTCCGCTGCCGCGGAGATGGGTCCAGTCGATATCGCCTTCGATGCCGAACACCGCCTGGCCCGCTTGCCAGTTGTAGCCGAGCGTGCCGCCGACCAGTCCGCCGGAGGTGTTGTAGGAGCCCGACGAAAACGGAGCGGCGATATCCGAATGACCCCAGCCGCCGCCGCCGTTGATACCGACATAGAGGCCGGTCCAGTTGTAGGGCGCTTCATACATCATCGGTGCCTTGGCCGGCATCGTGTGCCGGCGCGGTAGGTCCGCCGCGTTGGCTACGCCCAAACTCGTTACTACGGCGAGCGCACCAAGACCCGCCAAAACCAAACGCTTCATCGTCAAACCTCCGTCGCTGTGGACCCCCCACAACTCAAGCCGTATAAGTATTCATAACTCGATACATGTCTAGTGCGGAAACGACACGCAATAAATTTAAGTTGGCTGATGTATTGTCTTAATTACGCCGCGCAAACGCCATGTTGTCGCCCAGTTTGAATCTGACCGGAAGGCCCGGAACGGTAAGCGATTACTTTAGACTTAAGTAAAAAGCGATTCATCCATCCTGCCGGTTCCCATGACGAAAAACCCCGGACCGTGAGGCCCGGGGTTTTCGCCACGATTGCGGCCGTTGCCGCTCAGAAATGATAATTGACGCCGAACCGCACCAGGCTGGCCCGCAGTCCATTGTCCGCGCCGGTGATCGAATAGGCGCGGTCGCCCAGATCCATGTAGAGATATTCGACCTTCGCGGACCAGTTCGGCGTGAAACCGACCTCCATGCCGAGACCGCCGGCCCAGCCGGCAAGGGTCTTGCTCTCGCTGAGCCCAAACTGCTCGCCCTTGAGATCGCCATAGGCGAGGCCGGCTGTCCCGTAGAGCAGGATGTTGTCCAGCGCGATGCCGGCGCGGCCGCGCAGGGTGCCGAACCACGGATTGGAGAACTTGTAGGGCGCGAAGGTATCGTCGGCGCCGGAATATTGAATGTCGGTTTCGGCGCCGAACACGAACTGGCCGCTCTGCCAATTGTAGCCGAGCTGCCCGCCACCGGCGGCGCCGCCCGGATTGATCCCGCTATTGGTGACCTTGCCCCACTCATAGCCGATGTTCAGACCGGCATAGGGGCCGGTCCAGTTGAACACGGCTGGCGCCGGCGTGGAATAATAAGGAACCGGACCACGGGGAAGGTCGGCTGCGACGGCTGCGCCAGAGACGACTGCCATGGTCGTTGCGGTTACCGCGAATATGGTTTTTCTCATCACGCCCTCCACTTGCTCCCGCGGCCGCGCCAATCAGGGCGCTTGGCGGCACTGAGCGGTCTCGATCTTGCCGCGCGCTCGCTGATCGGCGGCGTTCGAGATTATCGTGAAGGACTTATCGGGTATTGTCGGTTAAGCGGTCATGAATCGCTAAGCAAACAGCAGTTGTTATCCCTAAGGAACTGTTATGCTCGGCGTGTTCTTCGTCAGGACAGACCATGTCGTTTCAGCTTTTGTTTACCATGACTGTCAGGATGACCCCATTGGCAGCGGCGTCCGCCACGGCGTATGACAGGCCGCGTGGGATCGGCGCATGACCCCGAAACGCGGGAACCGGTCTTCGGTTGAGATCATGCGCAAAGATAAATTTGATGGCGGACGATAGACACAGCACGCCGCGCGCGGCGCTGATCACCGGGGCAGGGCGCCGTATCGGCGCAGTCATCGCGCGCGCCTTGTCGCGCGCGGGCTATGCCGTGGTGCTGCACGCCCATCGCTCGCGCGCCGAGGCCGAAAAGCTCGCGGGCGAACTGGCGGCGGCGGGCGGGCGCGCGTCGGTGGTGCTCGCCGATCTGGCGGAGCCTGAGGCCGTGCGCGGGGTCATTCCGGCGGCGGCGGTATTCGGGCCGCTCACGCTGCTGGTCAACAATGCCAGCCAATTCGACGAAGACGAGATCGGCAATCTGGAGCGCGCAGCCTTCGAGCGCACGATGGCGGTCAATCTGACGGCGCCCGTGTTCCTGATGCAGGCCTTCGCCGCGCAGGCGCCGGCGGGCGCCGACGCCTCGATCGTCAATATCGTCGACCAGCGCGTGCTCAAGCCGACGCCGCGTTTTTTCTCCTACACGCTGAGCAAGAGCGCGCTTGCCAGCACGACCGTCACGCTGGCGCAGGCGCTGGCGCCGAAACTGCGCGTCAACGCGGTGGCGCCCGGCCCGACGCTGCCGAGCCCGCGCCAGACGCCTGAGCAATTCGCCCGCCAGGCCGCGGCCGTGCCGCTCGAGCGCGGGCCGACGCCGGAGGATGTGGCGGCGGCGGTGCTTTATCTCGCGCAGGCCAAGAGCGTCACCGGCACCGTGATCGCGGTCGACGGCGGCCAGCATCTGGCCTGGCGCACCGCCGACAGCGACATCGCGGAGTAGCGTAACTTCACGCACTCATTATGTTTGCCTCATGAACGGCGCGCCCAAGGACATCGACCCCGCGAGCGAACTCCGCGAGGAGGACGAGGAGCAGGCGCTGCCCGAGCTGGAAGCAGCCGAAGCCCCGGCCGGCACGCTCGCCGCCGGCCGCGCGGCCATCGCGCGCTTCACCAAGCTCGCGCCCTCGGCGCCCGGCGTCTACCGCATGATCGACGGCAAGGGCGAGGTGCTCTATGTCGGCAAAGCCAAGAACATCAAGAAGCGCATCACCGCCTACACGCGGCCGACCGGGCACGACAGCCGCATCATCCGCATGATCTCGGGCACGGTGACGATGGAATTCGTCACCACCAAGACCGAGACCGAAGCGCTGCTGCTGGAAGCCAACCTGATCAAGCGGCTGCGCCCGCGCTTCAACGTGCTCTTACGCGACGACAAGTCGTTTCCCTTCATCCTCATCACCTCCGACCATTGGGCGCCGCAAATCCTGAAGCATCGCGGCGCGCGCACGCGGGCCGGACATTATTACGGGCCGTTCGCCAGCGCCGGCGCGGTCAACCGCACCATCAATGCGCTGCAGCGCGCGTTCCTGCTGCGCTCCTGTTCGGATTTGTTTTTCGAGGCGCGCACGCGGCCGTGCCTGCTCTACCAGATCAAACGCTGCTCGGCGCCTTGCACGGGCGAGATCGATTTCGCCGGCTATAGCGAATTGGTGCGCGAGGCGAACGAATTCCTCTCCGGCCGCAGCCGGCTGGTGCAAAAGGAGATGGCGGCGGAAATGGACACCGCCTCCACCGCGCTCGATTTCGAGCGCGCCGCGGTCTATCGCGACCGGCTGGCGGCGCTGTCGGCGATCACCTCGCATCAGGGCATCAATCCGCGCACGCTGGAGGAGGCGGACGTGTTCGCCGCCCATCAGGCCGGCGGCTACACCTGCGTCGAGGCGTTCTTCTTCCGCACCGGGCAGAACTGGGGCAACCGCGCCTATTTTCCGAAGGCCGACCGCGCGCTCGGCGCGGGCGAGGTGCTGAGCGCGTTTCTCGCGCAATTTTACGACGACAAGCCGCCGCCGCGCCTGGTGCTGGTGTCGCACGACTTCGAGGAACGCGCGCTCTTGGCCGCGGCGCTCACCGCTAAAAGCGGGCGCAAGGTCGAGGTCGGCGTGCCGCAGCGCGGCGAACGCAAGGAGCTGGTGCAGCATGCGCTCGCCAACGCACGCGAGGCGCTGGCGCGCAAGCTCGCCGATACGTCCTCGCAGCAGAAATTGCTGAAGGCGTTGAGCGAGACCTTCGCGCTGCCGCGCGCGCCCCGCCGCATCGAGATCTATGACAACAGCCACATCAGCGGCAGCAATGCGGTCGGCGCCATGGTGGTGGCGGGCCCGGAAGGTTTCCGCAAGAACCAGTATCGCAAGTTCAATATCCGCTCGACGGAGCTTACGCCTGGCGACGACACCGGCATGTTGCGCGAGGTGCTGCAGCGGCGGTTCAAGCGGCTACTGGAAGAGAATCCGCGCGCTCTTCTTTACCCTCTCCCCTCGTGGGAGAAGGTGGCGAGTTGCCCATGCTTCCTTCACCTCCCCCCTTGAGGGGGAGGGAAGAATCTGGCGCAGGCGCGGAGACCTCTGAGAAATGTGAGTTCGATGACCGCGACGACTCCCCCTGGCCCGACCTGGTGCTGATCGACGGCGGGCAGGGGCAGCTCAGCGCGGCGACCGAAACGCTTGCCGCGTTGGGCGTGACCGGCGTGCCGCTGGTCGCCATCGCCAAGGGGCCCGACCGCGACGCCGGGCGCGAGACGTTTTTCATGGCGGGCAAGAGCCCATTCAAGCTGCCGCCGCGCGACCCGCTGCTCTATTTCGTCGAACGGCTGCGCGACGAGGCGCACCGCTTCGCCATCGGCTCGCACCGCACCCGGCGCAAGAAGGACATCCGCGAGGCCGGCTTGCAGGAAATTCCGGGGATCGGGCCCACCCGCAAGCGCGCGCTGCTGCGTCATTTCGGCACCCTGAAGGCGATCGAGCGGGCGAGCCTGCCCGACCTTTCCCAGGTGCCGGGAATTAATGCGGAGACGGCGCGGAAGATATATGAGTTCTTTCACGAGCAGGCGGCGGGGTAGATGCCCTCCGTCGTCATGCCCGGCTTTATGCCGGGCATCGACGCCTTTCTTTCTGAAGAAAGCAAGACGTGGATGGCCGGGACAAGCCCGGCCATGACGGAGGAAAACGAGAAGCCAGGGAAGTCAAATCAATGCTCATCAAGCGGCAGGAAGACGTCACCGACGCGGTGGTGGACGCGTTCAAGAACACGGCCGACCCGCGGGTGCGGGAAATCCTCATCGCGCTGGTCAAGCATCTGCATGCCTTTGCGCGCGACGTGCATCTGACCGAGGAGGAGTTCGAGAAGGCGGTGCAATATGTCGTCAAGCTTGGGCAAAAGACCACCGACACCCACAACGAAGCGGTGCTGATGTCCGGCTCGCTCGGCTTCTCGACGCTGATCTGCCTGCTCAACAACGGCAATAACGGACAGACCGAAACCACCGCCAATCTGCTGGGGCCGTTCTGGCGCATGAACTCGCCCGCTACCCAAAACGGCGGCTCGATCGTGCGTTCGCCGACGCCGGGCCCGGTGCTGTTCGTCAATGCGGTGGTGCGCGACCAGAGCGGCAAGCCGATCGAAGGCGCCGAAGTGGACGTCTGGCATTCCTCGCCGGAAGGTTTCTACGAGCAGCAGGATCCCAAGCAGGCCGACATGAACCTGCGCGGCAAGTTCATCACCGACGCGCAGGGCCGGTTCGGTTTCCGCAGCGTGAAGCCGGCCGGCTATCCGATCCCGATCGACGGGCCGGTCGGCGATCTGGTGCGCGCCACCGGGCGGCATCATTACCGGCCCGCCCATCTGCACTTCCTGATCTTCAAGCCCGGCTTCAAGACGCTGATCTCGCAGATCTACGTCAATGACGACGACAAGCTGGAAACGGACGTGCAATTCGGCGTCACCCGCGCGCTGATCGGCGACTATGTCCGCCACGACGGCGGCGCGCCGGCGGCGGACGTGACGGGTGAATGGTACTCGCTCGATCAGGTTTTCACGATGGAGCCGGGCAAGAGCCGCTTGCCGAAGCCGCCGATTCAGTAATCAGTAGTGATCATCGGTGGTCGGCGGTTGACCTTGCGGCGGCGCGGGTGTTCCTTGTCGCCGATGAATGCCGTCAGCTCCAGATCGTTGCCGGCGCACCCGCTTGCGCTGCCGAACCTATTGACCTACGGCCGCATCGCCGCCGTGCCGGTGGTGGTGGGGCTGATGTTTTGGCAGAGCATTCTGGACGGCGGGCTGTGGCTGCGCTGGCTGGCGCTGGCGATCTTCATCGCCGCCGGCGTGACCGACATTCTCGACGGCTATCTGGCCCGCATGTGGAGCCAGCAGTCCTCGCTCGGGCGCATGCTCGATCCGATCGCCGACAAACTCCTGGTGGCCTCCTGCCTGCTGATGCTGGCGGCCGAGAAAACCATCCACGGCTGGACGCTGCTCGCCGCCGTCATCATCCTGTGCCGCGAAATCCTGGTCTCGGGTTTGCGCGAATATCTCGCCGAGCTGCGGGTCGGCGTGCCGGTGACGCGGCTCGCCAAGTGGAAGACACTCGGCCAGATGGTGGCGATCGGCTTCCTGATCGCGGGCGAGGCCGGCGAGAAAATCCTGCCGCAGACCGTTCAGATCGGCATCGCGCTGCTGTGGCTGTCGGCGATCGTGACGCTCTATACCGGCTGGGACTATATGCGCGCCGGCCTGCGCTATATGATCGATTGATGACGATCAAACTGCGTTATTTCGCCTGGGTGCGCGAGCGCGTCGGGATCCCCGAGGAAGACATCGAGGTTCCCGCCGGTATTGTCACGGTGGCGGAGCTGATGGCGTGGCTGGCCTCGCGCGGCGAGGAATATGCCCACGCTTTCGAAAACCCGAAGGTGATCCGCGCGGCCATCGATCGCACCCACGTCAAACCGCAAAGCCCGATCGGGGCGGCCAGCGAGATCGCCTTCTTTCCGCCCATGACGGGGGGGTAAATTCTCCGTCATTCGGGGGCGCGGCCGTCGGCCGCGAGCCCGAAATCCATAACCCCAGCGCTACGGAGTATGGATTCCGGGCCCGCCGCTTGGCGGCGTCCCGGAATGACGAAGGAAGAAAACTGCTCTACATTATGCCCCATGACCGCCCCCTCCACCGTACGCCTGCAACGCGAGCCGTTTGACGCCGCCGCGGAATCAGCCGCGCTGACGCGCGGCCGCAGCGATATCGGCGCGGTGGTCAGCTTCACCGGCATTTGCCGCGGCAGCGAAGCCGGCGAGCCGATCGCCGCGCTCACGCTCGAGCATTATCCCGACATGGCGGAGGCCGAAATCGAGCGCCACGTGCAAGAGGCGAAAACGCGCTGGCCGCTGCTCGGCGTCACCGTCATCCACCGCTACGGGCGCATCACGCCGGGCGAGGACATCGTGCTGGTGGTGACCGCGTCCTCGCATCGCGAGGCGGCATTCGCGGCGGCCGAATTCCTGATGGATTATCTGAAGACCCGCGCGCCGTTCTGGAAGCAGGTCGAAAAGGCCGGCGCAAAAACCTGGATCGACGCCAAGCAATCCGATGACGCTGCGGCCGGGCGCTGGAGCAAGGGCGGCCGGCAGGCGGCGGAATGACGCGGCGCATGATGCCGAAACGTGGGAACCTGTATTCGGATAAGATCATGCGCCAACGCGATATGTGGAGCGTTAAGATGGTGCCTGTCGTTCTGGCGGCGGTGATGGCGCTGGCGCTCGGTCTCAAGCCGGCGGCGGCCGCGCATGTGTCCTATTACGATGTGCCGCATGGCGCGCATCCCCATGACGTGGCGCCGTCGCCCGACGGCACGGTCTGGTACACCGCGCAAAGCCAAGGCGCGCTCGGTGTCCTCGATCCGAAGACCCGCAAGGTGACGCAAATCCCGCTCGGGCCAGGCGCGGCGCCGCATGGCGTGATTATCGGGCCCGATCGCGCCGCCTGGGTCACCGAGGGCGGGCAGAATGCGATCGCGCGCGTCGATCCCGCCAACAGGACGGTGAAATTGTTTCCGCTGCCGCCGAATTTTCCCGACGCCAATCTCAACACCGCCACGTTCGACCGCAAAGGCATCCTCTGGTTTACCGGCCAGAGCGGCGTCTATGGCCGCGTCGACCCGGCCACCGGCAAGGTCGACGCCTGGAAGGCGCCGAAGGGCGCCGGTCCCTACGGCATCACCACCACGCCGAACGGCGAGGTCTGGTACGCCTCGCTCGCCGGCGACCATATCGTGAAGATCGATACCGTCAGCGGCGATGCGCTGATGGTGCCGCCGCCCAAGCCGGGCGTCGGTCCGCGCCGCATCTGGGCGGACTCCAAGGGGCTGCTGTGGGTGAGCTTCTGGCACACCGGCGAATTTGCCCGCTTCGATCCGATCGCCAAGACCTGGAAGGTGTGGAGCCTGCCCAAGAGCAAGGCCGGCTGCTACGCGGTCTATGTCGACGACAAGGACAAGATCTGGCTCAGCGATTTCCTCGCCAACGCCATTTTGCGCTTCGACCCGGAGACCGAGAAGTTCGAGAGCTTTCCGAGCAACAAGCGCGGCGCCGCGGTGCGCCAGTTGCTCGGCCGGCCGGGCGAAGTGTGGGGCGCGGAATCCGGCACCGACCGGCTGGTGGTGATCAGGGATTGAGCCCAGGCATGCGCATGGACTCGCGTGGAAGGCTGGATCGCGCTGGCCGCTTTATCCCTCCCCCCGCGAAGCGGTGGGGAGGGTCGGTTCGCATCGCGTCAACGATGCGCACCGGGGTGGGGGGTGATCGCCTTCGTTTGAAATCTATCGTCCCCCCACCCCCGACCCCTCCCCACCACTCGCAAGAGCTCGTGGGGGGAGGGGAGATGACCATGCTCAGCCGCCGGGAACTCCTGCGCCTGCTTGCGGGCAGCGCGGCGCTGGCCGCCGGCGTCCGGCCGGGCACGGCGGGCGAGGCGCGCATCGGCCGCCTGATCGATGCGGCGAAAGACCTGCCGACCGTCGCCCAGCGCATCGATTTCATTTCTGGCGCGCTGCGCGGCACGCGTTACCAGGGCTATACGCTGATCGGCGGGCCGCGGCGGCCGGAACAGTTCGTCGTGCGCGACGATGCCTTCGACTGCGTCACCTTTTGCGAGACCGTGCTGGCGGCCGCGCTCGCGCACGATCTCGAGGAATTCGAGACCGGCTTGCGCGAGATCCGCTATCGCCACGGCATCGTGAACTGGTTCGAGCGCAATCATTATTTCTTCGAATGGGGCCAGCACAATGTCGAGAACAAGACCTGCCGCTGGCTCGCTTTTGCCGGCGCGGTCGAATTGCACAAGACGGTCTATTGGCACCGGGCGCTCGGCCGCCGGCGCTTCACGATGCGCGTCATCCCGCGCGCCGCGTTTCTGGCGAACAAGTCGCAGCTCGCAGCCGGCGATATTGTCGGCTTCATCACACGGCGGCCGAATCTGGATTATTTCCACGTCGGCTTCATCGCCTTCCGTGGTGACGGCGAATTGCTGCTGCGGCATGCCTCGCGCAGCCGCCGTCGCGTGCGCGACGAAAATATGGAGCGGTTTCTTGGCGCCAACCGCGTGCGCTATGTGACGCTGTTGCGGCCGGTGGAGCCGGCGAAGGTGGCGTGAAAGCGCGCAGCGATTAGCGGTTTACGCCGCCGCGGCTTTGCCCTTCGGCTTCACTTCGGCGTGTAGTCGTCCATCAGCGTCTTGGTGATGCCGCCCGGATTGAAATTCCAGTTGGCGATCTCCGCCACCGCGGTGACTTCCGCCGCCGAGCCGGTGATGAAGCACTCGGAAAACTCGGTCAGCTCGTCCGGCATGATCCGGCGCTCGATCACCTCGAAGCCGCGCTTGTGGGCAAGGCCGATGACGGTCTGCCGGGTGAGGCCGTCGAGGAAGCAGTCGGCGATCGGGGTATGGATCTTGCCATCCTTGACGAAGAAGATGTTGGCGCCGGTGCATTCGGCGACGCGGCCTTCCCAATCCAGCATCATGGCGTCGGCATAGCCTTTGCGTTCGGCGGCATGCTTGGAGATGGTGCAGATCATGTAGAGCCCGGCGGCCTTGGCGCGGCAGGGCGCGGTGCGCGGATCGGGCCGGCGATAGTCGGCGAGGTCGAGCCGGATGCCCTTGAGCCGCTGCTCGGGATCGAAATAACTCGGCCATTCCCAACTGGCGATCGCCAGGTGGATGGCGTTGCTCTGCGCCGAGACGCCCATCATTTCGGAGCCGCGCCAGGCGATCGGGCGCACATAGGCTTCCTTCTTGCCGTTCTTGTCGACCACCAGCTTTTTGGCGGCGTCGATCTCGGCGACCGATAGGGGATGTCGAAGTCGAGGATTTTGGCCGACCGCTTCAGCCGCTCGGAATGTGCGGTCGACTTGAAGATCGCCCCGCCATAGGCGCGCTCGCCCTCGAACACGGCGCTCGCATAGTGCAGGCCGTGGCTGAGCACATGCAGATTGGCCTCATGCCAGGGCACCAGCTTGCCGTCGTACCAGATGACCCCTTCGAGCCGGTCATAGGACTGCGCAGCCATGGCTTCCTCCTTCAACTCAACCGCCGGCCATGCCGGTCTTTGTTATGCCCCGGTCATGGCGCATTTTCGCGCCTGTTCCAATACTTTGCGTCGGGGGGCAACACCCGATATGAATGGGGCCGGAGCGGTCCTATCGCCGTCCCGCCGGCGCACTGGCGGAAAAAAGGACCATTTCGGTACGATCCTTTCGTCCGCGGCGGTGTTTTTGTAACATAAAATCGAAATATGTCAACATGGCTGACATAAATGTGAGCGCCAAGATTGCCGCAACGGCCGGCGGGCTGGCCGAGCGCCCGGGCGCAGGCGCCGCCGCGGCCCCGCCGCCGGAGCCGGTCTGGGACATCATCGAGCTGTTGTTTTTCGCCTATCGCGATTTCGTCGGCGACCCGGACGAGGTGCTCTCCAAGCTCGGCTTCGGCCGCGCCCATCACCGGGTGCTGCATTTCGTCAACCGCAATCCCGGCATGAAGGTCGCCGACCTGCTCGATATCCTCAACATCACCAAGCAGTCGCTCGGCCGCGTGCTCAAGCAACTGGTCGACCAGGGCTATGTGGTGCAGAAGGAAGGCGCGCAGGACCGCCGGCAACGCCTGCTGTTTGTGACGCCGAAGGGCGAGACGCTGGCGCTCAAGCTCGCCGACCTGCAAACGCAACGCATCAACCGCGCCTTCGCCGAGCTCGGCCCCGGTGCGCACGAGGCGGCGCGGCGCTTCCTCACCGCCATGATCGATACCGACAATCGCGAAGGCGTGCTGCGGCTGATCGCACGCGCCGAGCGCGCCGCAAACCGCGGAGCTAGCGGCGATGATGCTGCCCGCCACGCTTTCCGACGATGCGCCGCATTTGCTGGTGGTCGACGATGACCGCCGCATTCGCGACCTGTTGTCTCGTTTCCTCTCCGGCGAGGGCTACCGCGTGACCACGGCAGAGACCACGGCGGACGCGCGCGCCAAGCTCAATGGCTTGAGCTTCGATCTGCTCATTCTCGACGTGATGATGCCGGGCGAGTCCGGCTTCGACTTCGCCAAGGCGCTGCGCGGCACCTCGAGCGTGCCGATCCTGATGCTGACCGCGCGTGACGCCGCCGAAAGCCGCATCAAGGGCCTGGAGATGGGCGCCGACGATTATCTGTCCAAGCCGTTCGAGCCGCGCGAATTGTCGCTGCGCATCGCCAATATTCTCAAGCGCGCGCAGCCGGTCGTCTCGCCGCCGGCGGAATCCGTGCGCTTCGGGCCGTTCGTCTATCATCTCGCGCGCGGCGAATTGCGCCGCGGCGAGGAAATCATCCGGTTGACCGACCGCGAACGTGAAATGCTGCGCATTCTCGCCGGCACCCCGGGAGAGACGGTGTCGCGTCAGGCGCTCGCCGGCAGTGGCGGCGCGGTCAGCGAGCGCGCCATCGATGTGCAGGTCAACCGGCTGCGCCGCAAGATCGAACGCAATCCCGCCAATCCGCTGTTCATCCAGACCGTGCGCGGCGTCGGCTACCGGCTGGTGATCACCACATGAGCAGCCTCGACATCGGCCATGGCGTGCGCACCGCGCTCACGCGGCTGCGCGAGGCATGGGAATGGTATGACGCGATTCCGCCCGTGCGCAGGATTCACAGCGCGCTCGGCCGCATCCGCGACGGCTGGCGGCGGTTCAGCCGCTGGCTCAACGGCATGATGCCGAAAGGTCTCTATGCGCGCGCGCTGCTCATTATCATTTTGCCGATGGTGATCCTGCAATCGGTGATCGCCTTCGTATTCATGGAGCGGCACTGGAACGTCGTCACCCAGCGGCTGTCCGCCGGCGTGGTGCAGGACATCGCCGCGCTGATCGACGTTTACCGCGGCTACCCGCAGGACGCCGACCAGCAGCAAATCCGCCGCATCGCGCAGGAGCGGCTCGGCCTGGTGGTCGATTTTCTGCCCCTCAGCGATATGCCGCCGCCGGGGCCGAAGCCGTTCTTCTCGCTGCTGGATCAGACGCTGTCGGAGGAACTGCGCAAGCAGATCGGCCGGCCGTTCTGGATCGACACCGTCGGCAAGTCGGCGCTGGTCGAGATCCGCGTCCAGCTCGACAACACGGTGATGCGCGTGTTCGCGCGGCGCAGCGCGGCTTACGCGTCGAATTCGGAAATTTTCCTGCTCTGGATGGTCGGCACCTCGCTGGTGCTCATTGGCGTCGCCGTCATCTTCCTGCGCAACCAGATCAAGCCGATATTGCGGCTGGCCGACGCCGCCGAAAGCTTCGGCAAGGGCCGCGAAGTGCCGAATTTCCGCCCGCGCGGCGCGCGCGAGGTGCGGCGCGCGGCGCAGGCCTTCATCGAGATGAAGACCCGCGTCGAGCGCGCGATGGAGCAGCGCACCGCCATGCTGGCCGGCGTCTCGCACGATCTGCGCACCGTGCTCACGCGCTTCAAGCTCGAACTCGCCCTCATCAAGAAGAAGACGCCGGAAGTGGAGGCGATGAAGAAGGACGTCGACGAGATGGCGCGCATGCTGGAGGCTTACCTCGCCTTCGCGCGCGGCGATCTCGGCGAAGGGGCGGCGCCGACCGACATGGCGGCCTTCCTCGACGAGCTCAAGCTCGATGCCGAGCGCAACGGCCACCGGGCCAGCGTGGTGTTCCATGGCCCGCCGATCGTCACCGTGCGGCCGGCGGCCTTCAAGCGCTGCCTCGGCAATCTGGTGTCGAACGCCGCGCGCTTTGCGCCCTCGATCGCGATCACCGGCCATCGCGACCACCGCTGGCTCACGGTCACCGTGGACGACGACGGGCCGGGCATTCCGCCCGCCATGCGCGAGGAAGTGTTCAAGCCGTTCCTGCGCCTCGACGACGCCCGCAATCAGGACGAGGGCGGCACCGGCCTGGGGCTGGCGATCGCGCGCGACATCGCGCGCTCGCACGGCGGCGACATCCAGCTCGGCGATTCACCGCTGGGCGGTTTGCGCGCGACGGTCAGGGTGCCGGTGTAGCTCCCGACAAGCCGCTCGTCCCCGCGCAAGCGGGGACCCAGAAAAGAAGATCTGCCGACCCTGTGATCGTTGCCCTGGATTCCCGCTTGCGCGGGAATGAGCGGAATTTTGCTAAGCCGCTTCCGCCTCTTCCTCGTCGCGATACCGGCGGCGGCGCGGCCGGCGCCCGATGCATTTTGGAATCGCGCACAAGTCGTCGAGGAAGCCGGCCCAGCGTTCGGCGCTGGCCAGCCCGCGGCCGAGCGCGGCCATGGTGCGATCGAGGCCCGGCTCGTCGTCGTCGAGCCAAACGCCAAGCACGCGCGCGAACATCAGCGCCGCGCCTTGCGCGCGCAGCGCGCCTTTCGGACCGGACGCGCCGATGCCGGCGGCTTCCAGCATCCAGCGCTGCGAGCGCACGGCCATGGCATTGAGCGCCAGCGCAAGCCCCGGATTGCGGCGCGCCGAACGCATGAGCGAACGCGCCGCTTCCTTGTAGGGTGCGAGCGCTTCCAGCCGGCGCATCAGCACGTCGAACAGGCGCTCGCGCGCCGGTTCTTCCGCCATATCGGCGGTGCCTTCGGCGAGCACCGCGCGGTCGATGTCCTTGATGTGGGCGCCGACAATGGCGAGCGTCGAACCGAATTCGGCCCGCAGCTGGGAGAGCTTCAGGCCGGCGCGGCCGGCGACCTCCGCCAGCCCGATCTGCTCGAAGGGATGCTCGGCGAGCAGCGCCATCAGCGCGTCAACCGCCTTGTCGCGATCGGATGTGCCGCGCGGCGGCGGCGCGGCCGGGGCTTTGCGTGCACGTTTGGCTTTGCGGGCCATGGCGGCCTCCTGCGGATTGTTCGGCTGGCCTCAATCTAGTCCCGCAAAGGCGCCGGTTCTAGGGCAAGACATTACCCCGCCAATTCACGCGAGCGCCGGGTGGCGGCGGCGATGGCCCTGGTCAAAAGCTCGTCGAAACCGCCGGGCCCCATCAGCAGTTCCAGCGCGGCGGCGGTGGTGCCGCCGGGCGAGGTGACGTTCTGCCGCAGCGTGGCGGCATCGAGGTCCGAGCGATGCAGCAGTTCGCCGGAACCGGCGACGGTTTCGCGCGCAAGCCGCGCCGCCAGATCGGCCGGCAGCCCGGCGGCGATGCCGGCCTTGGTCATCGCTTCCGCCAGCAGAAAGACATAGGCCGGACCGGAGCCGGACAAGGCGGTGACGGCGTCCATCAGCGTCTCGTCGGCGACCCATTCCACCCGGCCGATGGCGGCGAGCAGATCGCCGGCCAGCTTGCGCTGGCGTGCGGAAGTTTTGCCATTGGCGACCGCGACGCTGATGCCGCGGCCGATTGACGCCGGCGTATTCGGCATGGCGCGCACGATCGCGGCGCCCGGCGGCAGCGATTGCTCCAGAAACCGCAGCGTGCGGCCGGCCATGATCGAAAGCACCAGCGTCGTCTTGCCGACATAAGCGGCGAGCGGCGGCACCGCCTCCGGCGCGGTCTGCGGCTTGACCGCGATCACGATGGCCGACGCCGCGGCGGTCTTGCCCTTCGGATTGAGCTTGAGCCCGCGGCGCGCCAGCGCCTTGATCGCTTTGCCCGGCTGCGGCTCGATCACCACCAGCTTTTTCGCATTGAGCCCGCGCGCCAGCCAGCCGGCGAGCATGGCGCCGCCCATCTTGCCGGCGCCGGCCAGGACGAGGGAGCCGGGCAGTTTGCTCAGCGTGCGTTGGTTTCCTGCCCGTCGCGTCATGCCGTTGATGATAGCGTCAAGCGCGCAAAAATGCGCGCGTCACGCCTCCCCCGACGTGTCGAACATGGCGGCGTCGAGCGCCTCGCGCGCGCTTTTTCCCGCCCAGACCACGAACTGGAACGCGGTGAAATGGCGTTCGCAGGCGTCGAGCGCGGTGCCGAGCAGCGCCTCGCACTGCTTGCCGGAGGCCGCGACGCCGCCCGCCAGCACCAGCGCATGGCGGAACATCAGGATGCCTTCCTTGGTCCAGAGATCGAAATGGCCGACCCACAGCCGCTCGTTGATCAGCGAGATCAACGTCTGCACCTCGGCGCGCCGGCGTTCGGGCACCTTGAGGTCGAAGGCGCAGGCCAGATGCAGCGCCTCGATGTCGCCCATCCAAGTGTAGGAGACCTGATAGTCGGTCCACTTGCCGGTGACCAGGATGGTGATCTCATCGTCGCCGGCCCGCTCGAACGACCAGCCGTTCACCGCCGCCAAACGCTCCACGACGTCGAGGGGGCTGATTTGTGGTTCGTCCGCGTAGCTGATTTGGGACATGACGTCTCCGCTTTGCCGAATGGAGCGAGGGGAAACGCACGCCACCGCACGCGCACAACACGCTACGGGCCAAACCCGATGCTGACGCAGGGGATACCGGACGCCTTGACGGCGGGAACAAATCACTCGGCCAATTGACTATGTCCCGCTCGATTCCGCCCGCCAAAGGCAGTAACGAGCGTCAATGAGCCGTGATTTGCCCATCATAGGCAACCATGCCGATCGGACTCTCCACAGCGAATGCTGCGGCAAATTGAATCTGGTGTGGATAAGTTTGCCGGCCGGAATCCGCGCCGCTATTCGATTCCGTTTTGTTCTCGCGCCGTGTTCAGTCGAACAGGCTCGATACCGACTCCTCGGTCGCGGTGCGCCCGATTGCTTCGCCGATCAGCGGCGCGATCGGCAGCACGCGGATATTGCCGGCGGCCAGCACTTCCTTGGTCGGCTGAATCGAGTCGGTGATCACCAGTTCCTTCAGCCGCGACTTGGCGACGCGTGCGACCGCGCCGCCGGACAGCACGCCGTGGCTGATATAGGCGTAGACCGCCTTCGCCTTGTTCTCGAGCAGGGCGTCGGCGGCGTTGACCAGCGTGCCGCCGGAGTCGACGATGTCGTCCACCAGCACGCAGGTGTAGCCGGCGACGTCGCCGATCACGTTCATCACCTCGGATTTGCCGGCGCGCTCGCGCCGCTTGTCGATGATGGCGAGCGGCGCGTTGATGCGCTTGGCGAGGCCACGCGCGCGCACCACGCCGCCGACGTCGGGCGACACCACCATGACATTGTCGAGTTGGAAGCGCTCGCGGATGTCGCGCACCATCACCGGCGAGGCGTAAAGGTTGTCGGTCGGGATGTCGAAGAAGCCCTGGATCTGCCCGGCGTGCAGGTCGAGCGTCATCACCCGGTCGGCGCCGGCCCGCGTAATCAGATTGGCGACGAGCTTGGCCGAAATCGGCGTGCGCGGACCGGGTTTGCGGTCCTGCCGGGCGTAGCCGAAATACGGGATCACCGCGGTGATGCGGCGCGCCGACGAACGGCGCAGCGCGTCCATGATGATCAGCAATTCCATCATATGGTCGTTGGCCGGGAACGAGGTCGACTGGATGACGAAGCAGTCGGCGCCGCGTACGTTTTCCTGGATCTCGACGAACACTTCCATGTCGGCGAAGCGCTTGACCACCGCCTTGGTCAGAGGGGTCTTGAGATAGTCGCTGATCGCCTGCGCCAGAGCAGGATTCGAGTTGCCGGCGACGAGCTTGATCGCTCCGTTCTTGCCCGCCATCTACGAATCCCTGTCTATCCCGGCGATTGCTTGCGCATGATCTTATCCGAAAACCGGTATCCACTTTTCGGGATCATGCGCCTGCGGCGGCGTGGTCATAACAAGGCGGGCAGGGGCTCGCAATACGAGTCCGGCTGATTGTCCCGAGGCATTTGGGCAGGCTGCACGCCCGGTTCAGTATTGGGAGGCCGCCAGCGTCAGCGTGTCCCAGGCCGATACCACGGTTGCCACCGGCGGCCGGCTGCGTGGCAGCGGAACCGGACCGGCGTTATCGGCATCGGCCGACTCCTCGCCCTCGCTCGGCACCGGGTCGGCATTGGGCCGGAAAATGCGGAAGATGCCGGCGGCTTCGGGCGAGAAATCGCGCATTCCGGCGAGCACCAGTTGCGGCACGCTCGCCGTGTCGGCCACGTCGGGCGTGCTCGGCGCCACCTCGGGCGAGGTCAGGAAGGCGGCGAGCTGGTCCATGCTGCTATGGGCGATCCGCTGCAGCATTTCGCCGTCGGCCGCCGCCCAGGCATCACGATGCCTGCCCTTGGCGGTTTCCTCGCCGGTGATGCGCAGGGCGCGATGGTCGTCGCGGTCGAAGACATCCCAGACCCACGAGATCGTGGTCCGCTTGCGCTCCACTTTGGCGGCGAGATAACCGCGCACGCGATAGGCGGATGGGTTTTCGCGCGACAACACCGCTAGCCGGCGCGTCTGCGCCTCGTCATTGAGATCGCGCACCAACTGATGGAATTGTCCGGGCGGAGGGCCGTCGATGGATTCGAACGCGACCGTGGCGCCGCGCGGCTGTCCGGCCAGCGTCGCCGGCCGCTCCTGTTGGTTGCAAGCGGCCAGCGTCATCGCGCATACGGCCGCCAGCAGCGCACTCGGCCAAGCCATATGCCGCCGCCTGGCGCGCAAGGCCCGCCCCCCGAACTCCACTGCATTGACACCCCTGCCGGTGGCCTTGATTTTGATCTTTCAAGTCCTTCCGCCGGGATGAAATCTAACGGCAAGGGCTCCCGCGAGTCCAGCCGCGCGGCCTGCCGTCAATCGGCGAGTGCGATCGCGTTGATATGTCGGCCGTAATCGGGTTCGCCCAGCTTGGTGGTACGGCGATAGCTGAAAAAGCGCTCGGGCTCGCCGTAGGTGCACAGGCCGAGGTCTTCGAAATTCTCGATGCCGGCGCGTTGCAGGCGGCTGGCGATGAAGCCTCCGAGATCGAACATGGCGTGGCCGGCGCGCTCCGACGGCGCGAAGAAGCGCGCATTATCCGCATCGGCCGCCAGGAGGCGCTCGACGAATTCCGGCCCGACTTCGTAGTTCGGCTGCCTTATGGTGGGGCCGAGCGCCGCCACGATGCGGGCGCGTTCGGCGCCGAGCTGCTCCATGGCGGCGATTGCGGCCTCGATCACGCCGGTGAGCGCGCCGCGCCAGCCGGCATGGGCGGCGCCGATCACGCCCGCCTCGGCATCGGCCATGAGCAGCGGTCCGCAGTCGGCGGTGGAGACGCCAATGGCAAGCCGCGGCGTGCGGGTGACGATGGCGTCGGCGCGCGGACGGTCCGCGTGCGACCATGGCTGGTCGGCGACCACCACGGCGGGCGAATGGATCTGGTAGGCGGTGAGCAGACGATCCGGCGAAACGCCCAGCGCCGCCGCCATGCGGGCGCGGTTTTCGGCAACCTTGTCGGGCGCATCGTTCGAGCCGGTGCCGCCATTGAGGCTGGCATAAACGCCCTGCGACACGCCGCCGTCGCGCGTGAAAAAGCCGTGGCGAATGCGAGCGAGTTTGCTGAGTGACGGAGCTTGCAGCATGGGCTAGTCCCCGAAACCGGGCGGCACGCCGAGGGAAGGGTGCGCGAAGGCGGCCGCCTTGAACAGCGCGCCCATGCCGGCTTCGCCCTCGCTGATCAGGCGCCTGAGCGCGGGATCGATATTGGCGGCGGCGTTGCCCACCGCCTTGGCCTTGAGCGAGGCGGCGCGCGTCACGATGCCGAGACGGCGCAGGAATTGCGACTGCGTGACCGGTCCGTAGTCTTTGGCGCCCATGGCATCCACCGCGCTCGCCAGCGCCTGGAAATCCACATGCGCGGTGAGATCGATGGTGCCGGGCGCGCTGAGCGGGTCGGCATAGGCGTGCCGGCCGACCGCCTGCAAGGTGTCGCCGATGTCGCTTTCGGCATGACCGTAGTCGATCACCAGCGCGCCGCCGCCGTCGCGCGCGAGGCGCCGGCCCAGGTCCATCGCCACGGTGTCGGCGCGCCATTCGAAAATCGACCCCGCGTGCGCGTTGCGCAGCGCCAGCGGCAGCAGGCGATCGAAATGCGGGAGCGCTTCGGGCGCGATCGTAAAGGCGAGTTGGCCGGCGGCATCGATTTCGATCAGCCGTTCGTGCCAGCCTTGCTCGGTCTTCACCGCCTGATGCACCGGCAGCGCGTCGAAAAATTCGTTGGCGACGATGATGGCGGGGCCATTCGGAACCTCGGCGAGCGCGCGATGCCAGTTCAGCGGGATCGACAGATGGCCCAGCGTACGCTCCTGCTGCGCCATCAGCGCCGGGCTTATTTCGACCAGATGGAGCGCGATGGCTTCGCGGAACCCCGGCATCACCCTGGCCGCGCGCAGCGCATCGTTCATCATGGTGCCGCGGCCGGGGCCGAGTTCGATGACGTGCAGTGTTGCGGGCGCGCCCATCTGTTTCCAGACCGCGGCCATCCACAGGCCGATCATCTCGCCGAACATCTGGCTGACTTCCGGCGCGGTGATGAAATCGCCGCGCGCGCCGAACGGATCGCGCGTGGTGTAGTAGCCGTGCTCGGCATCGGTGAGGCACAGCGTCATGTATTCGGCCACCGGCATGGGGCCGGCCGCCGCGATGCGCCGGCGAATCTCGGCTTCCAGCGGCGAGACATCGACCATCATTGTCTCCGCAACGGCAGGTGCTTCAACGCATAGGCGATGAAGCCGAGGCCGGCGAGCAGCAGCGGCACCGACAGCAATTGTCCCATGGTCGCGCCGCCCCACAGGAAGCCGAGCTGGGCGTCGGGCTCACGGAAGAATTCGCAAAATGTGCGCGCGATCGCATAGCCGACCGCGAAGCAGCCGATAATCAGGCCCGGCCGCTTCAAGGCGCCGGCGCGCACCAGCAGCGCCAGCACGGCGAGCAGCACCAGGCCTTCCAGCGTCGCCTCATAGAGCTGGCTGGGATGCCGCGGCAGTGGTCCGCCGCCGGGGAACACCATTGCCCACGGTACATCGGTCGGACGGCCCCACAATTCGCCGTTGATGAAATTGGCGATGCGCCCGAGGAACAGCCCGATCGGCCCGACCGCGCAGGTGATGTCGCCGAGCGAGAGCACCGGAATGCCGCGCTTGCGCGCGAACAGCAGCACCGCGACCACGCAGCCGGTAAAACCGCCGTGGAACGACATGCCGCCGTTCCATAGCTGCACGATTTCGAGCGGATGCGCGGCGAAGTGCGGCAGATTATAAAACAGCACGTAGCCGGTGCGGCCGCCGAGGATGATGCCGAGCGTCACCCAGATCACGAAATCGTCGAAATCGATCAGTGTCATGGGCGCCGGACCGCCCCACAACCGCTCGGAGCGGATCAGGGCGCGGGCATAGACCCAACCGAGCAAAATGCCGACGATATAGGCCAGCGCATACCAGCGGATGGCGAACGGTCCGAGGTGCACCAGCACCGGATCGAAGGCGGGAAAGGGAATCACGAGCAAAGGCATTGCGGTATCCGGCGGCGGGTTCCTGTTTGCGCATGATGCTGTCCGCAAACCGATTTTCCGGTTTCGGAATCATGCGCGCGGACGATGTTATCAGGTCGTAGCATGGCGGGTCTTGCGGGGAGATGACCGGACCGCCATTGTTATGGGGAACGGAGGCAAGGCATGACCCAGACCAGCAATCGCATTTTCGACGAGATGGCGCGCCTGATGAACGATGCCGCCGGGGTCGCGCAAGGGGTGCGGCGGGAATTCGATACCCTGTTTCGCAGCCAGGCCGAGCGCATGCTGCGCGAACTCGACGTGGTGCAGCGCGAGGAATTCGAGGCGGTCAAGGAAATGGCCCGCCTGGCGCGCGAGGAAAACGAGGCGCTGAAGGCGCGCATCGAGGCGCTGGAGGCCAAGGGCGGCGGCAAGGGCAGCAAGAAGGCCTCGGGTTCGGCTGCGGCCGACTGATTTTTCCGCGGTTTCAAGCCTTTCTTGCCCTTTCGGACTCGCGCCGCTATAACCCCGCGCGACACGCGGCCCCCGGCACCCCTGGAGGCTTGCCGCGTTCGCGGGCGGCGGAAAAAGCCGCCTTTTCCATGGGTTAGATGAGGATTGCAAAATGGCCACCGTGCAAGAAATGAAGGCGACGGTGCGCCCGAAAGCCGGCAAGGGGGCCGCACGGGCAGCACGTTATTCCGGCAAAGTGCCGGGTGTGATTTACGGCGAGAACAAGCCGCCGCAGATGGTGCTGATCGAGCACGACGAGCTGCGCAAGCGCATCTATGCCGGCCGCTTCCTGACCACGCTGTTTCACCTCGATGTGGACGGCACCAAGCACCGGGTGATCCCGCGCGACTTCCAGCTTGACGTGATCAAGGACCTGCCGATGCACGTGGATTTCCTGCGCGTGTCGGAAGGCGCGGTCATTCGCGTCAACGTCGCGGTGAAAGTGCTCAATTCCGACCAGTCGCCCGGCGTCAAGCGCGGCGGCGCGGTCAACATCGTCACCCACACCATCGAGGTGATGTGCCCGGTCGAAACGATCCCGGAATTGATCGACGTCGATATTTCCGAACTCGACATCAACCATTCCAAACATATCAGCGAGATCACGCTGCCGCCCAATGTGCGGGTGATCGCGCAGGGCGACATCACGCTGGTCACGGTGGTGCCGCCGTCCGGCTACGCCGAAGAAATGAAGGCCGCCGCCGAAGCGGCCGCCGCTGCTGCCGCCGCTGCGGCTGCCGCCACGGCAGCGGGCGTGGTGCCCGGTGCCGAAGGTGCGGCTCCCGGCGCAGCGCCAGGGGCAGCGCCCGGTGCGGCGCCCGGTGCCGCTCCGGGCGCGGGGGCAGCGCCCGCCGCCGCCGCGCCGGCGAAGTCCGACAAGAAGTGAGGCGGCGCCTAGCGCCCCTCACAACTTTCGTCGCGACCGATCACGAGCGGAGGCGGCAACGCCGGTGACGCCATGCTGCTTTTCGTCGGCCTCGGCAATCCTGGCGAACGTTACGTCGGCAACCGGCACAATATCGGTTTCATGGCGGTGCAGGCGATCGCGCGCCGCCATGACATTTCGCCCTGGCGGCGGCGCTTCCAGGGTGTGGCGGTGGAAGGCACGATCGGCGGCGAAAAACTTCTGCTGTTGCTGCCCGGCACCTTCATGAACGAGTCGGGCCGTGCGGTGGCGGAAGCCGTGCATTTCTACAAGCTCGGCCTCGCCGACGTCGTGGTGTTCCATGACGAACTCGATCTGCCGCCCGGCAAGCTGCGGGTGAAGACCGGCGGCGGCAATGCCGGCCACAACGGCCTGCGGTCGATCTCGGCGCATATCGGCAACGACTATCGCCGCGTGCGCTTCGGCATCGGACATCCGGGCGACAAGGATATGGTGGAGCCTTACGTGTTGCAGGATTTTGCCAAGGGCGAGCGCGCCTGGGTCGCGGCTCTGTGCGAGACCGTGGCCGACAATGCCGATCTGCTGGCCAAAGGCGAGGACTCCAGTTTCCAGAACAAAGTGCATCTCGTCATGGATGGTAAGGGTTTCGGCGGGTCCGACGGGCCCGGCGACAAATGATCAAGTAACGACGCGGAAGATTTCATGGGATTTAAATGCGGCATCGTCGGCCTGCCGAATGTCGGCAAGTCGACACTCTTCAATGCGCTCACGCAGACCGCGGCGGCGCAGGCGGCCAATTATCCGTTCTGCACCATCGAGCCGAATGTCGGCGAGATCGCGGTGCCTGATCCGCGCCTCGACAAGCTCGCGGTGCTCGGCAAATCGGCCGAGATCATTCCGACCCGCATCGGTTTCGTCGATATCGCCGGGCTGGTGCGCGGCGCTTCCAAAGGCGAGGGCCTCGGCAACCAGTTTCTCGCCACCATCCGCGAGGTCGACGCCATCGTGCATGTGGTGCGCTGTTTCGAGGACCCGGACGTCACCCACGTGGAAGGCAAGATCGACCCGATCGCCGACATCGATACCATCGAGACCGAGTTGATGCTGGCCGATCTCGAATCCCTGGAAAAGCGCGTCGACGCGCTGGAGAAAAAAGCCAAGGGCAGCGGCGAGGACGCCAAGCTCGCCAAGGAAACGCTTGATCTGATCAATCGCGCGCTCGTGCTGCTGCGCGAAGGCAAGCCGGCGCGCCTGGTCGAGCGCAAGCCCGAGGAGGAGAAGCTGTTCCACTCGCTCGGCCTGCTGACTTCGGCGCCGGTGCTCTATGCCTGCAATGTCGATGAAGCGTCCGCCGCGACGGGCAACGAATATTCGAAGGCGGTCGAGCAGCGCGCCAAGGAAGAGGGCGCGGTCGCGGTGGTGATCTCCGCCAAGATCGAATCGGAAATCGCGACGCTGCCGCCGGCCGAGCGCGCGGAGTTTCTCGACGCGGTGGGCCTGCAGGAAACCGGGCTCGATCGGCTGATCCGCGCCGGTTACGCGCTCTTGCATCTGGTGACCTATTTCACCGTCGGGCCGAAGGAGACCAAGGCCTGGACCATCACGCAAGGCACCAAGGCGCCGCAGGCGGCCGGCGTGATCCATTCCGATTTCGAGCATGGCTTCATCCGTGCCGAGACCATCGGCTATGACGATTTCATCGCCAATAACGGCGAGACCGGCGCGAAAGAGGCCGGCAAGATGCGGCTGGAAGGCAAGGACTATGTGGTCGCCGACGGCGACGTGATGCATTTCCGGTTTGCGACCTAAAATGTTGTCATTCCGGGACGTGTGACAAGCCCGGCCATGACCAAGTAAAAAGCCGCCGTCATGCCGAAGCTCCATTGGGAAGACTTCCAGCCCGGCGCGGTCGCGATATACGGCCCGCGGCTGGTCACGCGCGAGGAAATCGTCTCCTTCGCCGCCGAGTTCGATCCGCAGCCCATGCATCTCGACGAGGCGGCGGCGAGCGCCACCATGCTGGGAGGCTTGGGCGCCTCGGGCTGGCACACCTGCTGCCTGCTGATGCGCATCATCGCCGACGGCTTCATTCTCAATTCCAGCTCCATGGGCGGGCCCGGCGTCGACGAAGTGCGCTGGCTCAAGCCGCTGCGGCCGGGCACCAGTATCCGCGTGCGCGCGACCGTGCTCGACACCCGCGCCTCTGGCAGCCGGCCGGAAATGGGGCTGGTGAAATTCCTGTTCGAGGTCATCGACGAAGCGGACGCGACGCTGACCACGCTCTCCACCACGCTGATGTTCGGCCGCCGCGCGCCGGGAGGCGGCCCGTGAAATATTTCGAGGACATTCAGGTCGGCGACGTGTTCGAGGTCGGCCGCTACACCTTCACCGCCGACAACATCAAGGCCTTCGCCACCCGCTTCGATCCGCAGGCATTTCATGTCGACGAAGCGGCGGCCGAGCGCTCGCATTTCGGCGCGCTCTGCGCCTCCGGCTGGCATACGGCGCTGGCCTGGATGCGGCTGATGATCGACTACCGCCGCCGCATGGACGAGGCCATGCGCGCGCGCGGCGAGCCGGTCGCCCGCATCGGCCCGGCGCTCGGCTTTCGCGAGCTCAAATGGCTGAAGCCGGTCTATGTCGGCGACATCATCGACTATAAGAGCGAAGTGACCGAGATGCGCGTCTCCAACAGCCGGCCGGGCTTCGGGCTGATGACCTTCCGCTCGACCGGCGTCAACCAGAATGGCGAGCCGGTGATTTCTCTGGTAAGCACGACTTTCGTCGAGCGGCGGATGGATAAGCCATGACATCGCCAGGGATTCCTCATCCTTCGAGGCGGTCGCATCGCAGCCAAGTGTACGCAGGCTGCGCCTGCTATGGCTCCCTCCTCAGAATGAGCCATGCGGAAAGTTCTCATGGTGAGGAGCGCGCCGCAGGCGCGCGTCTCGAGCCATGAGAACGGAATTAGAGCACAAGGAACGGCGCGCGCTCGGCGTGGCTTGCGGCGCGCATGCGCTGCACGACGGCTATACCGATCTGATCTACGTCCTGCTGCCGATCTGGCAGCACGAATTCGGCCTCGGCTTTGCCGTGCTCGGGCTGATGAAGACGGTGTTCTCGGGCACGCTGGCCGGCTTTCAGATTCCCGCAGGCTTCCTGGCCGAGCGGTTCGGAGCGCCGATCGTCCTCGCGCTCGGCACCGCGCTCGCCGGGCTTGGTTTTTGCCTCGCCGGCTTCAGCGGCGGCGTTGCCACGCTGGTCGCCGCGCTGTTCGTGGGCGGGCTCGGCGCCAGCACGCAGCACCCGCTGGCGTCCGCGCTGATCGCGCAGGCTTTCGCCGGCGCGCGTTCGCTGAAGGCGCTCGGCACCTACAATTTTTCCGGCGATATCGGCAAGATGACGCTGCCGGCGGCGGCGTCGCTGCTGTTCGTCGTGCTGCCCTGGCGCGAGGCGCTGCTGCTGCTGGGCGGCATCGGCGTGCTGGCGGCGGTGCTCGTATTCCTGTTGATGCCGCGGTTCGCCGCCGAGGCGGCGGCGCCGCGCAAGGTCGAAGCCAGCGCGGGTGCCGGCTCGCGGCTGAGCCAGTTCGGCTTTCCGCTGCTGCTCTCGGTCGGCGTGATCGACAGCGCCACCCGCATGGCCTTTCTGACGTTCCTGCCGTTCGTGCTCACGTCGAAAGGCGCCAGCCTGCCGACTGTCGGCCTGGCGCTGACTTTGGTGTTTGCCGGCGGGGCCGCCGGCAAGCTGGTGTGCGCCTTCATCGGCGCGCGCATCGGCGCGGTGGCGACGGTATGGCTGACCGAAGCCATGACCGCGCTCGGCATCGTCGCGCTGCTGCCGCTGTCGCTGACCGCCGCGCTGGTGCTGCTGCCGCTGGTCGGCGTCGCGCTCAACGGCACCTCGTCGGTGCTCTACGGTTCGGTGCCCGATCTGGTCGAACCGGCGTGGCGCCAGCGCGCCTTCGGCATTTTCTACACCGGCACCATCGGCGCGGGCGCGGTGTCGCCGGCGCTCTATGGCTTGCTCGGTGACGCGGTCGGCGTGACCTCGGCGTTGATGGTGGTGGCCGCGGTAGTGCTGCTGACGCTGCCGATCACGCTGGCGCTGCGGCCGGCGCTGGCGGCGCGCCCGTCGACAAGCTAGGGCGATGACTTATAAACGGGCGTAACGCCCACTACCGTTCGACCACTGTGCCTGGCACTTGGCCGGCGCGCCAAACATCGGCATTCAGATGGTCCGGCGCAGCGGTGCATAACCGCAAGGGTACTTTGGGCCGTTGAGCGGCACGGGCCAGAAGCAGGACGCGCCGGCGTTCCATTTCGGCGGGGGCGAAGGGCTGGTCTGCAGAGCCACGCCAATACCGGCGAGACACCGGTGAATCTGGACGAAAGACTGCAGGTTTTCTCAAACTGCTCGGCCGCAGCCCCGATAAACCAATTCGCCGGTTGGCTATCCGGTGCAATGTCGTCGAAGCGCCTGCTGGCTGGCCAGAACGGCTCATCGAACTGGACTTGGCTGCTTCGCAGAGTTGGGAGCAGACGTTGCAACACGATAACGCTTTCGCCGCGTGCACCCCATTCCCATGCAACACGCGCCAACGTTGAAAGGCGCACCGGCGTCGGCGCGCGCGCACATGCCGCCCTCAGACCCTGCAACGCGAATGCAAGAGCCGCGCAACGCGTCGCAACCGGCTGATCCACATCCCGCCATGCGGCATAGGCCGCAAGGCTGTCGCGGTAATTGGAATCCGCTGGCGCGCCGCCCCCGCCGGCGTATCGACCAGCGGCGCAAACTTCTGAGTCCGCCAAAACGATTCAGCATTCTTGTAATCGTGCGGGCCGGGTGCCCAAGCCGGAATTGCGTCAATCAAGAGACCTTGTTGTAACAAGGTGCGCACGCGGTCAGGTTTTGCGGCAAACAGATTGTGTTCGAAACCGTCGAGCGGCTGCTGCGCGTCGTCCGGGACCAGGATGGGCGCGCCGCCAAGCTGTCGGAACAGACGATATCCGTTGGCTGGAAAATGCGTCCGCAGTCGCTCATTGACGTTGTCGCCGGCCTTGATCTCGATCAAGATCAGCGGCGAGTGGCGGGCGAAAAAATTACGGCCGCCGGCGAGAATGCGCTCCTCTTCGCTTTCCGCATCGATCTTGATAAAATCAGGCGACGGCCAGCCTTGCGTGGCGTCTTCGTTATCGAGGGTGGTGATGCGGACCGTTTCGCCTTCACCGCCATCACCGAGCGCGTTGAGTTCGCTCGAGTTACCAAACACCAGCCGTCCCTCACGCATGCTGTCGGACAGCGCGAACGGCGATATATGGAGATTGACCGCCGCGTTCAGTTCGCGGCTGCGCTCCAAAAGCGCGCGGGCCTCGCTGCCGGGTTCGTACGCATACACATGCCCGGTCTGGCCGACCAAGCGCGCCATCGGCAAGCTGTAAACGCCGAGATTGGCGCCGATATCTATGGCCGTCATGCCTGGCTGCAGCCAGTGACGGAGAAAATCCATCCCCTTTTCAAACCAAGTTTCCTGTTCGAGCAGGATATAAGTCGTGATGGATTGCAGACTTGCGGGGACCGCGAGCGTGACGGCGTCAGAAATCTTCAGTTCAAGCGAGTTCAGAGCCATTTTTTCTAATTTGGCCCGTCGTGATTGAGCGGTCCATAGCCATTGTCAACTGACAGTTAGCGCTGATGATAGCGTGGCCATTTTGGCGCGCCCGGCATGCCGGTGATTGATCGCGCCGTGCCGGTCGATCCGGTCACCAGGACAGTGGTAGCGGACTGCGCCGGCTAAATTCTCCGGTAAAAAGTGGACAGTTGCCCGGCGTTTAGGAGCCGGGCCGTTCTTTTTCATTCGGTGCCTGGGATTTACCTTAGCGATGCTGGGCGGCCATGCGGGGGCCGCAGACGCTGGATTTTTAGTGATTTCGGAGCCATATTATGCGGTGAGGAGTGAGTAATGATGTCGATGATTAACTATCGGGCCCCGTCCGAGCTATTTCCCAGCCGCAGCCGGAAGTCACGCCGCCCCATTGGATACAAGCGTTTTCCGACCGCTGCGGAAGCCATTCGTTTTGCTATCGAGGAATTGCCGCCTGAACTGTTGCTCGGCGCCTATCTGGAGGTCGAGGAGAAGCGCTTTGACGGCAACGGCATCCGCCGTCTGTACGAGAGCGACGACTATCCGCTGCCGCGCAAAGCCTCGGCCATCTGACCCAAAGCCAGCCGTTCATCGTTGCCGGCGTGCCATCGGCGGCGCGTTGAGCCCTCCCGCAATAAAAGAACCCCGCCGAGGCGGGGTCTAGTTTGTGGGAGGAGTGATCGAAGACGAGGCCGCTTCTGTCGCCCGTCGCAGCAGTCTCGACTCGCAGCGGCCGCATGCGACCTTGGCCGCTTTCGAACACTCGCACTGTAGGTGTTGGACCCGGACCGCGGAGGTGGCCGGTTCCGGTGGTCCCGGCAATCCACAGCTAATGGTGGCACGAACACCGGCTTACCCACCGATTTTTCATGTCCGCCTGCCGACGCGGCGCTATCGCCGGCCTCCGACTTGATCCGGGCTGGCGATGGGCGCTCACCCGGCCGAACGCCGGCCGTGGTTGGCCGGCGCATCTTTCCATTGCCGGAGGCTGTCGCCGATGACCTTCATCGCGGTCATCGACGCGTGGTTCAGGCTGGCATAGCCGGAAAGCTCCCGGCTTACGCGTTCGCCCTCGCTGCGCAGCATGTCGCGCACGCCTTGCAGCTCGAGAATGACGCGATCGATCTCCTCCATCGAGGCGCCGGCGACGCGCCGGATCAGCGCATTCAGATTTTCGGCGGCCGGGTCATTGGCCGCTTCGACCTCGCTGCGTTGCCGGCGCAGGAAGGCGACATCGCGCCGGACGAATTCGCGGATCTCACCCTCGAAGGCGGTCGCCACCGCTTGATCGATATCGCCGAGCTTTTCCGGGACATTGCGGTCCGGAGCGTATGGCTCCAGGCTGGAATTCTCGGAACCGGCGTCCGCATTAAGCGGTTCGGGTTTGATGGCCGTCATGCATTTCTCCTACACAGGCGCAACACGGTTGCGCTGACGCTCCCCAGTTGGAGGCGATTGCCGCATGCAAGTTGGGCGGCCGTTGGGCGGGGCGGGGGCGGCATCGGGGCGCTCCACAGCGGGCGGGCGCCGGCCGGGACTCACCAATTCAGCTTGAGGCCGGCGGTGATGCTCTTAGCGCTGGTCGGCTGGCCGACATCGGTCACCGCCGTGGTGACGTGCAGCGGGCCGTACAGCTTCTGCTCGGCGCTGAACGTGTTGTGCGTGACCGGGTCGTTGCTGGCGGTGGCGAGGCCGGCGCCGAACGTCGTGCCGGTCGCCAGCACGTCGAATTTGACGTCTTTCCGGCTGTTCCAGACCTGCGGCGGCGGCGCCGTCGCGGCAACGGCCGGCCCTGTCATCAGCGGCAGGTCGGACGGCGTTGCCGCCGGCGGGCTGAAGGTCTCCGTGACCGAATAGCTGTCTTGCAGCGTGACCGACAATTGGCCGCCGAGCGCAATCGATTTCTTGATGGTCGTGCCGAGCTTGCCCTGATCATTGGCCGGATCGACGCGCGCGTCGAACGAGGCGAAATGGGACAGGCCGACCGATGCCCAGGCCGCGCCGGAATTTTGGCGGCCGGCCGTGACCGGCAACGGCTTGCCCGGCCGGTAGCCGTCCGAGGGCGGCGCGGCGAAGTTGAGATCGGCGCCGAGCTTGGCGTCCCAATCGTCCGCCAGCGGCTGCTTCACCACCAGGGTGCTGGAACCATCCGGCTTGTCGGCGCGGCTGACATCGAATTTACGGGGATCGCTGATATGCGGCAGCCGCAGCGGCTTGGCCGGCTTGGCGTCCGCCAGGGTCGCGGGATCGAGCAGCAACGCGTTGCCGAGCGTGGCGGCTTCCTCGGGCGTGAGCGGCGTATCGGCCGGCGGCGGCGCTTCGTCCGCCGGGTTTGCCGGCAGCGACGCGGCGGCAGGGGCGGCCTCGTCCGCCTCCTGCGCGGCCACCGGCGGCACAACGGCGAGGGCGCAGAGCAAGGCGGCGATCATCCACCGGGCGCCGAGGGTCGCGTTGGGCCGCATCCCGAAAACTCCTGCCTGCCGTCCCGGCATTTCCGAGGTTTCGGCGCCGTTAAGCCTTGCGTTCCGCATTCGCATGGAACTGGGGCGAAGATGTGAAATGCTGGCGGCATGTTCACTGCAACGCCAAGGCAAGGCGCAACGGCGGCCTTGCTAATTTTTGCCATGGGCCCGCAAGAATGAGGACGCGACTGGAACCTTAGTGGCGCGTTGAAGTGAGAACGGGGGGCGAGCAACCGGGAGAAAGGACAACAATGATGCCTGCACTGTTGCCGATCATGCTGGCCGGCACGCACCTGGTGCTGGCGGCCAATCAGGTGCCGCAATTCGATATCGACCCGAGCTGCCGCGCCGCCGCCATGGCTGCGATCAGCGTCAATCGAAATGAGATTGTCTGTAAACAGGACGAGCGCGTAGCCCGCGGCAAGCTCGAGCAGGAATGGGCGCAATTCGCGCCCGAGCAAAGGAAGCGTTGCATGACATTGTCGAGGCTCGGCGGCTTTCCGAGCTATGTCGAATTGCTCACCTGCCTGGAAATGGCCAAGTCGGCGGGGAACCCGATCGACCCCGACCAGCCGGGCAGCGGCAAACCTTAACGCTCAGGGTTTCTTGCCGGGCGGGGTGCCAAAGGGGTTGCCGGCGGTGCCTTGCGTCTGCGCCAGCTTATAGGCGGACATGTGTTTAGGCTTATCCTTGTCCGCCTTCGGCTTCTTCTTTTCCTTGGGAACTCGCATCTGACCTTTAGCCATGACGACCTCCTCAACGATTCAGAATGCCGGATGGTGATACGGCCGCGCGCGCTCCGCAAGGGGCGGCGGGCCAGCGCCGGCCAAGCCGGGCCGGCCGCGGCTCATGTCACTTTTTGCCCTTCATCTTCTGGTCGATGCATTTGGTGACGATGTCGGCGCGCTTGTCGAAATTCATGTCGGCGTGACCCTTCTCGGTCGCCATCCAGCATTCGGTGGCGGCGCGCGAGTGGGTCATGGGCGGCTCCGGCGCCGCGGCGGCCGGCGGCGGGGAGCCGGGCGGGGCGCTTTCGCAGGCGGCGAGCGCTACGGCGGCAAACGCCAGCAGCAGGATAGCGGCCGGCCGGCGGGTGAGCGGGATCGACGGTGTCATCGCATCTTTTCCAAAGCTGGTTCAGCCGCCCCCGGCGGGCTTGAACTCGGGCACGTGTTCGCCCCCGAACATGTAATGCAAGCCGCGGCCTTCTCGTATCACAATATGGATACTCTTTACCGGCACTTTTCCCACTTCGGCAACTACCTCGGTGAGGCCCTTGGCCAGCGCGCGTTTCTGCTCGTCGGTCCAGCCTTCGCGGATGTCGCATTGGATGACAGGCATGGGTGAGGGTTTCCTGCGGTTCGAGGGGATGGGCGGCCGGCTCGACTATATCGCCTGGGCGCCGGCTCGGCAGCCGCAGGCCGCGACCGGCGCGCGCCGCAAAATCGCCGCGAGTTCTTGCCGCGAATTCACGCAGAATTCACGCAACAACGCCGGCGAATGGTGCATTAAGTCCCTGGGGGGCAGTTCCAGTGATGGAGAACTCCCATGCGAAGCCCCTTGCACATTGCCGCCACCGCGGCCGCCGTCTTGATCGCCTCGGCCGGAATGGCCGCCGCCGCGAACTCCATGTCGAGCGACCACGCCGGCACGTCGGCCACCAAATCGATGGCCAAGATGAGCAACATCATCCTCACCAGCCAAGAGCGCAAGACGATCTGGCGCAACCTGTCGTCGGCGAGCGAGCAGAAAGCGCCGGCGCGCTTCCACGCCGCGGTCGGCGCCGACATGCCGAAGGCGGTGACGCTGCACGCGTTTCCGCAGAAGGTGGCGGACAACGTCCTGACGCTCGCCGGGATGAAATACGCCAAGCTCAACGACAAGGTCTTGGTGGTGCGCTCGCGCGACCGCAAGATCGAATCGGTCATCACGGCCGCGTCCGCGAAGTCGTAAAGATCCGGCGCGCGTCTCACTTTCACTCTCCAACCGGAGGCGGGAGCGAGACGCGCGCCTGCACTCATTGCGGCGGGACGTAGCTGACCGTCTTCGCCTTCTTCATCGCCTCGATGCTTTCCGCGGGGGTCATCAGCACGGTCGTGTCGATTTTCGAACACATGCCGCTCGCGCCCACCGCCATTGCCACCGCTGCGGCCGAAACGTTGTCCGGCATCTCGTTAATGACGACCACATCGTACTGGCCGAAGGCAAAATAGAATGCGTGCATTTTGCCGCCCAGCAACTCGATCCCCTTGCGCACGGCGTCCGCGCGATTTTGCGGATGCTCCATCATCGCCTTCACGCCCGCCGCATTGTACGACACCTGAACCATATAGAAGCTCATGCTTTTCTCCTGTAGCCCCGCGCGTATGCCGCACCCCTTCGATTGTCGCGCGGAGGCGACGGCAAGTTGAGCCTGCGCGCGGCGGGGAGTTGAGTGAAACTTGTGCAAGCGCTAGCGCCCGTATTTTTTGCGGCGCCGGGTACGCCGTATTCCGTCCCCGCCTGTGCGGGGCCTTTCTTTTCCCCTCGGCATAAACCGAGGGGGTGGAGCGCCGTCAGGCGCTGCCGGTATCCTGTCGTGCCGCGCTCCGTTGTCGGGAGCGCGGGCGCCTCTCGGCGCTCCACGGCGGCTTTTTAAGTCCCCGGGGCCGTAACTTCCGGGCGCGGACCCGGGCGGCTTTTGGCTCAACCCGATCCGGGCGGCTTTCGCCGCCCTTCGTCCGCGCCGCGTCCAGCCATTCAAGGCAGTCCCTCTTAGTGGGGACGGACGGCGACCCGGGGCCTCCCGAGAGCGAGGTTACGAGGCAACCACATATCGTGGCTTTTCCCTACTAATTGGGGCTTCGTGATCGCGCTAGGTGCGCCCTAGGTTTGCGTAAGGCACGCCCAAATGCTTGCCGGATTGCCTAACGGGCTTCCGGGCCGAAAGACGCGAGGTGAGTTTTCTATCGGCACAGCCCACGATGAAGAGCCAAGGCGGCCATCCATTTTCGGGCTATGTGGTCGAACCCGTCCTTGTCGCCGCCGCCTTTATGCTGGATGAACCCATACCCCTTTGTCGGATTAAACCACTTCACGGTGCCTGCTTGCACCGCATGTGATTGTTCCTTTATGGCCCAGCCTTTTCATCACTTAAATGGAATTACAAAATATAATATACGTAAGTGATGCAAGGAGTGGCCAAATGAAAAGGCTACTAATCGTGGCGCTTTTCCTCGCCCTTCCCGGATGCGTGTCGGACGGTGATCTGTTTCACCAAAGCGAACCGGTCAAGCCTGAACCGCTGACAAACCAGCAGGTCGTTCCGGAGGTCGTTCCCGAGGTCGCTCCCAAGGGCACTCCGCTTTCCCCGGCGGCAAGGGCGGCAGCACCTAGCGGCGCAAAGGCAAACAGTGGCGAGCTATTGGATTGCGTTACCGAAAGCTGCAAGATCAACTGCTCGCGCAAAATAAAGAAACAATTTCGACCAAAATGGTGCGCACGTTTTAAAGAACCCGTCGAGTGATATCTGGTGCGGAACGCGGTCCGGATTTGCCACCGTGCTTACCGTAACAGGTCTGGTTGGCGCTGTCGTTTACTTATTAGTTATTGAGCCACGTAGCAGTATCCACGATTTATGACAGACAGCGGCGCGACCGAAAACGACGCCTGACGGCGGGCTCTCCGGACGCCATTAACGCCGTGCTCGCCGCCGCCCATAAATACCTCACCGCAAAGCCGTGTAGCACAAGTTAGGAATTAAGGACCCAAAAGGCGACAGTCGCCAAAACGGCGAGCGCCGAAAACATCAATATTGTCTCCGGCCAATCTACGCCTGCTTCCAGATTTCGGTGGTCAGTGTGCATTGTGGTGCCTCCATGGGCAGCCGCACTGATCCAACGCTAGCCTAAGACGTAGGTTCCATCCTTAGCCTATCATGGGGAACGATGCTTTTATTTCCGTGCTGGAGAACTCTGCTGCAAAAGCTCTGCCACCGTCGGGTGAGTGAAATACCAGCGTAAGTAATCGCGACCCTCATCGCGTCGGCCAAGCCCCAGGCAAAGCGCTTAGGGCAGTTTGTTTCTTGGCGCGTGATGGGCGTAGGTACTTACTGCATCGAGATTGCCAATCCACTCAGATCGACATTGACCATCAATCCGGTCTGCCGGCCGCTCAGCTCCAGGACGGCACCCTTTTCGTTGGTCAGCACGATCGCCCGCACACCGCGACCGACCGCGGCGCCGGCGCCGCCAGCGCCATAAACCCCCGCGACATCCGAAGGCCTGCTGATATGGCTGACCCGGCCAGACAAATAGGTCTGCGACGCGCCGAACACTAAGCCCCAGCTCACGCCCCCGACCGACAGCGGATAGCGCCGGCCGTGGAAAGTCAACGTGCCGCTGCCGCCGGAGGCGCCGATGATCCAGCCGCCCTTGACCACCGAGATCCGGATAGTGCCGCTGTCGGCATAGGCCGCGGACGAAAGACTCGCCCCCAGCATGGCCGTCAGAGCAATAAGGCCTGCACGAAATACGGATGAAATTCGCATGTTATTTTCCTCCTGGAAGAACGTATTGAGTTGGTAGTGTTAAATCCTCCACCCGGTACCGGGCGGCCATCGGATCGGTTGATCGCAAGGTCTTCAGCGGATCGGAAACATCAGTTCGCACTAAATCCTAAGCGGCCTTCATCACCACTATGTCCGGATTTAGGTCATCGGTACACACAGCCCCTGTCACTGGCTCGACTATTCAGCTGGCTCGCTCGCCTGGCTTGGAGACCAATCACGGCTCCCAAGCGCGATGAGGATACCGACCGCAGCGAGCGGAATGAGGCGTTTGAAACCGATCAGACGACCAAATTCGAGCCCAACCGCCGCCATACGCGGATCAAGTAGCCAGCTGGGAATGTGCTCGGCCGTTGCGTTCAGCTTTTCGCGCGCCTCAACTTTGCTCTCGTTGCGCCGGTGCACGATCGTGCAAGCAAACAAAGCCGCGATGGAAAAGAGGAAGAAGACGCCACCGAGCGTGGCTGCAGCCGTGATAGTGTCATAATGCTGCGTGAGCCAGGCGAAAGCGGCGATGCTCAGCCAGACGGCTGCGCCTACGCCGGTTGCAAAAACTATGATGGTCCAGATGACAATGGGAACGCTGGAGCCGAGATTTTCTCTCGCCGCGAGCATCACATCGCGCACAATTCCCTTGATCATTATCGACTCCGTGGAGAGCGTTGCCGCCAACCCTATTTCCGCCAAGTAGCGCCAAAGAGAGCGCCAAGACCGATTGCCAGCGCCAGCGTTGTGTAGGGATTACGTTTGAGAGATTGATCGAGTGCATTGACCAGATTATCGGAAACATCGCGCACCGCGCCGATCGCCTCCGAACCCTTTGCTTGCGCATCGGTCACGGCGCCATCGATATTGGAGCGGGCATTACGCCAGGCATCGCCGCCCTTGGCAGCGAGAATGTCGGCGAATTGGCTCATGAGTTTGGCCATATCCTTTTGCAAGGCGCTCACATCCGATTCGATGTCCTTTTGCGTACCGTTTGTCTTGGTCGAGATAGTGTCGTTTACGTCTTTTAACTCACGGGCTGTGGACGAAGTGGACATGGATTAACTCCGATCAGAATTCAATTTTGGGTGGGGGGGCGGTATAGAGCCCGCGTGCCGTACTAACGCGGCCGCGCACAAAAGGTTCCCATATCACTCGGAAATGTGTGCAAACTGATTAAATCAGAGCCTGCGAAAGCGGCTGAGTTTCACCCCTCAAGAAAGTGTCCAAATGCAGCCAGCGGCCGAAGATGGTCGCTGATGATCTTAGTAATCGCTAGCATGGGCACAGCTAGGATTGCTCCCGGAATACCCCACATCCAGAACCAGAATACGAGCGAAAGGACGACGAGGACGGGATTGAGGGTGAACCGTCTGGCCAAAAGCATCGGCGTTACAGTTTCGCCTTCTATAATATGAAATCCAAAGTAAAGGCCAGCAGGAAGCAGCGCTTGCCAGAGCGCATCATGGGTCAGCAGACCCGCGAGAAAAAAGATCAACACACCCAAAGTAGGCCCAAGGATCGGTACATAGTTCAGCAGAAAAGCGACTGTTCCCCAAAGGATTGGGTCACCCACCCCCGTAAGCCACATCGCCAATGCCGTAGCTATACCTACAGCCGCGCTCATGATCGTGACCGTGATCAGATAAGCGGAGATGTCGCTCTCGATTTGCTGGGCAATCTCGACTACCTGGCGTTTGCTGCTGAAGCGCGGCAGTATTTCAACGAGGCGGTGCAGGAAGATATCGCCAGACATGAGAAGAAAAAAGAGGAACAGCACCGTCGTGAAAAAGCCGCCGGCAAAGTTCTGAGTCCTCTTGAGTAGACTCGTCAGAAGAGTTGGGCTTTTAGTCGGCGTGGCCGCATTTGGTGGTGGCCCGGTTTCTCCAAAATCTTCCACCTGATGCAAAAATCGTTGCAGAGTATCGATGGGTTCTCGCATGAAACTCAGCCGCTCCTGAAGGCGAGAAATGCCATCTGGAAGTTTGGCTGCCCAGGTGCCTGCCGGGCGTGAAATGGCCGCACCCAAGCCGACGATCGTTCCAAATAGCGCAACGATCAACAATAGCGCCGCGAGTATCCGCGGTACGTGCAACCGTCCCAATATGCGCAAGGCTGGCTGTAGCAGGAGCTTGAGAATGATAGCAAAGACTAGGGGCAAAACGATTTCGCTGGCGACATAAGCTGCCGCCAGCAGTGCAAGTATAAATAGACCGCCAAGGAATGTGACTTTCGGATCTGATGGTAGCGGCATTTCCTCCAGCACTTCAGCCGGCAGCACAACCTCCGCCTTTTGATTAATGAGTGCCTTCACTGGAACCGCGCTTTTCTTTTCGTTGAACGCGGCATTTTCAACGCCGCTACCAATGCCTGACTTGCCGTGCCACCTAACGATTACTCGCTTCAGCACTGCACCCAACTATATAAGTCGCAAGCGAATTGAGGTCGCTTTTTGTAAACCAGCCGATCGCAATGCGGACAGCACCACAGAGGCACCGACCGCCTTGGCAAAGACCAGCGTCACCAATCAACCGCTGAGCGTAAGCAGCGCAGCAGCGTGATAGCCTACGAATGCACCCGTAATACTGAATCGATCAAAAAGTCTAGCTGACACGGAGTGGCACAAAGCCATTAGACAAAACAGCTGCGAATGATACGGCCCAAGATTGGGTTGGAGAACGGGCTCGCTACTGTTTCGCAGTCGAGCGGCAGTGCAGGTGCTACCTTTGGAGCGCGTTTTCCATCAATAGTTCCTAAAGTGTTTGGCCGTGCCGACGTGCTACCCGCGCCTCGTATGGTGTACTCTGGCGCACCGGCATTCTTTGGAATACTCGAAGTGTTTGCCATGGGCTCGGCACGCATCAGAGGCAACCGGTCACTCTTGTGAGAACGGTCGACAAGTCTTGTGGAGAAGACAGGTTCGGTGACCGCTTGCGGGTGGTGCAGCGGATATTGTTCCCCATACAAGACATCAAGCAGGCCGCCGGAGGTACCGAGGGTCAGCAGAGCGACGACAATCCCGCCAAAGATGTACTTGGAAAGCGCAGGTGAGGTATACATCGAAGCCTCCCGACGAACGACGGCTCCTGAGCGGGCCGTTGGCCGCGTTGAATGAATGCGGCAGGAAGACAATTGTTCCCGTTGTCGGGAAACAATTGCTCAGGGTTTTGATCACGCCCGGTGCTCCACCTTGGAGTTGGCAGACTTCCCTATTGAAAGATTCATCGCGCGACTGAGCTCCGAGACCCCTTCCTCACCACTGGCTACGGAAAGGCTTTTCCGCGACGTTAAACAAAGGCGGATGGCGGGGGGCCTAAGGCGGAAGCTGGGGGAGACGTTGGTAGCCGAACTGCGGGGTGAATGGCTGGCCGTGGACTCGGCGAAATATGATTGCAAAACGTAACTTAGTTTATTGGCGACTTCTCAGCTCCATCAATTGCCGCCATTGCCGCCGCTAAAAATAGCAGGACAAATATGGCGCCGATAATTTCAAGAGCCAGCATTGGTCAATCCTTTCAGTCGCGATCCTCGAAAGGAGACGCCCGACAGCTGCTTTCGTTCCATTGCGCGACCGGTGGCCTTAAATGGGGCTATGGCGCCATCATATGATGGTTGCAAAACGCGCAACGAATGACCGCAGGCGCCGTCGGCAGGTCTTTCAGTGTGGGCGCTTTGGGTCATCAATCGCTTCTCGATCACCGGTAATGGGCAAGTTTGAAATGAGGCTACTTCCCCTTTCTTCTGGCGTCGGATTTCAAACCTCCAATTCACCCGCCGCAATATCGACGGTGAGCTTGGCGAGTTGGGAGGGATCGCGGGGGCGATTTTTCATTTAATATTCCACGGCATTTCAAAAGGGAGCCCATATCGCTCTAGCAGAAATGCAACGCTCAAGACGGCGATGGCAATCAGTAATACCCAGCCGAGTGATCGAAACTTGCGAGTGGGGTCCTCGTCGTGTTTTTCGTATTTTGCCATGTTGTGATTTTAAGCCTCAGTTCACGATAGTTCTAGGGCCAGTAGATGTCCAATCTGGGTGCTTACGACCTAAATGAGAGTTGGAACTTAATGGCGTTCCAAGCGTATCCAATGTGAGCGCTGTTACTTCGTATTGAAGTCACAGACACCTCAATTGGAACACACAATGAATATTTTCTACATTATCGGCGTCGTGGTCGTAATACTCTTCGTCGCAGGCTTTTTTGGACTCCACGCTTAGCCATCCCAACGGGAACAACCGTATCGATCACTCACGTTACTTTTGCGGTAAAAGGCAACCGAGCCGCGTAAAACACTCGCTTGTCGCTCACTTGGCAATGAACGCTTTGGGTCGATACTGTTGAAAAAGGGCTCTCACTCATCGGCGAACAGTGATTCCGTCTGCTGGAGGCAGCCAGCGGCGGAGGTTTGCCATGATGGGTCGGCAGACGAGCGATCAGAGTCAGCTGTTTTATCTGTTCAATCTCGAAGAGCGTATTCCGGCAGGCCATTTGCTGCGCCGGATCAATCCGATTGTGACACGGGTGCTGGCGGACCTGCGGGAGAAGCTAGGGCCTTTTTACAGCGATATTGGCCGCCCTTCGATTGACCCCGGGCTGATGATCCGGATGCTGATCGTGGGGTATTGCTACGGCATTCGCTTCGAACGACGACTGTGCGAGGAAGTTGATCTGCCCCTGGCCTATCGCTGGTTCTGCCGGCTCGATCTCGAAGACACGGTGCCCGACCACTCGACCTTCTCGGTCAATCGCCGTGGTCGGTTCCGCGACTGAGTTCCATCTCGCCGCCATCGTGCAAAACCTCAAAACGCTGGCCAACCACATCTGGCAGCAGCCGCCTGATGCCACGGTCGCCTGCGCTACCTGAATGTCAGTTGCCGCAGAAGCAGATCAATAGGGGTCAATGGCCAACCCCTCGAAGGGGGAAAGAACAATAAATGAGGCGGCGGTCCCGTCTAAAGCTCAAATAAAGAGCCGCAAACATTCAGTGGCCAACTTTATCAACACCATCGGTCATTCGCGGCCAAGCCGTTCAGACACTGCGCCGACCGATGTCTGCGCGACCCCCATAACGGACATCAATAGGCGTGGTTGGAATGTCCGTTTTGTGATGCACCGCTGCAAACGGCATCCTTAATCGACCACCTCATCGGTGCGGGCAAGCAGTTTGGGGCCTCGTGCTACCGGGCGCCTTGGCCGTCTTGAGATCTAGGCAGCTGACTTCGTCGGGAAAGTGGCGTGGGTGATCGACACGATCGTACTTCCGGGACTGGCCAATGTTTCAACTTGGGCATTGAGCTGATGTGAAAGCGCCTTGATGATGCCGGTGCCGAGTCCGATTTTTTGTTGACCGAAGACGCCGTCCTGTCTGCCAATCCCGTTGTCGGAGACCGTAAGCTTCCAGTTTGTTCCAGCCCGATCATACCTAACGGCGATTTTACCGACGATTTTCGCATCGGGAAACCCATGCTTGAGAGCGTTCATAACGAGTTCGGTGACAATCAAGCCGATGCTCTCGGCCTGACGGGAGGTAGCTGTACCCCCTTCGCCCGCCACTGTCAGCGTGATTGGCCGACTGCCGTCGATCATTGAAGTTGCAAGAGCTTCGCACAACCTTGAAAGATAGGGCGTAATTTCGACGGACCCGATGGTCCCGAGAGCATGGAGCTGCTCCTGCACGGCGGCAATCGACATGACCCGCTTGTGCGTATCTTGTAGATGAACACGCGTCTCTTCCGACCGCACGGTTCTGGCTTTCAGCAGAATAATGCTTGCGATGACTTGCAGACTATTGGAAATGCGGTGCTGCAGCTCCTCAAACAGCACATCTTTTTCTCGCAAAAGTTCATCTTTTTCGCGCAATAGTTCGTCCTTTTCACGCGCCAAAATGCGCCGGTCAGTGACATCTTCCATGCTGAGCAGAATGGTGGCGCGGGAGCCTCCCTCGTAGAACACCTGACGGGCATTCAAACGCATCGTGCGTTGTCCGAGTCCGGGAAATTCGTGCTCCACCTCATAATCCTCGATCTCTCCTTGCTCAGGTATGATTTTTTCCAACAGCATGCGAAGTGTCGGGATGTCCCATTGTCCATCGCCCAATACATAAAGAAGGCTGCCTTGAGTATCCTCGGGGCTAACCTTGAATGTAGAATAGAAAGATCGGCTGGCGGCGATTACGCGCAACTCTTTGTTAAGCACCAGAACGGATTCGCTGACAGTGTCGACAATGGCCTGCGCGAGCGCACACGCGTCGACAATGTTTGTGAACTGTTCTCTAAAGCCGGTCGGTTTCATAAAGTCCTTGCGATACGTTTCAATGCGCGTCAGTTGCCAGGAACCACTGGAATTATCGATTAGGCAATCCTGAGAAAGTCCAACCAAAAATTATACAACTCATACCGGAGATGAGTTTGTATAAAATTGACCACATTTACGGCTACATGCCAGCTCAATTCAATTTTTAACGATTGGCGTATACGTCTTAGACTTGGAACGGTTTTCACACGTGAGGGTTACCTCAACATGTCCAAGTCCCAAGCCCTCGTTATGATCGTCGACGACGATGTATTTGAACGAATGGGGGCGTCTTATATGTTCTCGGACGCCGGATATCGGGTGATCGAGGCCGAAAATGCGGACGAGGCCCTGCAACTTCTCGAAATAAATGCGGACGTAAGGCTACTTTTTACGGACGTAACCATGCCTGGCTCAATGACCGGGTCAGACTTGGCCGGTCAGGTCGCGCGGCGATGGCCTGAGGTGGGTGTCATCGTGACGTCTGGACGGCCACAACCTGAGACCCTCCCGTCGGGCACGAAATTTCATTCCAAGCCCTATGTGCCGACCGACGTACTCCAGCAAGCCAGGGAAATGACAATTCCACTCGAGTGACCCATGGTGGACGATGACCACCTGATCATTCGTCCAGACGATTTGCCATGAGCCGCGTCTAAAACCAATTGATTCCTGCCAACGGCAGCACCCGCTGAAGGATCGCTCCCAAGCAGATCAGCACCACGAGCAGTTTAAGAAGATTTGTCAATCTACGATCTCTTACAAACTTATCTATGGCCCAAAAGCAGATTGCACCAACAACGATTACGATAAGGACGCTGATTAAGACTGAAAGCACCGCAACCTCCAATGGTTTCACAACCCGACGTCGATAGCATTCCGACCGCGCCTGCGTAAGCCGTTTCGAGCCGTAGATGTCCGCTTTGGGAAGCCATAAGCGAACAAGCTTGGGCACGGTCAAATTGTCAATAAAGTGCCAATCGGCGACAATGTTTGTTTGCGGCGCCTACTTTTCGCGCTTCAATGTAATCACTGTAGTGCCGGCTGGCCCCATTGCAACAGTCCACTTCAATGTGTCGCCAACAATTCCTATGGCTCGCTTCTGATTGGCACCGGCCCAGTTCGGAAAGCTGCCGCCAATGATGTGAATCGTTACCGAAGCGTCCTCTTCATTTACCGTATAGGTTTCGAAAATCGTATTGATGCCCTGCACCACCGCCTTATTTTCCGCGTCCGTCCCGGTGTTCTTGTTGTTCGACGCGAATTTCGGTAGGTCGGCGCGCATGCTCTGCAACGAGTAATGCCCGGCTTGATCGAACATGTAATAGCCGACCGGATGTGCCCCCAGAGCCTCAGTTTTCTTTCCGTCCCGTTCATTGATCGACGAGACGACAGCCTACGTCCCTACTATTTGCTCCTTTAATGTCGCCGCAGTCGCATGGGGCGCAATACCCCCGCCAATGACTAACCAAAACAATGCGGCCGCCTTCAGTTTCATGAATGCACTCATTGTCGTCCCCTTTGGTTAGCTTCGCACCATGTCGAATGCGCTAAATTTGAAGCGTGGTTGGGCCTACCGATGGCCACCAGTCTGCCAATTATGGAAACGGGGACTTCGGCGGGTCGCCATTTTTGGGCCGCTCTCAGTCAACTGAGGCGGCCTACTTGAACTGCATAATTGGAATTTCAGTGGTCGTGCATACCGGACATTCAAAGGTTTGCTTGTTTCTATCCGATCCATCGACCTCGACACACGACAACCACATCTGAGTGCCGCAGGAGGCGCAGTCGGGCCGGCTTATTATGTCAGAATTTGGGGGCGTAAACTGATACTGCGCCATGGCTTGCCATTATTCAAAAATACCCCGCGCCACAGGGAGAGGGGATGTAATGGCGCGGGATCCCTCGACAGGAAGCCACAATATTTCGCCTAATATCTCCGCGAGTTTGAGCAAAAATGCTCACTTTCAAACTGGGCCACCATCATTTTCAAACCAGGCCACTAGGGGTCAAAACAGGCCAGTACCCGTGGGCGAATGTGTGTAGAAAACTGCCGGAGCAGCAAACGGCTGCCCCGGGTCGCAACACAGTACACGTGATTGAATGCTTACTACCAGCAATTGCCGTGGTCGAAGATGTTGGGCCAGCAATCTCGATAATGGCGATGATGACGATGATGACTATAGTGCCGATGTCTCACGAGTTTCGGACCGCCGACCGCTCCCTCGCTTACCGTTCCCTGACCGGTGGTGCTGCGTTTATCGTCCTCGGCAGACTTGCCGGACCGCGATGCCGCGCCAGCGCCGCTTTCGGCTGCGCTTTTTTTGTCCGTCACGATTGCGCTGCCATTGGCGTCGGATGAACGCTTGACCGCCGCGCCTGTAGGAGCGGTATCGATCGTCTGACTCTTCAATTGCTTCTTGTCGGCTTCAGGCGCCGCCGGCGCCGTTTGCCCCATCGTCTCGGGCGTTTTGCGTTGGTCGGAATTCAGGGTTGGTGCCACCTTCTCCGCGGGTGCATTCTGCTGTACCCCCGGAGCGGGCGCCGGCGTCTCATCTGTCTTCATGTTTTGCGCCGACAGGGCGCCCACACCCAGAAGCAATATTGCCGCCGTGGCGGATATTAGCCGTAGATTTCTCATGGATGTTACCTTTGGACAGCCCGCTAAAACTAAGGCGCGGCGGAGCCGAATTACAGATAGCGTCCGCAATTTTGTACGCGTCGTTTCAGGTTTACCTGTTTGGCTGAATCCAAAGCCAATGCACCTAGCGCCAAAAAGTTCCACAAAGACAGACCGCAGTATACGAGTGCAGTCGAGGCGAGCGCCCAGCTAGTGAACTAACCGGGCTCTCTATGATCACGCTGCGTGTGCGACCGAAGCATAGGCTGGGACGGGGGGATCGCGGCCTACGCTAACAAACGGCATCGACATGTCTTCAATGCCAAAGGATGCCAATGCTTGCTCATGAAGGCGGTTATCCACTCATGGACATGAATGGCGGTAGCCGTCATAGCCGAGATAAGTGCCACTACCCGGATCATAAGACTTGAACCGCCGCATGCAGTAGGCCACCGCGTTGCCACCGTAGCCAGGCTCGTAGGCGTAGGGACCGTTGCCGTAGTAGGGAGCAGCGAGTATTCCGCCGATGATGGCGCCGCCGAGCAATCCTGCACCCACACCCCACCCCGGCGCGTAGTGTCCACGGCCGTAGTATCCACGGCCGTTGTATCCTCGGCCGCGCCATCGCACGGTCTCGATATTCGTCGGGGCAGCGTTTTTGATTGCGAGAGCATCGACGACCGGCGTCGCAGATGCATTATTCGTAAACGGCACAATGCTCATTGCAAACAATGCCGCCGCAGCAAGGATAGTCACTCGGTTTCTCATGACCTGTTCTTTCACTGTTGGTTTGCGGCCGGGCCGCACAAAAAGGCGACAAACAAAAGTAATTTCATTGGAAGCCCCCTTTAGAGTGAGGCGTCGCGGAGATGTGTTGCCGACAGCGTCCGCAATAACTGGCGCCTTTTCAGACCCTAATCGACTGGCTGAATACACATCTCAACTCGTGCAGGCCCAGAAAGGTTCCAGTCATAATTTTGGTCGGACCAGGTCCGCAAATGGCGATACGCGCCCTGAGAGAATGGACCTGATCTGTCAAGAAATGAAAACGTCCATTCAACGGCTGATTTCGACCCGCACACGCTTGCCGCTACAATATATCTTTCTCGTAAGCCCGAACGATTAGCTGCGATGGCCGTTATCCCTGCACCACCACCGTTCGCTTCGCCCCGGTTTGCAGTCCGACCGCGTCGAATCGATACCAAATCGAAGCTTAAGTGGTGCTGCGGGCGCTATACTCAAAGGCCATTCTACCGTGGAACACCGTGCAAGATTTTCAACGCTGAATGCCAGCTACGAAGATTTTCTGTTTGCGCCAGTATGCGAAGACGCAAACGGGACGCGCCTCAGCGTCATTTCCGCTTTAGCGCGCACCAATGTCGATCCGTGGGAGGAGGCAACCCGGTTGGCAGCCATGCCCAAAGCGGTCGCGGAGAAGACGCTGCTCTCGATCCTCGATCTGGTCTCAGGCCGGAGCTGGAAGTCGCCGGAAGCGGCGGCCATTGCCGCGCGGCTGGTTCGGCTTCTGCCGCAGTCGGGCGAGGCGGCGACCATGGCCGCAGGGGGGACCGTAAATGCCGCGCCAGGAATCGCAAAAGTCCTCAATCTACAGAAAAGTTACTGGTGGCTGTGGGTGGCCATGGCACTGGCGATGTCATTCATGACGCCACACCATCAGGTAGCGACATCGAGCGTGCCTACCATCGCATCGGAATCCGGCGCAATATCCCAATCAAAGAGTAGCATCCAAACTCCGGATCCGGTCGATCAGTCCCGATAGTCTCGCTATTCGGCGTGGCCGCTGCCCATTCGTACAACCCTGTGCGCTTGGGGTTTATCTGCAACACAAGGATATCGATCTTGCCGACCCATATGCCACCCATTCCCCCTGCCAATCGTAGAAAAAACGATCACGGGAGCGACTCGGGAAAAGATGTCTCGAATGACAAGTTGGTGAAGCATGAACATCATGCCAACGCCGGGGAAAAGGGCGAGACCGCCAATATCAAGCAAAATACTACAAATAAAGGTTTCTTCCGCGGCCGACGGTTCGGTTGATTTTCTGCGGCTTCGAAGTTGCTGAATCTTCGGGAACGTGAGGCCGTTATGCAAGTCCCATTGGAAGGGGCGTTCGAAGGAACTGAGCCGTCGGAGGCTGTGCGCGCCCTAATCGATCGCGAGGTAAACCGGCTGGAGAAACACAATCATCACATCATCGGATGCCGCGTAGCCGCGATAGCGCCTAGTCACAAGCACTTTCACGGTACCGGGTTCCAGGTCCATATCTGGCTTACAGTTCCGCCTCATTAAAACATTTTAGTCAATCACACGTCGTCGGAGGATGCACGGCGCGAAGATGTTGAGGTAGCGATCAAGGATGCGTTTGCCTCCGCTCGACGGCAGGTTGATGACCTCGGGGGTTCGAATTGAGGCGAAGCGCCAATCTTCAGCAATTTTCTGCACAGCGACGCATTGCCGAGCAGTTCAAGCGCAAGCGAGGCCCATAGTTGATATTCGTCGAGATCGCCAGATACTGTCCGGTAAGGGGGGAAGATTATGACCCAGCTTCGCCAGCATTCGAAAAGTCATGTCGCCCAGCTCATTGGATGGCTGCGCGCCGCAGGAGCCGCCATGCTGCTGTTTGCCTGTGTGGCGCCTGCCTTGGCGCAGGATGTCACCCCAGTCGCGCCGCCGCAGGCCGTGAAGATCGTTCCCGAAGCGAGCGATGCGAATATTGAGGAACGCCTGCAACGCATCCTGAAATCGACCGGATGGTTCCAGGCGACCCGCGTCTCAGTGCATGACGGGGTGGTCTTCCTCGACGGCACGACGGGGACGCAGGAGCATCGGGCCTGGGCTGGCAAGCTAGCCGAAAACACGCAAGGCACTGTCGCCGTCGTCAACCGGATCGAGGCCAATGCCGATGTCGGCTCTACCTTTGCGCGCGCAGGCGAGGAATTCACAAGCTTCTACCGGCAGATGGTCGGGGTCTGGCCGCTGGTGGCGCTCGCCGCCCTTATCATCCTGGCTACATGGCTGATCGCCAGACTGGTGGCGCTGGCGGTTCGGCTATTGTTCGCGGGCCGCATCGAGTTCCCGCTGCTGCTGTCGGTGGTGGCGCGGGCGTTTGCGATTCCAGTCTTTCTGCTGGGCGTCTATTTCGTGCTGCAATTTTCCGGCCTGACGCGGCTGGCCATCACCGTGCTTGGGGGCACCGGGCTGATCGGCATCATCATCGGCTTCGGCCTGCGCGACATCGCCGAGAATTTTCTGGCGAGCATCCTGCTCAGCGTGCGCAATCCCTTCCACAGCGGCGACCTGATTGATGTCGGCGGGCACACAGGTGTCGTCCAGAACCTGAACGTGCGCAGTACCGTGCTGCTCACGCTCGACGGCAATCAGGTGCAGATCCCAAACTCCACCGTCTACAAGAGCATCATCAAGAACTACAGCAGCATTCCGAGCCGCCGCGCCGAGTTTACGGTCGGCATCGGTTACGATTCCTCGGCCGCCAAGGCGCAGGTCCTAATCGCGGAGGTGTTGCAGGAGCATCCCGCCGTCCTCAAGACGCCCGAGCCGCTGGTGCTGGTGGAGGAGCTGGGCCCGGCAACGGTGAATTTGCGCATCTATTATTGGTTCGACAGCGCCACCTATTCGCCTTACAAAATCAATTCGGCGTTGCTGCGCCAGACCAAGAACACGCTCCTCAAGGGTGGCATCGAACTGCCGGATTCCGCGCGCGAAGTGATTTTCCCCAAGGGCGTTCCCGTCATCCAAACGACGAGCACCGCAGAAGCCTCGCGCGAAACCGAAAGCGGTGCCGGCGTGGCCCATGCCGCGGACGAAATGAGCGATACGACGCCCAGCGAAGGCGACCTGTCCAACGAGACGGTGGAGATGCGGGAGCAGCAATCCGAAAGCAACCTGCCAGAAGCGCAAGAAAACCTACTCAAAAAATAGCGCACGCTGTCCCGCGCCATGTGGGACACTCAGCTCGAAAAACCAACAAAACTATGGGAAGAATGATGTGTATCACTTTCCCATAAGTGAAGCGGGCCTCAGCGCTATTGCTTCGAACAAAGAACGGTAGGACTCAATCCGGCTGCAGTCACTTGTCGTTCACAACCGCTCCACCAAAACGGGGCAGACCGAGCTTGTTTTTCGGCCGGCGGCCGGGTAGCCGGCGATCCTTCGGGTTCTCTGCCGCGTCATCCCCCAACCCTAAACCCGAGCCTGCCGTTTCTCCAGTCACGGCACCGCCAAGATCAAAGCCCGGCCGGTCCTTAGCACCTGGCCCGGGAGGTCGCGCTGCTGCTTTTGCATCGACCCGCTCTCGATGTTTCTCCTCACGTGGGCTGGGCTCGTCGTGATTGGCGTCAGTTGATTTGGCCATGATAATGCTTTCCCTTCAAAAGCAAAAGAATCGCGCGCTTACGTGCGAGCGCCATATAAAGCGCTCCCAGCACATTGCAAAATACCCCACCGCGAGATCGCTACTGAACACTCCAAACGTATTGCTCTCAGCAAACTCGCCTTCACTCAGTTCGCGATCACCTGCCGTACCAGCGTCCACGGCCATACCAGCCGCCGCCGCCAAGTAGCAGAATGACAAATGCGATGATGAGAAGAGTGGTGATATCCATTGTGTTTCTCCCATTGGCAGTGCATCTCGGATTTCCGCGTACTCCGCTTGATGCACTCCAACGCTAACCAACCTTCCATATGGCTTTTCGTTCCATAAATACGGAACACGCGGGCGAACACCAGGAGCTGCGTGCAAATTCTGTCGCGGATGAAGGGAGCATTTTGAAAGGGCGGAGCACTGGACGGCAGCTCAATCCTGCATTGGACCGACGCCAAAATACCCGTCGGCATCCACACTCACATGGCACCATCCGTGCGGATGGAAGCGCCTCCCTTGTGATTACTCGCACGTCCGAAGATGCTCTCAAGCGAACTCTTCAACTTCTTGGCGGCTCCACTATAGGCCTCCTCCAACGTCGCGCCTTCGTGGCTGACTGCGATCGGCTGACGGCCGGCCGGTCGAGCCTCCATGAGGCAACGCTTGTCGGCGCTGCCGGACTTGCCGGCGTTCTCGTCGCTGAGATGGACTTCGACCCGGGTGATCTGATCGCTGAATTGGCTCAGAGCGGTGTTGATCCCGGCCTCGATCTGACGAACAAGATCGTCACGGCCTTTGATGTTGGCATCTGTATTCACCTGGATTTGCATGAGCATTCTCCCTAGTAGGCCGAGTTCTCACATCAAGCGAGATTTTGCATCGCGTTGAATTTCGAGTTTAGTCTGGCACGCCGTCGCTTCCAATAGTCCGGCGCTGCACGGCCACAATTCCTCGCCGCTTCGGTAGCCAAAGTCTCGAATTTCGCAACGTACCGCCAAACAATGTGAAGGAAAACTCGACCATCCGCGTGCGGCGGTGTCAGCGCATCTTGTGGGAGCGCTCCAGCACGGGCCGCTGCGCTTGTTGTTTCACAGCGCCCAAGGGCGCAATATCTGAATTTGGGATTGGCTGCATGTCCTGGCTAGCGGAACGCGTGGACGGCTGTGGCGTCCCAATATCGGCAACTTTCTTTATCGGAAGGGCACGCTTGACATTCGAAACGAAATCGCTGCGGACATTCGTAGCGCGCCGACGTTCAGCCTCTTTGTTCGCGCGCTTCAGGGCGGAAGATAACAGTGTTCGTTTAGCACGGTGCCCGTTACTTTCCGAAGCCGCACTTCCTGAAGCCATGGTCAAGCCCGACGACGCGGCCTGGCCGCGCAACTCGCGCCGTTTGTATCTGCCAAATTCACGCGCTCGATTGCGTCGGTCGCGCAGGTGGTTGATTACATCCAATAGTTCAGCGTCATCCAGCTTCTTTATGACCGGGTGGCGAGTTTGAGCGACGAGTTCTTGCTCGTCTTTCGATAACAGCCGCTCGTCTCGTCTCGCGGGGGCCATTTTTTGTTCCTCGTCAGTCCCAGGACCTGATCAGTTCCAGGATCTAAATTGCAAAAAGCCTAGGCCACACTCGGTTAGAAAGTTTGATGCAAATCAGAGCGCGATCGTGACAGTTCACAATTACGCACTCTGAAATACTTTCCGTTAGTGAATGACATTAAAGTTGGGTTTCCTGACCTTTTTCGATGGTTGGGGCGTCGCTGTCATGGGAGCTCAAGTTGATACCTCGGCAAGGATCATCGTCACGCCAAGCTGGCGGTCTTGCGCAAGGTTCTGCTGTTCCAGCGTACTGATGCGAATGGTCAAGGCTTTAAGCTGCGGCGGGCCGACCGTACAGGGCGACACGCCCAGGACGTCGTATGCCGGGCAAGTCCCGGCAAAAGCCGTAGCGATGTCATTTATTTTGTGTCTCGACGAAAGCCGCCTAGCTATTGTCCTGATGGACGGCGCCAGTGTGGCGATCGACGATGAAGCGATCCACCAAGGAATTATCTTTGGTGACCACGTCGGCAGTGATCGTGTCGGCGTCTTTCTCCTTCACATCGCCAACTTTGAGCCGCTGATTTCCTTGCCGAACAAGCCAGCGTTCCACGCGGCTCTTTACGTCGTCTATGCTGAGATTGAGCGTCTGATTGCCCTGAACGTTACCCCTGCGGTCGTAGCCGGTTCCATAACCGGGGCCGTAACCGTTACCCTGCATCATGCCGGGGCCGTAGCCGTTACCCTGCATCATGCCGGGGCCGTAGCCGCCGCCCGAGCCGTGCATGTGGTAGCCCGGGCCGTAGCCGCGGCTTTGCTCTTGATTCTGGCCCTGGTTGTCGCCTTGGCCTTGCCCGTTGGTTTGGTTTTCGCTGTTGCCCATCATGCCGTAACCCTGGCCGCAGTCGCCGCGGTTACCGTATGTCTGGTCATTTCCCATCATGCCAGGGCCATACGTTTGAGCTTGTGCCGCGATACCCGCGGCAACCACAGCGGCAGCAGCCAATGTCGTGAGAATCATAAACTTGCGCATTTTCAGTTCCTTCCCGCGCATAGCGCGGTTTGATGTGCGGGCCAAAGCCTGGACCTGAGCAAAGGGCGTGTGCAAACGCTTCGCCAGCTATCGCTAAAAGCGCCGCCAGTCTCGATGTCACGTTTCATAGTGGCGGAAGGTCAAGCTCCGAAGACCGGGATGGTTCCGGAAAAAATTGAAATCAGGGCACCCGCCCCCACGCAAGTCGCTAGGATACGCCGCGTTATTTCGCTGTACGGCCCCTAAACACGTTGTAGAGCCAGGCAAAGACCGCGCCGCCGATGCCGCCGTCCACGAGTGCATAGATGGTCCCGGTAACGACCGAGCCTATCCCCGTGCCCGGACGGTAACCGGGGTAGATGGACGCGCACAGTTGAAGAAACGCCTGACCGTAGCTCGGCCAGATCAGATTGGCCGCTCCGACGACGAGTATGCAGCCACCCCAAATAAGGCCGAACGCCAACGCCATCGCTGTAATATTGAGCCGCATGATGTGTCCTCCTGCGAACGGTTAAACCGCGGCGATGACGCGCTTGAGCTTGCTGGTGACGGATTCGGCTATCGTGTTGAGCATCGGATTTCCGACATGCTCCATGGATACTGCTGGATTGATCGCAGCAACCTCGATCTGGCCGCCTCCGAGGTCCTGCACGATCACGTTGCAAGGCAGCATTGTTCCGATCTTATCATCGGCGGTCAGCGCTTGGTGCGCCAAAGGCGGGTTACACGCGCCGAGTATTCGATAATCTCGAAAATCGATATCGAGCTTTTTCTTCATCGTCGCTTTGACATCGATGTCGGTCAGTACGCCAAATCCCTCAACTTTGAGTAATTCGATGACGCGTTCTACGGTCGCGGGGAAGCCCCCGCTCACCGTCTTAGCGATGTAGTATTGCATCTGAACCCCTCAACTGAGCTTGGAGCGCGGTGGAATAATACGGGTCACGGACTGCGGCGACGGAACGCGACGACAGCGATACCAATGACGACAAGCCCGAGCACAAGCACGCCGATCCCACCAACTCCGCCCATTCCGTAACCCATCCCCCATCCCGAACCACCACCCATCATGTTACCGGAGCCGCCCTGACCCTGACCGTAGGGCTGTGCTTCGGCAACGACGACGAAACTCATGATTACGAATACAAAAACGGTTACGAATGAAATTGCGGCTAGCACGTGCGATGTAGCGCTATGCTTTAATGACATGATAAATCTCCTCTAGAGACCGAATAAATACGCAATATTTCTATTGGCCGGCGTCTCACATTGCGACGGGCTAATCGTAAGCAATTTCTTCCGGGCTCACTATCATAACTGCGAGATCATAACTGCGAGTGGATCGATTTGTTCCAACCCGCCACGGCCCTTCAGGACAGATGCCAATACCCTGATCTCACTTCCGCTTTCGGGGGCACAGCCGACATGGCGAGACATGCTGCTGGCCGCGCCCCGGTTGAGAATGACCCACAGCAGTCATTCTGATTGGAACCTTTTTGGCTCTGTGAGTGTTGAGTTGTGTATTCAATCATTCGACTAGTGTCTTCGAATCGCTTTCTAAGCTCGGCGCTTAAAGCCGCGATACAGCAACCAAGACGGAGGCTTCAATGACTATGAACGATCCAAATCGGCCAGTAAGCCAGCGGCGAGCAAGTTCGAATTTTGGCTGGATTACTACTGGAATCTTCGCTGTCGTCGTTCTTATCGCCGGGATCGCCTGGGTTACATGGGGCGGAAACGATACAAAGATCGCGGCCAATCAGCCTGCACCGCAATCTGAGACTACGGGCTCCGGCGTGGCTATGCCGCTCCCGGCTGCGAAGGCCCCTGTCACTCCGTCCGAAACGGCGCCGACAGCTCCTGTGGCCAAGTAGCGAACCATCGCTACTGGTTGCGCTGTGCCCTCACGGCGCAACCGGGTGAACAGCCCCGTCACGGTCATCGCCGCCATACGCTCGGCGAGCTCGGCTCGCTACAGGCCAGCTGTGATCCGCAGCTGCTTCACATTCCACCCCACCTTTCGCTATACCGCGCTTCACTCCTTGGCCTCGGTGAGAACACTCATCCGTCATTTTGCATGGGTCAATTTTAACCAGATCACGCTGTAGAACCGTTCCGAGCATTCATCATGTGTGTTGATGGCCCTTCGCGACATTCCGCTGCTACGCAGTGTTGATCGGCGTGGAATCCCGATGCCGATCGGCGTGCTAAACCATTGATCTGGCTACAGTCGGAGGGATCACACCTTGGCGCTTATTTACTGCCATAGCTGACAAACGGTGCCTCAACCAACAATGCCTGCCCCAACTCGCTTGCTAGAACAATTCAGCGCCGGCGAGCAATCAAATGCCCCGCCTGTCGTTATCTGTGTGTTCGCGGAAAGTCCCGACGCCGGCTTTTGCAGGAGGTAATTTCTGTCAGCGTTGCGACAGCTGCAATCTTCGCGACTTGTGCCTGCCGGCGGCGATTTGAACGGTGTGCCTGGTGGCCTTTGTAGAGCGGCGTGCGACAACGGTCATGATGTGATGCGCGGGCTTGCCGAGCGGCGGACGCGTCGGCGGGAGCGGGATGCGCTCAGGACCGTTCCAGGCGAGCAGCCCGGCCGCTTCCTGGCAGGGCGCGCGCCGCGGGAGCTTCACCGCGGGGCTGCCGGCTTCCGCAATGATCCACTTTTCCGGCGGGCGTCCGGTGATCGATTTAACATAGCCCTGCGTTTCGCGCGGTAGCTTGCCTTTTTTGGCGAGCCATTCCGTGATGCGCTTGGGCCCCGCGTTGTAAGCAGCGGCGGCCAGCCCGATATTGCCGAATTGCTGCACGAGGCTGCGCAGCAAGCGGGCGGACGCGCGGATTGCCGGTAGCGGATCGAACGGATTATCGAGGCCCATATCGGCCGAGGTCTGCGGCATGAATTGCGCGATGCCTTCCGCGCCAGCTGAACTGACGACGCCCGGCTTGAAGCCGCTTTCCTGGAACAGCAGCCGGATGAAAAACGGCGCGGGCACGCCGTTCGACTGTGCCGCTTCGGTGAGCGTGTCGCAGATTTCCTGGCGGGATCGGTGAACGATCGGCTTCGGCTTCGCGGGAGCGGCGGCGGCACGTGCGAAAGTTCCCAGTTGCCGTCGAAACCCATCGCGGCATCTGACGAGAACATCGAGAATTCCCCCAAGTCACGCGGCGCGTCCTTCTCACGCGAGCTCTCGCCGGCGTCGTTGTCGGCGGGGGCGGTGTCTGTGGAACTTATTTGATTGACGAGCGGGTCGCCGGAAAATTGGGCAAGCGAAAGTTCCGGATCGGAACCGAGCGTGCCCAACAATGTCGCCAGACACACACAGGCGGGCATAAGCAGATGCCGCATTGTCGACCAGATCCCCGACTTCGGCAGCGATGGAACTCGCCGCCGCATCAGATTGGATTGAAAGGAGAAGGCCCCTTCGTTCGTCGCGCTTGTGCGGGCCAATCAAGACCGAATTTAGGCAACGTGGCGCTTACATTTGGAACGGAGCCACCCGTGCGGCGTTGCCGTAAGGATCAAAATTAAAACAGGCTCGCCATGCCATTCCTTGCCTATGTGCTTGTCATGATTGTCGCCGTCGGCAGCCTGCTGTTTGGCGTCGAGGTGATCACGACGGCACCGCCGCAGAAATCTGCGGTGGAGGCGACGGTGGTGCCGAGCAAGCTGGCCCAGCGCGAGGCCGATCGACGCGAGGAAAAGAGTGAAGGCGATGCCAGCCGGCCGCTTACGCCGATCTATCCGGCAAATCCGGGCGGCAAGACCTATGTGAGTGCCGTCTATCCGACAAGCAATCAGTCGCAGGCCGTTGCGAATGAAACGGCGGGCGCCGAGGTTGCCGCTGGGCCGCAGGCTGATGCCGAGGCAGCAACCAGTGCGCTGACAGCGGCCGAGGCCGCTCAGCCGCAGCCGGAACAGATGTCTCAGCCGACGAAATTAGAGCAGCACGCGCACACAAACAGGCCGGTACAGGCGGTCGCCGAGCGCTCCGCCAATCATTGTGAGGTGCAGGCCTGCGCGAGGACTTATGCGTCGTTCCGCACGTCGGATTGCACCTATCAGCCTTACGAAGGCCCGCGCCGTGTCTGCACGGCGCCGCTACAGCAGCGCTCGGCCCAGCGCGAGCATCCGCTTGATATCCTTCCGTCGCGCGCGACGCGATTGGAGCGGCAGATCGAGCCGGCTGCTATCGAACCGGCGACAACCGGCTACGCGTATGAAGATAAAGAATGACCAGCCTTCATTGAGTGGCCCTGTGGCGCATAGAGTCCGCTAATGACCTTAGTCGTGTAAAAACGTCTTATGCCGTCGCTCTAATAATCACTTCGGCTTGGCGAATTAATTGACGTGGCTCTTGCGCTAGTGCAGCCAGATTTGGGCCGGCATCACAAAAAGAGGTCGCTGGCCGTAATCAAGGGCGGAAGGGCTGTATAAAAAAAGGCCGCGCACGGGTAATGCGCGGCCTTTAAGCGCTTCTCAGGCCGGGGACATCGGGGGATGGATGAGCCCGAGAGCGATTGCTTCATCAACTCAGTTTGGTGCCTAAAGTTCCCTACCCAGTGTCCGAATTAGGGCAGCACCGAGAGCCGGGTATTGGCCAGTTCTGACAGTATTGTTGCCACAATTTGTAATGTCGGCCACCCGACATATTAGTCGACTTCCTTCCGATAAGGGTGCACCGTTTCAATGCTTATTCGCTCAGCCGCAGCGTTTGGGCGTTTAAGCTCACTTAATGAAAAATCGCGCTGCATTGCCCTTGCTGGGAAGCGGGGCAGAAGGTTCGCATGTTAAATTTGGCAATGCCGGACGAAGCGAAATTCATCGATATTGACGATGGAAATACGCTCGCACATGCCATCGTCGACACCGTTAGGGACCCTCTTTTGGTGCTCGACCAGCATCAGAACATAATAGCAGCGAGCCGATCTTTCTATCAAACCTTCAAATTAGACAGTCATAACGTCCGTGGCCGTCTGCTTTATGAAATTGAAAATGGTCAATGGGACATACCAGAGCTTCGCCGTTTGTTAGAAAAAATTGCAACGGATGATACGGCGGTCGACGGATACGAGGTCGCCCGTGAGTTTCCCGGGATAGGGCATCGCGTCATGCTCCTGAACGCCCGCAAGGTGTTCTATGAGGACGGCACTCATACCAAAACATTGCTGGCGTTCGAAGATGTTACGCAGCGGCGTGCCATTGAGGAGCAGGTGCAGGCGTTGCTGCGGGAAAAGGATATGCTGCTGGACGAAATGCAGCACCGTGTCGCCAACAGCCTACAGATCATCGCCAGCATTCTCCTAATCAAGGCGCGGACAGTCCAATCGGAGGAAACGCGACTTCAATTAGAGGATGCGCACAAGCGCGTTCTGTCAGTGGCTGCCGTTCAACAGCATCTGCAAGTTTCCGGTCGCGGCGCACCCATCGAGATTGCCAATTATCTCACAAAACTGTGCGAAACATTGGCGCAGTCGATGATCGGCGATAGCCGGCCAATCGCGCTCAATGTTGAAGCCGATGCCGCCACCGTCGTATCGCATCAGGCCGTCAGCATCGGCCTGATTGTAACGGAACTGGTTATGAACGCCCTAAAGCATGCCTTCCCCGACGATAAAAAGGATGCGGCGATCCTCGTTTCGTACAAAGTGTCAGATTCCGACTGGAAGCTGACGATTTCCGATAATGGGTCTGGTGTACCTGATCCGAACGCAATTCGGAAGAAAGGCGGGCTGGGCACCAGTCTTGTGCAGTCGTTGGCGAAGCAGCTTGACGCTCAAGTGGCTATCGCAACCGATGCCCACGGTACGGCGGTGTCTATTACTCACGCGACATTCAAAACTCAAACATTGAAGGCGGCCTAGGTTATGCGCGCCACCGATCCAGTCGTGACGTTTCTACTTGTCCTCGTAATCGGTATAGTAGCCGGTATTCTATTCGACCGACTTGCTGGGCCGTCCTGGCTAGCTCGCCAATTCTCGGGGTCGACCCGAGGCATCATCACAAGTGCACTAGTGGGTGTTGCCGGGGCGTTCGTTGGCTATCACATCGCTGCGCTGCTTGTACTCGGCGGTGGGCTGGTGACGACAGTCATTGCGGCAGCGGTCGGTGCCGCTGTGGTGCTGTTCGCTTGGCGGATGGCTAAATAATGAACAGCGGCGGCTCTTTTCCATTGGAACGAAAACGTTTGCTGTGAATTACATAACTAGCTCGCTTTTATCAGCGTCGTAGGAGCGCTATTTGAAAGCGGACGCGGGGGACCTCATCCGCCGTAACTCCACCAACAGCCCCACTCAGATAACTCGGAATGTCTGTGTTGAAGAGCCAGCGCCACACGAGGCCGGCGACGAGGCTCGTCACGGGCATGGTCGCGAGGGTGATCAGCATTCTCTGCCAGAGCGGCACATTCTCTCTCCCGGTTCAAATGTGAGCATCTGCCATAGGCGAGCGTTATAACCTTATCTTTATCTTTGCGTGCGCCCAATCGTCAGACAACCGTGCCGAATAGTTTCCCGATAGCGGCGGTGAGGGCCATCGCCAGCGCACCCCAGAATGTTACTCGGGCCGTGGCGCGTAGAACGTTCGCGCCGCCCGCTCTTCCCCCGATCGCACCCAGAATAGCAAGAAAGCCCAATGACGCGGCTGACACGATGGGGACAAGCAAACTGGCGGGTGACACGACCACCATAAGCAAGGGCATGGCCGCGCCAGTGGAAAACGTCACGGCCGAGGTCAGTGCGGCCTGCACCGGACGCGCAGTGGTGTTTTCCGAAATCCCAAGTTCATCGCGCGCGTGGGCGGTCAAAGCATCTTTCGCCATCAACTGCTGGGCCACCTGCCGCGCCAGCGCCTGATCGACACCGCGGTGGACGTAGATTTCCGTCAGCTCATTGAGTTCAAATACTGGGTTTTCGCTCAACTCCTTGCGCTCGCGCGCAAGATCCGCCCGTTCGGTGTCGGATTGCGAGCTGACGGATACATACTCGCCGGCGGCCATTGCCATAGCGCCGGCCACCAGGCCGGCTACACCCGCGATCAAGACATCGCTCTGGGTCGCGGTGGCCGCGGCAACGCCGACGATCAAGCTCGCGGTCGAGATGATGCCGTCGTTGGCGCCAAGCACCGCGGCCCGTAACCAGCCGATGCGATCGACGAAGTGGTTCTCAGGATGGAGGCGAAGACGACTCATCCGACTTTCCGCCAGTCAGATCAGAGCCGTCCCATGAGAAGTAGCACAACGAGGACGATCAGGATGATGCCGATGACACCGATACCACCGTGTCCGAAGCCGTAGCCGTAGCCGCCAAAGCGGCCGCTGAAGCCACCAAGCAGGAAGATGACGAGGATGATGATGAGTATGAGTCCAAGCGACATGATCTATCTCCCGTTGCAGCACCTGAACATTAATCTTCTTCGCACTCCGACTGACGCTCTCGATCGGCGTTTTCCGGATGACGCGCTATCGAGGGCACCATCCGAGAAACGCCGAACTACTTCTTCTCGATAGAAATACCGCTTTTGCCGACGTTGATCTCGATGCCGGTGGTCTTCTGCCGCTCCTGGTAGAGCTGATAGCCGATCACCGCGGTGACGATGGCGAGAATGCCGACGACGAGGTAAAGAACGTTACGATTCATGGTCTGGTGCCCCCTTTAGGTCCCGGAAACGCCTCCTCAGATCAACCTACCTTCAGTTCGTCATGCATTTGTAGAGAAACGACCAACTCTTCCTACCTTCAAACTTTTGTTCTCTCGACTGCTTCTGGCAATCGGTCCATTTTGCCTTGTCCTTGGCCCACTCCTTCTTCGCCGCCTCCCATTGCTTTGTTGTCCACTTCTCGACCTGCGTCGCTGTGGATGGCCTGGGCGAACCCGGGGTCGACGCCGCAGGTTCAGTTTTAGTCGCGGGTGAGGATAATGGAGTTTGCGCGATGGCGCTGGAGCTCATGACCGCCGCAACAGCAATCGCCGTTAGACAGGATCGAATGCGAGACATAAGTGCGATCTCCTTCATATGAGGGTCGATACGCTGGTCCTGGGCGCTCAGGCGCTGGCGGTCCTGAGGTTCGATTGCAAGCCGCGGTTAAAACCAATTAATTCCTGCTAGCGGCAGCACCCGCTGAAGGATCGCGCCCACACAGACCAGCACGACGAGTATTTTTAGAAGATTTGCCAAACGACCGTCATTGACGAACTTTTCGATGGCCCAAAAACAAATTGCGCCGACGACGCAAATGATCAGAACCCCAATCAAGATTGAAAGCATGGCAATCCCCTGTGTAAGTGCCGTAACGAGACCTGGTCGACGATACTCGCGACATTAGAGCTAACCATCGACCTTGCGCTTCGATAACGCAAAACCTTTCATTGTCTTGTTGTGCGCCTCATGCAAACGCACGCGCCGAAGATTACGCCGACCTCATCCCGTTTGGCGCATGTCAGCCCGCCCTGGGCCACGATCCCATCGTGAGCGAAACCTCGCCCACGAGTCCCTTTAAGCCGTGTCGCAACGCCGAGAATCACTCCGGGCGGTCGCGACTCGATCGCGCGGGTTTACTGCCACGGACAATAAGCCACGCATTGATTGACAACGTCACCCTCGATCGTCTCGACCTCCTGCCACATCAGCTGGCAACCGTCTTCGGTCAACCCTTCGCAATAGTTTTCGGGCGCCGAAATGTAGGCATAGGGGTAGTATTGATCCGATCCGATTATGATCGCGCCCAGGGCGCTGAGCGCGCCAAACGTCCACCAACTGTTGCCATGACGTACGCGGTGTCTGCCGCGCCACACCGAATAATTATGGCCATGAATTGTGGTCCGACCGGCGCGGCTCACAGGCAGGCCGCGCAATTTCCCCGCAGTCACAGCGCGCGTTCCACGTGGAGTAACCGTGCGGGTCGCATGCGGGGTCACCGTGCGGGTCGCTTTTGGAGTCACTGTGCGGGTCGCCTTTGGGGTGACCGTGCGGGTCGCACGCGGCGTCACCGTGCGGGTCGCTTTTGGAGTCACTGTGCGGGTCGCCTTTGGGGTAACCGTGCGGGTCGCTCGTGGGGTGACCGCGTGGGTCGCACCGCCGCCACGCGGTGCAACAGCACTTTTACCACCGCGAGTTTGGCCTTGCGTCTTTCCCTGATGTTGCTCCTGCGTCTTTCCCTGTTGTTGCTGTTGACCCACTTGCGCTGAGGCAGGTGGCGAGGTCAGGATGAAGCACCCGCCCACCGACAGCGCCATAATTGCCATTGCGACCTTGCGAAGCATATCATTTCTCCCATGTTGACCAAATTGTACAAGCGAGCGGATTGCAGAGTGATAGGTGGAGACGTTGCCATTCATCGTCCGAGAGTCATTTGTTATTTTACCTTTGATGCCAGGACGTTGTGTCGCGAGCAGTCTTTACATCGAATTCGATTGGCCCTCGATTTGTGAGCAATCAGGAGAACTGCACCGCAAATCGCGTGCCTTGGTTGTTATCGCCTCGACCAATCCGCAATGCACCGCCGATTCGTTCGACAAACGATCGAACTATCCTCATTCCCATTCCCTTGCTGGCGGCTGGATCAAATCTCTCCGGCAGAGTTGGGCCGTCATTGGAGACTGAGAGCACGTAACCCTTTCCGGGATTCCGTTCCAACCTGACCGTGATCCGGCCTTTGCCGTACTTGCCCGCATTCGTGATCAGTTCGTTGACGATGAAGCCGAGCGGAATGGCGGTCACGGACGAAAGCATGATGTCAATTCCCTCGACGACGATGACCCGCTCCGGGCCCTGTTCCGAGGACAACATCGTGGAGAAATCGCGACAAAGATCTTCGAGGAATTGCTTAAACGCCACGCTTTGTACGCCATCGCAATAATGGAGACGCCGATGCATGCGCCCGATCGTGGCTATGCGATCGGCCGCGGCAGCCAATTGCGAAGCGACCTCGGCATTCGCCGACGCCCGGCTTTGCAGCGAAAGCAGGCTGACGATCACTTGCAGGTCGTTCAGCAGTCTATGATCGGACTCCTTGCTCAAGAGCGCCTGATTTTGGATCAACTCGTCCTTTTGACGAAGCAGAGCATCGTCTCGGGCGAGCGTCTCTCGCAGCCGGATCTCGGTGCGCCTATGTGCTGCCAGCCTGCGTTTATAGCTCGCGACCGTGCGGCGCTCTGGGCTTTCAAATGTGATGATCGAAGATAAGTCCGTGCTGGCCGGCAAATGTTCATGGGCCATGTCGTCAGCCTCCCCGGCTGTGTCCGAAATTCATTTTCGTGACACCCGTAAAGTTGCCTTGACACCCGTAGAGATTAACGCTGCGAATATTACGGCCGATATGCATTGACCCAGATCAATTATGTCCGCTACCGGACATTAACTGCCTTGCGGTCCTTTCGGCGTGCGGGCACGCTATTCATCCGGCTAAAAGTCTGCGTCTGTCGCCAATCCGCGCCCAGGATGGGCCGCTAACGAAGGCCGCGGCGACGAATTGCGCGCTTGCACATCATATTGTTTCGCTCCGATATGCCGCGCAGCGAGGGCGATGGATGCCTGTGCCGGAGGCGGATATCACGTCGAAGCTTTAACCTGCTTTACCTCTTCCTCGGCCAACAGTTTCAAGACCACGTTGCGCTTGACAGGATCGGTTTCGGTTTTGAGTTGGTCAACGTAATGCTCGACGTTTTGGCGCTCGACGAATGCTTTCATGGATTTATCCATGACTCGCCCTCCTGCGCAGGAAGAAAAAAGCGGTCGGATCGCGCGACCGTTGGGAGAACCATGCGCTAGAGGGCCGCCTGCTTCGGGGATTAGGGGCCAAGGGGTCAGCTCAGGCGCATCAGCGGTCCTTTAGCATCGCGACCGGACCGCCACCGCAGGCTGCGCCTTTGTACGGGAGGAGTCGAGGGATACGTCCGATTCCAGACATTTCAGATAGGGCAGCAACTCTGTCATGCCTGTCATGCTGCTGCGGGAGAGCTAAACCTCTACCGAAATGTCCGATACGCGACATTAGCCTTGCCTCCTACGTCAAACAGGCGCAGCGGTCGCGCCAGCGCCAGAACCATCTGGGACCCGAGCTGACGTTGAGACTGGCTTTCTGCTCGTCGGTGCCGATCGAATTCGATGTAAACCCGTTTGCGCCAAATGGAAGGGCGGCCCTGCGGCCGCCCTTTGCACTTGCTCGTTGCCGCGCTGCCTGCGAACGGCGCCGTGGATGGTGCTCAACCGCCCATGCCCATGCCGCCACCCCTGCGACCACCGCCGCCCATGGCTCCGCCGCCACCCCTACGACCGCCGCCGCCCATGGCTCCGCCACCACCCCTACGACCGCCGCCGCCCATAGCTCCGCCGCCGCCCCTGCGACCGCCGGCGCCCATGGCGCCGCTGCCACCCCTGCGACCGCCGCGATGCACGGGACGGCCACGGTGCGCGGGGCGGCCATGGTACCCGGGGCCACCGCGGTGCCAACCACGATGGTGCCAGTTATGCCAGCCCCAGCCGCCGCCCCAGCCGAAGCCGGGAATCAGGTAGCGGCCGCACCGGTACCAGCCTGGCCCGTTCCAGCCGTCCTCGTACCAGCAGTATTCCCTGCCGCCGAAAAAGAACTGGGACTTCTCTAACAAATTGAGACCGCTGGCGGCGATGCCCAGTTGGCCCGTCTGACCAACCTGCGCCGCTTGCGCGGTGCCGACCATGGTCGCTCCGGCTGCGAACGTGACAGCCACGACGGAAAGAACGATAGAAACTTTCCTTAGCATTTTTTCGCCTCCTCTATGGTGAAAGCTTGATGTTAATTTTTCGAAAGTCATCGCTAGATGATTTGCGGCTCCTGCCTCGAAAGAAGCTCACTGCAGCGCATTATCGGCAGAACGACGTGAACGCTGCCTGAGCAAAATAGTATCCATCCTGCACAAGGCCGCTAACGAAGGCCTCCTGCGCAGGGAGAAAAAACGGCCGGATCGCGCGACCGTTGAGAGGACTAAGCGCTAGAGAGCGGCCTGCTTCGGGGATTGGGGGGTCAAGGGGCCCCTCAAGCGCTTCAGCGATCCTTTGTATCGCGACCGGACCGCCACCGCACGCTGCGCCTTTGTACGGAAGGAGTTGAGCGATATGTCCGATTCCAGACATTTAGATAGGGCAGCAACCCTGTCATGCTGCTGCGGGAGAACAAAACCTCTACTCAAATGTCCGATACGAGACGTTAGCCTTGCCTCTTACATCAAACAGGCGCAGCGTTCGCAGCCGATTGGCCGCCGGGCTCCATCGACGAGACCCCGCGACAAAAAACCGGAAGAAATCACTGGCCGAGGCCAGGCGCGTGCAATACGCGCCAAATCGAACCGTATGAGCGTGCCCAAAAGGAGCAGCAAGGTGGTGACCAGCCGCAAGGCGTCGGACCCGCATGCCAACCGATTGCTCGGTTTGCTGCCGCCCAGTGATTACAAGCGGCTCCGCCTGCATCTTCATCGTATTCCGCTGGAGTACAGGCAGTCCCTCTATCGTGCGAACAAGCCGATCGAATTTGTCTATTTCATCGAGACTGGCGTTGGCTCTCTGGTGAACACCATGAGGAACGGCGAGGCAGCCGAGGTCGGAACCATCGGCAACGAGGGCGTGGTGGGTCTGCCCATCGTGTTAGGCGACGATCGGGCGCCTACAAGCGTTTACGTCCAGGTTCCCGGCGCCGGACTGAGAATGAAGGCATCGCTGTTCAAAAAGGAACTGGCACGCAGCGCTTCGATGCAGGCGGTGATGCTTCGTTATGGTCACGCCTTCTTCAATCAGGTCGCACAGTCCGCCGCGTGCAATCACTTTCACTCCCTTGAGCAGCGATGTTGCCGCTGGCTGCTGATGACGCACGACCGCATGCAATCGGATGAGTTTCTGCTCACGCAGGAGTTCCTGGCCATGATGCTGGGGGTGCAGCGGACCGGCGTAACGGCTGCGGCGGGCGCGCTGCAACGGGCCGGCCTCATCCGCTACAAACGCGGCAACGTCACGATCATCGATCGCCGTGGCCTGATGCGGCGTTCGTGCGAGTGTTACGGCGTTTCCAAGAAGGAGTTCGATCGCCTGCTCGGCGAACGGAAAAAACGCAAATAGCGCTCCGAGTCTTCAACTACACGGTGGCTACACCGAATGAGACTGCCCATATCCTAGTTCTCAACTCCGAACTCTCATCGAAAGGTAGATTCACATGGATAAAGACAGGGTAAAGGGATCGGCACATCAGGCCAAAGGTGCTGTGAAAGAAGTCGTCGGCAAGGTCACTGGCGATGCCAAGCTTGAAGCTGAAGGCAAAAGAGAAAAGGTTGCCGGAAAGATTTAGAACGCGGTCGGCGGCATCAAGGATGCGCTTCGCAGCAATTAGCTTAGTAAAATCGCCTCCATCCAGGAGATGCCCTGGCACAATCTCTGTCATTCAACGCCAACGAGGTCATCATGGTTATCACTGCCGCACATTTATCACCGATCATTGCCCTCATCGCGGGCATTTTGATCCTGGTTATGCCGAGATTGTTGAACTACGTCGTTGCATTCTACCTTATCGCCGTCGGCCTCATTGGGCTGAACGGCATCTATCATTTCATGCACTGACATCCCGGACACCGTTTCTCCCGATTGGAGGCGCGCCATGCAAGCCACCAAAACAATAAGAGTGCTGGTGATCGAGGATGAAGCCCTCGTCGGAATGATGATCGAGGATTTCCTTGGTGATTTTGGATATTCAGTCGTCGGACCGATAGAAAACTTGCAAGCGGCTATACTTCTCGCAGCTACAGAGCAAATTGACGTTGCAGTCGTAGATATCAATATCTCAGGACAAGTAGCGACCGCCGTGGCCGACAAATTAATTGAGCGAGAGATTCCATTCTTGTTTATAAGCGGTTACGAAAAAATGCGCGGCACCCGCTATGCGTCAATTCCGTTGCTCCGTAAACCATTTGAACCTGAGGATTTACACGACGCGGTCGAACGCGTCCTCCGCCGCTGATGGCCTTGGCGCTATGCGTAAGGGTTCGAAAATGCAAACAAAACCGCCGGCTGAAAGGTGGTGTGCATGAACGATTGACCGACAGCCGCTTGTCCCTACCGCAAACCTAAAACAGCTGGTGAGGAACTGCGAATCGGGCGATGCTTTTGCCCGATGTGCAATCTTTGCAGATTGATCTGGGATGCGCTCGTCCGGCGGCTTCGGTCGCGCGCCTCGCTGGAAGCAGAGAACGTGGCGCTTCGTCACCTGCTAAATATCCTGCGGCGCCGATCGCCGAAAAAGCCGATGCTTAGTGATATCGACCGCCTCGTGTTTGTGGGGCTATATGGCTTGGTTCCCGGTGTGCTGAGCGCGTTGGCAATTGTTAGACCAGAAAACGTTATCCGTTGGCAACGCGCGGGTTTCCGTTTGTATTGGCGATGGAAATAGAAATCGCGTGGCGGTCGTCCGAAGGTGCCGGCGGACATTCGGCAGTTGATCCGTGATATCAGCCTCGCCAACCCACTCTGGGGCGCTCCACGGATCCACGGGGAACTGCTCAAGCTTGGCATCGATATCGAGCACACGACGGTTGCCATGTACATGGTTCGGCGGAGGCGACCTCCGTCCCAAGGATGGAAGACGTTTCTTCGCAACCATGCTGATGGCATTTCGTCGATGGACCTGTTTGTGGTTCCGACGATCTCGCTTCAGCTATTGTATGGGCTGCTGATCCTTCAGCACGGCCGCCGTGAAATCCTGTGGCTTGGAGCAACTACGCATCCAAGCGCTGAATGGATAAGTCGGCAACTGATGGAGGCTTATGGCTGGGAGCAGGGGCCAGGCTATCTCGTTCGCGATCGGGATGGTGTCTACGGTGAACTCTTCATCCGGAGTCTTCGGGGGATGGGCATTCGGGATCGGCCAACCGCGCCGAGATCGCCATGGCAGAATGGATATTGTGAAAGGCTGATCGGTTCGATCCGACGGGACTGCCTCGACCATGTTGTCATATTTTGCGAGCGGCATCTTCGGCATCTGCTTCGATCTTATGCGAACTACTACAATCGAACTCGGACGCATCTCTCATCGAATAAGGATTTGCCAGTAACTCGGCCCAAAGAGACCATCGGCTGCATTCTACCGGTGCCCATCCTAGGCGGGTTGCACCATCAATATGTGCGGATTTAGTTTCCGACAGGGAAAGCCTTTAGAAAATGCCAATTCAAACAGATTTTTAGTTCATTATATTGCAATGCAATAATTTCACTTGAAATATTGTGCAGCGCACCATATCTCAGTCTCGTTCCGGTCATTGCGACCGGCAAACAGATCCAAACGAGGCCGCCGGGCCGGAAAAGGAATACGTCATGGTCAAGAATTTCGACGAGATGCAGAAACTCGGACAAGAGAATGCCGACACTGCGATGAAGTCATATGGTGTGGTCTCCAAACATGTGCAGACGATCGCGACCGAGATGGCCGATTATTCGAAGAAGTCCTTCGACGATGCCACCAAGGTTTTTGAACAGCTGCTTGGCACCAAGTCGGTGGAAAAGGCGATCGAGCTCCAGCAGAGCTACTTCAAAAGCGCCTACGAGGGCTTCGTCGCCCAGGCCACCAAGATCGGCGGGCTCTATACTGACCTCGCCAAGGAAACCTACAAGCCGCTAGAAGGTTATGTAGCGAAGATCACGCCGGCGAAGTAGCTCGACGGCGATACCGAACTGAAGAAGCCCGGCCTCGAAGCGCCAGACGGCGTTGAACTGGAGCTGTGCGTTTCCGAAAATCACGCGCTGGGGGTTCCTTGCCGGCGCAATGGCGTGGGTTGGTCCGATGTGCGCCTGAATAGGATGGTGCCAAATCGACCTACCCACTGGCGGCTGTGGCCGTGCGAACGCAAGTGACAAGGGCCGCCTCAGTTGGCGGCCTTTTTCGTCATTTCAGGCATTAGCACGATGTCGGCTTTTGCCAATTCAGACATCCCTTTGCGACATTAGGCTTCCGGTGCACCTAACCGACGGAACTATTTGAAGGCGCGTGCGTTAAAACTGTAGGGGCGTTTGATTGCTGCCCGCCAAAGCCGAAGGACGCCATGCGCTAACTGTCATGGATGTCGGCTTCCTTTATTCACATTTTCGCTGTGACTGATGGGGGGCCGCTGGTTACGGCCCCCGCTTGGCCGCCAGCTATGGTCCTGACCATCAGCCAGCTTACCTGAAAAGTGACCGGCTATGAACCTCATGACGACGCCAAAACCAGCAACCAGTGCTAAAGTCACAACAGCCGCAATGATGAAAGCGCTCGTCTATCAAGGGCCGGGCAAGAAGGCCCTGGAAGACCGTCCAAAGCCTGACATCACGGCGCCCACGGACGCGATTGTCAAAGTCACCAAAACGACAATTTGCGGCACCGACCTGCACATCCTCAAGGGTGACGTCGCGACTTGCCAGCCTGGCCGCATTCTCGGTCATGAGGGCGTCGGGATCGTCGACAAGGTTGGATCGGCCGTGACGGCGTTCAAGGCGGGAGACCATGTTCTGATCTCCTGCGTCAGCGCCTGCGGCAAGTGCGAATATTGCCGACGGCAGATGTACTCGCACTGCACCACCGGCGGCTGGATCCTCGGTAACACGATCGACGGTACACAGGCCGAATTCGTCCGTACTCCATATGCCGACAACAGCCTCTATCCGATTCCCGAAGGCGCCGACGAAGAAGCGCTGGTGATGCTCAGCGACATCCTGCCGACCGGCTTTGAGTGCGGCGTGCTCAATGGCAAGGTTGCGCCGGGAAGTACCGTGGCGATTGTCGGCGCCGGACCGATTGGGCTCGCGGCACTCCTCACCGCCCAGTTCTACTCGCCGGCCGAGATCATCATGATCGATCTCGACGACAATCGCCTTGCAGTGGCCAAGCGCTTTGGCGCCACGGCAACCATCAACAGCACCGACGGCAAGGCCTTGGAGACGGTCATGAAGAAGACCGGCAAGCGCGGCGTCGATACCGCCATCGAGGCGGTGGGCATCCCGGTCACTTTCGAGTTGTGCCAAAAACTCGTCACGGCCGGTGGCACCATTGCCAATATCGGCGTGCACGGAAAGAAGGTAGATCTCCATCTCGAGGAGCTATGGGACCGCAACATCTCCATCACCACGCGGCTGGTCGATACCGCTACCATCCCGATGCTGTTCAAGACCGTCGACGCGAAAAAGATCGACCCCAAGCTGCTCATCACGCATCGCTTCAAGCTCGATAAAATTCTCGATGCCTACGAGACCTTTGGAAATGCCGCCAAGACCAAAGCGCTCAAGGTGATTATCGAGGCCTGAGCACGACAGCGGCGATCCCGCACTTAACGCGGCGCGCCGCTTCGCCGAAAGCAGAAATGGGTTTTGCCCGACGATGCGTCGGGCAAAGCCTGCAAGCATCTCCCGGGGGCGATCCTGGAGAAATTCGATGCTCTCGTTGCGCAGCCTGCCAATAGCCTTTCGAGCACTTTTCAGTAGTTTCCTCATCCTGATCGGCGTCGGGTATTTGATGGCGCTGTCGTTCATGTACCTGGTCGTGATCGAGCCTCATGAACAGATGGGGCAGGGCTTGGTAGCGGGCATTAGCGACCAGTATCACGGGTTGCCGGAGGGAAAGACCTTGCTCGAGTCGGCGCTGATGGGGCCGATGGCCGACAAACTATCTGGTGCCGACCGCACGCGCCTTCTGAAGTGGGTGCATGATGGCGCAAAAGCTGCGACCTATCCGCAAGTCAAACCGATCTTCTCCACGAGTTGCGTCACTTGCCATATGGCGGGCGCCCGGTCGATCCCGCCTCTCGCGAGCTTCGAGGCCGTGCAGAAAGTCGCGAAAGCGGATACCGGAACGAGCATCACCGATTTGGCTAAAGTGTCTCACATTCATCTGTTCGGCATCAGCATCATATTCCTGCTAACCGGCGCGATTTTCACCTTGAGCTCAGCTCCGGTCTTGATTCGCGTATCTCTCGTTGTGATTCCCTACCTGACTATTCTAATGGATATCGGCTCTTGGTGGTTCACCAAATATCTCGATCCGGCATTCTTCGCCTACGTCGTTGTCGTCGGTGGAGCTTTCATGGGTTTAGCACTCGGTGCCCAGATTCTTATCGCTTTATGGGAAATGTGGATTGAGCCTCTCAAGACAGCTCTCAGCGTAAGCCGGTCAAGAGCAGTCACGCCGCTAATGGCTCGCCCGTGAGATACGTGAATGAACCGGACCAATCACCGTCAATCGCCGCTAAAATCGTCCGTGTTCACTGGGCGTCGCGACAATTGCGAAATCATTCTCGCGCACGTAGCGGGGTACGCTTCTATTGCGCCAATCGGACAGACGATCGAACGATCACACCCAGTGTTGAGTTATATCAAGACGCTGGCGAGGCAATTGTTGCAGCCTGCGCTTGTGCTCCGGGCCGGTGCGGCTGTTTACCGCTGGCTCGAAAGATCCCTTAGGAGATCATGATGGCACAAGAATTCCCAAAGCTGGCATCGGCAACAAGTCCCCTCGGCATCGAGCTACTCTCCCTTCCGAAACCGTCCGCGTCACCTCTCGGAAACCCTTTCACGGCCTTGCCGGAATACATGGTCGATGCGTTCCAACGCAGCGTTCTCTTCCTCGATCTGCTGCGGCAGCGTGGCAACGAGGAAATCGAGATCACGTCGCGGCCGATGGCCACTGTGCTGCGCTTCGAGCATGAGGAGCTGATGAGCGGCCGGTCGTTGCCGCGGCCGATCAATTATTCTCTCTTACGCATCTTGCCGTTGCCAGGGGTCGCGACCGATCGGCGCAAGCGGCCGGTCGTGGTAGTCGACCCGCGGGCCGGCCAGGGGCCGGGCATTGGCGGCTTCAAGGCAGAGAGCGAGATCGGCGATGCCCTGAACGCGGGCCATCCGGTCTATTTCATTGGCTTCAGCGCGATACCTGCGTCCGGCCAGCAGTATCTGGATGTCGTCGAGGGACAGGTGAAGTTCTTCGAGCGAGTGGTCGAACTGCACCCCGAGGCACCGCGTCCGTTTGCCATCGGCAATTGCCAGGCGGGCTACCAGACGCTGATGGTGGCCATGCTGCGGCCGGACCTGTTCGGGCCGTGCTTGGTCGCGGGCTCGCCGATGTCGTACTGGCAAGGCGTGCACGGGAAGAACCCGATGCGCTATTCCGGCGGTCTGCTCGGTGGCAGCTGGCTCACCGCAATGACCAGCGACCTCGGCAATGGAAAGTTCGATGGCACCGGGCTGATCCTAAACTTCGACGTCCTGAACCCGGCGAATTGGCTGTGGGGCAAGCAATATGAGGTCTACGCCCATATCGACACGGATGCCGAGCGCTACCTCAAATTCGAGAAGTGGTGGGGCGACTTCATTCAGCTCAATGGCGACGAGTTGCAGTTCCTGGTGGACAATCTCTTCATAGGCGACAAGCTGACCCGCAACCAGCTGCAATCGCACGATGGCGTGACCTTCGATGTCCGTAACATCACCTCGCCGATCATCGTATTCACCTCGTCGGGCGACAATATCAGTCCGCCGCCGCAGGCGCTCGGCTGGATCCTCGATTTGTATCGGGACGTCGACGACATCCGGGCAACCGGCCGGACGATCGTATACTCCTTGAATCATGAAATCGGGCATCTCGCCCTCTTTGTCTCCGCCAAGGTGGGGGCCAAGGAGGACGAGGAATTCGTGGAAATGATGGACGTCATCGACTGTTTGCCGCCCGGTCTTTACGAGATGGTCATTTCACCGCGACCGACGGACATGCCCCCAGGCGGCTTCGTCACCGGAGATTGGATCGCCCGCTTCGAAGCCCGCTCGCTCGACGATATCCGCGCGCTCGGCCGTAACAGCCCCGAGGATGACCGCGCTTTTGCCGCCGTGGCCCGGCTGTCCGAGCTGAACCTCTCGATCTATCGCACCTTCATGCAGCCCTTGGTGCGCGCGATCGCCAACCAGACGTCGGCGGACCTCGCGCGAACTCTGAACCCGCTCAAGCTCGGCTATACGATCTTCGCCGATCGCAACCCGTGGATGAAGGGCGTACAGAAGCTAGCTGCCGGCGTGGCGGCGGCCCGTAAGCCGGCCGCTGCCGACAACCCGCTTCTCGCGCTGCAGTCGAAGGTCTCGGACCAGATTATTGCTGCCCTGGATGCCTATCGTGCAATGCGCGACCAACTGGCTGAACAGACGTTCTTCGGCTTTTACGGCTCGCCGTTCGTACAGGCGTTTCTCGGCCTCAACGACGGGAGCGAGGTGCGGCCGTTGCCCGGCACTTCGCCCGAAAAGCTGGCGGCACGGCAGGCCCAAGCGGACGCGTACGCGGGGAAGCTGAAGGCCGGCGGGTTCGACGAAGCGCTGACTCGGGCAGTGCTATACGTCACTGCGGCCGACCGGATGGTTGATCAGCGTTGTGCGCTGGCATTGAACGTCGCACGCCAGAAGCTCATGCATCTCTCGCTCGCAGTGTTCAAGGTGCTTGTGCGGGATCAGTTCTTCGTCCTGCAGCTCGAGCATGAGCGTGCGGTAGAGGCGCTTGCGTCCATGGTGCCGGAAGCAGACGCGCGGAAGGAATTGCTGCAGCAGGTGCACGCCATCGTCGGCGCGGGCGATCGCCCGCTCGCCGCTGAGCGCGACCGCGTGGCTCGTCTGTCGCAGGTGCTGGCGGTGCCGATCGTAAAGCCGGTAATTCCCGCTACCTCCGGCCGAACCGCCGCGGCGACCGCGTCGGCCCGGCCCGCCGCGGTGCGGCGCTGAGCGAGAAGCGCTCGCTCGCGCTGTGTTAATTGGACGTATGTGCAGCAATGCTGACGATCGTAAACAAGACGTTCGAAGAGATCGCTGTCGGCGACACCGCGTCGGCACAGCGCACGCTGCAGGCCAGCGACGTGCGGGCTTGGGCCGCCGCCTTCGGCGAGGTGGCCATGCTTGCCGGTCCCAGCGAGAGCCAGGAGGCTGCCGGCATCGTCACGGCCATACTGACCGCGCTCGTTGGTTCAGCCCTCCCGGGACCCGGGACCTCAATCCGTACAGCCTCGGTGCAGATCAAGGGTGTGTTGCCGATCGGCGCAGCTATGACGGCGCGCCTCGTCGTGCGGGAGAAGCTGTCGGATCAGGGTATCGTCATGCTGGACGGCCAGTGCACCGACCTAGCAGGTCAGGTCTTCGCTACAGCGATGCTGGAAGTTCTGGCGCCGACGAAGCGACAGCAGCGTCAAGTGCCGGAGCATCGACTCGAGGGGCTTATCGAGCGCTGCAAAAACCTTAAGCCGATGCTGACCGGCGTCGTGCACCCGTGCAGCGCCGATGCATTGGGCGGCGCAGTGGAGGCCGCCGCTGCCGGGCTGATCCTGCCCGTGCTGTTCGGCCCCGAGGCGGAGATCCGTCAGATCGCGGATCAGGCGTATCTGGACATCGCCAAGTGCGAGATCGTGGCAACGGACGGCCCAGAGGAATCGGCGCTAAAGGCAGCTACGGCCGCTGGGGGCGGCGAGGTCGCGGCGCTGATGAAGGGTAGTCTACACACCGACGTGCTCTTGCACGCGGTCATGCAGAAGGAAGCAAGGCTGCGCACCGGACGGTTGATCAGCCACTGCGTGATGGTGTCGGTGCCGACCTACGCACGCCGCTTCGTCATTAGCGACGTCGCGCTGAATATCGCGCCTGACACCGACCAAAAGCGCGACATCTGCCAGAACGCAATCGGCTTTGCACGCGCACTCGGCATCGACCTGCCGAAAGTAGCGGTACTAGCCGCGGTTGAAATGGTGCAGACCAAAATGCCCGCCACACTCGACGGCGCGATTTTGGCCAAGATGGCCGATCGAGGACAGATCGTCGGCGGCATTGTCGATGGGCCGCTCGATCTCGATGCCGCAGTGGACGCCGAAGCCGCGCGGGTCAAACATATCTCATCGCCGATCGCGGGCCTCGCCGATGTATTAATCGTGCCGAACATCGAGGCCGGCAACATGGTCTACAAGAATCTCGCTTTCATGGCCGATGCGCAGATCGCGGGCCTTGTGGTCGGCGCGCGGGTGCCGGTGATTCTGACCAGCCGTGCCGACACCCCTGCAGCGCGCCGCTTCTCGGCCGCCGCTGCTGTGCTGTATGCCGATGCGTTGACGCGCGATCCCACCATTCTCCGGCCTGAAACCGCGGAGTGATCGACCATGAGCGAGGCGATCGTCGTCTTCAACGCAGGCTCCACCAGCCTCAAGTTCGCCGCCTACGCGGTGGACACGTCACGGTTGCTGCCCCTGCGTTGCCGCGGCCAGATCGACAGTATGGAAAACGATCCCCATTTTGTCGTCAAGAACTACACCGGCAAACCTCTGGACAACCATGCATGGGGCGACGGCCACGCGATCGATCATAAGGCGGCGCTGCATTTTGTCATCACTTGGCTTGAAGCTAACCTCACGGATACGAAGGTAGTTGCGGCCGGCCATCGTGTGGTGCTCGGCGGCGCCCGTTTCGAAGCGCCGGTGCGTATCGATAGCGACGTGCTGGCGTATCTCGACTCGCTTGTGGTCGTGGAGCCGTCGCACCAACCCTACAACGTCCTGGGAGCTCGCGCGTTGGCCGAGGCATTCCCCGGCCTGCCGCAGGTGGCTTGTTTCGACAGTTCGTTCCATCGGACGATGCCGGAGGTGGCGCAAATCTACGCGCTGCCCCAGGACGTGCGCGATGCCGGCGTGTGTCACTGGGGCTATCACGGCATCTCCTACGACTACATCAGCCGGCAGGTGCCGAGTTTCGCGCCGCAGGCACGGCGCGTAATCGCCGCGCATCTCGGCGGCGGCGCCAGCATGTGCGCCATGCTCGACGGGCGCAGTGTCGAAACCACGATGGGTCTCGGCGCCGTGTCAGGTCTGCCTATGGCGACACGCTCGGGCGACGTGCCGTCGGACGCGTTGTTCTATCTGCTGCGCCGTAAGCTGTTCGACGCCGCGTCGCTGGAGAAGATGCTGTATGAGCGGGCCGGCTTGCTCGGCCTATCCGGTATCAGCGACGACATGCGGGTGTTGCAGGAGAGCACGGATCCGCGCGCGGTCGCAGCGGTGGAGTATTTCGTATACGCGATGACTAAGTATGCCGGCGCTTATGCCGCCGTACTCGGCGGGCTGGACGCCTTCGTGTTCACCGCCGGCATCGGCGAGCACTCGGCCCCGGTGCGCGCAGCGCTGTGCGCCAAGCTGGCGTGGCTCGGCGTAAAGCTGGACGGGCAAGCGAACGATTCAAACGGGCCACGCATTTCCACTGCGGACAGTCGCGTCTCCGTGTGGGTCATTCCGACAGACGAGGAGCTGATGATTGCGCAGCACACGTTGGCGCTCATGCGCCCCTCGCTGACCTGAAAGGAAGAACTCCCGCTATGAAACCCAATGCTGACCAGCCGAAACCTCCAGAAGAAAAACCCGGATCGAAGCCCGCAGCGAAAGACGATTTGAGATCCCTTCCGCTGGCGGAGGTGGAGAAAAAATTGGGCTCGTCCCCGGAAGGCCTCACTCAGGCCGAGGCGCAAAAACGGCTGACCCAATTTGGACCCAACGAGATTGAAGAGAAGAAGACCAATCCGCTCCTAAAATTCCTCAGCTATTTTTGGGGCCCGATCCCGTGGATGATCGAAGCGGCGGTGATCCTGTCGGCGGTAGCGCGGCATTGGCCGGACTTCGGCATCATTCTTCTGCTGCTTCTGGCGAACGCCGTAATCGGATTCTGGGAAGAACACCAGGCCGGCAACGCCATCGCTGCTCTGAAAGCTACGCTGGCGATCAAGGCTAGGGTTAAACGCGATGGCAAGTGGGTCACCCCGGCGGCGCGCGAACTGGTGCCGGGTGACGTCATTCGCATCCGAATGGGCGACATTGTGCCTGCGGATGCGCGCTTGCTGGAAGGCGACCCGGTCGAAGTGGATCAGTCCGCGCTGACGGGCGAGTCGCTGCCCGCCACACGCAAATCCGGCGAGGCAGTGTTTTCCGGTTCGATCGTTCGTCAGGGCGAAACCGGCGCACTCGTCTACGCCACGGGGACGAACACTTATTTCGGCAAGACGGCGGAACTGGTGCAGGGGGCGAAGACCGTCAGCCACTTTCAACGCGCAGTACTCAAGATCGGTAATTACCTGATCATACTCGCGGTAGTTTTGGTGGCCACGATCATCGCCGTCGCGATCTACCGTGGTGACCCGATTCTCACCACGCTTCAGTTCGCCTTGGTGCTGACCGTGGCCGCCATTCCGGTGGCGATGCCAACGGTGCTGTCAGTGACGATGGCGGTCGGCGCGCGCCTGCTCGCCAAGAAGAAGGCGATCGTAACCCGGCTTGTGGCCATCGAGGAATTGGCAGGCGTGGACATTCTGTGCGCTGACAAGACCGGCACCCTGACCCAGAACAAGCTGACGCTGGGCGATCCGTTCATCGTGAATAATATTCCCGCCGAGCAAGTGATCCTCAGTGCCGCGCTGGCGTCACGCGCCGACAATAACGACACCATCGATCTGGCCGTTCTGGGTGGTCTGAAAAATGATCAGGCCTTGAAAGGCTATAAGGTGGGCCATTTCCAGCCATTCGACCCGGTGCATAAGCGCACCGAAGCTGCCGTCACCGGTCCGGACGGAAAGGCATTCAAAGTGACGAAGGGTGCGCCGCAAGTGATCTTGGCCTTGGCGGCGAATGCCGAAGAGGTGAAGCCCGCGGTCGACAAGGCGGTCAATGAATTCGCGGCGCGCGGGTTTCGTTCATTGGGCGTGGCGCGGGCCGACGGAGACGGCAAATGGCAGTTTCTTGGTGTGTTGCCCTTGTTCGACCCGCCCCGGGACGATGCCAAGGCAACCATCGCGACGGCGGAACAGATGGGTGTGAAGGTCAAGATGGTGACGGGCGATGCACTGGCTATCGCCCAGGAAACCGCCAAGAAACTGGGGATGGGTACGAATATCCTCGATGCCAGCAGCCTGGGCGACGAAAAGCAACAAAAGACGATGGCAGTAGCCAAGGCCATCGAGAAGGCCGACGGTTTTGCCCAGGTCTTCCCCGAACACAAGTTCCACATCGTCGATGACTTGCAAAAATGTGGCCACATCGTCGGCATGACCGGCGACGGGGTGAACGACGCCCCAGCGCTGAAGAAGGCCGATTGCGGCATCGCCGTTTCCGGTGCAACAGATGCGGCGCGCGCTGCGGCGGCCATCGTGCTGATGACGCCTGGCTTGTCAGTGATCATTGACGCGATCAAGGAAAGCCGGAAGATTTTTCAGCGGATGAACAGCTATGCGATCTACCGCATCGCCGAGACGTTGCGCGTGCTGTTGTTCATGACGCTCTCCATCCTGGTTTTCAACTTTTATCCCGTGACGGCGGTGATGATTGTGATGCTGGCGTTGCTCAACGACGGCGCCATTTTAGCTATTGCTTATGACAACGTTCATTACAAGGACGCGCCCGAGGCTTGGAACATGCGCATGGTGCTGGGGATATCCACGGTACTGGGCATGATCGGCGTCGTGGCGGCGTTTGGCCTGTTCTATCTTGGCGAGCGCGTCTTTCATTTAGACCGCAGCGCATATCCAGACGCTGATGTATTTGAAGCTGTCCGTGGCCGGGCATTTGACGATCTTTCTGACGCGCACGCGCGGTCCCTTCTGGTCCATACGCCCGGCGCGGATTTTATTGGTAGCGGTGTTCGGCACGCAGGCTGTGGCAACCCTGATCGCGGTCTATGGGCTGTTCATGACGCCCCTCGGCTGGGGTTGGGCCCTGTTCGTCTGGGGCTATGCGCTCGCTTGGTTCCTCGTGAACGACCGCGTGAAACTTCTCGCATATCGGATTCTTGATCGGTCAAAACCGAGCCCAAGGCCGAAACCAAGACCGAGGCTGAGCCTAAGCCGGAAGTCAAAGCCGCACCACAGTCGGAAGCCAAAGCGGCGCCCAAGGCCGACGCTAAAGCCGAGCCCAAACCTGACGCAAAAGCCGCGGGTAAACCTGAAGCCAAGATCGAGGCCAAGCCCGAAGCCAAGGCCGGGCCTAAGCCAGAAGTCAAAGCCGCGCCACAGTCGGAAACCAAAGCGGCGCCCGAGCAAACCTGAAGCCAAGACCGAGCCCAAAGCCGAGCCTAAGCCTCAAAGCAATGCCAGCACTGCGACACTGCTCAACACGTCACTCGGCGACCTCCTCGTGGCAGGCCTCATCAAAGACCCGGAGGATGCCGGGCGTATCATCGCAGCGGCGATCACCCAGGCTGGGGCAAGTATCGCGGCCGCGAGGGCGCCTGAAGCCGGCGCCGAGCCTACAGTCCGAAGCTAAAGCCGCGCCTAAATCCGAAGGCAATGTCGAGCCCAAGCCGAAGCAGCCAAAGCCTAAGCCTGACGCCAAGCCTAAACGTGAAGCCAAAGCCAAGACGCCGTCCGATTCGGCGCCGGAGACCGCCAAGTGAACCAAAGAAATATTTGAGCGGCCAGCACCGCCGAAAGGAAGAAGATGAAAATAGACGCCAAAGAATTTCGCGTGCGGGAAGGAGACAAGGTCAATCTCAAGAAGTGGCCGACGATCGTGAAGCCCGTATATAAGTCGAAGGAGGAGTATCAAAAGCTCCTGGAAGAGCACGTTGCGCAATTAAGTTCCCAACAGGAGCTTCTCTACGCATCCAACCGCCACGCCATCCTGCTGATCTTTCAGGCGATGGATGCGGCGGGAAAAGATGGTGCCATCAAGCACGTAATGTCCGGGGTCAATCCGCAAGGCTGCCAGGTATTCAGCTTCAAACATCCCAGCGCTGCCGAATTGGAACATGATTTTCTCTGGCGCACCAGCCGCGATCTGCCGGAACGTGGGCGGATCGGCATCTTCAACCGATCCTATTACGAGGAAGTGCTGATCGCCCGCGTGCATCCCGAGATTCTCCGCAGCGAAGGGATCCCGGACACGCCGCACGACGATAGAGCAGTCTGGCGCGGCCGGTATCGTTCGATTGCGAATTTTGAGAAACATCTCCACGCCAACGGAACCCGCATCATCAAGTTCTACCTCCACCTCTCGAAGGAGGAGCAGCGCAAGCGTTTCCTTGCACGCATCGATGAGCCGGACAAAGAACTGGAAATTCAGTCTTGCGGATGTCGAGGAGCGAAAATTCTGGAAGCAATACATGAAGGCGTATGAGGAGTGCCTAAGCGCAACAAGCACCCGAGAGGCACCGTGGTATGTCGTTCCCGCCGACGACAAAGAGAATGCTCGGCTGATTGTATCCCAAATTGTGCTCGATACATTCGAAGGACTTAAAATGGCTTACCCAAAAACGAGCGCACAAGCGCCGAAAGGAATTGCAGTCGATCCGCAAGCGACTCGCGAAGTGAGGTCTGGAGTGTCCGTACAGGATTGGGCGAAAACGCGCAAACGAAGCGGATAGTGGGGCGCGCCCACGTCCATGGTTTGAATCTGACCCTGCGAATACCGTCGTTTGACAATAGAGCAGTCCGCACACAATGCGATCTGAAGATAAATTCGCAGCCTCGGCACAAGAAGGGCAGAAAAAATCCGCTACCGGGCGGTTGGCCGGAAATTGGCTGACATGCGGATTTCCGCAGTTCGGGCAATAAATCCAGTCCTTGACCCAGCGCTCGGTCCACGCCCGCTCGCTTTGCGAGCCGCTAGAGTAGGGGGTTTGCGATTCCGCGAAGCCTAATTTCATAGAGCCTCAGTTTACCGAGACTCTTTGAATAGGCTCTTAATTTGAAAGAACCTTAGCGGCCCCTTCCCGCTGCCTTGCCCGCCCTAATGCGGCTTTTGCGAAATGGCAATCTCGCGGCCGAGCACCTGCTGCACGGCGTCGAAGGAATCCATGAATTCGCGGATTTCGACGATGCGGCCTTTTTGAAACCGGATGAAATCGGCGATGAACAGCTGAATGATGCGGTCGGTCGCGCGCTGGCGCAGGCGCGCCAGGATAATGACGGCGGCGTCCTCCGCTTCGGTCACCATGAACACCGGCTGATAGGCGAGGTAGTCGAATTCCGCGTGCGCCGTCTTCATGGTCGCCGCCACCGCCGCCTTGCCCTGCTTGCGCCCGAGATAAGGAAAGATGTCGACCGGCGCATAGCTGGTCATCACGACGCCGTCGTCGAATTCGCGCAGCGCCGCGTCGATGCGCCCGTCGGCATAGGCGGCGTAAAGCTCATAAAGCCGTTTGCGCAGCAGCTCACTCATGACGCGCCCCCTGAAGCCGCTGTTTCCGGCCCGATGGGAGCCAATCGGGTGCGGCCCGTCAAGCCGGCGGCTGTTACCGCGTTACCGCCGCTTCCATCCGCCGCGCATGCCGGGGCGGCCGAGCTTGGAGCGCGGTGAGCCGCTGCGCGCCGGCTTCACCTCGTGGCTGAGCGCGATGCCCATTTCGTCGAGGCCGGGTTTGTGCGGGCCATCTTTGCGAGAACCCCCCTCCCGGCGCTTCGCGCCGACCTCCCCCTCAAGGGGGGAGGCGGAAGAAGAGCGCACCGCCCGTCGCAGCTTGGGGTCCTGCGTGAGCATGACGTTGCGCACCGTGGGGTCGTCCACCACCGCCAGCTCGGTCTGCCGCAGCCGCTTGATCTCGTCGCGCAGGCGCGCGGCCTGTTCGAAGTCGAGATCGGCGGCGGCCTCGCGCATGCGCGTCTCCAGGTCGCCGATCACCGCCTCGAAATTGTGCCCGATGCTGGCGGCCTCGGCGAACTCGCCTTCGCCGCCGGTGGAGATCAGCACGTGGTCCCGCTCGTACACGCTGTTCATGATGTCGTGGATCGAGCGCTTGATGCTCTCCGGCGTGATGCCATGCTCGGTGTTGTACGCGACCTGCTTCTCGCGCCGCCGGTTGGTCTCCTCGATGGCGCGCTGCATCGAGCCGGTCATGGCGTCGGCATAGAGGATGACGTTGCTATCGACGTTGCGGGCGGCGCGGCCGATGGTCTGGATGAGCGAGGTTTCGCTGCGCAGGAAGCCTTCCTTGTCGGCGTCCAGAATGGCGACCAGCGCACATTCCGGAATGTCGAGGCCCTCGCGCAACAGATTGATGCCGACCAGCGCGTCGAAGGCGCCGAGCCGGAGATCGCGGATGATCTCGATGCGCTCCAGCGTGTCGATGTCGGAATGCATGTACCTGACACGAATTCCCTGCTCGTGCAGATATTCGGTGAGGTCCTCCGCCATGCGCTTGGTCAGCACGGTGATGAGCGCGCGGTAGCCTTTCGCCGCCACCTGCCGCACTTCGCCCACCAGGTCGTCGACCTGGGTGCGCGCCGGGCGGATTTCGACCGGCGGATCGATCAGCCCGGTCGGGCGGATCACCTGCTCGACGAACACGCCGCGCGCCTCGTTCATCTCCCAGTGCCCGGGCGTGGCGGACACCGCCATGGTCTGCGGCCGCATGGCGTCCCATTCTTCGAAGCGCAAGGGGCGGTTGTCCATGCAGGAGGGCAGGCGGAAGCCGTATTCGGCGAGCGTCGCCTTGCGGCGGAAGTCGCCGCGGTACATGCCGCCGAGCTGCGGGATGGAGACGTGGCTCTCGTCCACGAACACCAGCGCGTTGTCGGGCACATATTCGAACAGCGTCGGCGGCGGCTCGCCGATGCGGCGGCCGGTGAGATAGCGCGAATAGTTCTCGATGCCGGCGCAACTGCCGGTCGCCTCCATCATTTCCAGATCGTAGATGGTGCGCTGTTCCAGCCGCTGCGCTTCCAGCAGGCGGCCGGCGGCGTTGAGCTGGTCGAGGCGGCCTTTGAGTTCCTGCTTGATGCCCTGGATCGCCTGGATCAGCGTCGGGCGCGGCGTGACGTAATGCGAATTGGCGTAGACCTTGACGAATTCCAGCTCGTCGGTCTTTTGCCCGGTGAGCGGATCGAATTCGTGGATCGATTCGATCTCGTCGCCGAACAGCGACACGCGCCAGGCGCGGTCCTCGTAGTGCGCCGGGAAAATTTCGATCACGTCGCCGCGCACGCGGAACGAGCCGCGGTAGAAATCCATCTGCGTGCGCTTGTATTGCAGCGCCACCAGGTCGGCGAGCAATTGGCGCTGGCTGATGCTGCCGCCCTGCTTGAGGGTGAAGGTCATGGCCGAATAGGTCTCGACCGAGCCGATGCCGTAGATGCAGGACACCGAGGCGACGATCACCACGTCGTCGCGCTCGAGCAGCGCGCGCGTGGCCGAATGGCGCATGCGGTCGATCTGCTCGTTGATGGAGGATTCCTTCTCGATATAGGTGTCGGTGCGCGGGACGTAGGCTTCCGGCTGGTAGTAGTCGTAATAGGAGACGAAATATTCCACCGCGTTGTCGGGGAAGAACGACTTGAATTCGCCGTAGAGCTGCGCGGCCAGCGTCTTGTTGGGCGCCAGGATGAGCGCCGGGCGCTGCGTCGCCTCGATCACCTTGGCCATGGTGAAGGTCTTGCCGGAGCCGGTGACGCCGAGCAGCACCTGCGTGCGGTCGTGGCGCTGGACGCCTTCGACCAGCTCGCGGATCGCATCGGGCTGGTCGCCCTTCGGTTCGAACTCGGATTGGATCACCAGCCGCTTGCCGCCTTCCGATTTTTCCGGGCGCGGCGGCCGATGTGGCATCCAGACCTTGCCGGTTGCCGCTTCGTCGCGAAATTCCTGACGGCCCTCGCGCAACAGTTTGTCGAGCGCCTGCGCGGTGGCGGCAACGCCCATCGAGCTCAGGCCGCTGCCCGGTTGCGGCAGATCGGCGCGCGGCAGGCGATATTTTCCGTCTTTCTTTACCTCCCCCTGCAAGGGGGAGGTCGGCGAACGAAGTTCGCCGGGTGGGGGTGCGTTGCCGGAATTCGGTGAGGTGGCCCCACCCCGCGCGTCTTCGGCGCGCGACCCTCCCCCTTCAGGGGAGGGATTAGAAGCGTCATCCTCATCGCCCAGCCCCAACTCCTTCGCCAATTGCGGATCGAGCCCGGTGATCGGCGAGGCCGCGTAGTCGCGCTGCGGCGCCTCATCGAAACCTTTCGGCGTCGACTTGCGCGCCTTGTGGGCGGCGGAGAAATCGGCGCGACGGTCGAATGAATTGTCCGGCGGCGGTTGCAGGCCAGACGCCGCGTCCTCTTTCTTCAACCGCTCCCCTTGGGGGAGAGGTCGCGCCGCAGGCGCGGGTGAGGGGGCAAGTGACTCGATAGATTCGCTCCCCCTCACCCGACCTCGCTTCGCTCGGTCGACCTCTCCCCCCTGGGGAGAGGTGAAGGAAGTGAAGCCGGTGCCGGAACCGAGGCCCGCGGTGCCCTTGTTGATCGCCGGATTGAGCAGATCGGCGAGCGCATCGGGCGTCGCCGGCGCGAGCGGCCGCGCCGCTTTGGCGCGCGTCGGTTTGGCCGGATCCTTTGGCTTTTTCGGTTTTTTCGGAGGCTTCGCCATCGCCCGAATATGGGGCGAGTCCGCGGACGGGGGAAGGGCGGGCTAAGCCGCCTTCGCCCACAACTGCTTGCTCGCCAGCCGCGCGCCTTCGGCGAGCGAGGCGAGCTTCATCCACACGATCTTGCTGTCGACCTGCACCCGCCCGGCGAAAGTGCCGAAGCCGCAGTCGACGCCGCCGATGACGTTCTCGCGCCCGACTACGTTGCAGAAGTTCAACAGCCGGTCGGCGACCAGCTCGGGATGCTCGACCGTATTCACCGTCGAGTTGATCACGCCCGGGATGATGATCTTGCCGTCCGGCAGCTTCACCTCGCGCCAGATCTTCCATTCGTGCTCGTGCCGCGCATTGGCGGCAGGAAACGACACCGCCTGCGGCTTGGCGGTGAGCACGATGTCGATGATGTCCTTGAGCGGCACGTCGGTGTGATGCGGCGCCACGGTCGAGCCCCAGCACACATGCATGCGCATGCGTTCGGCCGGAATATCGGCGACCGCGTGATTGAGCGCGGCGACATTGACCGCGATGATCTTGCGGAAATCGGCGAGCGGCAGATTGAGATAGACCATGTGGCGCAGCATCGCCAGATCGGGGCAGTCGAGCTGCAGGATGAAGCCGGCGTCGACGATGGCCTTGTATTCGCGCTTCATCACGTCGGCGAGCGCGTAGATATAGGCTTCCTCGGTCTTGTAGTGGCGGTTCTTGAGATAGCGCGCGATCTGGCCGGGCGAGGGCGAGGTCATGAAGAATTCTTCCGCCATTCGCTTGGCGCCCTTCATCGCCTCCTTGGCGAGATCGATGTCGGCCTGCGCCGCCGCCCAGTCCTTCCAGGTCACATCGCCGCTGCAGGACGGCCGGTGCTGGAACGGCGACGCAAAATGCGTGAGCAGCTGCGCCAGCTCGGGAAATTCCGGCTCGCCGGTGCCCATCGGGGCGGCGCTTTCGCCCTCATAGCCGGTGAGCCGGTCGAGCACATGCACGGTGTAATCGGTGCGGCCCTGCTCGCCGTCATTGATGATGTCGAGGCCGCATTCGATCTGCTTGCGCACCACATAGGCCACCGCTTCGCGCACGGCGGCCACGAGTTCGGCGCGGCGCGCGCCCGGCTTTTGCTGCTCGGCCAGCAGCAGCTCCACCACTTTGGCGGTGCGCGGCAGGCTGCCGGTGTGGGTGGTGAGAATGCGGTCGCTGCTGCGTTTCATGTCTCAAAACCCATGGACGACTTCGCGCATGTGCTCGACTTCGGGCGGCGACGCGAAGCAATGGCCGACCAGCTTGCGCCATTCCTGAAAATCGGCGGAACCGCGGAAGTCGACGGTGTGGTTCTCCAGCGTGTCCCATTGCACCACCAGCCGGTAGCGGGCCGGCTTTTCGTGCGAGCGTTGCAGCGTCACGCCGGTGCAGCCCTTGGCGCGCTTGAAGATCGGCACGGCGCTTTTCACAGCGGCCTCGAATTCGTTTTCCATGCCGGGTTTCACGTCGATCTGGGCGATTTCGCGGATCATGATGGCGGGTGTCCGATTGGCGGGAGCGGCATTATGAGTGTTCGGCCGCGCGCCGCAAGGGCGGGACGCGGCCCACCTTTTTCCTCCGGCTGCGGGCGATGGCGCGGCGCAAGGTCATGGCGTCGTCCTGTCTCGTAGGCAGTCGCGCCAGCGAGTGGGTCCGCCGTGCATGACAGGACGATGACAGAGATGCCGAAGACCGCCGGCTTGGTCAGTCGCCGAGCGCGTCGTAGCTCAGGCCCCAGCGTGCCGTCGCATACCAGCAGCGGGTCGGATCGATGGCGCCGCTCAGACGCAATGACTTGACGAATTCGATGCCGCCTTTCTCGAAAGCCGCGAACAGCGCAAGCTCCGATCTTTCGTCGCCGGCCAGTTCGCCTTCGGCGCAGACATAGTAGGCCGGATAGCGGTATTGGGCGGCAAAACCCTGCGCCACCCGATCGATCACCAGCACACCGCCTTTCGCCGAGTGGCGTGGAAACTTCGCGCGCGCCTGCGGATGCGGGGCGCCCAGCGCGAACAGCAGTTTGCCCTGGGGTTTGAGATGTTGCAGCCAGGACGCTGCGGGCGCGGCGACCGCGAAGTTCACGTAGATGCGGTCGACTCTGTCGGCCGGCGCCCGGGCGCCGTCCGCGACGATCACCGTCACGTTCGGCCAGGGCTGCAGATTGGCGCGGGCGCGCGCGGCGAGATCGGCGTCGAACTCGAACGCGCTGACGCGGCCAGTCGGCCCCGCCAGTTCGGCCAGGATCGCGGTGTAATAACCGGCGCCGGCGCCGGCGCCGATATGGGCGACGTGCTGGCCCGGCTCGACCGCGAGATCGTGCAGCATCTTGGCATGCAGCGACGGACTGCCATTGTTGACCCCGCGGCCCGGCTGCAACGCGATCACCACGTCCTGATAGACCAGGACCGCCTCATTGTGCAGCAGCGCGGGGACCGGCGGGTACTGCACGATCTGCCAGGGCTCGGAGCCGAGAAAATCCTCGCGGCGAACGGCCGCGAAGGCCGCTTCCACGCGCTCATCCTGCAAGCCGGAAACCGCCAGCATCTGGCGGGCAAACGCGCGCCGCACCACGGCCAATTCGCTGTCGCTGAATGTTTCGCGCCCCATTGCCCGCGCTCCTAGGACCTGGACGGGGCGTGCGCCGCCTGGCGCAGACAGGCCGGGCACAGGCAATCCTCGATGACGCCGGCTGCCGTGAGCGGCAGCCGGTACGGCTCGGCCGCGCACCAGCAGTCGCCGCCGAGCGCGCAGTCGAACGCGGTGCCGCAGCGCGCGCAGACAACGCGGCGGGGTGGGATGGGCACGGCAGCGGTCATGGGGCAACCCGGTCGTGGGCTGTCACAAAGCATATCCGAATCAATCGTATGACGCCAACATGCCGGCGATCCCGCTCATCGACCTCATCGGCGCTGCCGGCGCCGCGCTCACCACGCTGTGCTGGCTGCCGCAGGCGCTCAAGGTCATGCGCGACAAGGAGACCCGCGCGCTGTCGCTGCCGGCGACCGCGGCATTCACGCTCGGGGTGATGCTCTGGCTGATCTACGGGCTCGCCATCGACGATTGGCCGCTGATCGGCTCGAACGCGGTCACGCTGGCGCTGATGGCGGTGATCCTCACCATGAAGCTGCGCTACGGGTGAAAACTTTTGACGTTAGTGCCGCAGGCTCGCTTCACCTCTCCCATAGGGAGAGATCGCCCGCCGTGCATGCAGCACCCGCGTGCAGATTACGCGCCCGCGTGCTTGCCCACCGACCAGCCTTTCTTGGCGAGAAATTTCTCGCCGACGGCGATCGGCGCGTCTTCCAGCGGCGTGGCCAGCGTGTCGTTCCAGCGGTTGAGGAAGCCGAACACCGAGATGCAGCCGACGATCTCGACGATCTGATCCTCGCTCCAGTATTTGCGCATTTCCAGGAACATCTCGTCGGTCACCGCGTTCGGCACGCAGGAGGCGGCGACCGCGAAATCGAGTGCGGCGCGTTCGGCCGCGCTGAACAGCGGGCTGGTCTGATAATCCCAAACCGCGGCAAGTTTTTCGTCCTCGATGCCGAAATGCAGCGCGCCGCCCGCGGTATGCGCCATGCAGTACTGGCAGCCGGCGGCGCGGCTTGATACATGGGCGATCAGCCGCTTAAAGCCGCGCTCGACCTTGCTCTCGGGATCCCAGACCGACGCGGTGAGCGCAGCGAAGGCCTTCGCCAGCTTCGGCACCCGCTGCATGATCAGGATGCTGTTGGGCACGAAGCCGAGATTGTTTTTCATGCGCTCGAACTGCTCGCGCAGCTCGGGCGAATGCTCGGGCGGCAGCGGCGCGATGCGCGCGGCGGATCGGGCGCGTTGGTCCATGGTTTCCTCCGAATGACGATCGCGTGGCGCGATCAATGGGCGGCGTTGCCGCCAGCCTTTTTCCAGTTCAGCAATAACCTACCGATCAAGCCGGCAACAAGCGAGAGCACGACGACACTGCCGAAATGCCACACGAGCACCATGATGCTGGCGTCGCCGAGATGATAGACCCGCAGGCCAAGGTTGCCCAGCGCCGCAACCGCCAGTGCCGCCAGCGCGAGCGTCGTGCGCGGATACAACGGTGCGCCGCGCCGCAGCATGATCACGATGGCCAACGCCGGCACGATGCCGATCAGCGACGCCGGGCGCAGGCAAGCCCAGTCGGCATGCAGCTCCAATCCCGCGCTGCCCAGGCGCATCCAATCGCGGATGCAGCCATCGCCGAGACTGATCAGCCAGATCGCCAGCGGCAACAGCGGGAGCAATAGAATCTTCCGATTGTATCCGGGAATGACGCTGCAAAACGCCGCCATCACCGCGGTTACCGCAGTCGCCAGGGTTGCGACTTGTTCGACGACGAATTGCCGGTCGGCCAGCAATTGCGGCAGCTCCGGCCGCATGGCGTGGGCATAGGTGATAGCCGCGACATAAGGCAGCGAGATCGCAAGCCAGATCGCCGCCCGCCGCCACGGCGGCGGCAGTCGGCGGACCGGCGATGGGCGGTCCGCAAGCCGATGGATGAGGTCGCCGGTGTCCACTGTCATACCTCGACGCTGAGCGCCTTGCGCAGTGCGTTCATGCCGCGATGAACCGCGACCTTGAGCGCGACGACGCTCATTCCGCTGGCGGATGCGGCCTCCTTCAAAGACATTTCGCTCAACTTCATCATCTCGATAGCACGTCGCTGTCCGCGCGGGAGCTTTGCGATGGCCTTGCGCAGGGCCACCTGATCGCGATAGCCGGCATCCGGTATATTCGCCGGCTCGTCGCAAAAGGTTTCAGGATATTCGGCGACGGAGACTTCGTTTGCCGTGCGGCGCATTTGGCTGCGCGCACGGTCGGCCATCCGGTTGCGGGCAATCGCCATCAGCCAGGGCAGAAACGGCCGCGCGGAATCGTACGTGGCGCGCACGGAATGCAGCGAAAGCAGGATGTCCTGCACCAGATCCTCGACATCGGACGGCTGCAGGAATGCACGCCGCTTTCGGACTGTGCGCCGCAGCAGCGGCGTGATCTCGTTCAGGAGCCGCAGATAGGCCGCAGAATCTCCATCCTGTGCGGCGCGCATCAGGATGCCAAATCGATCGACGCTTGATGACGATTGCATAACGGATGCGACGCCGCGCTTCGGTGATTTCTGGTCCTCGCGATGTAACCTTCTTCCCCTTCACAACGAAATCACCGTCAGGTGAGCCCCAACGGGCCCCCGCAGGGACGGACGTCGCTGCCCAACCAATAAGTCAAAACCGAACTGGAGGACTAATCATGAACAAACGTGTCGTCATCGCATCGGCGCTCGCTGCCGCGTTTGCCGTCCCGACGCTTGCATTGGCGGCCGGGCCGGCGCCCGCCCCGAAATTCACCGCCGAAAAATGCTACGGCTTGGCCAAGGCCGGTCAGAATGACTGTGCGTCCGCCGGCAATCATTCCTGCGCCGGGACCTCCAAGGTCAACGCCGACCCGAAATCCTGGATCTTTGTTCCGGCGGGCTATTGCAACCGCATCGTCGGCGGCAGCAAGACTCCGAAGGCTTGATCGCATGTCGGCAAGGGTGGTCATGACCGCGCAAAACCGCCGCGCGCCCGAGTGCGCGGGCGTCGGATTGCGGCTTCCGCATCTCGCGGAGGTCGTGGCCACCCGACCCGCCGCCGGCTGGTTCGAGATCCACCCGGAAAACTTCCTCGCCAATCCGCATGCGACCGAACTGCTGATCGAGCTGGCGCGGGACTATCCGATTTCGGTGCACAGCGTCGGCGTTTCGATCGGCAGCGCCTGCGGTATCGACCGCAGCCATCTCAGGCGTATCCGCCGGCTGATCGATGCGATCGATCCGGTCTTGGTGTCCGGCCATCTCGCCTGGTCGACGCACGAAGGCGCCTATTTGAACGATCTGCTGCCGCTTCCCTATGACGAGGAGACGTTGCACCTCGTGGCCGAGCATCTCGACGAAGTGCAGCAAGGGCTCGGCCGGCCCTACCTGGTCGAAAACCCGTCGAGCTATATCGGCATTGCCACCTCGACCATGAACGAGGTGGAATTTCTAAGCGAACTCGTTCGCCGCACCGGCTGCAAGCTCCTGTGCGACGTCAGCAATGTCTATTTGAGCGGTCACAATCTGGGCTACGACCCGCAAGGCTATCTCGACGCGATGCCAGCCGAGGCCATCGGCGAACTGCATCTCGGCGGCTTCCTGGCGGAAGATGATGAGGCCAGTCCCGGCCGGCAGGTGCTGATCGATACCCATGGGCAGCGCATCTCACAGCCGGCTTGGGAGCTCTATGCGCATGCGCTCCGCATTTTCGGGCCGAAGCCGACGCTGATCGAGTGGGATAACGATCTCCCCGCGCTTGCGACCATCCTGTCCGAGGCCGCGACCGCCGATGCGATCGCGGCCGCCACGCTGACGCCGGAGCGCCGTCGTGCCGTTGGCTGATTTTCAGACCCGGGTTCGCGGCGCCATCATCGATGGCGAACTGTCGCAATTGACGCCGGTTCTCATCGGCGGATGCAATCCAGTTGCGCGCTTCGCGATCCATCAGCGCCATTACGAGGCAAGCCTGGTGCGCGCGCTGGCGGGAAAATTTCCGGCGCTGGTCTGGCTGGTCGGCTCGCCGCTGGTGAATGAGGCCGCGCGCGGCTTCGTGCATGACTATCCGCCGCGTGAACCGTGCATCGCGGAATACGGCGGGTCATTTCCGGCATATCTGGCAAGCGGCCCGGGCGTGCAACGCATTCCCTGGGTGCGCTGGGTCGGCGAACTGGAATGGCTTCTCGGCCGCGCGGCGCTTGAGGTCGAGCACGCGCCGCTCGCGGTCGAGACGCTGACACGGCTTGATGCCGGGGCGATCGCCGATTGCACGCTCACGCTGCAGCCGGGCTTGTCTTATCTGGCGGCGCCGTGGCCGGTGGATGAACTGGTGACGCTGTTCCTGTCGGACGCCGCGCCGCAGAGCTTTGCCCTCGACGCTGAAGAAATCCGCCTGGAAATTCGCGGCGCGCGCGGGGCATTTTCGATCAATCGCCTCGACAATGCCGCGTTTGCATTCCGCAAGGCGTTGCTGGCCGGCTTGTCCGTCGGCGGTGCGGCGGAACAGGCGCTCGATGCCGATCCGGGCTTCGACGCCGGGTCGGCCTTGCTTCAATTGGTTGCCGCCGGACTTGCCACCGCAATCGGCGGCGCGGCCAGGGACACTCAGCCATGACCGTTTCGATGCAGCTCGTTGCCTTGCGCCATCTGTTCGTATCGCTGCGCGCGTTGTTGGCGCGATTTCCGCTGTCGATTATTCAGCTTGCGATGCGGGTCGGCGTCGGCGCGGTGTTTTTCAACTCGGGACTGTTGAAGCTCCATTCCTGGGAATTCGCGGTGAAGCTGTTCGAGGACGAATATAAAGTACCGCTGCTCGATCCGACGCTGGCGGCGCGGCTGGCCATGTTCACGGAACTGACTTTTCCGGTGTTTCTGTTTCTGGGGCTGGCGACCCGTCTTGCCACTCTGCCGCTGCTCGGCATGATCTTTGTCATCGAGGTATTTGTCTATCCGCAGGCCTGGGTCGAGCACCTGACATGGGCGTCGATGCTGGTGTTGCTGCTGACGCGCGGCGCGGGCGCGCTCTCGCTCGATTATCTGCTCGAGTGGAAATTCTTAAAATACGATTGAGGCATCGGAGGCCGATGGCAGGCCGGCACTATGGCGGCTCGCCGCCGCCGATATAGCCGCTGATCTTCCAGGCGCCGCCCTCCTTGACGTAGCAGATCTGGTCGTTGCCGATCGGCGCGATGGAATCGATCGTGACATAGCCGGTCTTGCCGCTCGGCGTCGCAATGCGCATGTAGGACGGCTGGTCCGACGTGCTCTCCGGCATGATGCGCACGAAGTGCAGACCGAGCTTGTCGATCACCGCGCCATTGGCTTGCGCCGTCGCATGCACTTCGAGCCCGGCCGAAACCGGATAGCCCCATTCGGTCGCATCGGTATTCGTCGTCTTGACGAGGTCGTCAAACGCCTGCGCGTCGAAGGCCGGATCGGCCGGCGCGCACATCGCGCCAGGGTGGTCGGGCGCAGGCGAGACATCCGGATCCTCGGCGTAGCCGGCGAGAATGTCCCAGCCGGCGCCCTCCTTGTTGGCGAGGCCGAGCGCCGTCGACAGATTGTCGAAACCGGATTTGCGCTTGTCGGCGGCGTTACCATCCCCGCGGTCCCAGAAGAACCCTTTCGCGACCACCAGGCGCACCATGGCGGCGCGATCCTTGCGCTGGGCGGCTTCGCCGAGCTGCTTGCGCATGGCCTCGAAGCTCGCATCGGTCATCGGCTGCGGCAGCGTGATCGCTACCGGCTGGTAGGGCGTCGCCGGCGCCGCTTGCTGGCCGCGGTTTTGCGCGGCCGCCGCGCCGGCCATCAGCACGGCGGCACAAGCGGCGATGATACGAACGGTACGCAACGCGTCGCTCCCCTCATCGATGCAGGCGTGGGGCCAAGCGCAGGCGGCGCCGCAGCCAACGGGGCGAGATTAGCACAAGGCCAAAGCCGCGTGACCCCGGGCGGACGCCGTTTCGATCCGATCAGAAAGCGATGGCATGCCCGCGGCGCCGGCAGGGAGTCAAAAAAATGCGGTCCCGGAGAGCAGGGTCAGCCGCACGGGACCGCATGAAAAGGGGATACTCGGTTACTCAACAAGCGACGTAAGCAGGCTCTGGATAGCGCAGGTCTGTGACGCGGCGGTGACAAATGAACGGCGTCGTGGTGCTGGGTCTGCGCCGACCTAAACGCTGTCATTCCGGGACGGCGCGTTAGCGCCGGACCCGGTATCCATAACCCCGGTCTGTGATTATGGATTCCGGGTTCGCTCGCTGCGCTCGCGCCCCGGAATGACCACCAATTTTATTTCACCGGCGTCACGCGCAGGATGCGGCCCGCGCTGTTATCGGTGAGCAGATAAAGCGCGCCATCGGGCCCCTGCCGCACATCGCGGATGCGCTCGCGCAAGCCCTGCAGCAGGCGCTCCTCGCGCACCGCGCTGTCGCCATGAAGCGTGAGCCGGGACAGCAGTTCGAATTTGAGCGCGCCGTTGATCAGGCTGCCGTTCCAGCCGGGAAACAGTGCGCCGGTATAGAACGCCATGCCGGACGGCGCGATCGACGGCGTCCAGTGCCAGACCGGCTCCTGCAGGCCCGGCGCTCGCGCCTTGCCGGTGCCGACCGGCGAGCCTGAGTAGTTGACGCCGTAGCTGACCACCGGCCAGCCGTAGTTCTTGCCCTTCTCGATGATGTTGATCTCATCGCCGCCTCTGGGCCCGTGCTCCTGCTCCCACAGTTTGCCGTCCGCCGGATTGAAGGCGAGCCCTTCCGCATTGCGCAGGCCGTAGGCCCAGATTTCCTGCAGCGCGCCCGGCTTGTCGACGAACGGGTTGTCGGGCGGCGCCGTTCCATCGGTGCGGATGCGCACGATCTTGCCGATATGATTGTCGAGCGTCTGCGCCATGTCGGCGGCGGCGAAATGATCGCCGAGCGTGACGAACAGATTGCCGTCACTCGCCTGCACCATGCGGCAGCCGATGTTCAGGCCGCGCGAGGCCGGACCGTACTGGTGAAAGATCGTCTTCACCGCCACCAGACGCGGGGTACGGCCGCTCTCCTCCAACTGCCCATGCGCGACCGCGATGCGGCCGCCGCCGCCTTCGGCCGGCTCGGCATAGCAGAAATAGATCGTACGATTTTTTTCGAAATCGCGGCCGAGGATCACGTCCATGAGGCCGGCCTGACTTTGCGCATAGACTTCCGGCACGCCGGCGAGCGGCGGCGACAACTCACCGGCGCGCGTGACGATGCGCATACGGCCGGGCCGCTCCGTCACCAGCATGCGGCCGTCGGGCAGGAAGGCGAGCGACCAGGGATGCACCAGGCCGCCGGCGAGCGTCTCGACGCTGAGCGGGCCAGCGGAGGAGGGGAAAATCTGCGGCGCCGCCCAGGCGCCGCGCGTCAGCAGCACGGCCGCTAGCGCAAGGACGAATCGCATGCCGCTCTCCATCGATCTTGTATCAACTATGCAGGATCGCGGAGCGTTCCGACAGTCCGCGCCGGACCAAGGCGCGCACTCGTAAAGGCGCGATCAAAAACGAAATGGAAGCGGATATGTACACGGCGCGCAGAGCCTGTTGTGAATGAGCCTTCCATGGCATAGACTTTTTCTTTTGGAGGGCGGAAGCCATGGCCGATCATAAGCAATTCACGAATCTCCTCGATGCGGTTGCGGCCGATCCCGCCGGTCTTGGGCCATTGGTCGGGGAAGATGCCATGCTGGGGCCGTGCGTTGGGGCCGATAACAAGTCGCCGACGGCGCTGGGGCCGTGCGTCGGGGACGATGTGACTACTCCTGTCCGCGGTTTGACGGCGCTGGGGCCGTCGGTTGGGGACGATGTGATTAATCCCATCCGCGATTTGACGACGCTGGGGCCGTCGGTTGGGGACGATGGGCGTCCCCCGGCAGCTTGACCGCACGGGGGGCCATCGGTTGCGGCAAATGGGCAACCGTTTGGCCGGTCGAATATGACCCGTCGGAGACATCGCGCGGCGCTTCGCGAGTGATTGTCGGCACGACGGCTGTTCGCGGGCCGTTAGCTCAATTTAATTCCAAATAGCGCGGATGGGTTGGTTCGTCGCGGCTTCGGCGAAGGGCGACAGACCAGACACCGCCAACAGCGTGCTCAGCACGTTGTAATGCGAGATGCGCTCGGCGTAACGGCCGGGCCGCACGCGGGCGCCATAGAAAATCGTCGCAATTCGGTTTTCAGCGCTGTGATCGTCCTCGTCGAATGTGACGATCAGCAGGCTGTTATGGGTTTTCGCCCATTGCGCGTAGGCGCCGAGATGGGCCTTGAGCCAATTGTCGCCGTCGCGCACCGATCCATCATGCATATCGTTTATCATGTCAGGGACGACGAAACTCACCGTCGGCAGCCGCGTGAAGTCGCGCGGAAACTCATTCACATTCCGTTCCGTGGCGTGGGCGCTGGCGAACGATTCCCACGGATTATGCTTGCGCGGCGAGCCGGCTCCCACGTAGCCGACAAAGCTCTTGCGCGCGGCGTGGAGCGCCCCGGCGAGATTCGGCGCGTCGAACATATGGTCTTGGTCGTCGCGGACGCCGTGCGTCGAGCCGCTGAACAGCGCGAAATAGTTTGGTTGGCTCGGATGCGAGACGGCGAAGGCGTTGATGAACAATGCGCCGCCCTTCGCCAGGCCGTCGATGAACGGTGCGCGGTTCGGGTCGAGGATCTGGCTGGGCGTATGATTTTCCAATATCACAATGACGACATGGTCGAACCGCGGCAGGTTGATGCCAGCGGCGTCGGCGGCCTGCACAGGGAATGACAGCAGGGCCGCGGCCAACCCCGCAGCGATCCAATGATGGCGCATTGATTGTTTTCCGTATCCGAGGGCTGAACTGGCGCGGTCGCTAGCCGACGGCGGGACGCTCCGGAATCTACAAGCCGGCTAGGCAATTTCCTTGACGCCCGATTGTGGCCCAATCGCGATCATTCGAAAAAAAACGCGACGCGTCATCTGCCAGTGGTGGATTGCGATAAATCGGACCCGTGCATTGAAGGGGCGCTACGGGCGGACAGCTGACATTGCCAGCCAATGGCAACAAATGGCCCGCCGTCCGCGATCGCCGGTCAAGCCCCGGTCATTTGCGGATGTGTCCAGTGCTGGTGTAGGTTGTTTTTCGACAGGAGGGCGTAACCCATGGACAATTTGTCGTCTGGTAGGCGATTCGAGAGTCTCCTCGACTTTGTTGCGGCCGATCAAGCCGAATGGCGCGAAGAAGAACATGATGACAATAATCTTGAGCGCGCTGCGATGGGGCTGGGGCCGTGCGTTGGGGACGATGGACCAAGCCCAACTCTCGTCCTGTCGATATGCCTCCCGCCCCCTATTAATGCCCGTGGGGCAATGGGAAACCCCCGCCCAATTGAGGACGATGCGCGGGGCGCGCCAACCGCTCCCAGCCTGACAGCCCTTGGGCCTTCGGTTGGCGACGATAATAAGGCGCCGCCAACCGCTCGCGGCCTGACGATGCTTGGACCATCGGTCGGGGACGACGCCGTGGGTGTATCCGATGTCAGGCTTAAGGAAGACGTGCAACGTGTCGGCACCACAGTGTTTGGGCTTCCGCTGTATCGCTTCAAGTACCTTGGAAGGCCCGAAACCTACGAGGGCGTCATGGCCCATGAGGTGCTGCAAGTAATGCCGGCGGCCGTGTCGCTCGGGGCGGACGGCTACCATCGCGTCGATTACGGCGCGCTGGGAACGAGCATGCGACGGGTATCCTGACGGAACGAATAGATGCAGGGCAAAGGGGGCGAGGTATCGCCCCCTTTTTCTTTCTATCGACGTCATTTGAGATGAACGAGGCCGCGCTTGCCCCGTCCGCGCCCTAGCGCTTTTTCGGCCGGTGGCCCGACAACGTGAAGGCGGTCACGCCGCCCATGGCGATGAAGATCAGGCCGAGCAGCAGCGTAACGGCGAACAGGCTGCCTTCGTTGTCGATGACATTGCCGACGACATTGGCGCGCGCGACGCCGATCGACACCACGGTGGCGGCCACGATGGTGGACAGCGCCAGTCCGACGATGGTGAGCAGCTCGGCGAGCGCGACAGTGCGCCGTTCATGGCCGAGGGCACGCGCCGATGGGGCCTTGAAGCCGGGACTAACGACAGGATTGCGCATGATGAACCTGCAGGTTGCCGCACCTCCGAGCGTGCCATAATGAAGCAGGAAACCGGCAACCATCCGGCCGGAATTGGGCAAAGCCGGTCGGGAAAGGGGGCGTTTTCGTGACGGCGATAAACGTGGCCGCAGGGCGCCGGCGCGCTACTGCGCGGCGGCGAGCGCTTCCGGCTGCCAGTCCATCGCCACATGGCCGGGTTCCGCCGCCACGCGGTCGAGCCAGCCGCGCACCGCCGGAAAACGGGCGAGGTCGAGGTCGCAACGGTGCGCCACGTGCGTGTAGGCGTAGAGCGCGATGTCGGCGATGGTGAAGCGGCCGGCGGCAAAAAATGGATGGCGCGCCAGGTGCATTTCCATGACGGCGAGCGCGCGGTAGCCGTTCTCCAGCCAGTCCTCAAGCGAGTGCTGCTGCAACTCGCGCCCGCCCTTGATCAAGGTCAGCCAGAAATAGGCCGCGCCGATATTCGGTTCGAGACTGTGCTGCTCGAAGAACATCCATTGCATGGCCTCGGCCCGCTCGATGCGATCTTCCGGCGCCAGCGTTGTGCCGCCGGCGACGTACCAGAGGATGGCGTTCGATTCGGCGAGATAGCGATGGGGCGCGACTTCCAGCAGCGGAATTTGCCCGTTCGGATTTTTGGCGAGGAATTCGGGCGTGCGGCTGGCGCCTTGCAGAATGTCGATCTCGACCAGGTTGAACGGAATGCCGAGGCGGGCCAGCGCCAGGCGGACCTTGTAGCTGTTGCCGGACCGCTGATCCGAATAGAGCGTGTACATCCATGACTCCGCTGCGCTCGCCTTGCACGGATATGGTGGGCGAAGTCCGGCAATTACAAGGCCGCGCGCTGCAATGCGTTGCCAAATTCGTGGCGCACTGCAGCAAATGTGATGCGTCAAACGCGCCGCTATTAAAAATTTATTCCGCGGCTACCCGGTGCGCGCGGGCGTATTCCTCAAGCGCGTCGTCGTCGGCCGGCTTGATCGGCGTGAAGTCGCGATGCGCGATCCATTCCGGGCGCGTGAACTTGGTGATGTGGTTGGAGACCGCGCACAGCGTCAAATAAACGATCTTGCGCGGATAGGGCGTGATGTTGGGCGGCGAGGCGTGCACCAGGTTGCCGTGGAACATCAGCACCGAGCCTGGCTTGCCGGTCGGCGCCACGATGCCGACGCCGTCGGGGCCCGCCGCCTCGCGCGCCAGCCGCGTGACCGTGTCCTTGTCGAGCGTCCACAGCGGATAAGATGTCGTCAATTTGTCATGACCGGCGGCGAACACGCCCTGCTTGTGACTTTTCGGGATCAGCAGCAGCGGGCCGTTGATCGGCATCACCTCGTCGAGGAACACCGCGATATTCATGGCGCGCGCCTGCGGCATGCCGTCGTCGCGCTGCCACGTGCCATAGTCCTGGTGCCATTGCCAAACGTCGCCCTCGAAGGCGGCCTTGGCATTGAGCTTGAACTGATGGACGTAGACCTCCTCGCCGAATAATTGCCGCAGCGGCTCGACCAGGCGCGGGTGGCGCGCCAGCAGTCCGAACACCTCGCTGAAGGTGTGGGCGGCGAAGGCGGTGCGCGGCGCGCCGGTCTTCTCGCGCCAGATCTCCTGGCGGTCGAGCTTGAGGATGTTGTCGGCTTCCGCGCGCAGAAGCGCGATCTCTTCCTCGGCGAAGCAATTGGGGAAGAAGACGTAACCCAGCTCGTCGAAGGCGCGAAGCTGCTCGGCGCTGAGCTGCATGGGCGTGCTCCCTGATAGGACTGCGGCCGGTGGCCCGGCTCTTGCGGCAATATTCTAGGGCACGCGCTGCAAAACGCCACTGGCTTGCGCGGCGCCGCTGTCATTCATGGCGCGGCGCAGCACCAGGGCGAAGGCGAGCAACAGGGTCGGAACGGCGAGCGGAATCAGCGTGGCCTGCGGCACCGAGCGGGCGATCAGCGGCACGATCCACAGCGCCGCCAGAATCGTTTTCTGCCACGGCGCAAAGCCGCGCGCCCATCCGTCGAGCGCGAGATAGGCGATGGCCGGCGCCAGCAGCATCAGGTCATAGTCGAGGCTGTAGGGCGTCGCCAGCGCGCAGCCGAGCACCAGCGCGGCGGCCTTGAGCGGATAGCCGGCCGGCTGCGCCATAGCCAGGTGAGCGCCGCGGCGATCGCCAGCGTCACCGCGGCTTGCGCGGCATAAGCGAGCACGATGCCGCCGCCCCACATGCGCACCCAGGAGAATACGCTTTGAATTTTGTACCAGCCGGTGCCGCCTTGTTCGAGCACGACAGTGCGGGTGAACTTGGTGGAGGCGAGGAACGCGGTCCACACGTCAATTCCAAATGCGAGCGTGACGGCGAGCGCCAGCACAACCACCGTCGCGGTGGCGCCCGCGAACACGCGCCAGCGCCCGCTTGCGATCAGCACCAGCGGGATCAATAGGCCGAACTGCGGCTTGTAGGCGAGGCAGCCGATCAGCACGCCGGCGAGCCACGGCCTGCGGTCGAGCTGCGTGAGCGCGGCGCCGATCAGCGCGGCGGTGAGGAAGCCGTTGTGGGCTTGGCCGAGATTGACGAATACCGCCGGGAAGGCGAGCGCGAGCAAGGGCCAGAGTTTTTCTATCCCTCCCCTGAAAGGGGAGGGTGGCTCCGCGCCAACGGGTCCGCGCGAAGCGCGGCCCGATGGCAGGCTCCGCGCGGAGTCGGGTGGGGTGAACTGATTGCTTTGCGACTTGCCCCCACCCGGCCAGCTTCGCTGGCCACCCTCCCCCGCAAGCGGGGGAGGGATAAGAACGATCGCGCGAATGGACAGCATATAGAGAATGAGCGTCACGCCCTGCCATACGATCAACGCCAGCCAATACGGCATCGTCGCCAGCAGGGCGGCCACGCCAAGGAAGAACGGCGGGTAATGCCAGCCATAGAATTGCGTGGCCTGGCCGAAGATCGCCTGCTCGCGGGCGAATTGGCGGGCGGGAACGAACGGCGCCGTCGGCTCGCCGTCGAGCACATAGCTGCCGGCGGCGTAGACATTGGAAAAATCGGTGCCGAGCGGGCGGCCGAAGCGGTCGTTGAGGCCGTCCGAGGTGGCGATCAGGAAGCCGGCGCCAAGCACCGACGCCGCCAGCAGGGCGAGCGCCACCAGCCGCACCCGTTCGCGGGTCAGCCAGGCGCCGGAGCGCAGAATGTCAATAAATCCGGCCATCGCCGGCAGGTCTAGCAGGGCAGGCTTAAGGGAGGGTTAGAGCATGATCCCGAAAAGTGGGACCCGGTTTTCGGTAAAGATCATGCTCCAGCAAAAAGCCCATCAACAGGCTTGATGAATGCATCATTCTTTGCGTCTTGCTGTCGCCGTTTTGGACCGTTACGAGACTATAAAGAGCATTGCGAATCCCGGATTTCGGAGACTTTCGATGGCCTTCCTTGCGGACCAGCTCAAGCGCGTCAAACCGTCGGCCACCATCGCCGTCACCGACAAGGCGCGGGCGCTCAAGGCGGCCGGCCGCAACGTCATCGGGCTCGGCGCCGGCGAGCCGGATTTCGACACGCCCGACAACATCAAAGAGGCGGCGATCAAGGCGATCCGCGACGGCAAGGCGTCGAAATATACCAATGTCGACGGCATCGCCGAGCTGAAGGACGCCGTCGTCAAGAAGTTCAAGCGCGAGAACGGGCTCGACTACAGCCCCAAGCAGATCACGGTCGGCACCGGCGGCAAGCAGGTGCTGTACAACGCGTTCATCTGCACGCTCAACCCGGGCGACGAGGTGATCTTCGCCGCGCCCTATTGGGTGAGCTATTTCGACATGGTGCTGCTCGCCGGCGGCGAGCCGGTGGCGGTCGAGACCACCATGGCGTCCGGCTTCAAGCTGACGGCGGCCCAGCTCGAACGCGCGATCACGCCGAAGACCAAATGGGTGCTGCTCAACTCGCCGTCAAACCCGTCGGGCGCCGCCTATACGCGCGCCGAACTGAAGGCGCTCACCGACGTGCTGCTCAAGCACGAGCATGTGCACGTGATGACCGACGACATGTACGAGCACCTGGTCTACGACGACTTCGTGTTCACCACGCCGGCGCAGATCGAGCCCGCGCTTTTTCCGCGCACGCTCACCATCAACGGCGTGTCGAAGGCCTATTGCATGACCGGCTGGCGCATCGGCTTTGCCGGCGGGCCGGAGCCGCTGATCAAGGCGATGGCGATGGTGCAGTCGCAGTCGACCTCGAACCCGGCGGCGGTATCGCAATGGGCGGCGGTGGAAGCGCTCACCGGTCCGCAGGATTTCATCGCCAAGCACAACAAGATCTTCAAGGAGCGGCGCGACCTGGTGGTGTCCATGCTCAACCAGGCCAACGGCATCAAGTGCCCGACGCCGGAAGGCGCGTTCTATGTCTATCCGTCCTGCGCCGGCACCATGGGCAAGACCGCGCCGAGCGGAAAGGTTCTGGCGAGCGACGAGGACTTCGTCACTGAATTGCTGGAAGCCGAAGGCGTGGCGGTGGTGCAGGGCGCGGCGTTCGGGCTCGGACCCGCGTTCCGCATCTCCTACGCGACCAAGACCGAGGACCTGGAAGAAGCCTGCCGGCGCATCCAGCGATTCTGCGGGAATTTGAAATAGTTGTGGCTATCGGCATGGACGCGGCCAGGGCGCCGGCCGCGTCATTTTGACTTAACGGAACTCTGCGTTCACAATTGACGCCGATGTCGGCTAGCTATGATCACTGGGGGAGATTCGAATTGTCATCACCAGGGAGGTTAATGTGAAACGTATGTTCTTAGGGCTTGGTGCCCTGGCTTTCGGGCTCATCACGGCGTTCGGCAGCGCGCCCGCGCTGGCGCAGAATGGCGTCAAGGTCGGCACGCTGGTGTGCGATGTTTCCGGCGGCATTGGCATGATCATCGGCTCGCAGAAGGGCGTGCAGTGCCTGTTCAATCCGAATCTGCCGGGCCCGCCGGAAGCCTATGTCGGCACCATCAGCAAACTCGGCCTCGACATCGGTGCGACATCGGCCGGCCAGATGGTATGGGCCGTCTATGCGCCGACGACGCGCGGTTACGGCGCCCTTGCCGGCACCTATGCCGGTGCGACGGCCGAAGCGACCATCGCGGTCGGCCTCGGCGCCAACGTGCTGGTCGGCGGCTCAAATCGCACGGTCGCGCTGCAGCCTTTGTCGGTCACGGGCCAGACCGGCCTCAATCTGGCGGCGGGCGTCGCCCAGCTTGAGTTGCATCCGGCTCGCTGAGCGGACATTTCAGGAAGGCAACGGCGGCCGCCCGCGGGCGGCCGTTTCGTTTAGTGCGTCATCGCCCCTTGCCATGGCGGCCGCCTCCTGAGACGATACTGTGACAAGGGCCGGGAAAAACCAGGTCCGACCTCCCGGCCGGCAAGGGAGGTATTATGGGACAAAATGGCACGGGTCCCAGGGGTCCCCGGTGCATCGCGCTGGTGGGCCCATTCCAAAGCGGCAAGACAACGCTGTTAGAGGCGATTTTAGCCCGCACCGGCGCGGTGCAGCGGCAGGGCACGGTGGACGCGGGTACCACCGTCGGCGACGCCAGCAAGGAAGCCCGCAATCACAAGATGAGCGTCGAGGCTTCGGTCGCCACCACCAGTTTCATGGGCGACAGCTACACCTTCATCGATTGCCCCGGCTCGATCGAATTCATTCATGACATGCGCGCGGTGCTGCCGGCGGTCGACGCGGCCGTCGTGGTCTGCGAGGCCGACGAGAAGAAGGTGCCGCAGCTGCAACTGATCCTGCGCGAATTGGAAGACCTCAATATTCCGCGCTTCCTGTTTCTCAACAAGATCGACAAGGCCGACAAGCGCGTGCGCGAGACGCTGAAGCTGTTGCAGCCGGCCTCGCGCGTGCCGCTGCTGTTGCGGCAAATTCCGATCTGGAACGGCGACATCATTTCCGGTTTCGTCGATCTCGCGCTCGAACGCGCCCATGTCTACAAGGAGCATGCGCCATCCGAGGTCATCGAGCTCGCGGGCGAGGAGCGCGATCGCGAGAAGGAAGCGCGCTTCACCATGCTGGAGACGCTGGCCGATCACGACGACCAGCTGATGGAGCAATTGCTCGAGGACATCGAGCCGCCGCGCGACAAAGTGTTCGACGATCTCGCCAAGGAATTGCGCGAGCGGCTGGTCGTGCCGGTATTGATCGGCGTCGCCACCCGCGCGAACGGCGTGCTGCGCCTGCTCAAGGCGCTGCGCCATGAGGCGCCCGGCGTGGCGGAGACCGTCGCGCGGCTCGGCGCCGAGGCCGATGGCGGCGAGGCACTGGCGCTGGTGCTCAAGACTTTCCACACCACCCATGGCGGCAAGATGTCGATTGCGCGCCTGCTGGCCGGGCAGGTTACCGACGGCACCGTTTTCCACACGCCAAACGGCGAAGCCGGCCGGGCGTCCGGCGTGTTCAAAGTCATGGGCCTGCATTTCGAGAAGCGCGGGCCGGCGACCGCCGGCGAGACCGTCGCCTTGGGTAAGCTCGACGGCGCCAAGACCGGCGACACGTTGTCCGCCGGCAAGCAGGCGCATGCCGCGCTCGTCGAGGTGACGCCCTATGCGCCGGTGCTGGCGCTCGCCGTGCAGGCCAAGGAACGCAAGGACGACGTCAAGCTTGGCGCCGCCTTCAGCAAGCTCACCGAAGAGGACCCCTCGCTCACCGTCATCCACAACGCCGAGAATCACGAGGTGGTGATCTGGGGCCAGGGCGAGATGCACCTGCGCGTGGCGGCCGAACGGCTCGGCGACCGTTACGCGGTTCCGGTCACGACGCGGCCGCCGGCAGTCGGCTACAAGGAAACCATCCGCAAGCCGGTCACCGTGCGCGGCCGGCACAAGAAGCAGTCCGGCGGCCACGGCCAGTTCGGCGACATGGTGCTGGAGATCAAGCCGCTGCCGCGCGGCTCCGGCTTCAAGTTCGAGGACCGCATCACCGGCGGCGTGGTGCCGCGCAACTACATTCCGGCGGTGGAGGAGGGCGTGATCGACGGGCTCAAGCACGGCCCGCTCGGCTTCCCGGTGGTCGACCTTGCCGTGGCGCTGATCGACGGCTCCTACCACACGGTCGATTCCTCCGACATGGCGTTCCACATCGCCGGCCGCATCGGCATCGCCGAAGGTCTGCCGCAGTGCCAGCCGGTGCTGCTGGAGCCGATCCATCTGGTAGAAATCGTCTGCCCGACCGACGCCACCGCCAAGATGAACGCCATCCTGGCCGGACGGCGCGGGCAGATCCTCGGCTTCGACACCCGCGAGGGCTGGCCGGGCTGGGACATGGTGCGCGCGCAGATGGCGGAAGCCGAGATCGGCGACCTCATCATCGAGGTGCGTTCGGCCACCGCCGGCGTCGGCTCCTTCAGCTTCAAGTTCGACCACATGGCCGAACTCACCGGCCGCACCGCCGATCAGATCATCGCGGCCAAGCGCGCGGCGGAATAAGTCTCCGCGTCATTCCGGGACGCGCGCCGGAATGACAGAGGAGTGATTTGCCAGTGAGCGCGCGGGCCCATACCTCTGGGGCGACCATCCCAAGAGGGCATACCGATGCACGTCATTCGCCGCCGCGGCTGGGAGATTCCCGATCGCCTCGTCACGCCCGAGCATTTGTTTTTCAACCGCCGCAATTTCATGGTCGGCGGTGCGAGCGCGCTGGCGCTGACGCCGCGCACCGCCCTGGCACAGCGCATCTCCGACCTCGCCAAGCTGCCGGACCCGACGGCCGATCTTTATCCGGCCAAGCGCAATGAGAAATACAAGCTCGACCGGCCGATCACCGACGAGAAGGTCAACGCCAACTACAACAATTTCTACGAATTCAATTCGTCGAAATACGTCGCCGAGCAGGCGCAAAGGCTGACCATCCGGCCCTGGACGGTGAAGATCGACGGCATGGTGGAGAAGCCGCAGGAAATCGCCATCGACGAACTGATCCGCAAGATGACGCTGGAGGAGCGCACCTATCGTCACCGCTGCGTGGAAGCCTGGAGCATGGCGATCGCCTGGACCGGCTTCCCGTTCGCCAAGCTGGTCGATCTCGCGCGGCCGCTCGGCTCCGCCAAATATGTGCGGATGGAAACCTTCATGAATCCGAAGGAGGCGCCGGGGCAGCGGCAGACCTGGTTTCCCTGGCCTTATGTCGAAGGCCTCACCATGGCGGAAGCGACCAACGAGATGGCCTTCCTCGCCACCGGCGCCTATGGCCATCCGATGCTCAAGCAGCACGGCGCGCCCTTGCGGCTGGCGGTGCCGTGGAAATACGGCTTCAAGTCGATCAAATCGATCGTGCGCTTCAGCTTCACCGACCAGCGGCCGAAGAGTTATTGGGAGGCGCTGCAATCCTCCGAATTCGGCTTCTGGGCCAACGTCAATCCGGCGGTGCCGCATCCGCGCTGGAGCCAGGCCACCGAAGAGCTGATCGGCACCGGCGAGCGGCGCCCGACCATGCTGTTCAACGGCTACGGCGAATACGTCGCCGAACTCTACAAGGGTTTGGAAAAGGAACGGCTGTGGGCGTGAGCCGAGCGCACGATCCCGAAAAGCATGTCCTCGACTGGATCGGGGATGGGAACCGGTTTTCCGGATAGGATCATCCGCAAGAAGAATTGCCGCGGTCCGCGCGCTGTATCGGCGTCATAGGCGAAGGTATATGCTGCCTCAGGGGGCAACGTGCGGAGGCTGCCATGTCGACCGATCGACCCGATATCGCCAAAATTCAACGCGAAGTCGCGACGGCGCTGCACGCGCATTGGGTGCTGTTTCTGGTCGAAGGCGTCGTGCTGATCGTGCTGGGGGCGACCGCTATCGCCTTGCCGCTGCTCGCGACGCTGGCGCTGACCATCCTGTTCGGCTGGTTGTTCCTGGTCAGCGGCGTGATGGGCCTGGTCACCACTTTCATGATGCGGCAGGCGCCGGGCTTCTGGTGGTCGCTGATCTCCGCGCTGCTCGGGATCGTCGTCGGCCTGCTGCTGCTGGCCTCGCCATTGAGCGGCGCGGTCTCGCTCACCATCCTGCTGGTGGTCTTCTTCATCATCGAGGGCGGCGCCTCGATCATGTTCGCGCTCGATCACAAGCGTGAGCTGTCCGGCAAATGGGGCTGGATGCTGGTGAGCGGCGTCATCGATCTGGTGCTGGCCGCGTTCATCGCCGCCGGCCTGCCGAGCACCGCGGCCTGGGCGATCGGGCTGCTGGTCGGCATCAACATGGTGTTCGGCGGCTCGGCGCTGATCGCCATGGCGCTGCACGCGCGGAACGCATGATCCCGAAAACATGTCCTCGACTTGATCGGGGATGGGAACCGGTTTCCCGCCTTCGCGAAGCCTGCTTCGGCGGGCGAAGGAAGGTCGGACAAGATCATGCGCAGGAAACGGAGGGCCGCGGCGGCGTAACGTCCCCCGCTCAGGTCTCCACTTCGCCGGCTTCCACTTCGGCCAGCTTGTCGCGCCAGTCCTTGCGTCTGAGCACGAAGGTGACGGCGGACATGGCCAGCAACACGGCGGACACGATCAGCAGCCCGAGCGAGATCGGGCGGTTGAAGAAGATGAAGTAATTGCCGTTCGACATGATCAGCGACTGGCGCAGGCTCTGCTCGAAGATCGGCGCAATGACCAGCCCGAGCACCAGCGGCGCCGGATCGAATTCGAACTTGCGCAAGGCATAGCCGAGCGCGCCCATGATCAGCATGATCCAGACGTCGACGATGGAATGGTTCACTTCGTAGACGCCGACGATGCAGAACATGATGATCAGCGGATAGAGATAGCCGTAAGGGATGCGCAGCACGCTGACGAAGATGCCGACCAGCGGCAGGTTGAGCGCCAGCAGCATCAGATTGCCGACATACATCGAGGCGACGAAGCCCCAGAACAGGTCGCGGTGCTCGGTGACGAGCTGCGGTCCGGCCGGCACGCCGTGAATCATCAGCGCGCCGATCAGCACCGCGGTGATCGGCCCGGTCGGAATGCCGAGCGCCAGCATCGGCACGAAGGCGCCGGTCGAGGCCGAATTGTTGGCCGATTCCGGGCCGGCGACGCCGGCCACCGCACCCTTGCCGAACTCCTCGGGATGCTTGGAAATGCGCTTTTCCAGGGCATAGGACAGGAAGCTGGAAATGATGTGCGCGGAGCCGGGAATGATGCCGATGACGAAGCCGAGCACGCTGCCGCGCGCAATCGGCCAGTAGGAATCGCGCCATTCCTGGCGGGTCGGCAGCAGTTCGCGCAACTTGGGCGTGATCACCTCGCCGATCACCTTGTGGCTCGGGGTCGCCAGGATTTCGCCCAGGCCGAACAGGCCGACCGCCACCGGCACGATGCCGATGCCGTCGCCCAGTTCGTTGAGATCGAAGCTGTAACGGAAATGCCCGGTCATGTTGTCGATGCCGATCATGCCGAGCAGCAGGCCGAGGCAGGCCATCAGCAGCGTGCGCACCAGCGAGGTGGAGGACATGTAGGCGAGAAAGATCAGGCCCATCACCAGCAGCGTCGTGTATTCGGGCGGGCCGAATCTCAGCGCGATGGAGGCGAGCGGCGGCGCGATCACGGTGAGCACGATGATGCCGAAGGTGCCCGCCACCCAGGAGCCGACCGCGGCGATGCAGAGCGCGGCGCCGGCGCGGCCCTTCTTGGCCATGGCGTTGCCGTCGATGCAGGTCATCACCGACGACGCCTCGCCCGGAATGCGCATCAGGATCGAGGTGGTGGAGCCGCCATATTGCGAGCCGTAATAGATGCCGGCCAGCATGATCACGGCTTGCGTGGCGTTGAGCCCGAAGGTCACCGGCAAGAGGATCGAGATGCCCGACAAGGGCCCAATGCCCGGCAGCACGCCGACCAGGGTGCCGACCAGGCAGCCGAGAAAGGCGTACCAGAGATTGTCGAGCTGGAAGGCGATGCCGAATCCATGCGCCAGGCTGAGGAGGGTGTCTTCCACTGATGGGCCTTAGTAGTAACCGAGCACGCCGGGGGGCAGCGGCGACTGCAACAGATGGACGAAGGTGGCGTAGGTCACGATCGCGACGACCGCGCTGTAGGCCGCCGCGCGCAGGATGTTCTTGCGCTCGATGATAACCAGGAGCGCCAGCATCATCAGGATCATGGTGATGATGAAGCCGAGCACGGTATAGAGCGCGGTCGCCACGGCGGTGATGGCGATGACCTGAAGGGCGTGGCGGCTGTCGTCCCAGGCAAGTTCGGAGAAAGCCCGGCTTTCGCGCGCGCGCAGGAACAGCGACGCGCCGAACACGATGATCATGATGGCGATGATCATCGGCAGGAAGCCGGCGCCTGGCATCGACAACTGGCCGAACGGCAAGTCGCCGCTCAGCGCGATGACCAACAGGCCAAGCGCCACGAAAAAGGCGCCCGCGACGTGATCGGCGCGCATGTTCATTTTGTTTGTGTCCGGATTGATAGTCCCTCTCCCCGCAAGCGGCGCGGGGAGAGGGGCTTGAGGTTCAGCCTTGCTTGCCGATCGCCTTGACGGCGGCCTCGATGCGGGCGGCGTCGGCGTCCCAGAATTTGGCGAATTCCGGCTGGTCGAGATAGTCGAGTTCCTGGCCGAGATTGGTCATCGCCGTCTTGAAGGTATCGGTATGCGCGGCCTTCGACGACACGTCGCGCAATTTGGCGATGATCGGCGCCGGCGTGCCTTTGGGCGCGAACAGGCCGACCCAGAGGTAGTACTCGATATCGTAGCCGAGCTCCTTCATGGTCGGCACGTCGGGCAGCGCCTTGGAGCGCTTGCCGCCGAACATGGCGAGCGGGCGCGCCTTGCCGGCCTTGATCTGCGCCAGCGAGGCGGAGATCGACGACACCAGCACCTGCGCGTTGTTGCCGAGGAAGGCGGTGAGCGCCGGCCCGCCGCCATTGGTGGGCAAATGGCGCATTTTGACGCCCGACGCTTTCATGTACAGCGCGGTCGGAATATGCAGCGCGCCGTACAGCCCCGACGACGAGAAGATGATCTGGTCGGGGTGTTTCTTGGCGTCCTCGGTGAATTCCTTCAGCGACTTGTAGGGCTGCTTGTCGTTGACCAGGAACACGCAAGGGTCGGCGACGTAGCGCGCGATCGGGATGAAGTCGGCGCGGGTGAACTTCGGCGCGCGGCCGAACAGCTTGTCGACCTCGGCGAAGCCGGAGATCGAGGTGATGTGGATCAGCAGCGTATAGCCGTCGGGCGTGGCGCTGGCGGCAAATTGCGCGCCGACCGCGCCGGCGGCGCCCTTCTTGGTTTCGATGATCACCGGCTGCTTGACGATCGGCTCCAGCACCGCCTTGAGCGGCTGGCCCACTTTGTCGGCGGCCCCGCCCGGCGGGAACGGATTGATCAAGGTGATCGGGTGGGACGGATAATTGTCCGCAGCGAATCCTGGGCGTATGGCGAGTGCGGCGGCCGCAGCCGTCGTCCCGCCGATGAATTGGCGTCTGTCCATGGTGTCTCCCCCTCGAGGCGGCATGAGATCCGGCGGTTTGCCGGCCGCTAAGCCGTCCTCTAATCGCGCGCGCATTATCGCCTTGCGGCAGGGGCAATCAAGCGTCAATGCCCGCCACTGCCCGCGCCCGGCCGGCCGCGCCGCCGCGCCCCTTTATCGGACAACAGCTCACCCGAAAGCCTTTGGCCGGCAGTGCTTCGAATTTGTGCAACTTTTCGATATGGCAACAGCCGTGCACGCGCGCGGGCCTTGTGACGCCATGGCCGGGGCGTCCATAGGCCGCAGCCGCCGTGGCAGTTGCGCGACGATTGCTCTTCCCTTTTCAAGCGGGGAAAACTTGAGAATATCAACGGCGCCACGCTGTGGGACCGAAACGTCGGCGATCTTGCGCCGTATGTCGCGATGACCGATGTTGGCGCCCCGACGTCAGAAAACACTGTCCAGGAGAGAAATATGCCTGCTTATTGGGTTGCGCGTTCGAAGATCAACGATCCGGTCGAGTACAAGAAATACACCGATCTGGTGCCCGCCATTATCGAAAAGTTCGGCGGCAAGGTGCTGGCGCGTGGCGGGCGTTTCCAGATCATGGAAGGTCCGCATAAATTTCATCGTTTCATCGTGATCGAGTTTCCGACGCTGGAGCAGGGCGCCGCGTGTTTCACGTCGCCCGAATACGACCGCGCCGCAGCATTCCGGCGCAGTGGGGCCGGCGAGGTCGAAACCATCATGGTGGAGGGGATATAGCCCACCTTGGGCGCCAGCAAACCACTGGCGCTACGGCAAAAACCGCGTAAAATGGCGGACAAAATAATATCACAGGGAGGACGACTAATGCTGCGTAATCTTAAATTGCGAAAATTTGCCTGGATCGCCGGCGTGAGCCTCACGCTCGCTGCCGGCGCGATGTTTGCCATCAATTCCGCCAACGCGCAGAGCAAGCCGCCGATCAAGATCGGCTTTGCCATGTCGCTCACCGGCTTCCTAGGGCCGAACGGCAAGCAGGCGCTGATCGCTTCGGAAATCTGGCGCGATGAGGTCAACAAGGCTGGCGGCCTGCTCGGGCGTCCGGTCGAGCTGGTCTATTACGACGACAAGAGTTCGCCGGCGGAAATTCCCGGCATTTACACCAAGCTGCTCGACATCGACAAAGTCGACCTCGTGCTCTCGGCCTACGCGACCAACGACGTCGCGCCGGCGATGCCGATCGTCATCCGCAAGGGCAAGATGTTCATCAGCCTGTTCGCGCTCGACGTGAACGACAAGTTCAAATATCCGAAATACTTCTCGATTCTGCCGACCGGCCCCAACACGAAGACCTCGTTTACCTTGGGCTTCTTCCAGACCGCCGCCGCGCAGAAGCCGAAGCCGAAGACGGTGGCGCTGGCCGCCGCCGATGCCGACTTCTCGCAAAACGCCTGCGATGGCGCCCGTGAGAACGCCAAGCACTACGGCTTCAAGATCGTCTACGACAAGAGCTATCCGCCGCCGCCGAAGACCACCGACTTCACGCCGATCGCGCGCGCGCTCAAGGCGGCCAACGCCGATCTGGTGGTGGTGTGCGCCTACCCGGCCGACTCGGTCGGCATGGTGGAGGCGGCCAACGAAGTCGGCCTGACGCCGAAAATGTTTGGCGGTGCCATGGTCGGCCTGCAGGCGACGGTGTTCAAAAATAAGCTGAAATCCAAACTCAACGGCATTGTCAACTACGAGACCTGGGTGCCGGACAAGAAGCAGATGTATGACGGCACCGAAGCCTTCTTCAAGGAGTACCAGCCGCGCGCCAAGGCCGCCGGCGCCGATCCGCTCGGCTACTATCTGGCCGGCTGGGGCTATGCCCGCATGCAGGTGCTTGAGCAGGCCATCAAGGGCGCCAAGAGCATCAGCGACGACAAGCTCGCCGCATATATGCGCAAGGCCACCTTCAAGACCGTGATGGGCCCGATCAAGTTCGGCAAGAAGGGTGAATGGGCGGAAAGCCGGATGCTGACCGTGCAGTATCACGACATCGCCGATGCCGCCAACCTCGAGACCTGGCGCGGCATGAGCTACCAGACCGTGCTGGATCCGAAGAATCTGAAGACCGGCAACGTGATCTATCCTTACGAGAAGGCGCATAAGTAAGCGCCGCTTGCGAGGCGAAATAATGCGGCGCCGCGGGAAACCGCGGCGCCGTTTTTCGTTTCACCTCTCCCCGTAAAGAACGGAGAGAGGGTCTCACATCCCCAGGTAAAACTCGCGGATCAGGTCGTTGTTGTTGAGCTCGGCGGCGGAGGCGCCCTCGAAGGCGATCTTGCCGTGCACGATCACGTAGCCGCGGTCGGCGATGCGGATGGCTTGCGTGAAGTTCTGCTCGGCCATCAGCACCGTGAGATTATAGTGATCCTTGAGCTGCTTGATGGCATCGATGGTGCGGCTGACCAGCACCGGGGCGAGCCCGACCGAGGGTTCGTCGATCAGCAGGATGCGGGGGTGGAGCATCAGCGCGCGCGCCAGCGCCAGCATCTGCTGTTCGCCGCCGCTCATGGAGCCGGCAAGCTGAGCTCTGCGCTCGGCCAGGCGCGGGAAAACCTCGAAGCAGAATTCCAGATTGCTCTTGATCTTCTCGCGCGCCTTGCGGCGGGATGCGCCCAGCAGCAGGTTCTCCTCCACGGTCTGGCGCGGGAACAGCCGGCGGCCTTCCGGTACCAGCGCGATGCCGAGGTCGACGATCTGCTCGGTGGTCAGTTTGGTGAGGTCATGGGATTGGCCGTCGATCTCGGCGGCGATCCCGCCTCGACTCGGCCGCACTATACCCATCACGCATTTCATCAGCGTGCTCTTGCCGTTGCCGTTGGTGCCGAGCAGCACCACGGTTTCGCCGCTGGCGACGGTGAGCGACACGTTTTCCAGCACGCGCACCGAGCCGTAGGCGGCGTCGATGTTCTCGATCGTGATGCTGTTGGTGCTATTGGCCAAGATAGGCTCCCACCACGTCCTGGTCCTTGATCACGTCATCTGGCTTGCCATCGGCGATCTTCTTGCCCGACACCAGCACCACCAGGCGCTGGGAGAAGCTCATCACCGCGCGCATGATGTGCTCGATCAAGATGATGGTGATGCCGCGCTCGTTGAGGCGGATCAAGAGCGCCACGATATCCTCGACCTCGGAATGCGACAGGCCGGCCATGGCCTCGTCGGCGATCAGCAGCTTGGGCTCGGCCGCCATGGCGCGCGCAAGCTCGAGCTTGCGCATCTCCACTTGCGTCAGGTCGCGCGGGCTTTTCGTGGCCTTTTGGTCGAGCGCCACCAGCTTGAGCAACTCCATGCAGCGGTCTTCCAGCTCGGCCGCCGCCATATGGTGGCCGGCGCGCGCGGCCACCGTGTAGAGCAGCGGCACTCTTATATTCTCGGCGATGCTCAGGCTGGCAAACGGCCGCGGCAGCTGGAAGCTGCGGGCCACGCCGCGGCGCGTGCGCTCGTGCGCGATCAGGCCGTCCATCGTTTCGCCGGCGAAGGTCACGCTGCCGGACTCGTTGTGCAAGGTGCCGCAAATGCAGTTGACCAGCGTGCTCTTGCCGGAGCCGTTGGGGCCGATCAGGCCGACCCGCTCGCCCGCGGCCACGGCCAGATCGACGGTGTCGAGCGCGATGAAACCGCCGAAGCGCTTGCTCAACTGGTCGACCTGCAAAAGCGGTGCGGTCATGAACCTTCCCTCCCGGTCCGCTTGGCGAACCAGCCCTGCACCAGGCCGACGATACCGTTGGGCGCCACGATGACGAAACCGATCAGCAGCAGGCCGACGATCAGCAGATTGGCGACCGACGAGATGGTGACGGTTGCGACCTGTTGCAGCGTGCCGAGCAGAATGGCGCCGATCAGGGGGCCGATCCAGCTCGTGGTGCCGCCGATCATCGGCATGGCGATCGAATTGACCGCGTAGGACAGGTTGAACGCCGATCCCGGATCGACATAGCCGATATAGAAAGGAAAGGGCGCGCCCGCCATGCCCATGAGCGCGCCGGAAACGACCGTGGCGATAAGCTTGAGCTTCAGCGTCGGCACGCCGCAGGCTTCCGCCGCCATTTCGTCGTCGCGGATGGTGGCAAAGCCGTAGCCGAGGCGCGAGCGCTCGATCAGCCGCGCGGTGGTCAAGGCGACGATGACCAGGATGATCATCAGCGCGAACAGGTATTGGATATAGGGGCCGAAGACCGGAATGGTCGCCGCCGGAATGATATAGGCGCCGCGCGAACCGCCGACGAATTCCCAGTTGACGACGAAGGTTTCCAGCACCACCGCCAGCGCCAGCGTGGCGATGGCGAAGAATACGCCGCGCAGCCGCAGCGTCAGATAGCCGGTGCCAAGGCCGACCAGTCCGGCGACCGCGCCGCCGATGAGGATGAGGATCGGCACCGGCAAGGGCAGGATCAGATGCAGCGGGCCGGCCAGCTGTTCCGGAAACAGGTCGTCGACGCCCTGGCCGATATTATAGAAGAACACGCTTGAATAGGCGCCGAGCGCGAAAAAGCCGGCGCTGCCGAAGTTCACATAGCCGCAATAGCCGCCGAGGATGTTCCAGGCGGTCGCCAGCACGATGTATTGCAGCACGGTGTAGCCGGCGAAGAACCAGTAGTCGTTGCCGAAGCGGTCGAACAGCACGTAGAGCGCCAGCCCGATCACGACCTGAATGAAAATGAAAACGGGTGTGCGCACGGGCCTAGCGTCCCAACAGTCCGGACGGCCGTACGGCCAAGGTGAGCAGCAGGATGCCGAACGACACCGCCGGCGCCCAGGACGGGCCGTAGAAGGTCGCGGTCAGGCTTTCGATCACGCCGAGCAGGAACGCGGCGATCAAAGTTCCGGGCAGGCTGCCCAGGCCGCCGAGCACGCAGATTGCAAAAATACGGCCGATATAATCGCGGCCGACCGAGGGGATCACCGGTTGGATGATGATGAGGAAGGCGCCGGCCATGGAAGCGGTGGCGATCGAGATGCCGAAGGCGATGCGCTTGATACGGGTCGGATCGACCGCCATCAGCCGCAGCGCCAGCGGATCCTGCGACACCGCCATTACCGCGCGCCCGATGAAGCTGCGCGACATGAAAATTTGCAGGCCAAGGAACATCGCCATCGACACCAGGAAGGGCACCAGCAGGCGCAACGGAAATTCCATCGCGCCGATGCTCACGCTCGGCCCGATATAGGGCGCGTTGACCGAGCGGTAGTCGACGCCGAACATCAGCAGCAGGATCACCTCGGTCACGAACAAAAGACCGAAGAAGAAGGCGAGCCCGCGCAGGCTTTCCTGCCCGCGCTTTTCGAAGGCCAGGTAATAGACCTGATAGACCACCGCCCCCAATGCGTAGAACGCCGGCAGCACCAAGATGCTGGCCACGATCGGGTCGATGCCGGTTGTGACGTTGATAATATAGGCGATGTAGGAGCCGAGCAGGATGAAGGCCGGATGCGCGATGTTGACGATATCGAGCATGCCGAACGAGATCGACACGCCGGCGGTGACGGCGGCGTAGAAGCCGCCGAGCAGCAGCCCCGCGATAATGGCGTTGATCAGGAGATCGACGGGAATATCCATACGGGTCTCAACCGGCACAATCGCGGCGGCGCATCGCTGGGCAAGATCTCATTCCGGCAGGGTGCTGGGTGAGGACACCGGGCCGGCGCGCCGCGGTGAACGCGCCTGGTAGGACGATCGTGCCGGCATATTCTCCCCCTGACCCATCTTTTTGTTTTGCCCGGCGCGACAGCCGTTGCGGCCGCCGTTCAGGCGCATTGCGCGGCAGTGTGCAGGAAGCGCGGCGGCTTGGCTAGCCCATTGATCGATCAGCCGAACCTGGGCTCCTGCCCATTGCGCGTGATCCTATTCGACCTTCCTTCGCCCGCCGAAGCGGGCTGCGCGAAGGCGGGAAACCGGTTCCCATCCCGGACCAAGTCCGGGACAGGCTATTTTGGGATCATGCGCTCCGCGACAAAATGAAACGCCCGCCGCCGAACCTTGCGGCCGGGACAACGGGCGTTGTGGAAGCCGCCTGCTCAGGCGGCGGCTTGCGGGCGCACCCCCGCGGGCAACGGCATCGGCTTGTTGGCGCTGTCTTTGAACTCGACGGTCATGAACACCATTTCGCGGTCGCCGAGATTTTCCAGGTCGTGCACCTTGAACTCGCCCTTGCCGTAGGTCTCGTGGCGGGTCTCGCCCGGCTGATAGGTGTATTCCACCGTGGTGCCGTCATGCACGTGCTGACGGCCGCGGCCGCCGGACACCGCGGTCCAGAAATAATCCAGCACATGGCGGTGGAAACCGACGCGCTCGCCGGGGGCAAGCCGGATGATCCACACCCGCGTGCGCTCGTTCTCCGACAGCAGGGTGGAGCCGACGCAAGGATTCGGGTTCCTCGCTTCGCGCTCGAATTCGGCGGCGATCTCGGCCGGCCACGGCGATTTGTCCTTTTTCTCGGCCGCTTTATCGAGCATGGTCAGAGCCATGGGGGATTCCTCCGATGCGAATTAGGTGTCATATATAGCAAATCTCCGAAAACGGAAAGATTGAGGATATTCGATTGGCCGGGGCGCGGGCGGGGATTGCGGTTGTCATCGGCGGCTCGATGAGCGGCCTGCTGAGCGCGCTGATGCTGCGCCGGGCCGGCTGGACCGTGGACATCTACGAGCGCGTGGAGAGCGAACTGTCCGGCCGCGGCGCCGGCATCGTTGCCCAACAGGAGCTCATCGAGCGGTTGCGTGGGCTGGGGCTCGCCACCGACGCGCTCGGCGTCGCCATCACCACCCGCAAGATTTTCGACCGCCAAGGCCGGCTGACCGAGGAGGTCCATTGCCCGCAGGTGCTCACCGCCTGGGAGCGCGTCTACCGCTTGCTGCGCGACGCCTTTCCGCCCGAGCACTATCACCGCGGACGCGGGCTCGCCGGCTTCACCCAGAACACGGATTCGGTGGCGGCGCATTTTTCCGACGGTGAAACGCTGCACGCGGACCTGCTGGTGGGCGCCGACGGCATTCGCTCGACCGTGCGCCAGCAAGCCTTGCCGAGCGCGGCGCCGCTCTATGCCGGCTATTCCGCCTGGCGCGCGCTGATCGCGGAAAGCGCCATTCCGCCCGCCACCCATCGCGAGCTGTTCGAATTCATGTCGTTCGGGCTGCCGCCGGGCGAGCAGTTTCTCGGCTATCCGGTGGCGGGCCCGGACAACGATCTGCGGGTAGGCCATCGCCGCTTCAATGTGGTGTGGTACCGGCCGGCCGACGAGAAGACGAAATTGCAGTGGCTGCTCACCGACGAGCGCGGCACCACGCATGCGATCTCGATCCCGCCGCCGCTGATCCGGCGCGAAGCGATCGCCGAAATGCGCGCCGATGCCGAGCGGCTGCTGGCGCCGCAATTCAGGCAAATCGTGCGGCTGATCGAAGAGCCGATCCTGCAGCCGATCTACGATCTGGAGTCGCCGCAAATGGCGTTCGGCCGGGTGGCGATTCTGGGCGATGCCGCATTCGTCGCGCGCCCGCACGTGGCGGCCGGCGTGTCGAAGGCGGCGGACGACGCGGCTGCGCTGGTGGCGGCGCTGCAGGCGGAAGCCGATGTCGCAAGCGCGCTCCGGCGTTACGAGGCAGCAAGGCTCGCCGAGAATTACCGCATCATCGAGCGCGCGCGCCATCTCGGCGCCTATCTGCAGGCGACGCAAACGCGGGAAGAGCAGGCGCGCGCCGGCTTGCACAGCACCGACGGCGCGGTGATCGCGGAGACGGCGGTGCTGGATTTTCTGTACGCCTAGCGTTACAGGCCGAGAAGTCTCTTTGCGTTGCCGCCGCAGATCGCGGCACGCGTTGCGTCATCGAAACTCTCGACCGATGCGACATGGCCGATCGGATCATATTCCAGCATGTCATAAGGATAGTCCGTGCCCAGCACGATGCGGTCGGCGCCATAGGTCTTCACAAGCGCTTCAAGCTGATGCGGCGTAAAGACGACGGTGTCGAAATAGACGTTCCGCCGCAGATAGGTCGTCGGCGGCTTCGGCAGGTCGCCGTGCGCATCCGATCGTGCACCCCAGGCATGGTCGATGCGGCCGGAATAGGCGCCGAGAAAGCCGCCGCCGTGCACGGTCAGAACGCGAAGCTTGGGATGCCGTTCGAAGACCCCGTCGAAGATCAGGTAGTGAAGCGCCATCGTGGTGTCGAGCGGATTGCCGATCACGTTGTTGAAGTAGAAGCGCGCGAAGCGCTGCGGCTGGGTGAAGCCGGTCGGGTGGATCAGCACCAGCGCGTCGAGCTCCTCGGCTTTCTTCCAGAACGGCGCGAAAGCCGGATCGGAAAGTTCCTTGCCGTTGACGTTGGTAAGGATCTCGACGCCCTTGAAGCCGAGCGTCTTCATCCCGCGCTCGAGCTCCTTTGCCGCCTCGTTGCCGTCCTGCATCGGCACGCCGCCGAGCGCAACCAGCCGGTCGTTATGCTTGCCCACATATTCGGCGATGCCGTCGTTGAGCGCGCGGGCGGCTTGCACGCCGATATCGACCGGCAGGTTGTAATAAATTTGCGGCGGCGCCGGGCAGATGAGCTGCATGTCGACGCCCATCTCGTCCATCACGCCGAAACGCTCATCCGTGGTGCCGATACGCGTGCGGATGTCGTCGGCCTGCTTTGCCATCAGGCTCTGCGTCTCGGGCGTCGAGTGCTGAACCAGCGGATCGGTGGCCTGCTTGAGGTGTGGCGCCACGATCTCGGCGACGCGCGGCACCGCGATGTGCGCATGCATGTCGAGGGTGAGGCTTTTCGGCCTGACCTCGCGCCCCGGCTTGCCATGCTTGCGCGCCGCCGTGTTCGCATACTTATTCCAGATCGCCATTGTGGTCGTGCCTTTCAATTAGAATACGCCAAGTTGCTGCCGCAAAGTCTCATCGTCTTGCTTGAGCGCGGTCGGGGTGGACGTCACCGCCACCCGGCCGGTATTGAGGATGACGATGTCGTCGGCGACGTCGAATACCAGCATCGGGTTCTGCTCGACCAGCACGATCGACAATCCGCTTTCCTTCAGCTTGCGGATGGTGGCCATCACCTCGGCGACGATCTGCGGCGCCAGCCCTTCCGACGGCTCGTCCATCAGCAGGACGCGCGGGTTGCCCATGAGCGCGCGGCCGATCGCCAGCATCTGCTGCTCGCCGCCCGACAGATGCGCGGCGATCTGCTTGTGCCGCTCGGCCAGGCGCGGAAACATGGCGAACACGGTATCGGCGGTCCATGGCGCGTGCTTGCTGCCGGCATCCGGCTTGCGCGCGGCAACCATGAGATTTTCGCGCACGGTCAGGCTCTTGAAGATGCGGCGGCCCTGCGGCACCAGCGCCACGCCCCGCGCCGCCACCATCTCGGGCGACAGGCCGGTCACCGGCTCGCCGAATACCACGACCTCGCCCTGGCGCGGCGGCAACAGGCCCATGGTCACGTTCATGCAGGTCGATTTGCCGGCGCCATTGCGGCCGAGCAGGCCGAGCATGCGCGCCTCGCCGAGTTCGAACGACACGTCCGTCAGCACATGGCTGTCGCCGTAGTAGGCTTCGATATGCCTGAGACTGAGCGCGCTAGTGGCCAAGATAGACCTCCCGGGTGCGCGGGTCGGCCACCACCTCGGCGCGGGTGCCTTCGACGATCACCTCGCCGAAATGCAGAAGCGTGATGCGCTCGGCGAATTCCAGCGCCACGTCCATATTGTGCTCGATCATCACCATGGTCACGTCGCGCGGGATCGCCATCAGGCATTGTTGCACGTCGCGCCGCTCGTCGATCGATAGCCCGGCAAAGGGCTCGTCAAGCAAGAGCACTTTTGGATTCTGCGCCAGCGCCATGGCGATCTCGACGCGGCGGCGCTCGCCATAGGAGGTCTGCGCCAGCGGCCGCTCGGCGATATCGGCAAGACCGACCCGCTGCAGCGCCGCGTGACCATGCTCGATCAGATGGCCCTGATGCTTGATGTCGGTCAGCGGGTTCCAGCGTGCCGGCGACAGCCCAAGCAGCGCCAGCGCGACGTTGTGGATGATGGTGTTGTGCGGAAACAGTGTGATGATCTGATAGGTGCGCGCCATGCCGAGATGGGGCCGCCGCCGGCTCGGCGTCTTGGTGATGTCCTGCCCGAACAGAAAGATCGATCCCCGGTCGGGAAAGATCTCGCCGGTGATCAGGTTGAACAGCGTGGTCTTGCCGGCGCCGTTGGGACCGATGATCAGCCGGCGCTCGCCCGGCTCGACATTGAGGTCGACATTGGTGGTGACGTGCAGGCCGCCGAACGATTTGCACAAGGACTTGACGGTGAGCGCGCTCATGGCTTGCCCTCCGTCGCGGCGGGTTTACCGGGCGCGCTCATCTTTCGCCAGGCCAGCCGCCATAGCCGCGCACTCCCGGGCACCAGGCCTTCCGGCATCAGGATGACGATGGCGACGAAGATAAAGCCGAGCAGCATGTTCCAACGTTCCAAGAAGCCGCTGACGACGCTCTTGACGACGATGACCAGCGCGGCGCCGACGATCGGGCCGAACAGCGTGCCGGCGCCGCCGGAGATCACCATCAGCAGCACCTCGGCGGAGGCGGTCAGGTCGAGCGCCTGCGGGCTGATGAACTGGGTGTAGTAGACGAACAGAACGCCGGACACGGAGGTGAGCAGGCCGGAGAACATGCAGGCCCAGAAACGGATCGCCCAGACGTGGAAGCCGAGCGCGTTCATGCGGCGGGGCTGGTCGCGCGTACCCATCAGCGCGGCGCCCATCGGCGAGCGCACGAATACGATCACGCTGGCGAAGGCCACCAGGAACACCACCAGCGACGTGTAATAGAAAGCGTTGGGCGAGGTGAGGTCGATGCCGAACGGTTCGGGCCGTCCGTGCAGATTGATGCCGTTGTCGCCGCCGGTGATGCTGATCCAGCGATAGGCCAGGCCCCAGATGATTTCGCCCAGGGCGAGCGTGATCATGATGAAGCCGATGCCGGTCGCGCGCAGCGACAGCACCGCATAGATCGCCATCGAGGCCATGCCGGCGATGAGTGCGGTGACGATCGCCACGGGGTGGCCGAAGCCCGCCTGCAACATATAGCCGGCAGCATAAGCGGTGATCCCGAAAAGCCCGGCATGGCCGAGCGATACCAGCCCGCCATAGCCGGCGAGAATGTTCAAGCCGAGCGCGAAGATGGCGGAGAACAGGATCTGGCTGGAGACATTGATATAATAGTCGCCGTGCATCCAATACGGCAGCGTGACCAGCGCCAGAAAGCCGACGGCAAGGGCGATGATGCGTGCATTCATGGCACGAACCTGCCGAACAGGCCCTGCGGCCGCAGCAGCAGCACCAGCAGCATGGGCAGGAACAGCACGAAATAAGCGAGTTCTGGCAGCAGCGCCTGGCCGAAATTATAGATAAAGCCGATGATGAGGCTGCCGACAACGGAGCCGAGCAGGCTGCCCGAACCGCCGAGAATGACCACCACCAGCGCCAGCGGCAGCATGTATTGGTCGATGCCGGGATAGACCGTCAGAATCGGGCCGCCGATGATGCCGGCAAAGGCCGCCAAGCCGGCGCCGAGCGCGAACACGATGGTGAAAAGCTGCGACACCCGGATGCCGACCACCCGCGCCATATCGGGATCGTCGACGCCGGCACGGATCATGGCGCCAAGCCGGGTGCGATCGAGCAGCAGCCAGAGCGCGACGGCGACGACCGCGGCGATACCGATGACCGCAATACGATAGAGCGGAAACACCAGCGTCCCGACGCGCACGAAACCGGTGAGGCTTTCCGGCGTGGCCACCGCAATTGGGTCGCCGCCCCAGACCATCAGGCAGAAATCGGCGACGACGAAGGAAATTCCGAGCGTCACCAGCACTTGCGCCAATTGGTCGCCCGGCAGCCGGCGCAGCAGCAGGCGTTCGATCACGGCGCCGAACGCCGCGACCAGCACCGCCGCCATCAGCGTCGCCACCCAGAAATTGAACATCATTCCGAGCATGCCGCCGACGAAGGTAGCGCCGAAATAGGCGCCGAGCATGAACAGCGAGCCATGCGTCAGGTTCGGAATGCGCATCAGCCCGAAGATCAGCGAGAAGCCCGCCGCCAACAGGAACAACAGGCCGCCGAAGGTGATGCTGTTGACCGTCAGCAGCAGCCAAAACGTCATATCAAGTCTTCCGCTCTTGCTCTCTACGCGTGATGCACATCTTTCCGCTCGTCCTCGCGAAAACGGGGACCCGGGAAGATAAATCACTTGGCCGACAATCTTGCCCCCGGATTCCCGTTTGCGCGGGAATGAGACGTCAGAGCGTGCGTGCGGACGCCGCGCGAACGGCGTCCGCAGCTCGTTCAGATCAGCACTTCTTCAGCGCCGGATAGTTGCGCGAATAGACCGGGTGGGCGAGGAACTCCTTCTCCGGCCAGGTCCAGAACTGGCTGACGTTGTCGTAGGTCTTCAACGTCTTATTCCAGAGCTTGAGGCCGTAGGCGTTCTTCACATTCTTTTCGATACGGCGGACATAGAAGGAGCCGACGATATTGCCGAGATGGTCGAAGCTGATCGGCCCGCGCGGCGTGTCCTTGAGCTTCACGGCCTTGAGCGCGGCCATGAACTTCTCCTTGTCGGCGGTCGTTCCGCCGGCGCCTTTAAGGCCGGCTTCCACGACCTGACAGTTGACATAGAGACCGGCGGCATAGAAGCCGGGCACCACGTTGAAGTCCTTATGAATGGCCTGGGCGAACTTCTTATTGGCGTCGGTGTCGAGGTCGAGCGTGTAGGGGCAGGCGCTCATCATGCCGACCGCTTCGTCGCCGAAGGCATGCAGCAGCGCGTCGTCGCCGCCGGTCTCGCCGGTGACGACCGGCGTTTTCAAACCGAAATTGGCATATTGTTTCATGAAGGCCAGCGGGCCCGAGCCGGCAAAGCCCTGGCAAAGCACGTCGTTGCCAGTCATCTGAGCAAGGTAGGGCGTGTAGTCGGGGGTTCCTAACGGCACCCACAGCTTGTTAGCCACGCAGCCGCCGTCCTTCTCGAACGCCGCCTGGAAGCCGCCTTCCTGCTCGTAGCCGAAGGCGAAATCGAAATCGATGGTGATGGCCTTTTTTTTGCCCATCTCCTTCGCCGCGTAATGGCCCATCACATGCATGGCCTGCGATGAAGTCGCCGACGGCCGCAGGAAGTAGGGGTTGGGACGGCGCTGGGTGAGATCGTCGGCGCCGGCGAGGCTGAGCGTCGGCGTCTTGTGCTCGCGAATGTAATCGGTGATGGCGAGCAATTCGAAGGCGGCGAGCGGCCCGAGAATGACGTCGACCTTGTCGCGCTCGATCAATTCTTGGGCCTTGGTCTTGGTGCCGGCCGGCTTGCCGCCGGTGTCGGCGGAGAAGAACTCGACCTTGCGGCCAGCCATCATGTTGTTGTGCTCTTTCAGCCAGGTGAGCACGCCCTGTTCCATCTGGATGCCGCCCTGGGCGAGCGGACCGGTCTTGACGGTCAGCAGGCCGAGCTTGAAGGGCGCTGCTTGCGCGATCGCCGGCGTCGGGAATTTGACGGTCGCCAGTGCGACGCCGGCGGCGGTGCCGGCCATGAATTTGCGGCGGGTAACTTTACGAGACATTGTGTTCCTCCTCAATCGCCCCTGGCGGGGCTGAACTTTTTTGAACGTCTTCGTGCAAGCATCCTTGATCAGCCGGCACGGGTGAATTCAACACGGAATTCGCAAGGCGTCTTTCCGGGCTGTCGTTACAAGGGCGACGGACCGTAGCATTCCCATCATCCGCTAATGTATTCCACCCTGTAAAGCCCGGTTGCGGTGTTACGCCGCGCCTTGCCGTTGCGCCCCGTTGGCAGCGCTGAAGGGATTAGATGCCGAGATAGCTGGATTTGATTTTTTCGTTGGCCTTGAGCTCATCCGGTTTGGCCGAATAGACCACCTGGCCCTTGCTCATCACGTGCACGTAATCGACAAGCTTGAGGGCGAGGTAGGCGCTCTGCTCGACCAGCAGAATCGACAGACCCTCCTCTTTCAGCTTGCCGATCGCTTCCCAGAGCCCCTGGATGATGATCGGCGCCAGTCCTTCCGACGGCTCGTCCATGATCAGGCAATCCGGATTGGTCATCAGCGCGCGGCCGATCGCCAGCATCTGCTGCTCGCCGCCGGATAGCGTCTTGGCGCGCTGGCTGCGGCGTTCGCGCAGGCGCGGGAACAGCGTGTAGACGCGATCGAGGCTCCAGCCGTGGCGGTCGGCGTTACGCCCGGCGACCAGGAGATTCTCTTCGACGCCGAGCGTCGGAAATACGCGGCGGCCTTGCGGCACCAGGCCCATGCCGCTGCGCACGGTTTCAAACGAAGACTTCAAGGTGATGTCGTCGCCCTTGAACACGATCCTGCCGCGGCGCGGCGGATTGAAGCCGATGATCGAGTTCACCAAGGTCGTCTTGCCGACACCGTTCCGGCCCAGCAGACCGAGGATCTGGCCCTGCTCGAGTTGCAGCGACAGCCCCTGGAGGACATAGGCGTCGCCGTAATAGGTGTGGATGTCCTGGACTTCGAGGATGGCCATTGGGCTAAAGCCTGATCCGTTTGAATTGATTCACCGTGCTTCCCCAACATTTTGCTCGCGCATGATCTTTTCCGAGAACCGGTTCCCACTTTTCGGAATCATGCGCTAGTCGGTCCCCAGATAGATTTCCTGCACGCGCGCGCTTTTCTTGATTTGCTCCGGCGTTCCGGTTTCCAGTATTTCGCCAAAGTGCAACACGGAAATCTCGTTGGCCACGTCGAACACCACGTCCATGTCATGCTCGATCAGCAGGATCGCGAGTTTGGGGTCGAGCTTCAGTAGAAAGTGCGCCATCTCGGTGGACTCGCCGGTCGAAAGTCCGGCGGCGGGCTCATCCAGCAGCAGGATTTTCGGATCGCTCGCGAGCCCGAGCACGATCTCAAGCTGCCGCTGCTCGCCGTGTGAAAGATTGCGGACTTCGGTGTCCTTGCGGTCGAGGAAGCCGGCTTGCTCCAGAAGTTTGTAGGCTTTGGCGTACACGTCTTTGTACGACGACATGAAGCGCCACATCACGAATTTCGACGGCCGCAGGCCCTCGATCGCCAGCAGAACGTTGTCGAGCACGGTCAATTTCGGAAACAGATGGGTCACCTGGAACGTGCGCGCCATGCCTAGGGCGGTGCGGCGGTGGCTCGGCCAATTGGTGACGTCCTCGCCGAACAGCAGCACGTGCCCGGACGTCACTGGAAAGATGCCGGTAATGAGGTTGAACAGCGTGGTCTTGCCGGCGCCGTTCGGGCCGATGATGGCCTTGCGGTCGCCCGCCATGATGCGCAGCGTGACATCGTTTGTGGCTTGCAGTCCGCCAAAGCTCTTGCTCAGATTCTTGAGCTCGAGAACCGGAACGTCGCCGCGATTTGTTTGTGGTTCAGGGCTCACGCGCAAACCTTCAGGTCTAATAAGGGTCGCCGGGGCCCGTGGGCCGGGCCCCGGCGTCGCGTCGCTTATTCGCAGTACTTGCAGGGCGGGAAGGTGCGGCTATACACCGGCTGCTGGAGGAACTTTTCTTTCCCGTAAGTCCAGTACTGGCTGACGTGCGGGTAGGTCTTGATGACCGTGTTCCACAGCTCGGCCTTCGGATAGCCGAACATCTTCTTCTTCTCGACCTTCTTGATGTAGATGTTCTGCACCGGGGTGCGGTCTTCGAAGCTGACCGGCCCGCGCGGGGCGTCGATCTTCAGGTCCGACATGATCTTGATGAATTGCTCCGGACCGGGCCATTTGCCGCCGGCTTTCTTCATCGCCTCGTCGATAATCAGCGCCGTGGTGTAGTTGCTCTCCGAATAGTAGGACGGCACCTTGCCGTATTTGGCGCGGTAGGCTTTCACGAAGGCTTCGTTCTGCGGGGTTTCGATGGCGGCGCTGTATTGCAGCGCGGAGACATCGCCGATGACTTCGTCGCCCATGAACGGCAAGGCGAACTCGTCATAGCTGGTGCCGCCGCCGATGATCGGCTTTTTGAAACCGGAGCGGCGCATTTGCTTGGGAAATTGCAGCGACATCGGTCCGACCATCAGCGAGAGCACCGCGTCGGCGTCGCCCTTGATGGTCGGGATATAAGGCCCGAAGTCCTTGGTGCCGAGCGGCGGCCAGATCTTCTGAATGATTTTGCCGCCGCAGTCTTCGAACACTTTCTGGAAGCCGCCGACCACTTCATAGCCGAAGGCGTAGTCGGCGGCGACGGTCACGATCTTCTTGTAGCCCTGGTCGCAGGCCCATTGCCCGAGCGGTTGATGCGGCTGCGACGAGGTCCAGCCGGTGCGGAAGAAATACGGATATTTGTCGAGCTGACGCTGGGTTAGGTCATCGGCCGCCGGAATGGAGGCGATGTAGAGCGTCTTCTCTTCGTTGCTCACCGGCGCGAGCGCGTAGCCGGTCGAAGCCAGCAGGCCGCCGACAAACATCTGCACCTTGTCGCTCAGCACCAGCTTCTTGGCCTTGGTGACGGCGGCGTCGGGCTTGCCCTGGTTGTCTTCGGTGATGAACTTCACGGTGGCGCCGCCCAATTTTCCGCCGTGCTCATCCAGGTACATCTGGAAGCCGTTCGCCATGTCCTTGCCAACCTGGGCGAAGATGCCGGTCAACGGTGCGATGAAGCCGATACGCAATTCCTCCGCCTTGGCCGGCGCGTTCATGCTCAGACCGAGCACGAGGCCACCCAACAGCATTGGAACCAGTCGTTGTCGCAATGTTCTTTTCATTGTCCTTACCTCCCGTTGTTGTGCCTTCCGTCGTCCGGTCAGGAAGGCTTCGGTACCAATTTCTCCGGCGCCGCCGACTTGTTGGACGAGCCGCGGGCCTGGCGAATTCTTGCCGGAATGCCCATCAAGCCGGTCGGCAGATACAGGATCGTTAGCACGTAGACTCCGCCCAGCACGTACTGCCACCATGGCACCAGCGTGCTGAGGTACTCACGCAATCCGAAAACGATGACCGAGCCGATGGCGCCGCCGACCAGCGTGCCGGCGCCGCCGAGCACGACCATCAAGAGCGCGTCGACCGACGTGGTCAGCACTACCGTCTCGGGGCTGACCAGGCCGTTGGTGTGCGCCCACAGCACGCCGGCCAGCCCGCCAAAGGCGCCGGCGATGATGAAGGCGATGTATTTGTGCAGCCAGGTATTGTAGCCGAGAATCTGCATGCGCAATTCGCGCTCGCGGATGCCAGCGAGACTGCGGCCGAAGGGCGACTGCACCAGGATGTAGAGCATGATCAGGGTGGCGATGAAGAAAGCGAAGACCAGGAAGAAGAAGGTCCGCTCGTCGGTGAGGTCGAGGCCAAAAGACGGCCGCGCGGTGACGTTGATGCCATTGTCGCCGCCGGTGAGCGAATTCCAGCGATAGGCCAGGCCCCAGACGCATTGCCCGAGCGCCAGCGTAATCATCAGGAAATAGACGCCGGAAGCGCGGATCGCGAACAGCCCGAAGAATGCCGCCAGCGCCGCGCCGATCAGCATGCCGAAGATCACCACCAGCCAGAAATCCCAGCCCAGCCCGATATGAAACTTGGTGGCCAGGATCGCAGCGAGGTAGGCACCGACGCCGAAATAGGCCGCCTGGCCGAGCGAGGCGAGGCCGGTGAAGCCGAGCAGGATGTCGAGGCTCATCGCCAGGATCGCGAACACCAGCGCGCGTGTCGCCAGCAGCACCACGAACGAACTGGAATGCGGAACGATATAGGCAAGCGCCAGCAGCACGACGGCGACCATCAGGATTTTGGTTTTCTGACTCGTCATTGTTCGCTGCTCACTCTCGTCCGAACAGGCCGGTCGGTTTCACCGCCAGGATCAGGACCATCGGGGCATAGAGCGTGAAGTAGGAAATTTCCGGAAACAACGCCTTGCCGAAATTGTCGGCGAGGCCGACCGCCAGCGCGCCGATGGCGGCACCGCCCAGGCTGCCCATGCCGCCGATGATGACCACGGCGAAAGCGAGCGGCAGCATCTCGAAGTCGAGTCCAGGATAGATGCCGAGAAAGGCGCCGCCGATCACGCCGCCGAGCGCGGCCAGAAAGGCGCCGAGCGCGAAGATGAACATGGAGACGCGGTTGGTGTCGATGCCGACGCCGCGCGCCATCTGCGCGTCGTCCACGGTCGCGCGCACCGCAGCGCCCATGCGCGTCTTTTCCATCACCAGCCAGATCACCAGGCCGATGGCCAGCGCCGTCGCGATCATGAACACGCGGTAGAGCGGGAAATAGATGCCGCCGATCACCACGCTGGTGTTGAGGATGGGCGCCGGATTGATGTCCATGTTGTCGCCGCCCCAGATGTCGAGCGCGGCCTGCTGAAACAGAAAGGCGAAGCCGACGGTGAGCAGCACTTGGCGCAGCACGTCGGTTTCGACCGGGATAATGGGAATGCGGGTCAGCAGCAGATACAGCACGACGGTGACGATCGCGGTAACCGCGACGAACGGAATCCAGCCGCTAACAACCAATGGACTCCAGCGACCGATCGCCAGCGTGATGAGGACGGCCACCCCTAACGCAATTGTTCCATTTCGCAGGTACTCGAAACCTTCGGATCGCAGGAACAAACGCTCCATCGCCAGGCCGATGATCGCGACCGCCAGCGCGGCCACCGGCAGCGACAGCGCCCACGATCCGGTCACCCAGATCACCGACAGCGCGATATAACCGCCCCATAAAAAATAAGCGCCATGCGCCAGATTGACGATCCGCATGACGCCGAAAATCAACGACAGCCCGCTGCCCACGAGGAACAGCAGCGCGCCATACGAAATGCCGTTGAAGGCCTGAATGACCCAAAACTGCGTATTCATTATCCCCCTCTGATCCTTCTTTAATTCGAAGGTTGCGCTTAGCTTACATTAGGTCCGGCGCAAATGAACACCCCAAATGGCCGCAGGCACGCTTCGTAAGGCTGCGTTGGTGGCCCACATTGCGGGCACTCCGGCGCAAGCGGGAATCCGGCGTCACGATCGCAGAGTTGGCAGGCTTCCGTACTGGGCTCCCCACTTTCGCGGGGACCAGAGAAAAACAACTGGCTTTAGCGCCGGCGGCGTTTGCCCGTTGCCTGCTTTTTCGGCGGAATGATCGGCAGCAGCAAAAAGGTCGCCTTGCCGCGGCTGAAATGCAGGGTGGTGGTGCCGTTGAATATGGCGGGCGGCCGATCCTTCGGATCGTTGTGCAGGAACGGGCCGCAGCCGGTGAGTTCGTTCTTGAAGTTCGACAGCTTGCCGCCGCTGGCGCCGCCGTATTCGTAATCCTTGCCGCGGATCGACAGGCCGATGCGGTAGCCGGCCGGCACCGCAATCGACGTCGGCCAGATCTCGATGTCGAGCTCAACCGGCTTGCCCTTGGTGAGCGGCTGCTTCTTGTCGTGGGTATGGTAGGGCCGGTAGGGCAGCGACAGTTTCTTGTCGAGCTTGCGGTGCGAGGCGCGCAGCCAACCCTGTGCAATGGGCGTGTGCGGATCGACGGCGCCCTGGAACACCACTTCCTTGAGGTCGCCGGTGAACACGCGCAGCACGATGAAAAAGTCGGCGTCCTTGGTGGAGGAAGAGGCGAACAGCTTGAGCGCCGACGGGCCGGTGATCTCGGTGTCGTGCTCGAGCACCGGAGTGAGGAAGGTGAGGCCTTCGCCCATCGCTTCGAACGCGAGCTTAGCGCTGCCGGTTGGCTTCTTGGGAGTCAGCGCCATCGATTTCGGATCGAGATAGAACTTGGTCCATTGCGTGCGCGCGATCGGCCATTCGTTTTCGGCGCGGGCGACGAATTTCTCGCCGGGATGGCGGATCTGCAGCAGCACCTTCGGCTGCTTCGACCAGCTGGTGTCCTTGCCGTGCAGGAAATAGTCGAAGAAGCGGCGCTGCTGCTCGCGCCCGTAGTCGGTATAGAAATGCGTCCAGTGCTCGATGCCATGCGCCTCCAGCCATTTCTGCTTGGAGGCGGCGCGCACGAAGCCTTCGAAATTGCCGCGCGGATGCAGACCCTGGCCGCCCCAATTGGCGGCGGAGAACAGCGGCGCGGTCACTTTTTCCCAGACCGGCGAACGGTCGCGGTGATATTTGTCGTCGAGCGGATGGGCGGCGATCTGGCCGCCGAAATCGGAGCGGTTCTCGGCCAGTTGCGCTTCGGTCAGCGTCTCCGGTCCGCACACCAATTCGCCGTGCACGCGGCTGCGCCCGCCTTTTTCGCCAACGCCGTATTGCACGGTCTTCACCTGCATGTCGTACCAGTTCTCCCAGAACGTGGAGAGAATGCCGCCGTGATGCGTCATGTCGCGGTACCAGTCGGCCGAGCCTTCCCACACGCACATGGCGGCAAGATGCGGCGGCTGCAGCGAGGCGACGTGCCACTGGTTCATGCCGTAATAGGAAATGCCGTTAAGGCCGACCTTGCCGTTCGACCAGGGCTGTTGACCTGCCCATTCGATGCAGTCGTAGTAATCCTTGGTCTCGCGCGGCGAAAAATGATCGATGAAGCCGGGCGAACAGCCGCAGCCGCGCGAATCCACGCGCACGATGGCGTAGTCGTGCGGCACCCATTTCTCCGGGTCGACCACTTCCCAGTTCTGATATTTGTTGGACGAGCCGGCGGTAACGTCGGGATGTTTTTCCGCCATGCGCTGCCAGGCGCTCGGATAGCCGTCCTGGAAGGCGAGGTTCTTGGCGTAGGGGCCGTAGGTCAGCAGGACCGGAAATTGACCGTCCTTGGCCGGGCGATAGACGTCGGCGCGCAGCACCAGGCCGTCGTCCATGGTTATGGCTACGTTCCAATCGATCCGCATGCCGTCGCGAAGTTCCGACAACTGCTGCAACACGGCCATGACGCCCTCCCGGCAATCGTTGTTTTATTGGCGGGGAGGCTACCGAGGCGGACGGGTTCGATACAAGGCCAATTGCGCGTCGGCATTCCGGACGGCGCGGCGCGCCGGACGCGGAGTCCGGCTGCGGTTTCGGCGGTGGCTTCTGGATTGCGGGTTCGCTCGCTTTGCGAGCGCCGCGGAAGACAGGTTAGCGCTTGCGCCGTTTCACCTTGGCTTGTTTCTCCAGCACGGCGCAGACGGAGGCGGTGTCTTGCGCGCCGAAGCCCGCCATCGCGGCCTTCACGTAAACCGGCTTGGTGGCATCGAACAGCGGGGTCGGCACGCGGATCTTGCGCGCGTAGTCGCCGATCACCTGCATGTCCTTGTCCCATACCGCGATCTTCATGGTGGGTTTCTTGTAATTGCCCTTCACCATCATCGGTGCGCGCAATTCGAAGATGCGCGAATTGCCGGCGCCGCCTTTGACCAGATCGAAGATCAGTTGCGGCGGCAGGCCGGCCTTCATGCCCAGCACCATGGCTTCCGCGCTCGCCACGTTGTGGATGGCGACCAGGAGGTTGGCCACGTATTTCATGCGGCTGCCATTGCCGAACTTGCCGACATCATAGACGTGGCGGCCGAAGGCCTCGAACATGGGCGTGAGTTTGCGGACCAGGCGCGTATCACCGCTGGCGTAGAACACCAGATCGCCGGCGGCGGCCTGCGCGCCGGTGCCGCTGACCGGGCTGTCGAGCATCGCGTGGCCGGCCTTGGCGAGCACGCGCTCGGCTTTTTCCTTATCGGAAAGGGCGAAGGTGCTCATTTCCACCAGCACCTTGCGCGGCAGTTTGGCGGCGGCGATGGCGCGCACGGTGTCCATGAGAGCCTGCGGCTTGGGCAGGCTGGTGAGGATGACCGGCACCGCGGCGGCCAGTTCGACGGCGTCGCGGGCGATCTCGATGCCGGCGCGTTCAGCCGCCCGGCGCGCCGCCGCGCTGACGTCGTAGCCGATCACGCGCCAGCCGGCCCGGCTCAGGTTTTTCGCGAACGCCCCGCCCATGATGCCGAGACCGATGACGCCGACCGTGCCCTTATTCTTCTTGAGCGCAACCATTCAAACTTCTCCCGGCTGTAGAATTAAAACGTCACAACGCGCATGCAAGGCGGGTCCACTCTTAGTGGGTCGAGGGCGGGGCTGTCGAGTGGGCAAACGCTGCAATGCGGCTATGGCTGCAATGCAGCTTTCAAGCCGCGCCGCGATCGCCTATCGTCACCGGCAAAATCAGCGCGGGAGGACGGAATGCATATCGGCGTAGCGGGTCTTGGCGGAATGGGTGCAGCGATTGCGGCCCGGCTGCTGGACGTCGGTCATCAGGTCACGGTGTGGAATCGCCATGCGGACAAGTGCAAACCGCTCGCCGACGCGGGCGCCAAGGTGGCGGCGACACCGGCAGAGCTTGCGAGTGCGGTCGAGGCCGCCGTCACCATTCTGACCGACGGCGCGGCGATCGAGGCCGTGTACAACGGGCCGGCCGGCATGTTGTCCGGCAACGTCAAGGGCAAGCTGTTCATCGAAATGAGCACGGTGTCGCCGAAAGTCGAGACCGATCTCGCCGCCAAAGTGCGCGCCAAGGGCGCCGCCATGGTGGAATGCCCGGTCGGCGGCACGATCCATCCGGCGCGCGAGGGCAAGCTGCTCGGCCTGATGGGCGCCGAGCCGGCCGATGCTGCGCGCGCCATGCCGATCCTCGATCAGCTCTGCCGCAAGGTCGAGCATTGCGGGCCGGTCGGCGCCGGCGCGGCCATGAAACTTGCCATCAACCTGCCGCTGATGGTGGCCTGGCAGGCCTATGGCGAGGCCTTCGCGATCGCGCGCAGCGTGGGCTGGGAGCCCAAGCGCCTGCTCGAACTGTTCGTCGAGAGCAACGGCGCCAATAAAGCGATCGGCATGCGCGCCGACATGATCGTGACCATGTTCGAAGGCCGCGATCCCGGACCGACCACCTTCAGCATCGCCAACGGCGTCAAGGATCTGCGCACCATGGTCGAGACCGGCAGCGCGCTCGGCGCCGCCATGCCGGTCACCAAAGCGGCGCTGGCGGCGTTCGAGGATGCCACCAAGCATGGCTTCGGCGACGGCGACGGTTCGCGCATGTCGGTCTATTCGGCGTCGCGCAAAAACTGATTTCGATCGGTTCGGGGGAGGCAAGCGTGAAGCTGTTTTCGTTCTGGCGTTCGCTGGCGACGTACCGCGTGCGCATCGCGCTCAACCTTAAGGGCATCGCGCCGGACGAGGTCATCGACGTCAACCTGATGCAGGGGCGGCAACGCGAGGACGCATTCGTCAAGATCAATCCGATGAAGGTGCTGCCGGCGTTGATCGAGGACGACGGCACGGTGCTGTTCGAGTCGCTCGCGATCCTGGAATATCTCGACGAGACGCATCCCAACCCGCCGCTGCTGCCGACGCAGCCGAAGGCGCGCGCGCGCGTGCGCGGTCTGGCGCAGATCATCGCCTGCGATACCCATCCGCTGATCGTGCCGCGCGTGCGCGAATACCTGGCGCACGAATACAAGGTCGACGAACCGGGCGTGCAGAAATGGGGCCAGCACTGGCACCTGGAGGCCTTGCGGGCGCTGGAAGCCAATCTCGCCGGCTCGCCGCAGACCGGGCGCTATTGCCAGGGCGACCAGATCACCATCGCCGACATCTGCCTGGCCGGCCAGGCGGCCGGGTCGACCTATTTCAAGGTGGACATCGCGCCGTTCCCGACCGTGAAGCGCATCGTCGATCTGTGCATGCAGAACGACGCCTTCGCGCGCGCGCATCCGATGAAGCAGCCCGGCGCGCCGGCGGCGGTGTGAATCGTTCAGTTGGCAACGTCATGGCCGGGCTTGTCCCGGCCATCCACGTCTTGATCAACTCGCAAGGAAGACGTGGATGCCCGGCACATGGCCGGGCATGACTGCGGAGAGGACCGGAAGCTTATGTTGAACACCGCAATCGTCGGCCTCGGCTGGTGGGGCAAGAACCTGGTGAAGGCGGCGCGCGACGTCGGCGCGCCGATCCGCTTCGTGCGCGGCGTCACGCTCGAGCCCGACACGGTGCGCGATTTCGCCGCCGAGCATGACATCGCCATCGGCACTTCGTTCGAGGAGGTCATCGCCGATCCGCAAATCCAGGCGGTGATCCTGGCGACGCCGCATTCAACGCACCGCGCGCAGGTGGAAGCGGCGGCGGCGGTCAAAAAACACATCTACTGTGAAAAGCCGTTCGCGCTCAGCAAGGCCGACGCCGCGGCCATGCTGGAAGCCTGCAAGCGCGCCGGCATCGTGATCGGCGTCGGCCATCATTTCCGGCTGATGCCGTCGATGCGCGCCATGGCCGAGGTGGTGGCGAGTGGGGCGCTCGGCACCGTCATGTATGCCGAGGGCAGTTACAGCCACGATTGGCTGGCGAATGTGCCGGCCGAAGGTTGGCGGGCGGCGGCGGAGGAAACCCGCGCCGGCAGCATGACCAGCATGGGCATCCATGTGCTCGATTGTTTCCGCGACGTGGTCGGCCCGATGAAGCGCATCAGCGCCCTGTCGAGGGCGCGCACGCTCAAGCTCGCGGCCGGCGACACCACCGCCGCCCTGATCGAGTTCGACAACGGCGCCACCGGCACGCTCTCGACCACGCTGAAGACGCCGTTCGTCTGGCGGCTTGCGGTTTACGGCGAGAACTGCTGGGTGGAGAGCGTGAGCGAGACGCGGCTGATCGTACGCCGCGCCGGCCAGGAGCCGGAGATCGTCGACCGGCCGGCTAATTTTCATCTCGGGCGCAACCTGGATTATTTCGCCAAGGCCGCGATGGGGCAGGGCACGTTTCCGATTTCGCCGGCCGGCATCTTGCAGACCGTGGCGGCGCTGGAAGCGGTGTTCAAGTCGGTGGATGCGGACGGCGCGTGGATGACGGTGTGATCGGCCATGGCTGAAAACGCAGATCCGGTTCGACGACGGCGCCGCCTACGACGCGGATGATGGGAATCTGGAGCCGGCTTGCCGGCGAGATTTTTCTTGATTGGCTGGCGCTGCCATCGGGCTTGCGCTGTCTCGACGTCGGCTGCGGCAACGGCGCCTTTACCGAACTCCTGGTCGAGCGCTGTGCGCCGGCCGAGGTTCAAGGCGTCGATCCCGGCGCCGGCGCAGCTCGCCTTTGCGCGCGCGCGCCATACGGCGCGGATTGCCGAGTTCGGCCAAGGCGACGCGCTGGCGCTTGCCTTTCCGGAACAACCGGTTCGATGCAGCCTTCATGGCGCTGGTGATTTTCTTCGTTCCCGACCCGGCCAAAAGCGTCGCGGAGATGGCGCGCGTGGTTCGCCCGGGCGGCACGGTGGCGGCCTATGCCTGGGACATGACCGGCGGCGCATCGCCTCTGGAGCCGATCGATGCAGAAATGCGCGCGCTGAACCAATCAACGTCGCGCGCGCCGAACCCGGGCGCGTCCCGGATTGAAGGCTTGCGCGCATTGTGGACGGGCGCCGGCCTCGAGGCCATCGAAACGTGCGTGATCCCCGTGCAACGAAGCTTCGCGGATTTCGACGAGTTCTGGACCATCACCCTGCCAGGGTCGGGCGTCGGTCAGAGCGTTGCCGCGTTGTCCGCCGGCGACGCCGAACTCGTCAAGAGCCGCGTGCGCGCGAAACTGCCGCGCGACGCCGCCGGCCGCATCAGCTACGGCGCGCGCGCCAATGCGATCAAAGGCCGCGTGCCGGGCTAGGCTTCGGTATGGCATTGGCCGCCCGTTCGCGTTAGGCATCCGGCGGCGGCGGCCTCGGCATTTTTCGGCCGCCTGAGAACCTCGCAGCAGGACGTTGAACCATGCTCCAGGACAAATTCGTGCCGCCCAACGGCGCCTTCACCCGCAGCGTTACCGTGCGGTTTTCGCATTGCGATCCCGCCGGCATCGTCTACTTCCCGCACTACTTCGACATCTTCAACGGGCTGATCGAGGACTGGTACGGGCAAGAGCTCGGCTACGACTATGCCGAGCTGATCATGGGCAGCAAATATGGCTTCCCGTTCGTGCACCTCGATTGCGATTTCAAGATTCCGAGCCGCATGGGCGAAATCATCGACCTCACCTTGCTGGTCGAGCGCATCGGGCGATCGTCGCTGGGCATCGCCATCGTCTGCCATCTCGACGGGTTCGAGCGGCTGCGCGCCCGCATGGTCACCGCCATGATGTCGCTCGAAACGCGCCAGCCGGTGCCGTTGCCGCCGGCGCTGCGCGACAAGATCGAGGCCTATAAGCGCAAGACCACGGGCAATTAGCGCATATCGGCCTTGCTTCGATCCGATCTCCGCTCATTCCCGCGCAAGCGGGACGTCCAGGGAACAATTGTGTTCGTTGATTATCGCGCTGGGTCCCCGCTTTCGCGGGGACGAGCGGCCTGAACAGTCAGCTGGCGCGGGCACGCGCCTTCTTGGCCGGGCCGAGCGATCGCCTTGTCCCACACCGCGTGGATATGCGCGACCTCCTGCTCGAAGCGTTGCAGGAACAGGCGCGCCTGCGTCGACAGCGTGCGCCGGGTCGGCTGGATCACCACGAACTCGGCGTGCAGCTCCGGCTGCACGATCGGATTGACGATCAATTCGCCGTGGCTGATGTCGTTGACCGATATCACGCTCGGCAAAATCGTCGTCCAGTCCGAGCGGGCGACGAATTCGAGCGTGGCGATCATGGCGTCCATTTCCAACAGCGCTTCGATCTCGACGCCGTGACTCTGGAAATAGGTTTCCAGATTGCGCCGGCGAATATTGTCCGGCCCCGGCACCACGATCTTGAGCGGTTTGATGTCCGCCAGCCGCGCCGGTGACAGCGCCGTGAGGCCGCGCTTGGGGCCGGAGATCAGCATCTCGCGGTCGCGCAGCAGGAGGCGCGACTTGAGCCCGATCGTGCCCTCGAAGGCCGGCACCACCGCGAAGTCGAGCTCGTCGTCGAGCACCATGTCGGTGAGCGCGCCGCTGTAGCCTTCGACGATATGCAGGCGCACGTCCGGGCAGCGCGGCACGAAATCGTCGAGCACCGGCGCCAGCACCGCGCGGGTGAAGGTCGGCATCAGGCCGATGCGCAACTCGCCCACCACCTGGCCGCTGAGCGAGCGGACCTCCTCGGCGGCGTGCTCGAGCGTGCCGACGGCTTCCACGCAGCGCTTGTAGTAGCGCAGGCCCGCCGGGGTCGGCGTGATGCCGGCAGCCGAGCGCTCGAACAGCCTGACCCCGAGGGTGCGCTCGACCGCGGCCACATGCTGGGAAATGCCCGATTGGGTGGCGTTTTCCCGCTCCGCCGCGCGGGTGAAGGAGCCTTCCTCGCAGACGGCGATGACGGCGCGGATTTGCCGCAGCGGAATATTGGCCATGAACGCCCTTCAAATGCGGGTATTAGAAAATCTGATGACAGAGCGCAGGATATATTAATTTCGCTTCATCTGCCAACTGGCTTAGGATTTGCCCCAATCAACGCAGAAACGGCGCGGCCGGCGCGCCGTGCGGGAGGACAGCATGGGCACTGCAAATTTCGGCACTGTCGGTATGGATTGGCAGCAGCGGGTCAACTGGGACCGCATGCGCGAATACCGCATCGAGCGTGCGCGCGCGATGATGAAGAAGCACGGGCTCGGCGCCGTGCTCTGCATGTATGACGAGAACGTCCGTTACATCACCGCCACGCTGACGCCGGGCTGGTGCCGGCTCAAGCCCGGCCTGCGCTACGCCATGCTGTGCGGCGACGGCCGGCCGATCATTTTCGAGCAGGGCGATATCGGCATGCAGATCGAGCGCCATTCGCCGTGGATTCCGAAAGAGAACGTGCGTCACTCGTTCGCCTGGATCAAAGGTGCCGCCGGTCCGGCATCGGTCCAGCAGGTGAACAAGTTTGCCGACGCCGTGATCAGGGCGATGAAGGAAAACGGCGTAGCCGGCCAGAAGCTCGGCTGCGACTTCATCGACATCAATATGATCAATGTGTTCAAGGAAAAGGGCATCCACTGGGTCGACGGCATGACCCCGATGATGGAGGCGCGCGCGGTCAAGAGCCCGGACGAGCAGGAATGCTTCCGCATCGTCGGCGCCATCGGCGACGCCACCCACTGGGAATGCATGAAGTTCCTGCGCCCCGGCGTCACCGAGAACCAGGTGACCGCGCATCTGATGGAATACCTCTACAACTTCCCGGGCATGGAAGACGTCGAAGACGTGATCGTGTCGTCCGGCCCCAACACCTGGCCGAACTGGCGCAACTTCTCCGACCGCATCATCCAGCCCGGCGACATCGTGTTCATGGATTTGGCCGCCATCACCTGGAACGGCTACAAGTCCTGCTATTACCGCACCTATTGCGTCGGCAAGGAGCCGAGCCAGGAGCAGAAGGACACCTACGGCACCGCGCTCGAATGGCTGTACAATTCGATCGGCGCGGTGAAGGTCGGCGCCACCACGCGCGACATCGCCATGAAGTGGCCGTCGGCGATGGAGACCTGGGGCTACGAAGACGAAGACCAGGCCGCCGCCAATCTGTGGGGCCACGGGCTCGGCCTGGCGCAATACGATCCGCCGGTGATCTCGCGCATCTGGTCGCTCGATCATCCGATCGACATCCAGGAAGGCATGACCTTCGCGCTCGAAACGCAGCACGGCAAGAAATACCGCTACGGCGTGCGCATCGAAGAAATGCTGATCGTGCATAAGAACGAGATCGAGATCGTGTCGAACTTCCCGGTCAAGCAGATCACCGTCGTCGATCCGCTGCCGGGCTACGGCGATCATGTGAAGTGACGTCGGCTTAAGCCGACGTCATCCCCGGGCGAGCCGAAGGCGAGACCCGGGGATCTCGCGCCACGCGCTGTGCCTTCCTAAGCGAGATGGCCGGGGCATAGGCGAGCGAAGCGACGCCGTCCTTTGGACGGCTATGCGCGGCCATGACAACGGAAAGCCAAATGACCGCCTTCATCCTCCCGCTCACCGATCGCGCCGCCACCGATCCTGAACAGGTCGGGCCGAAGGCGGCCAATCTGGCGGCGTTGACGCAGGGAGGCCTGCCGACGCCGGGCGGCTTCGCGCTCACGGCGCAAGCCTATCGGCATCAGGCGCGTCATCTCGGCATCGAATCCCTGATCGCGCAGTTCAACGAAGCCGATGTGATGACCTCGCGCCGGCTGTCGGTCGCGATCCGGCTGGCGCTCTACGAAAAGCCGATCGCGCCGGAAATCCTGGAGCCCTTGCTCGCGGCCTGGCGGGCGCAGCGTGCGGACGGCTCGCTCGGCGCCGTGCGTTCCTCGGCGCTGATCGAAGACCGCAAGGGCGCCAATTTCGCCGGCCAGTTCGAAAGTTTTCTCGGCCTCAGCGACGAAACCGAATTCCTCACGGTGGTGCGCGCCTGCTGGGCGGCGCTGTGGACCTCGCATGCGCGCCGCTACATGGAAAATCATGGCCTGTCGCCCGCCGACACCGCGATGGGCGTGCTGATCCAGCCGCTGATCGCGGCGAAGGCGTCCGGCGGCGGCCTCAGCGAAACGGCGGAAGGCCACATGCTGCTGTCGGCCACCTGGGGCCTCGGCTCGGCCATCGCCCAGGGCGAGGTGGTGCCCGACCGCGTCGTGCTCAGCAAGAACGGCTTCCTGCGCACGGTGGAAGCCGGCCGCAAGGACCATCGCGACACCTGCGCCCATGGCGTGTCCGCGCCGCAGCTGGTGCCCAAGGAGATGGTGAGCGAGCCGTGCCTGTCGCCGGGCGAGGCGGTGACGCTGGGACGGCTGCTGCGCAAATGCGAGCGGCTCGCCGGCGGTCCGGTCGAGATCGAATGGGCAATGGACGAAAACGGCTTCAAGCTGCTGCAATCGCGGCCGTTGCATGTGGAAGCCCCCATCGTACCCGATGATATCTGGCTCACGCATCCCGGCGTCCGCGGCCATCCCGCCGGTATCGGCTGGGGCTCCGGCCGCGCCGTGGTGATCAATTGCGAATGCGAATTGTCGCGCGTGGCGCCGGGCGACATTCTGGTGACGAAAGTGGCGGGGCCCGCGCTCAGCCATATCCTGCCGCGGGTCGCCGGCGTGGTGGCCGAGCGCGGCGGCTCGACCTCGCACATGGCATCGCTCGCGCGCGAGCGCGGCATCCCGATGGTGCTCGGCGTGCTCGACGCCACCCGCCGGATTCCCGACGGCTCGCAGTGCGCCGTGGACGGCGTTGCCGGCATCGTGCGGTGGCTGCAGTGACGCGCCAAACCGCGCGTCTTCGTCACCCAGCCGATTGCGCCGCGCGCCCTCGACCGGCTGCGCACCTTTGCCGACGTCAAGATCAACGCCGACTGGAGCAAGATCATCGCCAAGAGCAAACTGATCGCGGCGGTGAAAAAATGCGACATTCTGTTTTCGCTGCTGCACGACACGGTCGATCGCGCCGTGCTCGCGGCCAATCCCAAGCTCAAAGCGGTCGCCTCGATGACCATCACGCCGGACCGAATCGACGTGGCGGAGGCGACCAAACGCGGGATTGCGGTCACCGTGATATCGCCGATCGTGGCGGAGGCGACCGCCGACATGAATCTCGCCCTGATGCTGGCGGTGGCGCGCCGCATGATGGAGGGCGAGCGCCTGGTACGCGCCGGAAAATTTCCCGGCTCGCAGTCGAATTATCTCGCCGGCAGCTACGTCTACGGCAAGACCATCGGCCTGATCGGCGCCGGCCGCATCGGCCAGGCGACGGCGCGGCGGGCGCGCGGTTTCAGCATGCGCATCCTTTACTGGGCCCCGCGCCGCAAGCTGGAGGCCGAGCAGGAACTCGGCATGGAATATGTGCCGCTGGAGCGGCTGTTCGCGGAATCCGATTTCGTCTCCTTGCATCCGGCGCTGACACCGGAAACCCGGCACATGATCTCGGACAAGGAATTCGCCCAGATGAAGCCGACCGCTTTCATCATCAACACCGCGCGCGGCCCGGTGATCGACGAGAAGGCGATGATGCGCGCGCTCAAGAACAAGCAGATCGCCGGCGCCGGCCTCGACGTGTTCGAGCACGAGCCGAAATTGCCGCCGGCGCTGCTGAAGATGAAGAACGTGGTGCTCACGCCGCATCTCGGCAGCGCGGTGATGGAATTGCGCGAGGTGATGGCGAATATCGTCGTCGACAATATCGAGGCGTTGATCGACGGCCGCACGCCGCCGAATTGCGTCAATCCGCAGGTGCTGACTAAATCATAGTGCGCGAAATCGGGAGGAAGATCATGGCGGAATTACCAAAACTCGACGTGGTGATTGCCAACAATTTCGGCCATCTGCCGATGTTCATCGGCGCGGAGAAGGGCTATTTCAAGCAGCACGGCGTCGACGCCAGTTTCAAGGTGGTGGATACCGGCACCGACATGGTCAATGCGCTGCACGACGGTCTGGCGCAGGTCGGCGACATGAGCACGACCACCTATCTCAAGGCGGTGCACGCCGGCAATCCGTTCCAGGTGATCGGCCTGATCATGAACGACGCCAACGACGATCGCTGCGATACGCCGCTGGCGATCGTCACCAAGAAGGGCAGGGGCGTCAATGTCGGCAAGATCAGCGACCTTGTCGGCAAGAAGGTCGGCCTCGCGAAGGGGCAGACGTCGGACGAGTATTTCAAGATGGTGGTGCGCCGCGCCGGCGTGAAGTACGCAGACGTCACCATCGAGAACATCTGGTCGCAGTTTGGCCTGGCGCCGGCGCTGAAGGAAGGCAAGGTCGACGCGATCGTGACTTGGGAGCCCTACGTGACGCAGGCGCTCACCCAAGTGCCGGATTCGTTCGAAGTGATCCGCGGCGGCCAGCACATGTCCTATGTGATGGTCGCGGTGGCGCACGGGCCGACGGTCGATTCGAAGCCCGCGGTGATCAAGAGCATCGCCGCCGGGCTGGCGCAGTCGTCGTATTTCACGCGGCATAATCCCGACGAGGCGGTGGAGATTTTCGCCAAGTGGGTGCCCGGCACCGACGTCGCCATCGGCAAGAAGGCGATCCGCAACATCCACTTCGATCCGCGCATGTCGCCGAAAGTCCTGCAGGCCTTCGAGAACGCCGAGGACGAGATCCTGGTGAACACGCTGCCCGGCGCGCCGCGGCTGAACGTGCCGAAGCTGTTCCGGCCGGAGTTCATGCAACAGATCGAGAAGGAACACCCGGAGTATTTCGCGGACCTGCCGAAGCTGGATTAGCGTATCGCCTCATGGGGAGGAGCGCTCCGAACGAGCGCGTCTCGAACCATGAGGCCGCCGCAGCCGTTCCAGACGCCGCGCTGCGCGCGCCTCCTCCGCGATGAGGCGGTGAGAGTTAATCCGCCGTCCAGCCGCCGTCGATCACCAGCGAGGTGCCGGTCATCAGCGCCGAGGCGTCGCTCGCCAGGAACACGATGGCGCCGGTCAGGTCCTCGAGCTGGCCGAGACGGCCGAGCTTGATGCGGCGCAGCGTGTCGGCGCGGAAGGCTTCGTTCTGGAAAAACGGCCGCGTCATCGGCGTTTCGATGAAGGTCGGCGCCAGCGTGTTGACGCGGATCTTGTGCGGGGCGAGCTCGATCGCCATCGCCTTGGTGAAGCCTTCCATCGCGTGCTTGGTGGCGCAATAGACCGTGCGCGTGGGGCCGCCGACATGGCCCATCTGCGACGACATGTTGATGATCGAGCCGGGCTTGTTGGCCTTGAGCAGCGCGCGCGCCACCGCCTGCGCCACGAAATAGGCCGCGCGCACGTTGAGCGAGAACACGAAGTCGAAATCCTCCACCGTCACGTCGACGAATGGCGCCGGCTTGTTGGTGCCGGCATTGTTGACCAGGATGTCGAACGGCGCCTGCGCCGCGATCGCGGTCTTCACCGCCTCGACGTCGCGCACGTCGAGAGTGAGCGGCTCGGCCTGCTGCCCGCGCGCGCGGATGGCGTCGGCGGCTTCCTCGATCTCCTTGGCGCTGCGGGCGGCGAGCGTCACATGGGCGCCGGCATCGGCGAGCGCGGAAGCGGCGGCCAGCCCCAGCCCGCGCCCGCCGCCGGTTACCAGCGCGCGCCGGCCGTCGAGGCGGAAGGAGGGGGTGGGGGTGAGGTCGATGGTCATGCGCCGACTATTGCTCTCTTAATCCCTCCCCTGAAAGGGGAGGGCCCGGCGCGTAGCGCCGGGGGTGGGGTTACGCGTATGGCTGAATGAGAGCGCACCCCACCCGGTTCGTTTCGCTCGCCACCCTCCCCGCAAGCGGGGAGGGATAAGAAGTCTACTCCGCCGCCTGGCCGTAGGGCACGTTGCGGCCGCCGTAGCGGCGCACGCGGATATTGGCCTGCTCGGCGTGGGCAACAAAGCCTTCCAGCATGCACAGCCGCGAGCAGACCTCGCCGATCTTGGCGCTCGCTTCGTCGGTCAGCACCTTCTGATAGGTGCAGGTCTTGATGAACTTGCCGACCCATAAGCCGCCGGTGAAGCGCGCGTTTTTCTTGGTCGGCAGCGTGTGGTTGGTGCCGATCACCTTGTCGCCAAAGGCGACATTGGTGCGCGGACCCAAAAACAGCGAGCCGTAGTTCTTCATGTTGTTGAGGAAGTAATCGGGATCGCGCGTCATCACCTGCACGTGCTCCGACGCCACCCGATCGGCCTCGGCGACCATCTCGTCAACGCTGTCGCAGACGATCACCTCGCCGTAATCCTTCCAGGCTTGGCCGGCGAGATCGGCGCTGGGCAGGATTTTCAACAGCCGCTCGACCTCGCTCATGGTGGCGCGCGCGAGCTTCTCCGAATTGGTGATCAGCACGGCCGGCGAGGTGGGGCCGTGCTCGGCCTGGCCGAGCAGGTCGGTGGCGCAGATTTCGCCGTCCACGCTGTCGTCGGCGATGACCAGCGTCTCGGTCGGACCGGCCAAGAGGTCGATGCCGACGCGGCCGAACAGTTGGCGCTTGGCCTCCGCCACATAGGCGTTGCCGGGGCCGACGATCATATCCACCGGCTTGATCGACTCGGTGCCGAGCGCCATGGCGGCCACCGCCTGCACGCCGCCGAGCACGTAGATGTCGTCGGCGCCGCCGAAATGCATGGCGGCGACGATGGCCGGATGCGGGCCGCCCTTGAACGGCGGCGCGCAGGCGATGATGCGTTTCACGCCCGCCACTTTCGCCGTGACGATCGACATATGCGCCGAGGCGACCATCGGATAGCGCCCGCCCGGCACGTAGCAGCCGATCGAGTTGACCGGGATGTGGCGGTGGCCGAGCACGACGCCGGGCAGCGTCTCGACCTCGAGGTCGTGCATGGTATCGCGCTGCTTCTGCGCGAAGTTGCGCACCTGGGCTTGCGCGAATTTGACATCTTCAATGTCGCGCTTGGGCACCTGCGCGATGGCACGCTCGATTTCGGCCGGCGAGAGCTTGAAGTCGGCCGGCGCCCAGTTGTCGAATTTCTTCGACAGGTCGGCGACCGCGGCGTCCTTGCGCGCGTCGATATCGGCGAGAATGCTCTCCACCGTTTCGCGCACCTTGGCGTCGGCGGCCTTGATCGCGCTTGCGTCCATTCCGCGCTTGAGCCAACGGGGCATGGGTGTTCCTCCTTCTTCCTTATCCCTCCCCTGAAAGGGGAGGGTGGCTGCGAGGGTCAGCGAGCAGCCGGGTGGGGTCATTCGGCAAGCGAGCCCCCACCCGCTCGCTTGCGCTCGCCACCCTCCCCCGCAAGCGGGGGAGGGATAAGCGTCACTTGATCGCCTGCGGATTGATCGGGCTGCCGGTGCCGCCGGTGATGATCAGCGGCGGGCCGCAGAAGAAGAACTCGTAGACGCCGTCCTCGGCGCAATCCTCGGCCAGTTCCTTGAGATAGAAAATCTCGCCCATGCACAGGCCCATGGCCGGGATCACCACCCAGTGCCAGGGCTGGTTGGCTTCCGTGGTTTCGTTCGGCCGCACCTCGACGCCCCAGGTGTCGGTGCAGATGGCGGCGAGCTGCTTGTCCTGGCACCAGTAGCAGTTCTCGAACTTGACGCCGGGCGCGTCGCCGCCGGCATAGCCGCCCCATTCGCCCTCGGCCAGGCAGCGTTCCATCTGCCCGGTGCGCACGATGACGAAATCGCCGCGCCCGATCGAGACGTTCTGTTCCTTGGCGCATTTGTCGAGTTCGTCGTTGGAGATGCTTTCGCCGTCCTGCATCCATTTCACACCGCGGAAACGCGCGATATCGAGCAGCACGCCGCGGCCGACCATCTTGCTCTTGGAATGCTCGATGCCGAGCACCGAGAGGCCGCGCGAGTCGATCAGCTTGGCGTCGTGGCCGTTATAGGCCTTGTCCTCGTAAAAGATGTGGCCGAGCGCGTCCCAATGGGTGGCGCCCTGCACGCAGAGCATCAGCGTGTCGTCGGCATAGCGGATCTGGTTCCAGTCCTGCTGGCCGGCGATGGCGTCGGTGCCGGTGGCCAGCATCTGGTGGATCGGATTGAAGCGGCCGCCGAACAGGCCGGTCTGCGGCCCGCCGCGGTCGAGCGGGATGCCGAGCGCGAACACCTTGCCGGTGCGGATCAGACTCGCCGCCTTGACGATATCCTCCGGCGTCACGTGGTTGAGCGTGCCGATCTGGTCGTCCTTGCCCCAGCGGCCCCAATTGCTGAGTTTCTTGGTGGCCTCGGCGATCGCTTGTTTGCCAACCTTGATGTTCATGGCGTTCATCCCTTTTTTCGTTTTTACAGGCCGCAGCTGTGAAGGCCGGCCGCTGAGGCTCGAATATTGCGCCGGGTTGCGGTGCTTCATCAAGCGGGGTGAATCAGTGCCGGCCTTTGACAGGGCCAGCGCCGCTTGCGCATGATCCCGGCCACAAGCCGCCTACCAAAAGAGCCGGCTATCGAGGGAGGATATTCATGAAGCGCTATCTGATCGCGGCGCTCGCCGCCGCTGCGGCTCTGGCCGGAGCCGCCGTTTCCGCACAGGCCGGCAACGTCATCGACGAATGGGCTAAGCGTCAAAGCGCCTTCGCCGGCCGCGCTCAAGCCGGTGACGGTCGATCCCAAGACCACCGCGCTCTTGATGCTCGATTTCCTGCCATCATTCTATTGCAGCGACGACCCGCGCTGCGTTGCCTCGCTGCCCGCGATGAAGAAGCTCTTGGCCGAAGCGCGCGCGCACGGCGCGCCCGTCGTCTACAGCGTCGCCGGCAAGTTTGGCCCGTCCGATATCGCCAAAGATGTTGCGCCGGTCGGCAATGAACCGTCGGTCAAGTCGCATGCGGACAAGTTCCTGCATACCGACTTGGAAAAGATTCTAAAGGATAAAGGCGTTCAAACCGTCATCGTCACGGGCACGGCGGCGAACGGCGCGGTGCTTTACACCGGCAGCGGCGCGGCGCTGCGCGGCCTTAAGGTGATCATCCCGGTGGATGGCCTTTCGGCCAAGGACCTCTACGCGGAGCAGCTTACCGTGTGGCAACTGGCGCATGGGCCAGGTTTCGGCAAGCAGGTGACTCTGACGAGGTCCGACATGATCAAGTTCTGAGGGCGATCAGGCTTTTCCGAGCGCCTGCAATATCTTCCCCGGCGTGAACGGCATGTCGGTGAGCGGCTTGGCGCCAAGCGGGCGCAGGGCGTCGTTGATGGCGTTCATTACCGAACCGGGCGCGCCGGCGGTGCCGGCCTCGCCGGCGCCCTTGGCGCCGAGCTCGCTGTCGGCGGTGGGCGACACCACGTGGCCGCATTCGATGTCGGGCATTTCCGCCGCCATCGGCACCAGGTAATCGGCCATGTTGCCGTTGAGCATCTGCCCGCGCTCGTCATAGAGGCAGTGCTCGAACAGCGCGGCGCCGATGCCCTGCACGATGCCGCCGCGAATCTGCTCGTCGACCAGCTGCGGGTTGATGATGGTGCCGCAGTCCTCCACGCACCAGTGCTTGAGCAATTTGACGAAGCCGGTGTCGGTGTCGACTTCGAGATAGCTCGCCTGCACGCCGTTGGTGAAGGCGAACGGCCAGGCGCGCGGCACGTAATGCCGCGTCGCCACCAGCTCGGCCTGCACGCCGGACGGCAGCGTGTCGGGGCGAAAGTAAGCGACGCGCGCCAGTTCCTCGAGCGGCAGCCGTTCGGTGCCTTTCGCCTTGTCGACGACGATGCCGTTGCGGATATCGAGTTCCTCGGGCTTGGCTTGCAGAATGCTGGCCGCGACCGCGAGCACATTGCCGCGCAACGCCTTGCCGGCCTGCCAGGCGGCTTCGCCGCCGATGCCGGCCGCGCGCGAGGCCCAGGTGCCGCCGCCATAAGGCGTGTTGTCGGTATCGCCGGTGATCACGCGCACCTGGTCGAGCGGCACGCCGAACGAGGTGGCCACGCATTGCGCCACCACGGCTTCCGCGCCCTGGCCCTGCTCGGTGACGCCGGTATGCACGATGATGGCGCCCTGCGCGTCCAGTTTCACAGTGGCGCCATCCTGCGAGGTGATGCGGGCGCCGCCGACGCCGTAGAAGGCGGCCGACGGATTGGTCACTTCGATGAAACTGGCGAAGCCGATGCCGCGATAGATGCCTTGCGCGCGCAGCCGCGTTTGCTCGGCGCGCAAGCCCGCGTAATTCATCATGGCGTCGAGATGGGCGAGCAACTCGTGGTGCGAGAGCTTCTCGAATTTCAAGCCCGACCGCCGACGTGCAAGGATAGGCGTCGTCGGCGATCAGGTTGCGGCGCCGGATCTCCAGCGGGTCCATGCCGATTTTGGCGGCGGCAAGTTCGACCAGCCCTTCGGTGACCGCCACCGCGATCGGATGACCGACCGCGCGGTATTGGCACATGACATTTTTATTCTGGAACACCACGCGCGCCTGCGCGCGATAGTTCGCGCAGGTGTAGGGGCCGCCCACCAGGTTGACGATCTGGTTGGCCTCGATGCCGCTGGTGCGCGGATAAACCGAATAGGGGCCGATGCCGGTGAGGTCGTCGATCTCGAAAGCGGTAATGGTGCCGTCGTTCTTGACGCCGATCCTGGCCTTGATGCGGTGGTCGCGGGCATGGATGTCGGTGACAAAACTTTCGATCCGGTCGGCGACGAATTTCACCGGGCGCTTGAGCAATTTCGACAGCGCCACCGTCGCCATCTCGTCGGCATAGGTGTGCACCTTGATGCCGAACGAGCCGCCGACATCCTTGGTGAGCACGCGCACCTGGTGCTCCGCCAGGCCGAGATGCTTGGCAAACAGGTTCTGCATCATGTGCGGCGCCTGCGTGCCGTGATAGACCGTCATTTTCTGCTCGCCGGGGTTCCAGTCGGCGACCACGGCGCGCGGCTCGGTGGTGACGCCGGTGTGGCGGCCGAACAGGAAGGTGGTCTCCACCACCGCGTCGGCTTCGGCAAAGGCCTTGTCAGGCGCGCCGACTTCCAGTTTGCGTTCGAAGCAGAGATTGTCGCCGAGTTCCGGTTGGATCACCGGCGTTTTCGGGTCGAGCGCGGTTTCCGGATCGGTAACCGCGGGCAGCGGCTCGTATTTCACCTCCACCAGTTCGCAGCCGTCCTCGGCCTCGGCGCGCGTATGCGCCACCACGGCGGCGACCGCCTCGCCCTGCCAGCAGGCGCGCTCGACCGCGATGGCGTGTTGCGGGGCGGACTTCAGGCCCTTGAGATGGGTCAGCACGCCGACCCAGGGCGTGATGACCTTGGCGAGTTCCGCGCCGGTGACGACGGCGATCACGCCCGGCGACTTCTTCGCCGCCTCGGCCTTGATCGACTTGATGCGCGCGTGCGCGTGCGGCGAGCGCACGAAGGCGACATGCGCCATGCGCGGCAAGGCGACGTCGCTGACATATTGCCCGCGCCCTTGCGTGAGCCGTTGCAGGTTCGGGCGCGGCACCGAGCGGCCGATATAGGAGTTCGGCCGGTCGAGCGCGGTGAGCACGGGCGGGGAGTCGTCGGTGATTTTCATGACTGAACCCTGATATTATCCGTTCGTCCCCGCGAAAGCGGGGACCCAGGGCCACAAGCGATGAGCTTCTTTGTGTACATCTTGGCGAGCCGCCGGAACGGTACGCTGTACATCGGCATGACTGACAATCTTATCGGCCGCGCTTGGCAACACCAAGTAGGTCTGGTTCCCGGGTTTACGAAAACGTATGGAGTCAAGACGCTCGTCTGGTACGAGGTCCACGAAACAAGAGAAGCTGCAATCCGACGCGAACGGCAGCTCAAAAAATGGAATCGAGCATGGAAGCTCGAGCTTATTGAGCGGCAAAACCCGGCGTGGAATGACCTTGGCAAGAAGCTAACACCCTGAAGAACTGGGTCCCCGCTTTCGCGGGGACGAACGGGATGGATCATTTTGTCCCTCCCGCGCGCGCCTGCGCCACCGCCTCTACCGCATCGACAATGGCGTGGTAGCCGGTGCAGCGGCAGTAGTTGCCGGAGAGATGCGCGCGAATGTCGTCGCGGCTCGGCACCGATTCATTTTTCTTTGCGCGCGTCAGCAGGTCCTGCGCCGCCGCGATCATGCCGGGCGTGCAATAGCCGCATTGCAGCGCGTTGCGCTGCTCGAACGCCGCCTGCAAATCGGCGATCTCGCCGCTATCCGAAAGACCTTCGATGGTCTCGACCGTGGCGCCGTCGCATTGCACCGCCAGCATCAGGCAACCGCGCACGATCTCGCCGTTCACGCGCACGGTGCAGGCGCCGCACACGCCATGCTCGCAGCCGACATGGCTGCCGGTGAGCGCCAAATCATCGCGCAGGAAATCGACCAGCGTCTTGCGCGCCTCCACCCGCTCATGGATGCGCTCGCCGTTGACGGTCAGCGAAATGTCGAGGGCCAAATCGAGAGCCTTGTCGCTCATTACAGCGCCTCCATCAACTGCGCGGCGACCCGCCGCAGCAACACGCCGGCGAGATGTTTCTTCACGGCGGCGGTCGCCTGCACATCGTCGGGTGGATCGAGATCGAGCGCGGCGACGGCGGCCTCGACATTGCCGCCGGCGAGCGCCGTTTCGGCCTTCTTGGCGCGGACCGGCGTGTTGCCCACGCCAAAATAAGCCAGCCGCACCTGGCTGAGACCCTTGCCGTCGGCGCGCGCGCTGGCCGCAAGGCCGACGATGGCGTAGTCGCCGTGCCGGCGCGCCAACTCGGCAAAACCGACCCGGCTATTCTTGTCGGCGGCGGGAATTCGTACAGCCGTGAGCATTTCCTGGGGACGCAACGCGGTTTCGAACAGTCCCTTGAAGAAAGCGTCGGCCTTCACCTTGCGCTTGCTCTTGGGGCCGGCGATCTCGATCTCGGCCCCGAGCGCCAACAGGCAGGCCGGCAATTCCGCCGCCGGATCGGCGAAGGCGATGGAGCCGCCGAACGTGCCGCGATTGCGAATGGCGGGATGCCCGATATGCGGCACGGCGCGCGCAATCAGCGGCGCGTATTTGGCGATCAGATCGGAACGCTCGACGGCGGCATGCCGCGCCAAGGCGCCGATCTCGACGAACTTGCCCTTTTTGGCGATGCCGTCGAGGCCGCCGATGCCGTTGATGTCGATCAGCAGTGCCGGCGCCGACAGCCGCATGTTGAGCGTGGCGATCAGGCTCTGCCCGCCGGCGAGCAGCCGCGCGTCATCCTTATGCTTGGCCAGCAGCGCAACCGCTTCCTTGAGCGAGCGCGCTTTTTTGTAAGCGAATGGCGCCGGCTTCACCTGTCCCCCCGACTGTTTTTTCTTATTGTGACCGGGAACGGTTGGCGAGGCAATGCGTCGCTAGGCCACAATTGTCTTCACAATATCGATCGCCCGCCGCAGCAGCGTCATCGAGGCTTCCAGCGTGCGGAAGGCGGCGTGCGAGGTCAGCGTCACGTTGCGCATCTTCGTCAGAGGATGATCGGGTTTCAGCGGTTCGCTGTGGAACACGTCGAGCCCGGCATGGCGGATGTGGCCGCTTTGCAGCGCGGCGATGAGGGCGGCCTCGTCCACCAGCGCGCCGCGCGCGGTGTTGACCAGGATGACGCCCGGCTTCATGCGCGCGATCCGCTCGGCGGAAAGAAAACCGCGCGTCGCGTCGTTGAGCACGAGATTGAGCGACACCACGTCCGCACGCGCCAGCAAGGTGTCGATGTCGACCAGCGGCACGCCCGCGTCGGCGCGGTGCGTGCGGTTATAGGCGATCACCTCCAGCCCCATGCCCTTGCCGATGCGCGCGACTTCGCGGCCGATGCCGCCGAGGCCGATCACGCCCAGCGTCTTGCCGGTAAGTTGCACGCCTTCCAGCGGCGTCCAGATGCCGGCGCGCACCTCGCGGTCCATGCGCGCGATGTCGCGCGCGGCCGCCAGCATCAGCGCGATGGTGTGCTCGGCCACCGCGGTGTCGCCGTAGCCCTTGATGGTATGCACGGTGACGCCGCGGTAGGTGAGTTCCTCGACATTCATATAGCTCGCCGCGCCGGTGCCGAGGAACACGATGTGCTTAAGCTGTGGGCACTGCGCCACCAGCGGGGTCGGCATATAGGAGTGGTCGTCGATCGCGATATCGTAGCCGGCGAGCACCCGCGGCAACTGGTCGCGCGCGAACGGTTCGGTGTTGACGTCGATTTTCGGATCGTCCGGGCGGATCACGCGCGCCCATACCGGCGCCAGCTGGTCGTTGCAGTCGAGGAAGATGGCTTTCATGGATGCTTGGTCCGGGCGGTATTCGCTCTTTCCCTTTCCCACAAGGGGTGAGGGGAAGAAAGGGCGGCGGCGTTGACGGCCCCCCGCGCAGAGAATAGATGCTGCGGGCGCCGCTCATCCCGCAGCATAACGCCGGCCCACCGACGGCTCCATGCCGCTCGGGTGCGGGCGCGACAAGGCCTGGAAAGCTGAATGAAACTTGCAAGTTACAGGGTGCGCGGACGGGACAGCTTCGGCGCGGTCATCGGCGAAGGCCCGAGCGAGGGCGTGGTCGATCTCAGGACGCGGCTCGACCCGCCGTGCAACAGCGTGCTCGAGCTGCTACGCGCGGACGGGCTCGATAACGCGCGCGCGGCGGCGCGCGGGGTACGCGCCGATTACCCGCTGCGCGAGGTGGAGCTGCTGCCGCCGGTGCTGGCGCCGGAGAAAATTCTTTGCATCGGCGTCAACTACGCCAATCGCAATGCCGACTACGGCGATGCCGAGGCGCCGAAATATCCCAGCATGTTCTTCCGCACCCCCGGTTCGCTGGTCGGGCATCAGGGCGCCATCGTGCGGCCGCGCGAATCCGAGCAACTCGATTACGAAGGCGAGATCGCGCTGGTGATCGGGCGTGCCGGCCGGCGCATCGCGCTGGGCGAGGCGCTCGCGCATGTGGCGGGCGCCACGCTGTGCAACGAGGGCACCATCCGCGACTGGACGCGGCACGGAAAATTCAACGTCACGCAAGGCAAGAATTTCGACGCCAGCGGCAGCATCGGGCCCTGGCTGGTGACCGCCGACGACATCGATCTGACCAAGCCGCTGCATTTGACGGCGAAGGTCAACGGCGAGATCACTCAGGACGATACCACCGCCAGCATGATGAAGCCGTTTGCGGAGTTGATCGCCTATGTCAGCACCTTCATGACGCTCAAGCCCGGCGATATCATCGTCACCGGCACGCCGGTGAAACTTAAGTCCCGCAGCGGGCAGCCCGCTTGGCTCAAACCGGGCGACGTGGTGGAAATCGAAGTCCAGCAGATCGGCGTGCTGCGCAACAGTGTGGTGGCGGACGCATGAGCGACGAGCCCAAGAGCATGAGCGAAGAACGCAAAGCGGTCTGCATCATCGCCTGGCCGGCGGCCCATTCGCGCTCGCCGCTGATCCACAATTATTGGATCAAGCAGCATAATCTCAACGCCGAATACCGGCGCGAGGCGGTGCCGTCGGAAAATCTTGCCGAATTCGTCACGCATTTGCGCGCGCACGGCTATATCGGCGCCAACGTGACGGTGCCGCACAAGCAGGCCGTGCTGGCGCTGTCGGAGCCGGATGAGCGCGCCCGCGCCGTCGGCGCCGCCAATACGCTGTGGTACGACGGCGACACGCTGCGCTCGACCAATACCGACGTCGAAGGCTTCCTCGCCAATCTCGACGCCACCACGCCGGGCTGGGACCGCGGGCTGGAAACCGCCGCGGTGCTGGGCGCCGGCGGCGGCGCGCGCGCGGTGGTGTTCGCGCTGATCCAGCGCAATGTCGGGCGCATCTATGTGATCAACCGGACGATCGAGCACGCGGAAGCTATAAAAAAGAAATTCGGCGCGCACGTCCATGTCGCCGGCTGGGAGGAAACCACCGGGCTCTTGGGCGGCGCCGGGCTCTTGGTCAACACCACGACCATGGGCATGGTTGGGCAGCCGCCGCTGGAGATCAATCTGCGCTGTCCGGCTTCGCTGGTGGTGGCGGACCTGGTCTACGCGCCGCTGGAAACCGGGCTGCTGAAACTGGCGCGCGAGCGCGGTCTGCGCACCGCCGACGGGCTCGGCATGCTGCTGCATCAGGCGGTGCGCGGCTTCGAACGCTGGTTCGGCATACGTCCGGAAGTGACGGCGGAATTGCGCGCGCTGGTGGAAGCCGATCTGGGCGCGACGGCGCCCGTGGCCCCGCCAATCGAGGAAAAGCCGCCGGCTAAGCGCGCGCGCCGGAATAAGAAGCGCGGCGAGGGGTTGTCCAGCTGAGCGCCCCGGCGATGCCGCCGGCCGCAGTGGGAGGACATCATGCCGATGATGACGATGACGCGGCGCGCGCTTGGCGTGGCCGTTGTTTTGAGCCTGGCGGCGAGCGCCGCGTTCGCGCAGCCGCCGCCGACCGTGCGCGTTGCCGGCACGCTCGAAAGCTTCGACGGCCACGTGCTGGCGATCAAGTCTCCCAAGCTCGGCGCGGTGAAGGTCGCTCTCACCGGCGATGCGACGGTGTTCGGCGTGAGCAAGGCAACGATCGCCGACGTCAAGCCAGGCGCCTACATCGGCGTCGGCGCCATGCCGCAGCCGGACGGCAGCCAGCGCGCCATCCAGGTGACGGTGTTCGCGCCGGTGCAGCGCGGGCTGGGCGAGGGCTTCCGGCCCTGGAGCGCGCGGCCGAACAGCACCATGACCAATGGCGCGGTCGAGCAGACGGTGGCCGGCGTCGACGGCCGGGTGGTGATGGTCAAATACAAGGGCGGCGAGCAGAAGATCGTGGTGCCGCCCGATGCCGTGATCCTGGCTTACATGGTCGGCGATAAAAGCGAACTCAAGCCGGGCGCCCATGTCGCCATCGTGCGCGCGCTGAAGAAGCCGGACGGTTCGCTGGAGGCCAGCCGCATCAATGTCGGGCGCGGCGAGGTGGTGCCGCAGTAACTGCGGCAAACGCCGGCGCGCTCCCTCTCCCTTTAGAAGAGGCGAAGAGGAGTGCGCCGCGCTTTTGTTAACCCGCCCTTCGCGTCGGCGCGTGCGCCGAGCCGGGCGCGGTGACATCGAGATCGCCGATCAGCTCGGGCATTTCGCGCATCAGCCGCAGCAACCGGCTCTGCCGGCCGCCGAGGGCGTGCGCCTCGCGCTGGTCCTCGATCGGGCGGCGCACCTCGTCGGCGCGCGTGAGGCTGTCGATGTCGGCGCCGTGTTCGGCCAGCCGCGCCAGCAGGACCGTGAGATCCTCGAGCGCGTCGGCCACCACATGGATGACGCCCGACTCCGACTGCACGACGCCGCTGACCGCCACGTAGCGCGCGCTTAAGACCACCGGGCGCACGCGCTCGAACAGTTTCGGCCACACGATCACATTGGCGACCGCGCTTTCGTCCTCGATGGTCATGAACACCACGCCCTTGGCCGAGCCCGGCCGCTGCCGGCAGGTGACCAGCCCGGAAATGCGCACGCGCGTATTGTTGGCGACGCCGCGCAGCGCCTCGTTGCGCAAGATGCCGCGGCGCTCGAGATCGGCGCGCAGGAATTGCGCCGGATGCGCGCGCAACGACAGGCGCAGGAAGCGGTAGTCGTTCACGACCTCCTCGCCGATCGGCATCGGCGGCAGGGCGACGTCGGGTTCGCGCGATCTTTCCTTCTCCCTCCCCCCTTGAGGGGGAGGGTTGGGGAGGGGGGTGGCTATTTGCGCATGAGTTTGTTGCTTACCCTCCTCCCGCCGCGCTTCGCGCGTCGACCTCCCCCTCGAGGGGGGAGGTGAAGAAAGAGAAGCGCGGGGAGAGGTGGCCGCAAACAACGGCAGATCGTCGTCGCTGATCGCCGACGCGGCCGAGCGCCTTGGCCGCCCACAGCGCTTCGCGGCGGGAGAGACCGAGCGAGCCGAAGGCATCGGCGTCGGCCAGCCGCTCCAGCACGCGTGGGCTTAAGCCCGTGCGCAGCCAGACATCGCGCACGGAGTTGTAGGGGAGGGAAACTCTGGCTCGTCATGCCCGGCCTTGTGCCGGGCATCCACGTCTTGGCCGTTAAAGAAAGGCGTGGATGGCCGGGACAAGCCCGGCCATGACGGCTGAATACGCTTCTCCACAATCAGCTTGCCGTCCTCCTCGGCGAGCCCCTTGATCTCGCGCAGGCCGAGGCGGATGGCGTGCGTCGCGCGCACATCGTCGCGCATCTCGCGATGCAGCGCGTGCAAACGCTCGGCGGCGCGCGGGCCGGGCTCCAACGTCGAATCCCAATCCGAATGGTTGACGTCGGGCGGCGCGCACCTCGACGCCATGCTCGCGCGCGTCGCGCACGATCTGCGCCGGCGCGTAGAAACCCATGGGCTGCGCGTTCAACAGCGCGGCGGCAAAAGCGTCCGGATAACGGCACTTGAGCCAGGCCGAGGCATACACCAGCAGCGCAAAACTCGCCGCATGGCTTTCCGGGAAGCCGTATTCGCCGAAGCCCTCGATCTGGTGGAAGCAGCGCTCGGCGAAGTCGCGCTCGTAGCCATTCGCCAGCATGCCGTCGATCATCTTGCGCTGGAACGTGCCGATGGTGCCGACGCGCTTGAAGGTGGCCATGGCGCGGCGCAGCTTGTCGGCCTCCGCCGGCGTGAAGCCGGCGGCGACGATGGCGATCTTCATCGCCTGCTCCTGGAACAGCGGCACGCCCAGGGTCTTCGCCAGCACCGCTTCCAGTTCCTTCGACGGGTAGGCGACCGCTTCCAACCCCTGCCGGCGGCGCAGATAGGGATGCACCATGTCGCCCTGGATCGGGCCGGGGCGCACGATCGCGACTTCGATCACCAGGTCGTAGAAATTGGCCGGCTTCAGGCGCGGCAGCATGGTCATCTGCGCGCGGCTTTCGACCTGGAACACGCCGAGCGAATCCGCCCGCTGCAGCATGCGGTAGGCGGCGGGGTCCTCGGCCGGGATGGTGGCAAGCGTGAGCTTTTCGCCATAGCGCTGTTCGACCAGATCGAGCGCCTTGCGCAGGCAGGACAGCATGCCCAGCCCGAGCACGTCGATCTTCAGGATGCCGAGCGCATCGAGGTCGTCCTTGTCCCATTCGACGAAGGTGCGGTCATCCATCGCCGCATTGCCGATCGGCATCACCTCGTCGAGCCGGCTGCGCGTGATGACGAAGCCGCCGACATGCTGCGACAGATGGCGCGGGAAGCCGACGATTTCGCGCGCCAGCGCCGCGATCTGCTGGACGCGCCGGCTGTTCATATCGAGCCCGGCGCGCGCGAGGTCGGTCTTGGCCACGTCGCCGCCGCCGCCCCAGATCGAGGACGAGAGCGTGCCGATGGTGTCCTCCGACAGGCCGAAGGCCTTGCCGACCTCGCGGATCGCCGAGCGGCCGCGATAGCAGATCACGGTGGCGGCGATGCCGGCGCGCTCGCGCCCGTATTTGCCGTAGATATATTGAATGACCTCCTCGCGCCGCTCGTGCTCGAAATCGACGTCGATGTCGGGCGGCTCGCGCCGCTCGGGCGAGATGAAGCGCTCGAACAGGAGATCGGCGCGGTCAGGATCGACCTCGGTGATGCCGAGGCAGAAGCACACGGCGGAATTGGCGGCCGAGCCGCGGCCTTGGCAGAGGATGCCTTGCGCGCGCGCATAACGCACGATGTCGTAGACGGTGAGGAAATAGGGCGCGTAGGCAAGCTGCGCGATCAGCGCGAGTTCATGCTCGATGCTCAAGCGCACCTTGGGCGGCAGGCCTTGCGGGTAGCGCTGCGCGGCGCCCTCGAAAGTCAGATGCGCGAGCGCATCCTGGGCACTGGCGAAACCTTCGATGGTTTCGTCGGGATATTCGTAGCGTAGCTCATCGAGCGAAAAGCCGAGCGCGTCGCTGAGGCGCAGCGTTTCCTCGATCGCCTGCGGCGCGTCGCGGAACAGCCGCGCCATTTCGTCCGGGGATTTAAGATGGCGCTCGGCATTGACCGCCAGCTTTCGTCCGGCGCGGTCGATGGTGGTTTTCTCGCGGATGCAGGTGAGCACGTCGGCGAGCGGGCGGCGGTCGGGATGGTGATAGAGCACATCGTTGACGGCGATCAGCGGGACGTCCGCCGCATGCGCGAGTTCGGCAAGGCGCTTGAGCCGCGCGCGGTCGCGCCCGCGATAAAGCATGGAAGCGGCGAGGCGGACGCGGTGAGGGGCGGCGGAGCGCAATTGCTGAAATGTGAATAGACCTCGCGGCGATTTCAGTCTGCTCCCTCCCCCCTTGAGGGGGAGGGTTGGGGAGGGGGTAAGCTGCGAACGCGGAATTTGCTGCTTACCCCTCTCCCGACGCGCTTCGCGCGTCGACCTCCCCCTCAAGGGGGGAGGTGAAAAAGAATCCATCACCACCAACTCCAGCCCCTCCACATGCGCCAGCAGATCGTCGAGCCGCAGAATGCACTCGCCCTTCTCGGCGCGCAGGTTGCCCAGCGTGAGCAGGCGCGTGAGCCGGCCCCAGCCGGCGCGGTTGCGCGGATAGGCGAGCACGTCGGGCGTGCCGTCGGCGAATATGAGCCGCGCGCCCGGGTGGTAACGCAGCGGCAGGTTCTGCTCGCGCTTGGCCAGATGCGCGCGCACCACGCCGGCGAGCGAATTGCAGTCGGCAAGGCCGAGGCCGGCCAGCCCGAGCTGGGCCGCCCGCAGCATCAGCTCCTCGGCATGGGAGGCGCCGCGCAGGAAGGAGAAATTCGAGGCACAGGCGAATTCGAGATAACGCATGGACTGGCCGCTTGCATCGTCTAACCCTCTCCCCTTGTGGGAGAGGGTCACGGCCGAAGGCCGCGGGGTGAGGGGGATTGTTCGATTGTGTCCATGATTTTCTGGAGCACGCCGTCCGCATTCCCAAGGATGTCGTTGTTCCAGAAACGCAGGATACAAAAGCCGCGATTTCGCAGGTCGGTATCGCGGATTTGATCGTGTGCGCTCTCGGCGTGCTGGCTACCGTCCGCTTCAACGATGAGCATTTGCTCGAACGACACGAAGTCGACGACCCAAGGCCCAAGCGGTACTTGCCGGCGGAATTTTATTTCGGCGAGCTGCCGCGAGCGAAGCAGTTGCCAGAGCTGCTGTTCTGCATCTGTCAATACATGCCGAAGATGGCGCGCTTGGTTTCGTTTAAATTTTTCGACTCGGTTCTCGGCATTTCCCCCTCACCCGCCTCGCTCACTTCGTTCGCTCGGCACCCTCTCCCACAAGGGGAGAGGGTAAGAGGTCATGCAAAGGTCCCATGCAGGAACCAGGTCGGCGCGGCAGCGCCCTGCGCGAGATCGCGGTAGAGCCCGGCGCGGAACAGCCAGAAGCGCAGGCCGCTCTTGTCCTCGACGCGGAAATAGTCGCGTGCCGGTCCACCCTGTTCGCTCCACCAGGCGCCCTCGATGCGCTCGGGGCCTTCGGCGGCGATCACCTCGTGCAGCGCGCGCCGCCAGCGAAAACGCAGCGGCGGACCGTCCGGCACTTCGGCCAGCGCCTCGATCGGTTCCGGCCGCGCCAACAGGCGCAGCGGGCGCGGTGCAAGCTCTGCCGCGGTGGAATAGTGACGATAGGCCTGCCAGCCATCATCGGTGCCGGTCATCTGCGCCGGCAGCGTGGCCGCAGCCAGCTCGGGAATATGGCTGTCCTGCGCGATCAGCCGGCGCACGCGGCGGCTGCCTAGCCGCGCGCTCAACCGGTCGGCAAGTTGGTCCACTTGGCGGTCGACTTCGGCCGCGTCCTCGCCGCCGCCGATGCCGATCTGCTCGGGCGGTGAAGGCTCGGCCACCATGACCGACAGCCGCGCCATATCGAAACCGAAGCCGGGATCGAATTCATCGGCCAGCGCGGCCAGCCGCTCGACGAACAGCGCGCGGATCTGCGCCGGATCGCGCAACGGGCGCGAGGTGCCGGCGGCCAGGCGGCGCACCGCGCCGTCGCTACGGAATAATGTGAGCTCGATACGGCGGGCGCCGTCGCCGCGCCGCTCCAGCGCGAATTGCAGCCGCGCCGCCAGCCGCGCGACGATCGCCAGCACGTCCTGTTCGCGCGCGATCGGCTCGGCAAAACGCTGCTCGGCCACATAGGGCGCGACCGGCAGCCGCGGATTGAGCGGCTCGTGCTCGGCCCGAGCGCGCGGTCGAGCTGGCGCAGCAAACTCGGCGCCGAAGCGGGCGGTGAGCGGGCTGCGCGGCAGATCGATGATATCGCCGATGCGCTTGAGGCCGACGCGCGCCAGCGCCGCGACGGTGTCGGCGGGAAGCCGCAGCGCCGAAAGCGGCAGCGGCGACAGCAAAGTGCGTTGCTCGCCGCAAGCATAGCTTGCCGGCTCACCATAATGGGCGGCGGCCCAGGCGGCGCCGATGGTGCCGGCGATGGCGATCGTGTAGGCAAAGCCCGCGCGCGCGATGCGCTCGCCCAGATCGGCGACCAGCCGCTCCTCACCGCCGTAAAGATGCGCGCAGCCGCCGATGTCGAGCAGCAAGCCGTCGGGCGCATCGATCGCCACCAGCGGCGTATAGCGCAGGCATCCGTCGGCGATTTTTTCCAGCAGGGCCGCGTCGGCCTCGGCGTCTTCCTCGATTGCATCGAGCCCGGGATGCATGGCGCGCGCCTGCGCCAGCGCGAGCCCTGTGTGCAGGCCGAGCCGTTCCGCCGCTTCATCGACGGCGACGATCAGCTCGGCATTGCCGCGCTTGCCATAGACGACGAGCGGCGCGGAAACCTCACGCGACCTGTCGCGCGACCTGGCGATGCGGTCGGTCGAGAGCCGGCGCAGCCACAGGCTGAGCAGGCGTTGCGAGCAGGAAGCGCTCATCGCTGTCACTCCATTCGATAATCCATGAGCCGAGCGGGCCGCGGCGGTTGCGCACGAGCTGCGCGGCAAAACGCGGAAGGCCCGGATCGGACGCGGCTGCCGAGGGCGCCGCCCCGACGATCCAGCGGGTGGCGGCGGTGGAGGCGTCGCTGGCAGGCCGCGCGCGCAGCAGCAGCGCCAGCGCGCCGCTTTCCGCCGCCGCCAGCGAGAGCCGCCGTATCGCCACCCTGTCGATCTCGCCGTGGCGCAGTTCGCCGATCACCGCGCTGAACCGCGCGGCAGCGCAGCGCTTCCTCCATCGCCCACAGCAGGTCGCGCGGCCGCGCGGCGGCGACCGTCAGCAGATGCTCGGGAGAAGGCCGAAGGCCTCGAGGCCGGGGCCGTAGGGCGCGCCGCTTTCGGCAAGCGCCATGTCCTCGGCGAGCCAGAGGATGTTGGCCTGACAGTGCCGCGAATGCGGCTGGACTCCCTCTCCCACCCGAACTCGGGCTTGCCCGAGTTCGACACTCTCCGATTGGCCGAACTCGGATGAATCCATACTTCGGCTGGGGAGAGGGTTGGGGTGAGGGGGCAAGTCATTCTCGTTAGGCCGTAACCCTCACCCGGCGCGCTTCGCGCGCCGACGTCTCCCCATGGGAGAGGTGAAGAAGAACTTGCAGCGCGCGCGTCACTTCGCAGAGACGAAAACCCCAGCACAAACCCCGTCGCGGCGGCGAGATGGGCCTCGCTCACCGCCGCGATCTCATGCAGCGCGCCGCGCGCGAGACCGCCGCCAAGCGCTGATCGATCGCCGCGATGCCGAGGGGCAGGGTGCTCGCGGCGTCCGCGATCCCGGCGGCCTTTTGCAGGGCCTGCAGGCGCTGGCGCAACTGCTCGACATGCGTTAAGCCTCTGGAGACGCGAAAAATCCGGCCCGGTGGGCAGGCTGCGGCTCTCTTGTGTTCCTGGTTTGTTCTAGTGTGCCGAAGGACCCTGGGGCCGTCAAGCCGCAAGGGATAGGGGGCCGGGCAGGGCCGGACCAGGCTGCGCACGCGCCGCTGGCGGATGATCGAGTCCTGGCGGAACAACGCCCGGCCGCGTGGCGTGAGCACGAGCCGCGACGCTTGCATGGTGCTGCCGTTCTTAAAGCGCACCAGGCCGTCGGAAATCGCGTCTTCCCAAATGGAAAGGTGCGGACAGCTGCGCCGCCAGGCTTCCGCATCCGCATAGCTGCGCGGGGCCTCGTCCACCCAGGCGAGGAACTGCTGCGTCAGCGCGGCGGCTGCGGTGCATGGCGTGGCAGCTAACTCGGCCGTCAGGAAAGTCAGGCCGCCGCGTGTCTCAGTTAAAATCCGGCCTTCGCAATCCCCGGTTCGGTCCGGCCAGCATCAGGACCATGACCGAAAGCCAGGGAGACGGGGACGACCGGATCGACAACGAATACATCGAGAAAATAGGGGTACGGAGGAGGGTACGGAAGTCGAGATAGGGTGGGGAGTGCTTCGCCGCGCGCTTCGACGCGCAGGGCGTGCGAAGAAAAGGAAGGAGAGAAGTGCAAGCTATAGCTCGACGCCGAGAAAAAGCTAGGCAGATGCCGCGGGGACCAGAGAGGAGCCGCATTGATCAGCGAGATGACGATCATGAACTTATCAGCCCATGCTCGCGCCGCAACCGGGAAAACGGTTTTTAGCTATGGGTCCCCGACTTCGCGAGGAGAAGAATCTGCTCGAGGGCCGCTACATGATGCCTAACAGCATATATGTTTTGTCAGAGCCCCGAGATGATATGCGCTTCACCACTCCGTTCTCGATGATTTTGAGGCGCGCCGTTCGACCGTGCGGATGTCGATTTCCGACTTCAGCGTCCGGTGCACCGGGCATTTGTCGGCGATCTCCATCAGCCGCTGGCGCTGCTCGGCGTCGAGCGGACCTTCCAGCGTGATGGCGCGTTCGATGTGGTCGACTATGCTGACCTTGTTCTCGCAGGTCTCGCAATCCTTGGCGTGGATCTTGCCGTGGCTGAGCCGCACCGACGACGTTCTCCAGCGGGATTTCTTGAAGTCGGCATAAAGCCTGATCGTCATCGAGGTGCAGGCGCCGAGCCCGGCGAGCAGAATATCGTAAGGCCCGGGCCCGGAATTCGAGCCCGCCGAGCTTGACCGGCTCGTCGGCGAGCAGGCGGTGCGGCCCGGTCAAGATTTCCTGCTGGAATTTTCCGCCATGCGTCTCGCGCACCAGCACGGGGCCGGTCTCGACCTCCGCCTCGGTCATGATTTCCGGCTGGTCGAGATAGCGGTCGGCCCAGGCCGCGATCACGTTGGCCACATAGACCGCGTCGCCGCTCTTGCTGAGCAGATGATCGGCGCCGGCGAGCGAGACGAAGCTCTTCGGATGCTTGGCGGCGGTGAAAATATGCGAGGCATTGTCGATGCCGACGAGTGTCGTCGGTCGGCGAATGGAACACCAGCAGCGCCTTGCGCAAGCGTGGCGAGGCATTCCTCGAGCTTTTTCTCGCCACGTCGTCGAGGAATTCGCGCTTGATGCGGAACGGCCGCCCGGCCAGCTGCACCTCGACCTCGCCTTGCTCCTTGGATTTTTTCGATCTGATCCTTGAACAGGCCGGTGACGTGGCTCGGATCGCAAGGCGCGGCGATGGTGACCACGCAGCGCGCATCGGGAATGCGGTGCGAGGCCGCCAGCACCGCGCAGCCGCCCAGGCTGTGGCCGATCAGGATCGCCGGTGCGCCGTTCATTTTGCGCAAATGATCGGCGGCGGCGACCAGATCGTCGACGTTCGAGGAAAAATGCGTATTGGCGAATTCGCCTTCGCTGCCGCCCAGCCCGGTGAAATCGAAACGCAGCACGCCGATGCCGTGCATGGCCAGCCGCTCGGCGATGCGCTTGGCCGCCAGGATGTCCTTGCCGCAGGTGAAGCAATGCGCGAACAGCGCGAAGGCGGTGGCTTGCCGAGCGGCAAATCGAGCGTGGCGGCGAGCTGCTCGCCCTTGGCGTTGGGAAATTTGAAGCGGTTGCTGCGCATGATGGCCTTTCCAGGTCGGCTGGCGCGGATGGACGACATCCTTGAAGGTTCGGAGGTCTTCCAGGCTGGCTCCGGCGGCTCGCATTGCGGCTGCGGGGTGTAGATCGAGGGCCCGGTCATCTGCATGTTGGGAATGTAGCGCGGGCAATTGGGGAAAATGGCGCGCGCCTCGACGCGCACGATCAATTGCGCGCCGACCGTCTCGCCGCAACAGCGGATCGTCGTCGCTCACTTGCGCCTGCCGTTGACGCGCAGCCGCTTCGGCTTGTCGTGCATGGCGATGAACAACAGGCCGATATTCGGATTCACCATCATATTGCCGAGGCTCTTGAACATGCCGTTGCCGTCATAATCGGGGAACGCCAGTTCGGATGGCCCGGTCACGCGCACGAAACCCGGCATGCCGCCCTTGAACGAGCAATCCGGCCGGCCTTGCGCGTCGGCGGTGGCGATGAAGAAATAAGCGGCGCTCTCGATGAAGGCCTTGTCGTCGGCGGTGAAGGCGGTGCGGGTCAGCTTTTCTTCCAGCCGGTCGGACATGCGCCGGCTGTCGAAGCGATCCTGCAGTTGCCGGTTGCCGTCGTGATACATGATGCTCATTGCCGCACCTCGCGGATCAGGCGAGTTCCGCTTATTCGTCTCCCGGATTGCCTCCGCCGGATGCGCCGCACCACCCACCAGATCGCCAGCACCGCGACCGGCACGAACAGAGCGGTCGCCAGCGACATGTTGACCGGCACGCCTTCGTCGTGCAGGCCCTTCATCAGATAGCCGAACAGCCCGACCACGTAATAGCTCACCGCGGCGACCGACAGCCCTTCGACCGTGGTCTGCAGGCGCAGTTGCAGCCGCGTGCGCTCGTTCATCGACTTGAGCAGGTCGCGGTTCTGCCGCTCCATTTCGACGTCCACCCGCGTGCGCAACAGATTGGCGGCGCGCGCCAGCTTCTCCGACAGGTTCGCCTTGCCGCTCCTCGGTGGTGGCGCAGGTGCGCATGGCCGGCGACATGCGCCGCGCCAGGAACGACGACCAGGTCGGCAGGCCTTCGACCTTGCGCTCGCCGATGGTGGCGAGCCGCATCTGCACGATCTCGTTATAGGCGCGGCTGGCGCCGAAGCGGAAAAGGCTCGCCGCCGCGCCCGCTTCCAGTTCGGCGGCGAGCTCGGTCAGTTCGTCGAGCAGGCGGTGATTGTCGATGAGCTTGTCGGTGCGGCGCATTTCGTCGGTCACTTCGCCGAGCCGCTTCTCGATGCGGCCGATCGAGGGCATCAGCCGCTGCGCCTCCGGCAGGCCGAGCAGCGCCAGCGTGCGATAGGTTTCCAGTTCGACGATGCGCTGGACCAGCGCGCCGGCGCGCTCGGGCCCCAGCCCGCGGTCGAGCACCAGGATGCGCACGAAGCCGGACGGATCGGCCTGGAAGTCGGTGGCGAACAGCGCGTCGCCTTCGGAATTCTCCGCCACCGCCAGGCTGGCGCGGTCGAACAGTTGTTCGATGCGCGATCTTGTCTTGCCGTCCGCCAGCAGATGCAGATCGAGCGCGACCAGCAGCGGCCCCGGCTGCGGCAGGCTCGCCATCGGCGCCGCCAGCGACGCGGCGGCCGGATGGAACGGCGTCGCGCCCTGCGACGGCAGCTCCCAGGTATAAGTGGTAAATTCGGAGTGCTGCTCCCAGCGCAAGCGTGGCGCCGCCGAGCGTGACGCGGTGCTGCTTGGCGACGGCTTGAGCGGATCGAGTCCGCGCCGGGCGCAGAAATCGGCGAGCGCCGCGCGGTCGGCGCGGCCGGCCTCGCCGGTGGTGTCGAAGGCGAAATGCAGGATGCGGCGCGGCGTCTCGATCGGCGTGAACGGCCGCGCATGCACCTCGCCGAGGACCGCCGCGCGCAACGGATGCGGCGTCAGCCGCGCGCCGCCCTCGATGGTGACGTCCGACGTCATGCCCTTCGGGTGGCATGCACGGGAAGCTTTGGCAAGACGGAGCACGTGATCCCGAAGCTGTCCTCGACCTGACGGGGATGGGAACCGGTTTTCGGAAAAGCATCATGCGCCAACGCATAAGATTGGCGCAGGACTTGCTTATTCTCCGGGCGTCATATACGCCGAGCACAAGGAGTTAGCCATGACACGGGACGGGCTCACCGAGAAACTTCTCGACATCAAGCGCGAGAAGGGCTGGACCTGGAAATATATCTGCGGGGAGATCGGCGGCATGTCGCCGATCCTGATCACGGGCGCGATCCTCGGCCAGATGAAGCTGACCAAGCCGCAGGCGGCCAACGCGGCCAAGCTGTTCGGCCTCGTCGAAGCGCGAGCAGGCGCATGCTCAACGAGGTGCCGATGCGCGGCGCCGGCTTACGCCGATGCCGCCGACCGACCCGCTGATCTACCGCTTCTACGAACTGATCATGGTCAACGGCCCGGCGCTCAAGGCGCTGATCGAGGAGGAATTCGGCGACGGCATCATGTCGGCGATCGACTTCGACATGGACATCACGCGCAAGGCCGACCCCAAGGGCGACCGCGTGCAGCTGGCATGACCGGCAAGTTCCTGCCGTACAAATATTACGGCGCGACGGGGAATGCGCTGGCGTTGGGGTTGAAGGAGGAGTGAATCTTTCCTTCCCTCTCCCCTCGTGGGAGAGGGTGCCGCGAGCGAAGCGAGGGCGGGTGAGGGGGCGTGGCCCCTTGTCGCTCCCCCTCACCCGGCTCGTGCTCGCTATCGCTCCGCACTCGCCACCCTCTCCCACCGGGGAGAGGGAAGCTGAGAACGCTGCACACGCTTCTGCAAACCATTCCCGCACCAACGCCTACTCCTCACCATGAGGGTTGAGAAATGGTGGGTGGGTTACGGCGCTTTGCGCCTAACTCACCCTACGGGCTACGGGCTTAAGTCTTTCATGTATTCGCGGTCGACTATCGGTCTACATAGCGTTTCCATTCTTCTCCTGAAGTCGCCGAACTTAATACCGACCTTGTCACCTCCTCGTCCGGCAACTTCGCCCCATGCAGGCCAAACATCCGCGCGGAAACGATCCCACGTCCGCCGATTGTCTTCGCTATTGTGAGTTCGTTGGGGATCACGCATCAACATTCCCCCGCCGACACTTCGATTTCTCGACGTGCGCGATGCATTAAAAGAAATGCCTCTTCACCACGAGGTCCGAATACTGTAGTGCACTCCGCCTGCAACTCCTAGCTTGTTCGAAAAATTCTTTGTGAGCTTCATTCTCTCTTCGAGAGTCCGTAGAATCGTCCCCGTTCGTTTCGCTGTTGCTCTGTATCGCCTGTGAATTCAGGCATATCCTTCCACTCATAGCCAAATGAGATTTCGCTCCGAATGTTATCAAAACAAGACCTCGCCTTCTAAACGAGAGCGAGTGTTTTGATGGCAATCTCAATCTTTTCTCTTCGATCTTTTCCCTTTTCCAACGTCGCAAACGTTCTGAAGCCGGCAAGGAGATGCCCGCCGTCAAAATGAGCCAATGATCGTTAGAAGTTGCGTCCATCCGAACGCCGAGGTCGTTCATTGCACTATCGATGCCTGCATCCCAAACTTCTTCGCGCAATACCATATGTGCCTTCCCCAACGACTCGCGCCAATTTTGGCAAGCGTAGCCCGGATTGAGTGCGGCGCAATTACTTTCTTCTGCTTGACAGGACAGCCTCAGGTTTCGCTTTGCTCTACCCGGCTGCTCATTAGCTACCTCCTCAACGATGAGGCGAGTATAGGCCCATGAAACACATCGGCTTCCTCTCCTTCGGCCATTGGACCCCGTCGCCGCAGTCGCAGGTGCGGACGGCCTCCGACGCGCTGCTGCAATCGATCGAGCTCGCCGTCGCGGCCGAGGAGCTCGGCGCCGACGGGGCCTATTTCCGCGTGCATCACTTCGCCCGCCAGCTCGGCTCGCCGTTCCCGCTGCTCGCGGCCTGCGGCGCGCGCACCAAGCGGATCGAGATCGGCACCGCGGTCATCGACATGCGCTACGAGAACCCGCTCTACATGGCGGAGGACGCCGGCGCCGCCGACCTCATCGCCGGCGGCCGCCTGCAGCTCGGCATCTGCCGCGGCTCGCCCGAGCAGGTGATCGACGGCTGGCGCCACTTCGGCTACGCGCCGCCGGAGGGCATGACCGACGCCGACATGGCGCGGCGCCACGCCGAGGTGTTCCTCGAAGTGCTGCGCGGCGAGGGCTTCGCCAAGCCCAACCCGCGGCCGATGTTTCCGAACCCGCCCGGCCTGCTGCGCGCTCGAGCCCTACTCGGAGGGCCTGCGCGAGCGCATCTGGTGGGGCGCCGGCACCAACGCGACGGCGGAATGGGCGGCCAAGCTCGGCCATGAACCTGCAAAGCTCGACGCTCAAGATCGACGAGAGCGGCAAGCCGTTCCACGTGCAGCAGGCCGAGCAGATCAGGCTTTACCGCGCGGCGTGGAAGGAGGCCGGGCACGCGCGCGACGCCGCGGGTGTCGGTCTGGCGCAGCATCTTCGCGCTGGTCGACGAGCGCGACCGCATGTATTTCGGCCGCGACGAGAGGAGGGACCAGATCGGCATGCTCAGCGAAACGGAGCGCGCCATTTTCGGCCGCAGCTACGCCGCCGAGCCGGACGTGCTGATCGATGCAGTTGAAGGAGCGACGAGGCCATCGCCGAGGCCGACACGCTGCTGCTTGACCGTGCCCAACCAGCTCGGCGTCGACTACAACGCCCACGTCATCGAGGCGATCCTCAAGCACGTCGCGCCCGCCCTCGGCTGGCGGTGACTCCGCTGTCGTCCCGGCCAAGGCCGCGCCGCGGCCGCGAGCCGGGACCCATAGCCTCCGCACTATCGAGAGGGCACGGCGTATGGGTCCCCGCCTTCGCGGGGACGACGACGGAGCTTTATTTCGCCGCCTTCTTGCGCTTCCTCGCCGCCGGCTTTTTCTTCTTCGCCACGCCGCCGACCAGCACGCGGCCGTCGATGTCGGCGATGCGGTTGGTGCCGGTGAGCGCCATGGTGACGCTGAGTTCCTTCTCCAGGATGTCGATCGCCTTGGCGACGCCGGCCTGCCCGCCGGCGCCGAGCCCGTAGACATAGGCGCGGCCGATCATGCAGGCGCGCGCGCCCAGCGCCAGCGCGCGCATGATGTCGGCGCCGGTGCGGATGCCGCCGTCGAACAGCACCTCGGTGTCGGAGCCGACCGCGTCGGCGACCTTCGGCAGCGCCGAGATCGAGGACGGCGCGCCGTCGAGCTGGCGGCCGCCGTGGTTCGACACCACGATGGCGTCGGCGCCGAGCTTGACCGCGGTCTTGGCGTCATCGGCGTCGAGGATGCCTTTCAGGATCAGCTTGCCGGGCCAGATGTCCTTGATCCACTCCACGTCCTTCCAGGACAGCGCCGGATCGAACTGACTCTGAATCCAGGTGCCGAGCGAATTGACGTTGTCCATGCCCTTCACGTGGCCGGCCAGATTGCCGAAGGTCTTGCGCTTGCCGGTGAGCACGCTCCAGGCCCAGGCCGGCTTGCTGGCGATGTCGAGGATGTTCTTGATGCGGATTTCCGGCGGCACCGTCATGCCGTTCTTGATGTCGCGGTGGCGCTGGCCGAGCACCTGCAAGTCGACGGTGAGCACCAGCGTATTGCATTTCGCCGCCATCGCGCGCGCCAGGATATCCTTGGAGAAGCCGCGGTCGTGGATCACGTAAAGCTGGAACCAGAACGGCTTGCCGGTCGCCTCCGCCACGTCTTCGATCGAGCAGATCGACATGGTCGAGAGCGTGTAGGGGATGCCGGCGTCGTTGGCGGCGCGCGCCGACAGGATTTCGCCGTCGCCGTGCTGCATGCCGGTAAGGCCGACGGGAGCGAGGATGATCGGCGCCGCTATCTTCTGCCCAAGGACGGTGGTGGCGAGGCTGCGCTCGGAAACATCCACCAGCACGCGCTGGCGCAGCTTGATCGCTTCCAGATCGGCGCGATTGGCGCGCAGCGTATCCTCCTGGTAGGAGCCGCTGTCGGCATAGTCGAAAAACGCGCGCGGGACCTTGCGGCGGGCAAGCTGCCGCAAGTCATCGATGCAGGTGATGTGTTTCATTGGGGTGCCCGGAGCATTCACCAGTCGAATAATCGGGTAGCACAGCGGCGGGGGCGGCGAAACCGCCGGTTCCGGCCGCAATTCCATGGCCTTATCGGAGGCGGCCAAATCTTAACGGCCGCGGTAACGATTACACACAATTTTTGAAGCAAATTCACTGCGTTGCCCCTATTATGCGGCCTCGCGGGGACGGTCCAGGCCGCCCGCCAATAAACCAGCCGTTGCGGGGCTTAAAGACGGCAGTGTAGGCGTCGAGGGGCATTTCATGGTTCGTCGTTATTTCGGCACCGATGGCATTCGTGGGCTGGCCAACAAGGTCATTACCCCCGGCCTGGCGCTCAAGGTCGGTCAGGCCGCCGGGCTGGTCTTCAAGAACGGCGAGCACCGGCATCGTGTCCTGATCGGCAAGGACACCCGCCTGTCCGGCTACATGATCGAGAACGCGCTGGTCGCCGGCTTCACCTCGGTCGGCATGGACGTGCTGCTCACCGGCCCGATCCCGACGCCGGCGGTCGGCATGCTGACGCGTTCGATGCGTGCCGATCTCGGCGTGATGATTTCGGCCTCGCACAATCCGTTCGACGACAACGGCATCAAGCTGTTCGGCCCGGACGGCTACAAGCTCAGCGACGAGGTCGAGAGCGAGATCGAGGCCCTGCTCGATTCGGACCTCGCCAAACGTCTGGCCAAAAGCCACGATCTCGGCCGCGCCAAGCGCATCGACGGCGTGCAGGATCGCTATATCGAATTCGCCAAGCTCACGCTGCCGAAAGCGATCGATTTGTCCGGGCTGCGCGTGGTGATCGATTGCGCCAACGGCGCCGCCTACAAAGTCGCGCCCGGCGCGCTGTGGGAACTGGGCGCCGACGTGGTCCCGATCGGCGTCGATCCCGACGGCATGAACATCAACAAGGAATGCGGTTCCACCGATCTGGCCGCGGTTTCGCACAAGGTGCGCGAGATGCGCGCCGATATCGGCATCGCGCTCGACGGCGACGCCGACCGCGTCATGATCGTGGACGAGCGCGGCCATGTGGTGGACGGCGACCAGTTGCTTGCCGTCATTGCCGAGAGCTGGAAAGAGGACGGCCGGCTACAGCGCCCGGGCGTCGTCGCCACCGTGATGTCCAATCTCGGCCTTGAGCGCCATTTCGCCGGTCTCGGCCTCGAATTGGTGCGCACGCCGGTCGGCGACCGTTATGTGCTCGAGCACATGCGCGCGCATGGCTACAATGTTGGTGGCGAACCGTCCGGCCACATTATTCTGTCCGACTACACCACCACCGGCGACGGTTTCGTCGCCGCCTTGCAGGTGCTTGCCGTGGTCAAGCGCGCCAACAAGCCGGTTTCGGAGCTTTGCCACCGCTTCGAGCCGCTGCCGCAGGTGCTCAAGAACGTCCGCTACCAGAACGGCAAGCCGCTGGAACACGCGCAGGTGCGCTCCGCCATCGCCAGCGCCGAGAAAAAGCTTGGCCGCGGCGGCCGCCTGATTGTGCGTCCGTCCGGCACCGAGCCGGTGATCCGGGTGATGGGCGAAGGCGACGATAAGTCGCTGGTCGAGGCCGTGGTCGACGACGTGGTCGAGGCGTTGACCGAAGTCGCGGCCTGAGCCGCGTCCGTTCAACTCGTTCCAGCGTCAGCAATTTGTCCATTGCCGGCGCCGTTGCCGCCGCCGCCGGCAGCTAAAAAGCATTTTTGGCCAATAGTTTAGAACGCCTGCCAAGAGCGTTTTGTTTTGACTCGGCGCCAAGAAGCCGGTAGCGAACGAGCCATCCTGCGAGCCATTCGCAACGGGCCCGGTCGTTCGATGATCATCTGCTCCTGCAACGTGCTGAGCGATCATGACGTGCGCGTCGTGGTGCAAACCGCCGCACCGCGCACCACCTATCAGGTCTATGGCTGCCTCGGCTGCAGCGCGCAGTGCGGCCGCTGTGCCCACACCATCCGCAAAATCATGGATGAAGCCCAGCTCGGCGTCGGCGCTCCGGCCGGACGCGGTGGCGCCGCGCATCCGGCGAAAGTCGCCGAAGCTTCTTCCGCTTTGCCGCAACATCGAACCAATTGAGGAGCCTCGCATGAAGGGTGATGCCAAGGTTGTCGAATATCTCAACAAGGCGCTGCGTCACGAGCTCACGGCGGTGAATCAGTATTGGCTGCATTACCGGCTGCTCGACAATTGGGGCTACAAGGACCTCGCCAAGCAGTGGCGCAAGGAATCCATCGAAGAGATGGAGCATGCCGACAAGCTGGTCGAACGCATCATCTTCCTCGACGGTTTTCCCAACATGCAGGTGCTCGATCCGCTGCACATCGGGCAGAACGTGAAAGAGGTGCTCGACTGCGACCTGGCGGCGGAAATGTCGGCGCGCGCTCTCTACCAGGAGGCCGCCACCCATTGCCATGCGGCCAAGGACTACGTCACCCGCGATTTGTTCGAGAAGCTGATGGCGGACGAGGAGCACCACATCGACTTCCTCGAAACCCAGCTCGATCTGGTGGCCAAGCTCGGCCTCGAACTCTACGCGCAGCATCATATCGGCGAGATGGGCGAGGGCGGCGAGGGCTGACGCGGGCGTCCTCGGCCGAATCATTTTGCCGCGCGCCGCAGCGAGGGCGCGCGGCGGCCCTGCAAAAGTAAACGAATTCTTAATCGCGCTTGCGCACGCGGCTTGTGCGCGGTCGAAACGCGCTTTCCGCGCGCGAATTCGTTAAGCGGCGTAGTTAAAAAACAGGGTTAAGACCCGCTTAACGAATTTCTGCCATCGTCCCCGCATCATTCCGGCGCTCCGGCGACCGGCGGATTCAACGAGGGACGATGTCATGGTTGGCGCGCGTTTAAAAATTTCAACACTGGCAGCCATCACTTTGCTGGCGGCGGGCGCGGCGCAGGCCGCCGACTTGTCGCCGCGGCCGATCTACGTGCCGGAGCAAAATGTCGCCGAAGGCTGGTATTTGCGCGGCTTCGTCGGCGCCGGCATGAACAACACTTACAGCCTCGATTATCTGCCGAGCCCGCCCAACGTGGGCAACGGCTTCGTGTTCGACCAGAATTCGAACTCCGATACATTCTTCGTCGGCGGCGGTGTCGGCTACGAATGGAACAACTGGCTGCGCTTCGACGCCACCGCCGAATATCGCGCCAAGACCCAGGTCAATGCGCGCGGCGTGTACGATCAAATCACCGGCTTTGGCGATGCCTATCAAGGCTACATAAAATCCTGGGTGTTCCTCGGCAACGCCTATGTCGATCTCGGCACCTGGAATTGCTTCACGCCGTTCGTCGGCGCCGGCATCGGCGCTGCCTACAATCAATTGACCAATTTCGTCGATATGGGAATTGGCACCACGGGCGCCGGCTTCGGACGCGACAGCGGCGAATGGAATCTCGCCTGGGCTCTGCACGCCGGCTTTGCCTACAATGTGAGCAAGAACCTCAAGGTCGAGCTCGCCTATCGCTATCTCAATCTCGGCTCGGTCACCGACACCATCGACTGCATCGGCGGCTGCAGCGCCGACTCCTACAAATTCAGCAACATGCATTCGCACGACATCATGCTCGGGCTGCGCTGGACATGCTGCGAACTGCCGGCGGCGCCGCGCTACGTCGACACGCCGCCACTGCGCAGCAAGGGTTAGCCGTCGCTGCGGCCGGGCGCCCCATCGGTTAACGGGGCGCCCCAGTACGGTGAAAAATCATGGTTACGCGCGGCTTAACTGTCCTACCGCATGGTCGAGTGAATGAGTAGCGCAGGAACACGGACTATGGGTTGGTTGCGGACATTGACCGTAGGCGGGGCGGCGTTGGCGATGTCGGGGGCGCTCGCACAGGCCGCCGACATGCCGGGCTACCCGCCGCCGCCCGCCTACAGACCCATCCTCGTCAATGTCAGCTCGGGCTGGTACTTGCGCGGCGATGTCGGCGCGCATTGGGGGCTGCTCACCGGTGCGGAATTGCCCGCGCCATTCTCGGAGCCGACCGACAACAGCCTCGACAAGGGCATGACCTACGGCTTCGGAGTCGGCATCAAGACCGATTGGCTGCGCACCGACGCCACCATCGATTTCATGACGCCGGTGAAATATCAGGGCACGGTCGCGGCTACCGGCGACACCACCGCCAAGATCCAGGCGGCCACGGCGTTGTTCAACGGCTATATCGATCTCGGCAACTGGCACCACATCAAACCCTATATCGGCGCCGGCGCCGGCGTCGCCTATGCGCGCGTGTCCGATTTCGCGAGCACCGCCGGACTGCCTTTTTCCGGCGCCAGCAGGAACCAGTGGAATTTCGCCTATGCCGCCATGGCCGGCGTCGCCTTTCCCATTTTGCCCAATGCCATGGTTGATATCGGCTACCGCTATCTCAACATCGGCGACGTCAAAATCAGCAGCGATGCGGTCGGCGCGATGACGTTCAAGAACGTCGCCGCGCATGAACTGCGTGTCGGCCTGCGCTGGAGCTTCTATGAATCCCATTACCTGCACTAGCATCGCAACAGCGCTTGGCGGCCGCCGGGCTGTGCGCCGCCGCGGCTGCGGTTTATACGCCGGGTTTACCGCGCTCAGCCTTGCGCTGTTCGTGCAATCCGCCGCGGCCGGCGACCTGGGCAGCGCACTGCGCGGATCATTCTCATCGCAGTTTTCGACGCCGTCCTACGCCGACTGGAGTGGCATCTATTTCGGTGGACAGCTCGGCCTCAGCAACATGAACGCCGATTTCCGCCGACAGCACCCATTAGCTCGTCGCCTATATTCTGCGCAAGACGCCTGCTCGAAAAAGATTCCAACCGTCGAACTGGAGGACCTGCCGTCCAGTACGACCAATGGGCGCCAATACGGCGCCTTCCTCGGCTACAACTGTTTCAATGGGATCAACTCGTCGTCGGATTCGACCTGGCTTACAATCGACTCTCGATCTCTCGACACGTCCGTTCGAGCGATTATATCGCGCGGGAAGCGACCACCTCGGACAATATTATTCACCAATGACGTACCATCTTTGCGCAATCGTCGCGGTCCATATGATCGGACTTATGCGACGCTTCGCGCTCGCGCCGGTATGCCTTCGGCCAGTTTTGCCCTATGCCTTCGTCGGCTGCCGCGGTCGGCCGCTCCAACTATGCGACGCTCCGCGACGGTGATCTACCAGCGGCATAGACAACACGACCAACGCCGCCCGACCCCCAAATACGGTCCCCTTATCTCAACTATCCGCTATCCGACGCCAAGGACAACGCCGTCGTCGGCGGCGTCGTTGCCGGGACCTCGGCATGGACGTGGCGCTGCTGCCGAACGTGTTCCTGCGCGGGGAATGGGAATACATCGCCTTCGCACCAGTCGGCGGGACTCAGGGCCAACATAAATACCGGCCGCGTCGGTCTCGGTTTGAAATTCTAATTGGCGACCGGCTGCCGTATTCGGCGGCGAACCCGCTCGCGGTAGCGGGAATTTCCGCCGTGCTTGCGGCGCGCACCCCATCCGTCCATTTTTTTAAGTTGACCGGAAGCGGGCCTTCCACTATGTCCGCCAGTGGGACACCCCTCCCCAACGAGGGGCGCCTATCTGGAAGGATAGAGACATGACAGCGAGCAAGCCCGGCGTGCGGCCGGTGGTACCGCACTTTTCGTCCGGCCCCTGCGCCAAGCGCCCCGGCTGGAGCCTGCAAGCCCTCACCGACGCGGTTTTAGGACGCTCGCACCGATCCAAGATCGGCAAAGCGAAGCTCAAGCGCGCCATCGATCTCACCCGCGAAGTGCTGGAAGTGCCCGCCGATTATCGCATCGGCATCGTGCCCGCTTCCGATACCGGCGCGGTGGAAATGGCGCTGTGGTCGCTTTTGGGCGCGCGGCCCGTCACCATGCTGGCCTGGGAATCCTTCGGCGAAGGCTGGGTCAGCGACGTCACCAAGGAACTCAAGCTCAAGGACGTCACCGTCCTGAAGGCGCCCTATGGCGACTTGCCCGATCTGTCCAAGATCGATTTTTCAACCGACGTGGTTTTCACCTGGAACGGCACCACCTCCGGCGTGCGGGTGCCGAACGGCGACTGGATCGCCGCCAAGCGTGAAGGCCTTACGATTTGCGACGCCACCTCGGCGGCGTTCGCGCAAAAGCTCGACTGGGCCAAGCTCGATGTCGTCACCTTCTCCTGGCAGAAGGCGCTCGGCGGGGAAGCCGCGCATGGCATGATCGTTCTTTCCCCGCGTGCGGTCAGCCGGCTGGAGAGCCACAAACCGGCCTGGCCGCTGCCGAAAATCTTCCGCATGACCAAAGGCGGCAAACTCAACGAGGGCATATTCGCCGGCGAGACCATCAACACGCCGTCGATGTTGTGCGTCGAGGATTATCTTGATGCGCTGGCCTGGGCGAAATCGATCGGCGGGCTTGCCGCCACCATCGCGCGTTCGGACGCCAACGCCCAGGCGCTGGCCGACTGGGTGGCGGTCACGCCCTGGGTCGCGCATCTCGCCAACAAACCAGGCGAACGCTCGAACACCTCGGTCTGCCTGAAGGTGGTCGATCCGGCGGTGACGCGGCTCTCGGCCGACGAGCAGGCGGCGTTCGCCAAGACGCTCGCCGGCCTGCTGGAGAAAGAAGGCGTCGCCTACGACATCGCCTACTACCGCGATGCGCCGCCGGGCTTACGCATCTGGTGCGGGGCGACGGCGGAGGCGAGCGACGTACAGGCGCTCACCCCCTGGCTCGACTGGGCCTTCGCCGAGGCCAAAGCCGCACTGCCCAAGGCGGCGTGAGCCCTTTCTTCCGCATCTCCCCGCACGCGGGGAGCGGTCGCCGGCAACCAATCCATTCGAAGTAGCAAAGCAGTGACAGTCATGCCCAAAGTTCTCATCTCCGATGCGCTTTCGCCCGCCGCCGTGCAGATCTTCAAGGATCGCGGCATCGAGGTCGATTTCCAGCCCGCTCTCGGCAAGGACAAGGAAAAACTCGCCGAACTGATCGGCAATTACGATGGCCTCGCCATCCGCTCGGCCACCAAGGTGTCGGCCAAGATTCTCGAAAAGGCCAAGAACCTGAAGGTGATCGGCCGTGCCGGCATCGGCGTCGACAATGTCGACATTCCGGCGGCGACCGCGCGCGGCATCATCGTGATGAACACGCCGTTCGGCAATTCGATCACCACCGCCGAGCACGCGATTTCGTTGATGCTGGCGCTGGCCCGTCAGATTCCGGAAGCCGACACCTCGACGCGCGCCGGCAAGTGGGAAAAGAACAAATTCATGGGCGTGGAGATTTTTTCCAAGACCCTGGGCATTATCGGCTGTGGCAATATCGGCTCGATCGTCGCCGACCGCGCCATCGGCCTGAAGATGAAGGTGGTCGCCTACGATCCGTTCCTGTCGGAGGAACGCGCGCGCGATCTCGGCGTCGAGAAGGTCGAACTTGACGAACTGTTCAAGCGCGCCGATTTCATCACGCTGCATACCCCGCTCACCGAAAAAACCAGGAACATCATCGATGCCGCCGCCATCAGCAAAATGAAAAAGGGCGTGCGCATCATCAATTGCGCGCGCGGCGGCCTGGTGGACGAGGCGGCGCTCGCCGAGGCGCTCAAGTCGGGGCAGGTGGCGGGCGCGGCCTTCGACGTGTTCGTCGAGGAGCCGGCGACGGCGAACCCGCTGTTCAGCCTGCCCAATGTGGTGTGCACGCCGCATCTCGGCGCCGCCACCAGCGAGGCGCAGGAAAACGTCGCGCTGCAGGTCGCCGAGCAGATGTCCGACTATCTGTTGCGCGGCGCGATCTCCAACGCGGTCAATTTTCCGTCGATCAGCGCCGAGGAGGCGCCCAAGCTCAAGCCGTTCATCGCGCTGGCCGAGAAGCTCGGATCATTTGCCGGCCAGTTGACCGAGAGCCCGATCAAGGAAGTGCAGATCACTTATGAGGGCACGGTCGCGCATCTGAATATCAAGGCGCTCACCTCGGCCGTACTGTCGGGCCTGCTGCGGCCGATGCTGGGCGACGTCAATGTGGTGTCGGCGCCGGTGGTGGCGCGCGAACGCGGCATGGCCGTCGAGGAGACCACTCGCGAAGCGACCGGCGACTACGAGAGCCTGATTACGGTCACCGTCGAGACCGAACGGCAGCGGCGCGCGGTGTCGGGCACCGTGTTCGCCGACGGCCGTCCGCGCATCGTCAACATCAAGGGCATCCGCATGGACGCCGAGTTCGGCCCCTCGATGATCTACATCACCAACCTGGACAAGCCGGGCTTCATCGGCCGTTTCTCGTCGACGCTGGGCGAGGCCGGCATCAACATCGCCACCTTCCATGTCGGACGCGAGGCGCCCGGCGGCAACGCCATCGCGCTGATCGAGATCGACGGCGAACTGCCGGCGGCGGTCTTGGAGAAGGTGCGGGCGCTGCCGCAGGTGCAGCAGGCCAAGCCGCTGCATTTTTAGAAATACCGGCGTAATATCAGTTTCTTAATGGATGCCGCCCGGAGCCCTCCGGGCGGCGTTCTGCGCCTTGCCTCGGCCGGTTTGATCCTTTATCCGAGGGTGGACCTGACCGGCACCGCCCGGCGTCAGTGTCCAGGCGCTGACGCGGAGAAGTAATTCTAATGGCGAATGTGGTGGTAGTCGGATCGCAGTGGGGCGACGAAGGTAAGGGCAAAATCGTCGACTGGCTGTCCGAACAGGCCGATATCGTCGTGCGATTCCAGGGCGGTCATAATGCCGGCCACACCCTGGTGATCGATGGCGTTACCTACAAGTTGTCGCTGCTGCCGTCCGGCGTGGTGCGCGAGGGCAAGCTCTCGGTCATCGGCAACGGCGTGGTGGTCGACCTGCGGGCACTGATTGATGAAATCGCCCACCTCAAGGCGCAAGGGGTCTCGGTCACGCCCGACAGTCTGCGCATCGCCGAAAACGCCACACTGATCCTGCCGCTGCACCAGGAACTCGACGCCTTTCGCGAGGGCTCCAATTCCGGAACGCGCATCGGCACCACCAAGCGCGGCATCGGTCCGGCCTATGAGGACAAGGTGGGCCGGCGCGCCATCCGCTTCATGGATCTCGCCGATCTGCCCTCGCTCGGGCGCAAGATCGAACGGCTGCTGGCGCATCACAATGCGTTGCGGCGCGGCAACGGTCTCGCCGAAATCGACGCAAAGCCCATCTACGATGACTTGGCGGCGCTGGCGCCCAAGGTGCTGCCGTACATGGATTCGGTGTGGTCACTGCTCGATACCAAGCGGCGCGAGGGCAAGCGCATTTTGTTCGAGGGCGCGCAAGGCGCGCTACTCGACGTCGACCACGGCACTTATCCTTACGTGACATCCTCCAATACGGTGGCGGCGCAGGCCGCGACCGGTTCCGGCCTCGGGCCGAACGCGATCGATTTCGTGCTCGGCATCTGCAAGGCCTACACCACGCGGGTGGGCGAGGGCCCGTTCCCGACCGATCAAATGGACAACGCGATCGGCAAGAAACTCGGCGACCGCGGCCGCGAATTCGGCACCGTCACCGGCCGGGCGCGCCGCTGCGGCTGGTTCGACGCCGTGCTGGTGCGCCAGACCGTTCGCATCTCGGGCATCGACGGCCTTGCGCTCACCAAACTCGACATTCTCGACGGATTTGATGAAATCAAGGTCTGCGTCGGCTACCGTCTCGACGGCCGCGAAATCGACTATCTGCCGGCCGGCGAGCAGGCGCAGGCGCGGGTAGAACCGGTCTACGAAACCATCGCGGGCTGGAAGGAACCCACGGCGCGCGCACGCTCGTGGGCGCAGTTGCCGGCGCAGGCGATCAAATATGTGCGCCGCATCGAGGAGTTGATCGGCTGTCCGGTTGTCCTGCTCTCGACCAGCCCGGAGCGCGAAGACACGATCCTCATGAAGAACCCATTCGAAGTATGATGACGGAAAACAGGCGACAAGCAGACTCTACAGAATGCATGATCCCGAAACGTGGGCGGCGGTTTTTGGAAAAAGATCAAGCGCAGGCAAGATGACGTCCAATGACTGACTATCAACCGCTAATCTCACGTGCCGTAACCAGCCTCGATAACAACACGAGCGAAAACCGCCACGTGCTGTATGAGCGTGCGCGCGCAGCGCTGGTCAACCAATTGCGTAGCGTCGAGCCGCCGCTTGAGGAATCCGACATCACGCGCGAGCGGTTGGCGCTGGAGGACGCCATTCGCAAAGTTGAGGCGGAAGCGGCCAAGCGGACGCAACCGGATGCGTCCGGCGCGGTGCAGGCGCAGCCGTCGATCTCGGAGCAGGGCCTGCGCGGCTTCCGCGACTCGGTGGCCAATGCCGAACGCCTGAGCGGCGCGGCGGCAGCGCCCAGTCGTTCAACGCGCGAGGTCCACGAGGCGATGCCCGCCGATCGGGCGCCGCCCGCTGGCGGCAACGAGCGCCCGCCGGCCGAGCGTTTCTTCGAGCCGCCCGGCGCGGCAGCGACGCCCGAGCCGGAGCCGCAACAACGCCATGACGCACCGTTGGCGGAAGCGCCTGCTCCGGCGCCACCCGCCGATGCTATGCCGCCACCGCCGCCGCCACATTATGACGAAGATGACCAAAGCTATTCGCGGCCGGTGCGCTCCTATGGCCGCATGATCAGGTTCGTCCTGCTGCTGCTGGTGCTGGCCGGGCTTGGCGGCGGCGCCTACTGGCAGCGCGATGCGATCATGTCGGTGGTGGCGAGCTATCGCAGTGCTCCGCCGCCGAAGCCGCGTCAAGTGGCGGAGCCCGCCAGCCGGCCGAAGATCGCCGACCGCATCGGGCCGGCCGAAGGGACATCGGCTCCCGCCAATGCGCCGGCCGCCGCGGTCGCGCAAAAGGTTGTTTTGTACGACGAGGATCCGAGCGATCCGAAGGGCAAGCGCTATGTCGGCTCGGCGCTTTGGCGCACCGAGACCGTGTCGCCGGGGTCGGGCCTGGCGCCCGAACTCGCGATCCGCGCCGACGTGGAAATCCCCGAGCGGCATATGCGCATGACCTGGTCGCTCCGCCGCAACACCGACAAGGCGCTGCCGGCGAGCCATACGATCGAGATCATGTTCACGTTGCCGGCGGATTTCGACCAGGGCGGCATCGCCAATGTGCCCGGCGTGCTGATGAAGCCCGACGAGCAGACGCGCGGCGTGCCGCTGGCCGGCCTGGCGGTGAAGGTGACCAACGGCTATTTCCTGATCGGCCTGTCGGCCGTCGATGTCGACGTGCAGCGCAATATCCAGCTGCTCAAGGAGCGCGACTGGTTCGATATTCCGATCGTCTATACCAGCGGCAAGCGCGCCATCCTGGCGATGGAGAAGGGCACACCCGGCGTGCGCGCCTTCCAGGAAGCGTTCCGCGCCTGGGGGGAATAGGCGGCGGTTTCAATAATTCCTAAGAAAATGGCCGGGGCATGCCCGGCCATTTTCATAATATTTCGCAGCTTGACTTAATGCGCCGTGATCGCCGCCGCTTCTTTCGGCTGCTCCATGGCGGCGATGCGGCTCTTCACCGCCTTCTGCACCTTCTCGAAGGCGCGCACCTCGATCTGGCGCACGCGCTCGCGCGAGACGCCGAATTCGCCGGCCAGATCCTCAAGCGTGATCGGATCGTCGGCCAGCCGGCGCGCCTGGAAGATGCGCCGCTCGCGGTCGTTGAGTACATCGATTGCAGAGATCAGCGCCTTGTGGCGGTTATCGCTTTCCTCGCTGTCGGCCAGGATGCGCTCCTGGCTGGGCGCATCGTCGACCAGCCAGTCCATCCATTCGCCGCTTTCGCCGTCGTCGCGGATCGACGCGTTGAGCGAGGCATCGCCGCCGAGCCGGCGGTTCATGTCCACCACGTCCTGCTCGGTGACGCCCAGGCGCTTGGCGATCAGCTTGACCTGATCGGGCCTGAGGTCGCCTTCCTCGAGCGCGGAAATCTTGCTCTTGGCCTTGCGCAGGTTGAAGAACAGCTTCTTCTGGTTGGCGGTGGTGCCCATCTTCACCAGCGACCACGAGCGCAGGATGTATTCCTGGATGGCGGCCTTGATCCACCACATGGCATAGGTGGCGAGCCGGAAGCCCTTTTCGGGCTCGAAGCGCTTGACCGCCTGCATCAGGCCGACATTGCCCTCGGAAACCACTTCCGAAATCGGCAGGCCGTAGCCGCGATAGCCCATGGCGATCTTGGCGACGAGGCGGAGATGGCTGGTGACGAGCTTGTGCGCGGCATCACGATCGCCGTGCTCACGCCAGCTGCGCGCCAGCATGTATTCTTCCTGCGGTTCCAGCATGGGGAACCGGCGGATTTCTTCCAGATAGTGTGAAAGGCCGGATTCGGCCTTGAGTGCCGGCAAAGCGGCTGAACGGGCCATGATAGCGCCCTCCTTAATTTGCCCCCGGTGAATCGGCGGGCGATCGTCGCCGCCGCTCCCCGAGCCGACGGCACCCATCCAATTTTGCGACCGCGAAGTTTGATCGCAGGTGCAGCATAGCGGAATAAGGCGGCGAAAGAAAGTGTCCGTCCGTCACGTCGCCGTGACCTCGCCAAATGCTGCAAACTGCAACCAAGCCATTGATTGGATGAACTATTTTTAACGTCTGCGTGCTGCCGAGGGGTTTTCCGCCAGGGCACGACGCAAACGCTCAAGATCGGCGGGAAGCGCCGACCGGAATCGCAGGATGTCTCGGGTAATGGGGTGTTGGATGACCAATAGATAGGCATGCAGGGCCTGTCTGCCAAGACCCTCCAGGGCGGCGCGGGCGGCCGGGGTCAATAGGCTGGCCTTGGTCTTGAAGCCGCTGCTGTAGGTGACGTCGCCCAGGATCGGATGGCCGATATGGGCCAGATGCACGCGGATCTGGTGGGTACGGCCGGTCTCCAGGGTGCAAGCCAGCAGGCTGGCGATCGGCTTGCCGTCGGATCCGGCGAAACGCTCCAGCACCTGCCAATGGGTCACCGCCTGGCGGCCGCCTGCGCGCACGGCGCGCTTGGCGCGGGCGAAAGCGTGGCGGTCGAGCGGGGCGTCGATGGTACCGGCCGCCCGGCTGGGCGCGCCCCAGACGAAGGCGAGATAGCCGCGTTCGAGCGGACCTTCAGCCTTGTTGGCGAATTGGGCGCTGAGCGCGCGATGGGCGGCGTCGGTCTTGGCCACCACCATCAGGCCGGTGGTGTCTTTGTCGAGCCGGTGCACGATGCCGGGCCGCTTGACCCCGCCGATGCCGGAGAGGCTGTCGCCGCAATGGGCGATCAGCGCGTTGACCAGCGTGCCCTTGGCGTGGCCGGCGGCCGGATGCACCACCAGGCCGGCCGGCTTGTCGATCACGATCAGCGCGTCGTCCTCGTAGACGATATTGAGCGGGATCGGCTCGCCCGCGGGCTTGGCCTCTCCGGGCGCCGGCAGCGCGACGGTGATGGTGGCGCCGGAATTGACGTGGGTTGCCGGATCGCGGATCGTGCGCGTCTCGACCGCCCCTTGTATTGTCACATGGCCGCCGAGGATCAGCGCCTTCAGGCGCGAGCGCGACAGCGCCGGAATGCGCGCGGCGAGCACGCGGTCGAGCCGCTGGCCTTGCTCATCGGCGGCGATCTTGATCGTCTCGACTGCCTCATCCGTCATGGCTTGAACTTTGGCTCATCCGATGTCCGAACAACGACCCCTCGATCCGGAAGCCGCGGCCGCGATCGGCAAGGTGCGCCGGATGATGATTATCATCATGACGGCCACGTTTCTCGCCATCGGCCTCGTGCTCGTCGTCATCGGCTACCGCCTTTTTCATGGGGAGGAAAGCGCCCCGTCCTTTGCGGACGTCACCGCGGCGCTGCCGGCGGGCGCCAAGGTGCTCTCGACCGCGGTCGGCGCCGACCACATTGTGGTGACGGTCGAGGTCGGCGGCGTCGTCGAGTTGCGCACGTTCGACCCCGATACGCTCAAGCCGCTGGGGCGGTTGCGGCTGGAGGCCAAGCCGTAGCGGGCGGCGCGCGGCTCAGCCGGCCTGCTTGCGTGCCCGGCTGATCGAGGTTACTCGTAAGCTCCTGCCAGGCTCCCTTCGTCTAGCGGCCCAGGACGTCGCCCTCTCACGGCGAAAACAGGGGTTCGAGTCCCCTAGGGAGCGCCACGGCAAATTTTTCTTGCTGATATTATTAGGTTTTTCGGAATAAGGGCCCGACGTTCTAGCGCGGTGGGACACGCATATGTTCTTCATTTGAGCTTCGTCATCGCGGCATCGGCCAATATTTGCTTCCCCGCGTCTCGCGTGTAGTGCTCAGCTTCATCCAGTGATTTGCGCGCTGCAGTGGCCATAATTTCTTGGGTCGTTATTTCTTGGGTCGTTGCACCACGTTTGGCAAGATGGGTTGCTGTGGCTTTGATTAACCCATGAGCCAAACAATCGGGGAAGATTTGTTTGCCGACACCACTCCTTGAATCGGCTTCCCAACCCGGTGTTCGAAAATGGCCTGCCGTATTGTTTGATCGAGAAGGTCCGGACCCCAGTAGGTGGTTTAGCTCGAATGAAATGATTTCTGGTAGGCAGCAAAGGCGACAGGCAATAATCTCGCCGAATAGCACCGTTACTGCCAGTAATGAATGGATTGAAAGCAGTTCAGGAAGTAGCAATGTCCCGAAAAGCTGATGTCCAGTTGCAAGCACAAAATCTGGCGGCAGCAATCCAAGCTAAGATCGGTCAGGGATTAGCATTACATCAGCAAGGAAACCTGGCGGGCGCGGAGCGCATCTATCGTGAGGTCCTGCAAAAACAGCCGGACCATTTTGATGCGTTGCATATGCTCGGAGTAATTGCCCTTCAAACTCAGCATTTGGAGCGGGCAGTTGAACTGATCGGCAAAGCGATTGCGCTTAAACCCGATTTTGCGACGGCGCACTACAACCGCGGGAACGCACTCAGAGGGCTTAAGCATATCGAGGACGCGCTGGCGAGCTACGACAAAGCAGTCTCGCTGAAGCCCGACTATGCCGAGGCATACAATAACCGGGGCCTTGCGTTGCAGGACCTAAAGCGCCACGAGGAGGCGCTAGCGAGCCACGACAAGGCAATCGCGTTGCGGCCCGACTACGCCGAAGCATACGTCAACCGAGGTGCAGCGCTCAGGAAACTGAAGCGTCTAGAGGATGCGCTGGCGAGCTATGACCGGGCGATCGCACTAGAGCCGGATTTTGCGATGGCGCACAACAACCGCGCGAATACATTGGTGGATTTATGCCTTCCGGTAGAGGCAATTGCGAGTTGCGACAAGGCAATCGCCCTAAACCCGGATCTTGCAATACCGTACTACAACCGCGGAAATGCGCTGCGGGATTTAATGCGTTGCGCGGAAGCGCTGGCGAGCTACGACAAGTCGATCGCGTTGAACCCTGATATTGCGGATGCATACTGGAGCAAAAGCCTTTGCTTGTTGCTACTGGGGGATTTTGAACAAGGTTGGCGTATGTATGAATGGAGCAGGAAGTCCGCCGGAACGGTCGCGCCCCGCCGTATTCCTCAGCCGCTCTGGCTCGGTGAAGAAGACATTGCGGGCAAGACCTTATTCATCTGGTTCGAGGGGGGACTTGGCGACACCATCCAGTTCTGCCGATACGGCAAGCTTGCGGAAGCGCGGGGTGCGAAAGTCATCATGTCCGTGCAGCGGCCTCTATGTGAGCTGTTGAAACAGAGTAGCCCCACGATCCAGATCATTGGTCCTTACGAAGTCCCGATCCATTTTGACTACCACTGTCCACTGTTGAGTTTGCCGTTGGCATTCAATACGACCCTGTCAAATATCCCAGCGGATATCCCTTACCTTAAAGGTAGTGAAGGAAAGGCACGCTTGTGGAGCGAAAAACTTGGTGAAAAAATCAAACCGAGAGTAGGGCTGGTGTGGTCAGGAGAATTTAAGCCCGAACCGCACCTCTGGAGAGTCAATAAATGGAGAAATATTCCGTTATCCAGGCTTGCTGCGCTAAAGCACCCGGATATTGAATTTTATAGTATACAGAAAGGTCAGCCCGCCGAGTCAGAGCTGGGCGATTTGATAGGCCGACATTGGGACGGCCCCAATATCATAGATTTCACTGGCCAGCTAAACAACTTCTCGGACACGGCGGCTCTTATAGATAATCTGGACTTGGTAATTTCCGTGGAGACCTCAACGGCTCACTTGGCTGGCGCTATGGGAAAACCGGTGTGGATTCTCAATCCCTTTAATACTGACTGGCGCTGGCTTTTAGATCGGACCGACAGCCCTTGGTATCCTACCGTAAAACTTTATAGACAAGAGAAAGCGGGCGATTGGGATGGTGTCGTTCAGCGAGTTAAATCGGATTTGCTCAATATGAATTCATCGCGGTGAGGGCGCGCGACTTGTGCGGTTGGATTTGTTGCGGGAAAAATAACGGCAAAAACTTTGGATCCGGCATCAGAGCAATATTTTTTAATCACAAAACGCCGGTGCGAAGGTCGGGTAGGCTAGGGCGTCTTTAGACAGAGAAAAAGTTGGGCACTTGGCGCAGGAAATGTCGCGGCCCAAAATTGGGCGCGGGAAGCGCGCAACCGTCGCTGCAACAATTGCTGGCAAGCCCCGCCGTCTGCTATCATCAACCTCATTCCAGAGTTCGTCTTGGAATGGTGAATCGCATAATAAGCACGATCGATGGCATCTGAATTCGAAAACATTCCTACGCAGGACGTTGGGTTAGATTCACTGGCGATGAAAGCGCAAGAAAAGTTTCAACAAGCTCTTTCGTTGCACCAAAAGGGACATTTACCGCAAGCAAGAGCGCTCTACGAAGAAATACTCGCCACACAACCCAAGCACTTTGATTGCCTTCATTTGTTGGGTGTGATTGCGCATCAAAACAAAAATCACCAGCGAGCCATTGATCTTATTAGTAAAGCGATCGAGTTTTCTCCGGGAGATGCCGCCTTCTACTACAACCGCGGACTTGCGCTGCAAGCACTCAAGCGGTTCGACGTCGCCATAGCAAGTTACGACAAAGCCATTACGCTGAAGCCGGATTTTGCCGAAGCCTGCGCCAACCGCGGACTTGCGCTGCAAGCACTCAAACAATTGGACGCCGCCATAGCGAGTTACGACAAAGCCATCGCCCTTAAACCGGACTATGCCGAAGCCTATTATAACCGCGGCGCAGCGCTCGAAGGAACTCAAGCAACCAGATGCTGCCATAGCGGCTTACGATAAAGCCATCGCGCTCAAGCCGGACTACGCCGAAGCCTTCGTCAACCGTGGCAATGCGCTCAAAGACCTCAAGCAATCGGACGCCGCCGTAGCGAGTTACGACAAAGCCATCGCACTTAAACCGGACTATGCCGAAGCCTACTACAACCGCGGTATCGTACTCGGAGAACTCAAGCAGCTGGACGTTGCTGTAGAAAATTACGGCAAAGCGATTGCGCTCAAACCGGACTATGCCGAAGCCTACTCCAATCGTGGCAATGCGCTCAAAGACCTCAAGCAATTGGACGCTGCCATAGCGAGTTACAACAAAGCGATTGAGCTTAAACCGGACTTTGCCGAAGCCTGGTCTAACCGTGGCGTTGCGCTCCAAGAGCTCAAGCAATTGGAAGCCGCTGTAGCGAGTCACGACAAAGCGATTGCGCTCAAACCGGACTTTGCCGAAGCTTACTTCAACCGGGGCGCCGCGCTCCAAGCGCTCAAGCAACTGGACGCCGCGATAGTAAGCTACGACAAAGCGATTGCGCTCAAACCGAACTATGCGGACGCCTACTTCAACAGCGCCGTTGCGTTCGAAGAACTCATGCAATTAGACGCCGCAATTGCCAATTACACCAAAGCCATAGCGCTGAACGCAGGCCATACCAAAGCACATTGGAATAGATCCTTAGCATTATTGCATATTGGAGATTTTGATACCGGGTGGAAAGAATATGAATGGCGGTGGAAAAATCAAAAGGGTGCCTATTTAAATAGAAGAAACTTTCTCCAGCCGCTTTGGCTCGGAAAAGATGCCTTGGCGGGTAAGACAATCCTGCTTTACAGCGAACAGGGCTTTGGAGACACAATCCAGTTTTGTCGTTATGCCAAACTGGTTGCCGATTTAGGAGCGCGAGTTATTTTGGAAGTGCCAAGACCGCTGATGAGTCTGTTTGATGGGCTATTTGGCTTGGCGCAATTGGTAGAGGAAGGAAGCGCGTTGCCGCCCTTTGATTATCAGTGCCCGTTAATGAGTTTACCGTTGGCTTTCAAAACAACCTTATCAAATATTCCAGCGGATATTCCGTATCTGAAAGCTGATATGGAAAAGTCAGTGTTCTGGAAGGAAAAGCTTGGTGAAAGAAGCAAACGAAGAGTGGGGTTGGTATGGTCAGGAGGATTTAGACCTAATCAGCCAGAAGTCTGGGCTATCAATCGCCGTAGAAACATCCCTTTAGCCAAGCTCGCTGCGTTGAAGCAGCCCGATATTGAATTTTATAGTCTGCAAAAAGGTCAGCCTGCTGAGTTGGAGCTACTTGAATTAATACGCGACAATTGGAGCGGTCCCCGAAATATCTGACTATACGGGCCTGTTAAAAGATTTCTCGGACACGGCGGCACTCATAGATAATCTGGACTTGGTAATCGCCGTCGATACCTCAACGGCACACTTGGCTGGCGCTTTGGGCAAACCCGTATGGATCCTCAATCGCTTCGACTCTTGCTGGCGCTGGCTTTTGGATCGGGCCGACAGCCCTTGGTATCCGACAGCGAAACTTTATAGACAAGAGAAAGCGGGCGATTGGGATGGTGTTGTTCAGCGAGTTAAATCGGATTTGCTTAATATGAATTCATCGCGATGAAGGCGAGCGACTTGATGCGATTGGATTTGTTGGCGGAAAAAATACGGCAAAATCTTTGGGTCCAGCATCAGAGCAATATTTTGAATCACAACGCCGTTCAATTGCTGTTATTGAACAGCTCAGCGTCCTACTCGTGCATCTGGCCCCTCGATCGCGTCGCGGCCCAAAATCGGGCAGGACGGCGCAACTGAAGCCTGAGCGGAATCGAAGTCACTCCTTCAAGGATCAAGGCCGTGGCTTTGAACGTCGCCACAGGCTGTGCAATGCCGTTCAGCACGACGTCACCGCCCGGCGATACGGCGTTAAATCCCCTTGTTTTTTCTGTATTTTTTGGCAATCTCAAAAAAAATGCATATGGGTGCAGGTGAGCCATGCAGCTTTTCACGACGGCCGAAGCCGCCAGATACCTCCGCCTCAAGGAACGCAAGATCTACGAAATGGTCGCCGAGGGCACGGTGCCCTGCACCAAGGTCACCGGCCGCTGGCTGTTCCCCAAGGCCGAGCTCGATCATTGGCTGACCTCCAGCATCGCGCGGCCGGACGGCATGACGCGGCCCGAGCCGGCGCCGATCGTCGGCGGCAGTCACGACCCGCTGCTGGAATGGGCGCTGCGCGAAAGCGGTTCCGGGCTCGCCACGCTCGCGGTCGGCAGCGAAGCCGGCTTCAACCGCTTTACCGCCGGCGAGACCATCGCTTCCTCCATGCATCTGCACGCCTTGGAAGACCCGGAGGCCGACGCCAATGTTGCCGCCCTGACCGGCCGCAGCGATTTGCGGGACGCGGTGATGATCGCATTCTGCCGGCGCGAGCAGGGTCTGCTGCTGGCGCCCGGCAATCCGCTCAAGATCCGCGCCATCGAGGACGTGATCGCCAAGCGCGCGCGCATCGCCATGCGCCCGAAAGGCGCCGGCGCGCAGTTGCTGCTGCTCTCGCTGTTGCACCGGGCGAAAGCCGCGCTCGATCAACTCGCCGCCGTCAGCCCGGTCTGCCCGACCGGTCCCGATATCGCGCAGGCGATCCGCGCCGGCCGCACCGACACCGGCATCGCCACGCGCTCGGTCGCCAACTCCGCCGGTCTCGATTTCGTGCCGATCGTTTGGGAGCCGTTCGATTTGGTCATGCGCCAGCGCGACTATTTCCATCCGCCAATGCAGGCGCTGATCCGCTTCCTGCAATCGGACGAACTCGCCGCCCGCGCCCAGGAAATGGGCGGTTTCGACCTCGCTGCCGCCGGCTCGGTGCGGTTTGTGGTTTGATGAACGCTGCTGTAAGACAACCCCATGACCGCCAACGACACGCAAGCCTGGCCGAGTGAACTGCGCCTGCACAAGGACCGCAAAACGCTCACGGTTACTTTTGGCGACGGGCAGAGCTTCGATCTGCCGGCCGAATATCTGCGCGTGAAAAGCCCGAGCGCGGAAGTGCAGGGCCATTCGGCCGAAGAGCGCAAGACCGTTCCCGGCAAGCGCGATGTCGGCATCGTCGAGGTGCTGCCGGTCGGCAACTATGCCGTGCGGCTGGTGTTCGACGACCTGCATTCGACCGGCATTTTCGGCTGGGACTATCTGCTCGATCTCGGCCGCAATCAGGCGGCCTATTGGCAGGACTATCTCGACGAACTGGCCGCCAAGAATCTCACGCGCGAGCCGCCGCCCCGGCGCAAGTAATGCGATGAGGGAAAGGCGGGTGCCGATGACAGTAATCTTTTATCCGCTGGTACATAGAACCGTCAGCTCAACACCGCACAGGGCTGGCCGGGATAGACGGTCGGCCGATCTTTAACATTTCCATATTGTGCGATGATTTACTTACTGGTCACAAACCGAGGCTCGCATACCTTTCGGGATTACCTGCAAGATTGGGCAGGCGATCTGGCCGCGAAGCTGACGCTATTGATGTATGAGAATTACCTGCACTGGCCGCCTGAGGCCTCTGGAACTTACATATTTTCCGACCTCGAACGTTTGACGGATGCGCAGCTCGCGATAGCCAGAGATTGCGCGGATCGACTGCAAAAATCTATTCCAGCGGCGCTGATCATCAATCACCCGAAGCACGCATTACGGCGTTTCGATTTGCTCAAGACGTTGCATGAAACCGGAATCAACAGCTTCAAGGCTTATCCGCTCCTGCAGGTGCCGAACAACGTCCGCTTCCCCGTATTTTTGCGTTTTGCACGCGACCACAACGGGCCGTGCAGCCAACTGATCCCGGACCGGAAGGCCTTGATGCTCGCGACCTTGGGGCTGGCTGCCGCTGGATTTCGGCTCGACGAGTTGTTGGCCATAGAATATTGCGATACTTGCCCCGCCGACGGATGGTTTCGCAAATATTCCGCTTTTCGCTTCGGCGACCGTATCATCGCGGCCCACGTGATCTATCGCAAAGACTGGATCGTGAAGGATGGCGGAGAGCACCAGGAAACCTATTTGCGCGAGGAAGAAGAAACTTACATTCGCAGTAACCCCCATGAGGATTTTATCAGGCAGATATTCGACCTCGCTAAAATTCAGTACGGACGAATTGATTACAGCATGTTGGGAGACAAGCCCCAAGTGTGGGAAATCAATACCAACCCGATTCTGCTCAAAAGCCGCGCTGCCTATGAAGCTGAGGCTCCGTCGGAAATTCCACTCAAGCAGGAATTGTCATCGATCATTGGCGGCTGTCTCAACGAGTTGGATACCGCAGGCGACTCAAATGGGCGCTCTGCGGAGCGGAAAATCACGGCCACAGAGTTTATGAAACTATTGAATTGGATTTAATTAGGATTTGGTCTTCCGTTCGCCATTGGTTGGCGAACTTTTCAACGATGCGCCGTGTCTCGGCGTGGCGCTGATCGTTTAGCCCCTTAGCCCGCGCGCGTATCCATCAGCATGCCGCCTCGTTCTGGTGCAGGCGCAAGCGAACGATCGTTACGTATTGCGGATATGCTGAACGCGATGCGCATCAGATCGGAAGTATTTCGGGCCCCTAACTTCCTCATGATGCGGGCGCGATGCACCTCGATCGTGCGCGAGCTGATGCCGAGGTGGCGGCCGGCTTCCTTGTTGGATGCGCCGCCTAATATTTGAGCCAGCACTTCGCTCTCGCGCGCCGTGAGCTGGGGGTTGGGTGAGAAATTGATGAATTTGCCATTCGGAGCACGCTTGGCAAAAGTGGATATGGCGAAGCCGATCCGGGAAACGATGCTGCGGCCATCAAACGGCTTTACGATGTAATCGAATGCCCCATTTTTGATCGCTTCGACAACGAGATCGATACTGTTGTCTCTAGAAATAATGAAGATCGGCGCTGGGTAATACTTAGCGTTCAACGCTTTCAGCAGTGCGAGGCCGGAGCGGCCGGGCATGTGTAAATCAATGATGATGCAAGATGGAGTTTTCGCCCGTGCGACGACAAGAAACTCTTCGCCGTCGATGAAAGTCGTAACGCGATAGCCGGCTGAAATGATGACAAGCGCGAGCGCGCTGCGTGCAGCAGCGTCATTATCGACAACAAAAATGTCACTATTGGGCATAACCGCGAAAACCAAATCTGCTTGGCCTTACTCAATGAACGCCCGCCTCGTCTATTTCGCATAGAAACCATTTGCCGCCAGTTAAAAGGCTTATTTGCAATCAATGGCTTACGGTACCGCAGGGTGGGTATTCGCTACTCCGATGGAGGAGCGGCCGTGACAAATTGTTGGGTTACTAAGCATAAGAATTCGAAAGCCGGTCGCGGAGTTGCGTGTCCGCTCGGCCATCCGGAAAAATCTAAGGGCGTCCGATCGGGCGCAAACTTGAGAGGCCGCCGGTGACGGCGCGATCAATGTTTTGCGTGATGCGTGTCAAACCCGCAATACTTCTTGAGCGCTTCGAACAGCTCGTCGGTATCGAACGATTTCTTGAAAATATGCGCCGCCCCTGGCCGGCCGCAAATTTCTCTCTTGAGGTTTTGCTGCGCCACTTCGTCGAGCTGCTGCCCGCTTATCACAATGACAGGGATATTCCCTGTTACCGGGGTGCTGCGCAATCGGCCCAGGAGATACTGTGCGTCCCCGTTCGGCATATAATTATCGGCGATGATGACCGTCGGGCGCGCCTTGCACGCCATGCGATAGCCATGCACGGCATCGGATGCATACAGGGTGACGACGCCAAATTTACTCAGTCGGCTGGCAAGGAAATGTTGTATTGCCGGATCGTCGTCGATCAAGAGCACACGCGGGTGTTCATGCACTTCGGTGTTCTTCGACTGCGCCTCCAACCCGGAAATCGTGCTCACCATATTTGGAATGATCTCAACCAGTGCGGCTTCGATGCTCTTCCAGAATTCAAACCCCTTGCGTCCATAATACAAACCCAAGCTCTCGCACCGCTCGGCCGTCTCTGAATTTGAATTCCCCGTGATTACGACGACATCGACCGGTTTGCTGCCCGGGTTAAGCAGGCGTTTGCAAGCCGAGAGTTCGTCCAACTCAGGCATATTCACGTCTATGATCATGATATCGGGATGACTATGGCGTGCCTTGATCAGCATTTGCATCCCGTTGGCCGCGGTTTCAACGTTGAACCCCATCTTCGTGCATCGGTCGGCGAGCAGGCTCACAATGGCGGGATCATCGTCCGCAATGAGCATCTTAGGCGGCATTAATTGGCTCGTTTCACTCATGTCGGTCATTGTCGCCTCCGGCTTTTTTTAGTGACAACAGACGCAGCTATGCGGCTGAATTGAACATGCTGGTAACGCCAGCGGAGCGCCCATCTACTCGCGCGCGATACATTCAAGAAGCGCATCAAGATTAGATTCGACCATTCCGACTGCGGCCCTGCCAGCGCGCCGCTCGACAATGGCCTCTTCGAGAGCTGACGCCGTGGCGCTGACGGATTGGAAATTAAAGACGCCGGCAGCCCCCGAAAGCTTGTGAACGCAAGACTGAAGGCCGTCCGGAAGAGCGGGGGAGTCCGGGTTGTCAGACAGTGTCTTGCGGTACCCCGCGAGTATGGCCGCATCGGCTCGCATGCGATCGCTAAAGTTATAACGGGACGCATTCGATTTGATGGAATGCAATTGGCTGCGCACCGTGGCGGCAAGTGTCATGGGATCGAACGGTTTTGTGAGCACTGCCGCGGCACCGAGCAGTTTCAGTTGCTCAAGTTCGCTAGTCTGCGCGCGGGCGGTCATGAAGATGACTGGAATTTCCGCCGTTGCAGGACTTTCACGCAGGCGCGTGAGCAGGGTTGGCCCATCCATGCCCGGCATCATGACATCGCAGAGGATGAGGTCGAAGGTGCGCTCGGCCGCCGTCGTGAGTGCATCGTCTCCATTGGCACAGCTCGTCACTGTAAATTCCGCATCGAGCGTGAGCGATAGCTCCACGACCGTTCGGATATCGGGATCGTCATCAACGTGGAGAATGCGTAGCGGCATTACAGTGGCTTCATGTTTCCAGAGTTCATGCTAAGCTGACCCACGAACGTGTCGTTGTCGAAATCAAAGAAATTGCAACGGCATTCAAGACAAGAAACGCTAATGCGGTGCTAATTGTTTGATACGCACTAGTTCGTACGTAGAATCACTTGCACTCAAGAAAGAACGGCGCGCGAAGAAAGCGATGCGGGCTCCTCTGCGATCAATGCGCGGCGGCATTAAAAGTGGTCAAAATTGAACAACGCGTTCAGTGCGCCAAACTTGTAGATGATACAAATACGATTTCATTTCAGGCGCCACGTCCAATCGGGTTGGCCGTGACAGAAAGCTCTGATTGGCCGCCGCGATAGCCGGCTAAGCGATTGTAGTTGAATGGAGATCGGACGATTTTCGAAAGGTGCGCTGCGAACTGAATTCCGGATCGCGATCAAAATAAGCTATTGGCGGCTATGTTGGATTTGGGCTTGCGGGGAACCTGCTGCTGATGGCGCCGTGTTGTCAAAAAGTCGCAGGCCGCTTGCGCGGTAAAATTGATTCAAATCAATCCTTCCCTCGGCATTTAGAAATAAATTTTTGTTGTACGGCAGCCGATGCCCGTATGGCGTTTTCAGAGCCATGGACAAAATACGTCGGCATTTATTGATCAGCAGGGTGCGATCAAACGCGGTGATGTTGAGCCGCCAAGTGTGAATTTTGGATCACGTCATGCCACAGGCGAACCAGGCACGGCAATTTGATTATGACGCATTTATAGCCAAATACGGCGGGGGACGAATAGTCGAATACCGGAAAAAGCAGACCATCTATTCGCAGGGCGATGTGGCGAATGCGGTCTTTTATCTCATAAGCGGGACCGCGGAGTTCACTGTCAGTTCTGAACTCGGCAAAGAAGCCGTGATTGCAATTCTTCATGCGGGCGATTTCTTTGGCGAGAGCTGCTTGGACAAGGAATTGCTGTGGTCGGCGACAATTACCGCCGTGGGCGATTGCAAGATCGCGCAGTTTGAAAAGTCGACTGTCATCCGCGCTCTTAATGACGATCCGAACTTCGCAAAATTGTTCCTGACGTTTCTGTTGAGTTGGAATGAAAGTTTGAAGGCGGACCTAATCGACCATTTTTTTAATTCAAGTGAGAAGCGGCTGGCACGAATTCTTTTGGCGCTTTCAAATGTAGGAGAACAAGGCGCGTCTCATTTTATAATTGTGCCGATAAATCAGGAAATGCTCGCAAAGATGGTTGGCACGACGCGCTCGCGTATCAACGGGTTCATGACCAAGTTTCGAAAGCTGGGGTACATTGATTACGATGGAGCAATCGAAGTCCACAATTCCCTATTCAAAATAATCGCAGCGGAAAGTTTCAGATAAAGCGTTGGGCGATAACCGGGCATTCTGGCGTCGGTATCCGAATGCCTGTTAAAGGTATCAAAATCCTCCGCTATTTAACGATCCTTGAATGCTACCTGAGATTATATCGGCCTCACTGTTCAACTCAGTACAGAGCGGCGCCGAGTATGAATGGTAGGTTTTTTGCTGATTCGAATGCATCACCGCGTCGCTATGCATTCGTCATAGTTTAGTTGCGCGCGAGGGTATTGGTACCCAAGCTTAGTATGCAAAGGGGAATTCTAGGCCGCGGTTCTGAAATTTTCGCGCGTGGGCGTCAGACGCACAGTCGGTATGCACCTTAGCGACGGTGGCCCGCAAGCCAGCCGCCACTTTTGGCGCATTGCTTTGCCCAAGGATGGCATTATGAAATCCCTAGGCGTCAAGCGATCTATCGTCATTCGCGGACATAAGACCAGCGTAAGTATCGAAGACGCATTCTGGCAGGGGTTGAAAGAAATTGCGCTGCGTCAGCGTACGACCCTATCGAACATAATCGCCGATATTGACGCGCATCGCCAGCATGGCAACCTTTCCTCTGTTATCCGCATTTATGTTCTCGATCGCCTGCGCGCCCCGGCATCGAACTATTCTGGGCAGCGCGAGGATGGTTTCAATCTGGACCAGAGACTTGGGTGATCATTATCCTCACGCCTGAACCGACCAGACAACTCGTCCGATAATCATGCCCGTCACCAAAGCTGCTGAACTCAGCGCATTGGGACCGGACATTTTCCGGCTGACGGTCGACGCATGTCCTAATGGCATCGTCGTGGTTGGCGATGACGGCAGAATCCTGATGGTCAACGGAGAAATTGAACGCCTGTTTGGCTATCAACGAGAAGAGCTGTGCGGCCGGCCGATCGAAATATTGTTGCCCGAAAAGAATCGCAACAAACATGTTCACCAGCGTAAAGGGTTTATGATCCAACCAAGCGCCCGCCATTTGGGGACGGGCCGCGATTTTTTGGGGCGGCGTAAGGACGGGAGTGAATTTCCGATTGAAGTCGGCCTCAATCCGATTCACTTGGGCGACAAAGTCTTGCTGCTTGGGTCGATCGTCGACATCAGCGAACGCAAGCGGTTAGAGCGATTGCAGGACGAATTCGTGTCGACGGTTAGCCACGAGTTACGCACACCAATGACCTCGATCGCCGCCGCCCTGGGTCTTCTGAGCGGCGACAAGGTCGGGCCCTTGCCCGATGCGGCGCGGCGTCTGGTCGCAATCGCGCATGCGAATTGCCAACGGCTTGTCCGCCTGGTCAACGATATTCTCGACATCAAGAAGCTCGAATCGGGACAAATGACATTTTGCTTCCAGCGATGCGACGCCCGAATATTATTGGAAAAAGCAATCGAGTGTAATCGGGCAATCGCGGACGCCGCCGGCGTACAAATTTGCCTCAACGGGTCGCCGCAGTCTTTTTTGGTTCACGTCGACCCCGATCGCTTCATTCAAGTCATAACGAACCTGCTCGCAAATGCGATAAAATTCTCGCCGCGCGGGAAGGAAGTCGGTGTCGCAATTGATAAACGCGGCGACAAAGTCCACGTTGCCGTTCGCGACCACGGTCCCGGCATTCCGGTGGAATTCAAGCCGCGAATTTTCGATAAATTCACGCAGGCGGATACCACGACGACGAAAGAAAAAGGTGGCACCGGTTTCGGCCTCAGTATTGCCCGGCAGATTGCCGAGTTGATGCACGGTCAAATCGGTTTTGATGACGCGACGGGGGGCGGAACGATCTTCTATTTGAATTTACCCTCCGACGACCATCTGGCGAGTTGGGAGGCTGAATTTGCGAACGAAGAGGATCTCGCGCCGCCAACTCCCTTGCACCTCATTTGAACGTGCCGCTTTTTTTCAAGACTTGCGGATCGTGGCCGGCGCGTCAGTGGTTTGACGGCGTCTGTCCGGAGCCCGCAGAGAGCGGAACGAGGTGGCGCGGGACGATGATGCGCTGGTGCGCGGCGAGCGGCGTATTGTCCGATACCTGATTGATCTGGGTGAGCGACCAGAGCGGTACGTGGTAATGAGCCGCGAGCGTCTCCAGCGTATCGCCTGAATTAACGTAGACCGGCATGCCGCTGTCCCACAGTTCGATTGCGGCATCCGCGGGAATAACGTAGCGAATAGGCACGCCCTCGCCTTCGGCTTTCGCAGGCGTGGCAGCGAGCTGTAGAATCTTAGCGACCAATTGCCGGTCGATAGTGTCGATTTTGTCGATATTAATATGGATAATGTCGTCGTGCTTCGAAAGATCGAAGCTTGCATAATGACCTTGATAGTCTTTTTCCGGCACTACGTCGCCGCCGCCTAAAATGTCGTGCCTTAGGAAAATGTTGATGTAGCGCTCGACGTTCAGCGGCACTTTTGGATTGATGTGAGCTGGATCGATCGTGACAAGCAAGCCTATCGGGATGTTTTTGTCTTGTAGCATTTCCGCAAATTTTAGCCCGCAAAATCCGCCTATAGAGTGTCCTATAACGATGATGGGAGCTGGATCTTGGCGATAGTCACGGATGGCCTGCTCGGCAATGAAGGGGCAAACCGTGAAATCACTGACGCTCGCTGTCACGCCGGCCCGCTCGATGCGATCAGCCAGCCGATCCATCCCGCGCGAGAAGATCTGACCGAGGGCGCCACGGAATAGATAGGCGCGCCCGTGCGGCTCAATCGCTATCTGTTTGGGAGCTGATGGGGATGCGATCGGCGATACCGATGCAGCGCGGTTTAAAGGCGTGTCGTGTGAACGGCCTGTGGCTGGAGCAACCGGACTTATTTTCGGCACCGATTCGGCGCTCTCGCTCGACACAGCGACAGGGCCGGCAGTTGTTCGATCAAACGTGGCACAAACAGCGCAGCTGGAAACGATCGCCGCGATCACGAAGGATTTGATTTGGATCGGATACATTTCGCGCTTCCAGCGTTTCGCTCCGTTTCGAGTTGCCGATCGCGATATGCGACGAGAATTAAAAAGCCCGCCAAACGCGGGCATTTAATGGTGGGCGCTATAGGGATTGAACCTATGACCTCTCCCGTGTGAAGGGAACGCTCTCCCGCTGAGCTAAGCGCCCGACCGTTACGCACGCGCGATATAAGGAGTGCCTCGGAGAGGTGTCAAGCGAGGCTGCGCATGATCCCGAAATGTTTGTCCTCGGCTTGAGCGGGGACGGCTAGCGGTTTTCGGATCAGACTGTTCGCAATCGAAATGCCCCGGCGGCTAGTTGCGGCTGGTCGGCTTATTGCTGTGCGGCAGGCGCGAGGCGTGCATCTGCAGCGCGCGGATGCGGTCGGCGAGGTCGCCATTGGTTGACGGGGCCGCGCCGAAATCGGTGTCGCCAATGCCGGAAGCGGTGCCGATGCCGGCGCGGTCGCGCACCGTTTCGGCCGCGAGGATCGCGTCGATCGGCGAATTCGGTCCTTCCAGCGCCGAGGCCAGCCGCGCCACTTCGGCCGCGACATCATTGATGCGCTCGCGCAGCAAAGCGTTCTCCACCCGCTCGGACGCCCAGTTTTCTTCGGTCTCGCGCCTTATATTGGCGAGATCGCGCGCGAGCCGGTCGCGTTCGTCGGCCGTGCGCGCAAGTTCGGACTGCAACTGGGTCTTTTCGCCCTTGAGCTTCTCGTTGGCCGAATTGGTGCGGCCGGCGATCTCGGCAATGGCGGTGCGCAGGTCGCCTTCGGTCTTGCGCGCCGCTTCGATTTCGCCGCGCAGACGGTTGAGTTCAAATTCGCTTTGATTGAGCAACCGCGACTGCTCGCCGAGGCGGCCTTCCAACTCCTGGGCGCGTTGGCCGAGAATTTCGGCTTCCGTGGTCTGCGCCACCAGTTGCTGTTCGAGTTCGGCGACGCGGCGGCCGAGGTTCTCGACCCGACCACGCTCTTCCGCCAATTCCTGGGTTGCGTGCTTGAGTTCGACCCGCTCGGTATCGCGGCGGTCTTCCACCGTTTTGAGCTCGTTGCCGGCGTTGGTGAGCCGTTCTTTCAGCGCCTCGACCTGGCTTTTGAACGCGACGATCTCGAGCTTCTGGGCATCAGCGAGTGTCGAGCGCTCGTCGAGCTCGCCGACCAGCTTGGCAAGTTCGGCTTGCTTGTCGGACAGCATGCGCTCGGCGTCGTGCACAATGTCGGTCTTGGTGGCGACTTCTTCCTCGGTCGCGCGCAATTGATCGCGCAGCGCCTTGTCGCGCGCTTCGAGCGCGAAAATGGTGGCGGTCTTTTCGCCGAGCTCCATCTTGAGCCGGTTGATGGCGTCGCCTTTCTTGCCAAGCTCGGCCAGCTGGCTGGTGGTCTTGGTCTTGAGCTGTTCGACGCTCATTTCGAGACGCCGCGTCGACATGGCGAATTCGGCGCGCAACTGATCCTTGTCGGCCTGGATTTCCGCCATCGAGAGCGGGGTCGCGGCTTCGAGCCGGCGCATGGTCAGCCGCACGGCGCGGCCATGGACGAGCGGAATGACGATGAGCCCGATCAGGGCCGCAACAAGAAACCCGATCCCGAAATACATGATCGGTTCGATCATCGGCGACGCCTCCCGCTCACCCTTGCCCGCATAAACCATGACACGGGCGGGCAAGGCGTGCCAGCGCGGCCCAAGATTAACCTAAACCCGGGGCTTGCGTCCCGGGTGTCTTTCAGGGGCTGCGCTGCTGGAGGGGAGGCGCTCTCAGAACGGGTTCCAGGTCGGCCGTGGCGTGAACTTGAGGTAGCCGACATTGGCGCCCAGCCGCAGGCCGACGCCCGAGCGGATCGGCACCACGATAATCCTGCCGGAGGCGAGCGCGGTCATGCCGAAGCCGCCGATCAAATAGGCCGAGCCATCGATGCCGGCGAAACGTTGATAAATCGCATCGGTCGCGGGCAGGTTATAGATCAGCATCATGGTGCGGGCGCCTTCGCCGCCGGTGTCGAAGCCGACCGAGGGCCCTTCCCAGAACACCCGCCGGTCGCCGGCATTCTTGGTGTAGAGTTTGCCGTCGCCGTAGCGCAGGCCAACCACGAAAGCGCCGCTGCCTTCCTGGCCGAGCACATAGCCATTGGGCTCACCCCAGCGGCTGAATGCGTGCTGCACCACCTCGGCCAATCCGCGCGATACCGAGCCGAAGAAGCGATGCCCTTCACGAACGATCTCATCGGATCGGAAGGTATCCCGGTCGCGCGGCCGGTCCTGGGCGGCGGCCAGATCGGCGCCAAAGGCGATTAGGCACAGCGTGATGGCCGCAAGGCGCAAGGTAGCGCGCATCGGATGCTCCATTGGATCGTGAGGTTCCAGCCCCGGTATAACGGGTTGCCCACGCCGATGGCCGCAATATGGCGGCGCCGGCGCTTGCCCCGAATCGCTCGAATATCGCGGGAAACTATGACTGCTGCGCGGCGGCAACGGAAGCCGCTGCCGGCCCCTGGGCTCGCCGTTTTGGGTGATATTTTCGCGTCGCCAAGGTTTTTGGCCGGCCCGAGCAATCGAACCAGTACGGCGATCGTCCTTAGATCTTGAGCGATGCGGCCCTGGCCGGATCGCCCCAGGCGATGAATCCGGGAACCAGGAATTTTTCCGCCCGGCGCCCGAACCGGATCTGGCCGCCGTTCGGATCGGTCACCGACCCGCCGGCGGCGGCCAGGATGGCGCAACCGGCCGCGATATCCCATTCATGCGTCGGCGCCAGCCGCGGATAAACGTCGGCCTGCCCTTGCGCGAGGTAGCAGAATTTCACCGACGAGCCGCAAGGAAAACGCTCGGCCACCGGCAGCCGCGCCAGGAAGGCTTGCGACGCCGCGTCGAGATGGCTGCGCGACGTCGCCACGATGAGGCGTTCCGGTGCCGGCCGCGTGCGGATGATGCTGCGGTCATGGGCTTCGGCCGCACCGGCGCCGAGCCGCAGCCGCAATCGTTCGGCTTGGCCGCCGACGATGCCGCGCCACAACAATCCCTGTTTGGGCGCGGCGATGATGCCGGCGATCGCAACACCGTGCGTCACGATGGCGAGATTGACGGTGAATTCATCGCGGCCGGCGAGGAATTCCCGGGTGCCGTCGAGCGGATCGACCAGCACGAAACTCGGCTCCAGGCTCGCGGTGGCCGCCGAGCGGCCGACGCTTTCCTCGGCGATCACCGCAATGCCGGGCAGCAGACCGGCGAGGCCTTCCACGATGATGGCTTCCGCGGCCTCGTCGGCGGCGGTGACCGGCGACTGGTCGTCCTTAATTCGCCGTTCGACCGACGAGAACGGCACGGCCAGCGTCGCCGCTGCTGCACGCGCGACGAGCGCGGTCAGCGCATCCATATGCCGGTCCGCCTGTTGCGGGGTGATTTCGCGTGTCACGGGTCGCAGTTTCCCTCTTGGCCGCCCGCGGTCCTTGGCGGTCGCAGCGGTGCGGTGTATCACGCCCGCAATCCGGCGCGGTCAACGATTCGCCGGTTTTTTGGCACCCTGCACGCCCAGCGGAGATCAGTCCATGTCCGGAACGCCCATCGAAGCACTCGATCTTGCCGCCCTGCTGTGCTCGCGCGTTTGCCATGATCTGATCAGCCCGGTCGGCGCCATCGTCAATGGGCTGGAAGTGCTGGCCGAGGAAAAGGACGAGGAGACCAAGACCTTCGCCCTCGATCTGATCAAGAAGAGCGCCGGTACCGCCTCCGCCAAGTTGCAGTTCTGCCGCATCGCCTTTGGCGCGGCCGGTTCCGCCGGCGCCCAGATCGACCTCGGCGATGCCGAGACCATCACGCGCGGGTTTTTCGAGGACGACAGGACCAAGCTTGCCTGGAACCTGCCGCGGGTGCTGCTGCCCAAGAACCGGGTCAAACTGTTGCTCAATATGCTGCTGATCGCGGGGCAGGCGATCCCGCGCGGCGGCAGCCTGACGGTCGATCCGATCGGGGAGGGCGAGAGCATGGGGTTCAAGGTCAGCGCCGCCGGCGTCAATGCCAAGGTCCCGCCGGCGGTGGCCGCGCTGCTCGCCGGCGACGACGGCGGCACGGCGCTCGACGCCCATCGCATCCAGCCGTTCTATGCGAGCCTCTTGGCGCAGGCCTGCGGCGTCAAAGCCGCCATGGCCATGGAAGGCGAGACGGTCGTGGTGAGTGCCCAGTAGCGCGGGCTTGCGGCGGTTAACGAACGGTTAAGCCGCGCGGTTACACGGCCAACCCGCAACTAAAATTAAACGCTTCGCCGACACACTGACGCCGCTCCCGACGGAGAGCGGCGGACGGGCCCAAAGCCTGTCGACGAAGGCGTCTTTCATGGACGAGTTGCTGCGGGATTTCGTGACCGAGACCAACGAGAGTCTCGACGTGGTGGACGTCGAGCTTGTGCGTTTCGAGCAGGATCCCAACAACGCCAAGATCCTCGATAACGTCTTCCGTCTCGTGCACACGATCAAGGGCACCTGCGGCTTCCTCGAACTGCCTCGGCTGGAAGCGCTCGCGCATGCCGCCGAGACGCTGATGGGCAGGTTTCGCGACGGCGTGCCGGCGACCAACGACGCGGTCACGCTCATTCTCGCCACCATCGACCGGATCAAGCAAATTCTGGAATCGCTCGAACGCGAGCAGCGCGAGCCGGAAGGCGTCGACGCCGATCTGATTTCCGATCTCCAGCGCATGGCCGAGCGGGTCACATCGCCGGCCGCGCCTGCGCCGGCACAGTATACGGTCGGAACGCTTACGCCGCAGGTGCTCGAACGCCCGTTGCGGCCGGGCGAGGATTCGCTCGACGATCTCGAACGGGCATTCCGCGCAACCGCGGTCGAGCCGCCCGCCGCAAGGCCCGCCCAGCCGGCGCCGGCCGACGTTGCGGCCAAGGATGACGACGCGGCCAAGGCCGCCGGCCAGTCGATCCGCGTCACCGTCGATACGCTCGAACACCTGATGACGATGGTGTCCGAGCTGGTGCTGACGCGCAATCAGCTGCTCGAAATCGTGCGCCGCCACGAGGATTCGGAATTCAAGGCGCCGCTGCAGCGGCTGTCCAATGTCACCGCCGAGCTGCAGGAAGGCGTCATGAAGACGCGCATGCAGCCGATCGGCAATGCCTGGCAAAAGCTGCCGCGCATCGTGCGCGATCTCTCGCAACGAACTGGGCAAGCAAATCGACCTGGAAATGCAGGGCGCCGAGACGGAGCTCGACCGCCAGGTGCTCGATCTGATCAAGGATCCGCTCACCCATATGGTGCGCAATTCGGCCGATCACGGCCTCGAAGTCGCCGGAGCAGCGGCGCGCGGCCGGCAAGCCGGAGCGCGGCCGCATCCGTCTGTCGGCCTATCACGAGGGCGGCCATATCATCATCCAGGTGGCCGATGATGGCCGCGGTCTCGACACCGATCGCATCAAGGCCAAGGCGGTCGCTCAGGGCCTGGTCTCCGAAGCCGATGCTGCAAAGCTGTCGCAAGCGCAAATTCACAAATTCATTTTCGCGCCCGGTGTTTCCACCGCTGCGAAAATCACCAGCGTGTCCGGCCGCGGCGTCGGCATGGACGTGGTGCGCAACAATATCGACCAGATCGGCGGCACCATCGACGTGAAGTCGGTCGCCGGCGTTGGCTTGAGCTTCACCATCAAGATCCCGCTCACGCTCGCGATTGTCGCGGCGTTGATCGTCGAAGCGGGCGGCGATCGCTTCGCCATCCCGCAGCTCGCCGTGATCGAGCTGGTGCGGGCGTCCAGCGGCGGCGAGCATCGGATCGAGCGCATCAAGGACACCGCGGTCCTGCGTCTGCGCGAAAAGCTGCTGCCATTGGCGCGTCTGAGCCATCTGCTCGGCACCGATGGCGAAGCCGACGACGTCGAGAATGGCTTCATCGTGGTCACCCAGGTCGGCAGCCAGAGCTTCGGTATCGTCGTGGACGGCGTCTTCCACACCGAGGAAATCGTGGTGAAGCCGCTGTCGAGCAAGCTGCGCCACATCGCGATGTTCTCCGGCAATACTATTCTCGGCGACGGCTCGGTGATCATGATCATCGACCCGAACGGCGTCGCGCAGTCGTTCGGCAGCACCGTCACCGCGCACGTGAATGCCGATAAGGCCGCCGAAGCCCGGCAGGCCGCGCCCGATGAACGGATGACGTCGCTACTGGTGTTCCGCGCCGGCTCCGCCCAGCCCAAGGCGGTGCCGCTCGCGCTGATCACGCGGCTCGAGGAAATCGACGCCCACAAGATCGAGCTGTCGAACGGCCGCCACATGGTGCAGTACCGCGGTCAATTGATGCCGCTGGTGAGCATGAACGAGAGCGTGCGCGTGAAGGGCGAGGGCGCCCAGCCGCTGCTGGTGTTCTCGGACGGCGCCCGCTCGATGGCGCTGGTGGTCGACGAGATCGTCGACATCGTCGAGGACCGCCTCGACATCCAGGTCGGCAGCGAAAACCCCGGCGTGCTCGGCTCCGCCATCATCAAGGGCGAGGCCACCGAAATCATCGACGTCGGCCATTTCCTGCCGCTCGCGTTCGAGGACTGGTTCCGCGGCAAGGAGCAGCCGGCGCAACGCAAGCCGCGCTCGCTGCTGCTGATCGACGATTCCCCATTCTTCCGCAACATGCTCACGCCCGTGCTGCAAGCCGCCGGCTATCAGGTGACCGCCGCCGCGTCCGCGCCGGAAGCGCTGGCGATGATCAAGGAGGGGGGCGCCTTCGACGTGGTCATCACCGATATCGAAATGCCCGAGATGGACGGCTTCGAATTCGCGGCAAGCCTGCGCGGCGATCCGCGCACCGCCGATTTGCCGGTCATCGCGTTGTCCTCGGTGGTGTCGGCCGAAGCGATCGAGCGCGGCCGCCGGGTCGGCTTCCACGACTATGTCGCCAAGTTCGATCGGCAGGGGCTGATCGCGGCGCTCAAAGAACAGACCGATGTCGGTCACGCGGCATGATAGACAGGCCATGAGCACAGAAATCACCCAGCAGAATTTGACCGAATACGTCACCGCCATGATCGGCGGCCAGTTGTTCGGCCTGCCGATCGTGCGCGTGCAAGACGTCTTCATGCCGGAACGGCTGACCCGGGTGCCGCTGGCGCCGCCGGAAATCGCCGGCGTGCTCAATCTGCGCGGCCGCATCGTGACGCTGATCGACTTGCGTCGCCGCTTCGGGCTCGGCCAGCGCGAGGACGGCGACGCGCCCATGGCGATCGGCGTCGAATTGCGGAATGAATCCTATGGGCTGCTGATCGACGGCGTGGGCGAAGTGCTCAAGCTCGACGACGCCGCGCGCGAACCCAATCCGGTCAATCTGGATCAGCGGTTGGCCAGCGTGTCGGCTGGCATCCATCGCTTGGACGGACAATTGCTCATCGTGGTCGATATCGACCGCGTTCTCGATATCGGCGCGAAGGCGATCGCGGCGTGACGCGACACGAAGCTGGAATGGCTGTTGGACTTATGAACGAATCGAATGAGGTGTGCGATGAAAACCTGTCTGGTCGTTGACGACTCGAGCGTCATCCGCAAGGTGGCGCGCCGAATTCTGGAAGGGCTCGAATTCCAGATCGAGGAGGCCGAGGATGGCGAAAAGGCGCTGGACGCCTGCCGGCTTCATATGCCCGATGCCATCCTGCTCGACTGGAATATGCCAAAGATGGACGGCTACGAGTTCCTGCGCTCGCTACGCCGTATGCCGGGGGGCAACGAGCCCAAAGTGGTGTTCTGCACCACCGAAAACGACGTCGCGCACATCGCGCGCGCCCTGCACGCCGGCGCCAACGAGTACATCATGAAGCCGTTCGACAGAGAGATCGTGGAATCAAAATTCCAGGAAGTCGGGCTGATCTGACCGCCGCCGCAACGCCCCCTCGCGCCATGGCGAGTAAACCCAGCAGAGTCCGATGAACGTCCTTGTCGCACCGCAGGCTTCCGCAAGCGCCGTCGCGCGGCGCATCCGCGTCATGATCGTCGACGATGCGGTCGTCGTGCGCAGTCTGTTTGCGCGCTGGGTGGAGGCGGAAGCGGACCTGGAAGTGGTGGCTTCGCTGCGCACCGGCCGCGAGGCCGTCGCCCAGGTCGAGCGCGCCGATCCCGACGTGGTCGTGCTCGACGTCGACATGCCGGAGCTCGACGGCATCGCCGCGCTGCCGCTGCTCTTGGAAAAGAAGCGCGATCTGATCGTGATCATGGCCTCGACGCTGACCCGGCGCAACGCCGAGATCAGCCTGAAGGCGCTCTCGCTCGGCGCCACCGACTACATTCCGAAGCCGGACAACAATCGGGAAGTCACCGGCTCCGCCAGCTTTCGCCGCGATCTGATCGACAAAATCCGCCAACTCGGGCTGACCTCAAGGCGCGTACGGCTGGGCAATCTGCGCGCCCGCACCCCAGCGGGGAAGGCGCCGGCCCCGCTGCCGCCCAAGCTTCACGCGCGCGCCGGAGCTCCGCCGGCGATCGTGCTACGCGCGATGCCGGCGACGCCACCGCGGGTACTGGTAATCGGCTCGTCCACCGGCGGCCCGCAGGCGCTCAATACCATCGTCAGCGAAATCGACGGCGTGCTCGACCGCGCCCCGGTGCTCATCACCCAGCACATGCCGCCGACCTTCACGACCATCCTGGCCGAACATCTCGCCCGCCTGGCCGGGCGCCCGGTGCGCGAGGCGCAGGAGGGTGAGGAGGTCAATGCCGGCACGGTCTATCTCGCCCCCGGAGGCCGGCACATGGCGGTTACGCGCCGCGACGGCATCGCCGTGATCGCGCTCGATGACGGGCCGCCGGTCAATTTCTGCAAGCCGGCCGTGGATCCGCTGTTTTCCTCCGCCGCCGAGGTCTGGGGCAACAAGTTGCTTGGCCTGGTGCTCACCGGCATGGGCTCGGACGGTCTGCACGGATCGCGGGCGATTACCGCCGCCGGCGGCAACATCCTGGCGCAGGACGAGGCCTCGAGTGTGGTCTGGGGCATGCCCGGCCAGGTCGCGCATGCCGGCCTCTGCTCGGCCGTGCTGCCGCTCAAGGAGATCGCGCCCCGTCTTACGCGGCTGTTCGCGGGGGACAAGGCGTGACCCCACAGGACTTCGATTATCTGCGCCAGATGCTGCGCCAGCGCTCCGGCCTGGTGCTGTCGGCCGACAAACAGTACCTGGCAGAAAGCCGCCTGCTGCCGTTGGCGCGCAAGCACGGGCTTGCCGGCCTCGCCGCACTGGTCGCGCAACTCAAGGCCACCCCTGCCAGCCCGCTTTCCGTCGAGGTGGTCGAGGCGATGACCACCAACGAGTCGTTCTTCTTCCGCGACAAGATCCCGTTCGAGCATTTCCGCGCCGTCATCATGCCGGCGCTCATGGCCGCGCGCGCAGGCGAAAAGCGCATCCGTATCTGGTGCACGGCGGCCGCCGCCGGCCAGGAGCCCTATTCGCTGGCGATGAGCCTGAAGAGCATCGGGCCCTCGCTTGCCGGCTGGCGCGTGGAGATCCTCGCCACCGATATTTCCAATGCGGTGTTGGAGAAGGCCAAGGCCGGCATCTACAACCAGTTCGAAGTGCAGCGCGGCCTGCCGATCCAGAGCCTGGTGAAATTCTTCGACCAGGTCGGCGAGGCCTGGCAGATCGCGCCCGAGATCCGCGCCATGGTGAAGTTTCGCCCGCTCAATCTGCTCAACGACTTCTCCAGCCTCGGCCGATTCGACCTGGTATTCTGCCGCAACGTGCTGATCTATTTCGACCAGGACACCAAGATCGGCGTGCTCAACCGCATCGCGCGGCAGATGCCGTCCGATGGATTTCTGGTCCTGGGCGCCGCCGAAACCGTGGTTGGCTTGACCGACGCTTTCAAGCCGATGGCCGACCAGCGCGGGCTCTACGTGCCGCATACGCCGGCCGCGCGCCCGGCGCCCGTCAGCAATGTGCTCAAGTTCGCGGCCAAGCGGTAAGTCTCTTGTTTCCTCCCCCGCGCGGGGAGAGCGAACGCGCGTTTACCGCGCGCCTTGAAATTCACCGGTCCAATTCTCAAACAGCCTTCTTGCGGGGGGCTCCTCCTCCTCGTTGATGGCTGCCAACGCGGTTTACACAGGCGGGGAAGGAAGTGGTAATTTGTGACTTCCCCGTTGCAGCAAACACGTTTGAATTGCATGATGCCGGCTGCGTCAACAGGAGAGCAGGACTATGGCAAAGAGAAAGAAGAAGGCGAGCAAGAAGGGGAGCAAGGCGGATCGCGCACGCATCTCGAGGCAAGCAGCGTCATGAGGTCTATTACGTGGCGCGCAAGTTCGGCGTCAGCGCGGACACCGTGCGCGCGGCGATCAAGAAGGTCGGCAACATGCGCGTGAAGGTCTATGCGGAGTTGGAGAAATAGCCTTAAAACCTGAGGGCCGCGGCCCGCTGCATTGCGCAACAAGCGGCGACGAAAGTCGGTTCGATGCCATTGAGCCGCTCGCGCGCGGCCTGTAGCGTCAGCCTCGGGGTCATCCGGAGTTGCCGGTAGCGAAATACCGGATGTTCCCCCAGGGGGCGATTAGTTCAACATCTCACCCAGTGGTAGCGTGAATAAATGCAGGCTATGCCCTCCCGACGGAGGCATAGGCTGACGCATTGCTGTATCGTCAACTCAATCGTCGACAACGGAGGATATGAATGAAACGGCTCCTTCTTGCTGCCCTCATCTCGGTTTTCGCCGCCGGTTCGGCCATGGCGGCGAGCTGCGAAACCATGGCAGTCAGCAAAGACGGCAAGGCGCTTGCCGGCGCCGCCAAGGCCAGCTTCCTGAAGAAGTGCAAAGCCGACGCCTGCGAGCCCAAGGCTGTGGGTAAGGACGGCAAGAAGCTGTCCGGCGCCGCCAAGACGAGCTTCATGAAGAAGTGCGAAGAGGGCGCCTGAGGCGCCGCTTATCGTTGCATTTATCGGCCAGCGCTTGGGAGCGGGCAATCGACGCGCCGCTCGTGAGCCTGTATTCTTTGATCCGGTCTCGCTCGAAACTTCGCAACCGCTTTCGCCCATCGATGAAATCTAGGAGTTGAACATGAAACTATCGCTTGCCGGCGTCTTCGTTTGTTCGGCGATCATCGGCGTCATGGCGGTCACGCCTGCGGCGCTCGCGAAGACGGTAAAGGAATGCCGGGCGGAATGGTCCGCCAACAAGGCGGCCAATCAGGCCAAGCACATCACCGAAAAGGCCTATGTCGAAGAGTGCCGGGCCGGTGGTAGCGCCGCAAAGGCAACGGAAGCCAAGGAGAAGAAATCAACGGCCAAGGAAAAAGCATCGGCGAAAAAGGAAAATGCGGCCGCCAAGGAGAAGGCGTCCAGCAAGATGGCCGCGCCGGCCGCCGGCAAAAAGAAAACCGTGAAGGAATGCGAGTCCGAATGGCGCGCCAACAAGGCTGCCAACCAGGCCAAGGGCATCACCGAGAAGGCTTATGTCGCGGAATGCCGGGCCGGCACCGCCGCCATGAAGCCGATGGCTCCGGCCACCGCTCCCACGCAAACCAAAATGGCGCCGCCCGCCGATGGCGCCCGCCAAGCCCGCGGCTCGCACCGAATCCGCACCGGCTATGGGCAAGCCCGGCCGGCGCCAATCAGTATGCCGCGGAGGGCGCGGCGAAGGCGCATTGCCCGACCGGCCTTGTGGTTTGGGCCAATCTCGATTCGAAGATCTACCACTTCTCCGGCCACGCCGATTACGGCCACACCAAGCAAGGCGCCTATATGTGCGAGAAGGACGCGGATGGCGCAGGGCCTGCGTGCCGCCAAGAACGAAAAGCATCCCTGAACCGGCACAACGAAGGGGGCGCGTTCTTCATGGCAACGGAGGTGGACAATGGGACTGTTGGATAATCTAGGCGGAGCACTCGGCGGCATGCTCGGACAGGTCACGGCCGCCGCCGCGCCCGGACTGATCGCGGCGGTGTTGGCCAAGACCAACCTCGGCGATCTGCAGGGGATCGTGAACCAGCTCCAGCAAGGCGGCCTGGGCGATCAGGTCAAGTCATGGCTCGGCAGTGGCGGCAACATGCCGGTCACGGCGGAGCAACTGAAGGCCGCGCTCGGCAATGAGCAGGTCAAACAGATCGCCGAACATTTCGGCGTTCCGGTGGACCAGGCGCTGAAATTGCTGGCCGAACATCTGCCGGCGACGGTCGATCAGGCCAGTCCCAATGGGACGCTGCAATCGCAGTAGCGGCGCAACGCAAGCTTCAGCGAATGAGGCTGGCATAAAACAGCCCCGGGCTTGCCGCCCGGGGCTTTTTGTTGCGACGGCCGGGCAGGGCGTCACTCAATTAAAAAACCCCGCCGTTGCCGGCGGGGTTTGAGTTGGGAGGAAAGAGCCCATGGCTCCATCAAGATGACGCAGACGCTACAGTGTCGCTGGGCCTGCACCCTGCAAAATCAGGCGGGAATGCGTTCCTCGTGCTCGACCGGCTCGCGCAGCACGTAACCTCTGCCCCACACCGTCTCGATGTAGTTCTTGCCCGAGGAGGCGTTGGCGAGCTTCTTGCGCAGCTTGCAGATGAACACGTCGATGATCTTGAGCTCCGGCTCGTCCATGCCGCCGTAGAGATGATTGAGGAACATCTCCTTGGTGAGCGTCGTTCCTTTGCGTAAGGAAAGCAGCTCGAGCATCTGGTATTCCTTGCCGGTCAGGTGCACGCGCTGGCCGCCGACCTCCACCGTCTTGGTGTCGAGGTTGACCACCAGGTCGCCGGTGTTGATGACCGACTGGGCGTGGCCCTTGGAGCGGCGCACGATGGCGTGGATGCGGGCGATCAACTCGTCCTTGTGGAACGGCTTGGTCATGTAGTCGTCGGCGCCGAAGCCGAGGCCTTTGACCTTGTCCTCGATGCCGGCGAGGCCGGACAAGATCAGGATCGGGGTCTTCACCTTGGAGACCCGCAAGGCGCGCAGAACCTCGAAACCCGACATGTCGGGCAGGTTCAGGTCCAGGAGGATGATGTCGTAGTCGTAGAGTTTTCCGAGATCGACCCCTTCTTCGCCGAGGTCTGTCGTGTAGACGTTGAAGCTCTCGGATTTCAGCATCAGCTCGATGGATTGAGCGGTCGCGCTGTCGTCTTCAATAAGTAAAACGCGCATGCCAGTCCCCTTCTCGCCGCAACCGGGCCTTAGGTCTGCGCCGCAAAGGCGGCGAGTTTGAAAAAACGCTGTGGGACAAACCGATTCGACACTATGCGAACATGGTTAACAAAACATGATTCTCTGTTGCAAGCACGCCGTAGGCCGGTGGGCCGAAATCGGCGTAAGATATTGCCAGAGAGTGGTTTTTTCGCCACGTATCGCTTCATGCCCCGGTTTCAGAGTCGGGCCTAACCGACTCTACGGACTCGCCCCTTTCGTCCTGGCCGGGCGAAACGCAGCCTTCAGTCCCATGGACGATCACCCAATGATTAACGACGCGGGTAAACACTCCGTTAAAGTCGCAGATAGGGCGGTAAGCCTAAGGGCGAGTGAACGCGCCTATTACGCCGTTATTCGGGGAAGCAGGCCGGGAGCGCGGCGAACGCCTTCGCTGGAAACCGAAAACTAACGTTATTGCGCCACAGTCGCCTCCGCTGAACGGTCCGGGGCGTCCGGGCGGGCGGTGCTGTACCGCCGGGCAGGGGCGCGAACCGGGGCTTCGGGGGAGTATTTAGTCGATGAAGTCACGTGAAACCCTCATCCGCCTGAAGAAGTTTCAGGTCGACGAGAAGCGGCGCAAGGTTGCTCAGATCGAGGCCATGATCGCCGAGTTCGACCGCATCGCGGCCGAGCTCGACCACGAGATCAGGACCGAGCAGGAGCGCGCCGGTATCCACGATCCCGCCCATTTCGCCTATCCGACCTATGCCAAGGCCGCGATCGGCCGACGTGAGAATCTGCACCGCTCGGCCGGCGAGCTGAAAGCGCAGCTCGACGACGCCAAGGCCATGCTGGGCGAGGCGTTCGAGGAGCTCAAGAAGGTCGAGATGCTCGACGAGCGCGACCAGGCGCGCGAAAAGGCCGAGGCGACTGCGCGCGAGCAGGTCGAACTTGAGCGCCTTACGGCGCTCCGCTTCAACACCGGCGGCGCGCACGCCTAAAGCCCCGCCGGGCCGCCTTCTGCTTCATTGCTGAGTTCGATCAACGCGTCGCGCGGGCGCGTGCCACGGCCTGGCCGTTATTGGCGCTGGCGTTAACACGGCGCCCAATGAGCCAGCCCCATTGCGGCAAACCACCGTGAACCCGTATCATCGGTGAGCCTTGCGGCGCCCGGTCGTGGGCTCAGGCAAGATTCGGGCGCGCGCTGCGGCGGTTTTCCTGCATGGCGCTACAGACATCCGCGATCGTTGACGTGCGCCCGAGCGGCGCGCGCGCAACGCTTGGATTGCCGGCGCGGCTGCGCGGCATCGGTGTCCGGCAGGTGCGCATCGCCTGCGGCCTCGTCATGTTCTCCTATATTTTTTCCCATTTCTTCAATCATGCACTCGGAAATATTTCGTACGCGACCATGGAATGGTGGCTGCGCTATCACGTCTGGTGGTGGCGGATTCCGATCGTTAATTTCACGCTTTACGCCGCCGCCACCACGCATTTTTCATTGGGCCTGTGGGCGCTCTATCAGCGCCGGCATTTTCGCTATGCCGGCGCTGAGATCGCGCAGCTCGTGCTTGGCCTGAGCATTCCGCTCTGGCTTGCCAGTCATTTCGGCGCGGTACGGATTGCCGGAGCCATGTTTGGCTCAGACGTCCCGAATTATGCATTGCCCTTATTCGCGTATTGGGTTGCTCGGCCGCATATGATCTTTGTGCAGTTCGCGCTGCTGACCGTGGCATGGGCGCACGCCTGCATCGGGCTTTATTTCTGGCTGCGGATGAAGCCATTTTTCAAATGGGCGGCACCAATCCTGCTCGCAAACGCGGTATTGCTGCCGCCGCTGGCGATGATCGGCGCGCATCATGGCGCGCGTGAGGTGATCCAACTCGCCAAGCAGCCGCAGTGGCGCAAGAATAATCTCCAAGCCTTGCCTCCAGCAAAACGCAACGCGGTCGACCACGTTACGCTGCTGTATTTTCCCATCGGCTATGTCGCGCTGATCGGTCTGGTATTCGCGGCGCGCGGCGCACGCACGCTGCGCGAGCGCCGACGCGGCATGTTAACGGTTTCGTATCCGGACCAGAAAGTCAGCGTGCCGATCGGATTGAGCGTATTGGAAGCGAGCCTGCGTTTCCATGTGCCACATGCCAGCGTGTGCGGCGGGCGGGCGCGCTGTTCGACCTGCCGCGTTCGCGTCGTCAGCGATCGCGGCGTGTTGCCGCGGCCCTCGCGGCGCGAAACGTTTGTGCTCACGCGCGTAGGCGCCAGCCGCGATCCGGCGGTGCGGCTCGCGTGTCAATTGCGGCCGCAGGCCGATATCGCAGTTATTCCGCTGCTGCCACCCAATATCGGCGCGGATTTCGTGCGCAATCGGCAACGCATCAATCTCGGGAGAGAGCGTTATGTCGTCAGCATGTTCGTGGACATGCGGGGTTCCACCACGTTCGCAGAGTCGCGCCTGCCGTTTGACGTGGTTTTCCTGATCAACCGCTTTCTCGGCGCGGCATCGCAGGCCGTGATCGACGCCGGCGGCCAGCCCAATCAATTCATCGGCGATGGACTGCTCGCGCTTTTCGGGATTGACGCCGACCCAGCGACGGCCTGCCGTCAGGCAATGCGCGCGGCTGCGCTCGTTGCCGCCAATGTCGAGCACATGAATCACCAATTTTCCGCCGACCTGCGCGAGCCAATCCAATTCGGGATCGGCATCCATGGCGGCGAAGTCATTATCGGCGATATCGGGTTTCGCGATCACAAAGTGTTTACGGCCGTCGGCGATGCCGTCAACGTTGCCGCGCGACTGCAGGATATGACGAAGAACTTGAATTGCCAGGTCGTCATTTCGGCCGAGGTCTATAAGACCTCGGGCGTCGCCGCGGACGGACTCGCACGATCGCAAGTTTCGATCCGCGGTCGCGTCGAGCCCATGGAGGTGCGAACCGCGGCGGATGCAACCGTGCTGACCGGCCTGCTCAATTCACCAGCCCCGGCGCAAGCGCACTAAGGTCTCTTATTGATGCAATCGCGAACAAATCGACGGCGCTTCAGAAAAGTCAATTTCCGCTGTTTGGCCTGACGGCGGCAGTTTTCCTGTTTCTCGGCGAGACGCTTGCTGGCGGCAGCGATCTCCGCGGGATATTTCGGCTTTGCGGAAGCGGACTGCGCGAGCGCTGAAAATGTCCCAAGCGAAATAGACCCAGCGATAACGGCTGACGCAATTGCGATACGGAACATAGATTGTGCCCCCCAGGACGCGATCAACCGGCACGGTTTTTCTAGCAGGTGCGCGCGCATCGGCAAGATCGTTCACCGCATCGCCGCAGGCTGCGGCGGCAGCAGAATGCCCGGATTAAGAATGCCGGATGGATCGAAGGCCCGCTTGGCCGCCGACAGCGCCGCGGCAAAGAGCGGCGGACGCTCGATCTCATAGCCCGCCATATGGTCGCGCCCGACGGCGTGATGGTGGGTCACCGTGCCGCCGTGCTTGACCAGGGCAGCGGCACAGGCCGCTTTCATAGCGCGGAATTGTTGGACCAGTCGGGCCGGCTCGCCGAGGGCGTGATAGGTGAAATAGGGTGCCGGGCCGTCCGGATAGACGTGGGTGAACCGGCAGGTGACCGAGCCCGGCCGTCCGGTGATCTCCTTGATCGCGGCCAAGGCATCGCGTTTGACGTTGGCATGAAACGACGCGAAGCGGTCCCAGGTGATCGCGGACTCGAAGGTGTCGCGCATGACGCAACGCGCCACCGCATGCTCGCGCAGATACGGTCCGCGGATGAATTTGTCCCGCCAGCTGGCGGCCGCCACATCGCGGGCGGCATCGCCCTTGGCCGGCGTCTCGTCCCATTTCCCGCCGTGATCGGCGCAGATTTCGAGCGCGCGGCGCATCCAGGCATCGACCGGATGATCGGCCGATTCGAACCCGAGGATCACGATCGCATCCTTCCCGTCGCCCGCTTCGGTGAAGGCCGCCTCTTCGGCTTCGATCAGACGGCAGTTGGACGGATAAAGACCGGCCTGCGAGATCGCGCGCACCATGTCGGCGCCTTGGTGGAAATCGGCGATGCGCACCGTGGTCGAGGCGCGAAAGCGCGGCTGCTTGCGCAGCTTGATCCAGGCCTGCGTGACGATGCCGAGCGTGCCCTCGGAGCCGAGGAACAGGCGGTTGGGGTCGGGACCGGCGCCGACCGCCGGCAAGCGGCGGCTTTCGAGAATGCCGGCGGGCGTCACCGCCCGCACGCTTTCGACGTGATCGTCGATCTGCGTGTTCACCGTCGCGTAGTGTCCGGCGGCGTGGGTCACGATCCACCCGCCCAGGCTGGAGAATTCGAAGGCCTGCAGGAAGAAGCGCATGGCCAGTCCGCTCGGCTTGAGCTGACGTTCGAGCGCGGGGCCATAAACGCCGGCCTCAACGCGCGCGGTCTCGGAAATGGGATCGATTTCCAGCACTTTGCCGAGATGGCGCAGATCGATGGTCAACGCGCCGCGGTAGCGGTCGTCGGTGGTCGGCTCGACGCCGCCGACGACGCTCGAGCCGCCGCCATAGGGGGCCACCGCGATGCCGTTTGCTCCCGCCCAGTCGAGCAAGGCGACTACATCCTCCTCGTTGCGCGGGTAAGCCACCACATCCGGGGGATTGGAATAATCGCGCGCCAGTCCGCGGGCGAGGTCGATGACGGATTTTCCGTAAGCGTGGGCGGCGCGATCGTATTTTTCGCTCGAACAGATCGCTGCTAGGCTTGCCGGCGGAGCCACGCGCGGGCGCCGCAGTTCGATGTCCGCGAGCTGAGGTGCCGGCGTCACCGAGAAACCGTCGGCGCCGAGTTCGTGGGCCCAGGCCCGTTCGAACCATTGCAGTTCGTCCGGCGCGACGGAATCGCCTTCATAGCCCCAGCCGAAAAACTTCAGGCGTTTGCCGCTCATGGCCATCCTCCCCCGATCCAGTGCCGTGCCGCACAGGCCGCCAACCGGCCAAGGCATCGCCGCCCAGCATTATTGCAAATTCATGTACTATAGTGGCAATGGCGGGCCGGCGGACCCGGCGCCGCCCGCCGATACGACGCGTCTGTCAGGGAGAACTTGCAATGGTTTCGTCGCCCCTCGTCACCACCGCCTGGCTCGAGCAGCATCTTGCGGATCCCGATCTTCGCATCATCGAGGTCTGCAACGTGCGCGACGACAAGACCTATCACGAGGGGCATATCCCGGGCGCCATGTGGGTCTACTGGAAATCGGCGTGCTGGCACGAAACCGATCGCGATTTCGTCACGCCGGCGGCGATGGCGAAGCTGTTCGGCGGCATGGGCATCGGCCCGCAATCGACCGTCGTGTTGTACGGGGATCCCGTGCAATACGGCAGTTACGCGTTCTGGGCCTTCACCATGGCCGGGCACAAGAACCTGCGGCTGCTCGACGGCGGTCGGCGGAAATGGGTCATGGAGGGGCGGCCGCTGTCGCGCACCGTGCCGCATTTTCCCGCGGTCGCCTATCCGACGCCGGCGGCAAACGCCTCGATGCGGGTCGGCCGCGATAATGTGCGCGAGCATCTGCGCGAGCCGCGGCGGCTGTTGCTCGACGTCCGCTCGCCGGAGGAATACACGGGCAAGCGGGTGTCGGAATATTCCTTCGCGGTCGATCATGGCGCCGAGCGAACCGGGCGCATCCCGGGCGCCGTGCATCTTTATTTCAAGGAACTGCTGAACGAGGACGATTCGTTCAAGTCACCCGACCAGCTTCGCCCCGTGCTGGCCGCGGCCGGCGTCACCCCGGAAAAATTCGACGACGTGGTCTGCTATTGCCGGCTGACCCATCGTGCCACCATTGCCTGGATCGCCTTGAGCCAAATTCTTGGACACCAGAACATCAAGCTCTACGACGGCTCGTGGACCGAATGGGGCAGCATTGTCGGCTACCCGATCGAAAGGTAGGGCGGCCCGCCCTGACTTGGCGCTCCGTTCGGCGCAAACCCCGGCTTTCGGGGCTAAAGCAGAGGTGATGCGGGCTTACGGCTTTGTCATAATTTAACTCAACTGCGATAGGGGACTGCTGGCGATGGAAGCGTGCTTGACGCCGCTGCCACCCCCTAGCAAGCTACTACTTTAAGTCGGTGTGTTGCCCAGTCCAAAGCTTCGGGGTCAGGTATGACGTGGCGGGACTTTGCTGTGCTACCTGACGGCGCGGGCGCCGCGTTGTCGATCGCCTCGCGCCTGCGATAGCCGGCAAATCAATGAAAAACCGAACGACCAAGCCGACAGCGCCTAAGCGCCGCCATGCGGCGAAGGTTGCCCGCCGCCGCAGTTCGGCCGCCGCCGGCGAGGAATCCGAGCGCGCGCGGCTCAAACGCGAGCGCGACGAGGCGCTCGAGCAGCAGAAGGCGACCAGCGAGATTCTCGGCGTCATCAGCCGTTCCCCCGGCGACCTGCAGTCCGTGTTCGACGCCATCGTGCAAAGCGCGGCGCACCTGTGCGATGCCAGCAATGCCTCGCTCTACCGTGTCGAGGGCAAAACGCTGCGCCACGTCGCCAACTACGGCAGTGTCGCGACCTATAAGCCGGGAGAAGCCCGCCCCATCACCCGCCATTCATTGGCCGGGATTGCCGTCACTGGCTGTAAGACCGTTCACATTCACGACGCGCTCGCGCTCGCCGGCACCAAGCTCCGCGACACCAGTGCAGCCATCAAGCGTGAGAAAATCCGAACGGCAGTGGCCATCCCGCTGATGCATGGCAAGACCGTGCTCGGCGTCTTTATCGCCCGGCGCGACGTGGTGCGCGACTTCACCGATAAGCAGATCGAGCTGCTGAAGAACTTCGCCGCCCAGGCGGTGATCGCCATCGAGAACACGCGGCTGCTCAACGAACTGCGCCAGCGCACCGACGATCTCTCCGAAGCGCTGGAGCAGCAGACCGCGACTTCCGAGGTGCTGAGGTCATCACCAACTCGCCCGGCGAACTGGAGCCGGTTTTCCAGACCATGCTGGAGAATGCGACGACGCATTTGCGAAGCCAAGTTCGGCACGCTGTTCCTGCGCGAGGGAGACACCTTCCGACTGGCAGCAATGAACGGCTTGCCGCCCGCACTGGCCGAACAGTTGCTGAGCGTTGGACCACGGCGGCCGGCTCCCACCACGGTGCTTGGCCGAATCGTGCACACCAAGAAGGCGGTTCACATCGTCGGATACGGCGGCCGAGCAGGGCTACTTCGACACTCCGACGGGCTTTACCGGGCCGACGCTGAGCAAAATCGCCGGTGCGCGGACGCTGGTTGGCGTTCCGATGCGCAAGGACAATGAACTGGTCGGCGCCATCATCATTTACCGCCAGGAGGTCCGTCCGTTCACCGACAAGCAGATCGAACTGGTGAATAACTTCGCCGCCCAAGCGGTGATCGCCATCGAAAACACGCGGCTGCTCCGCGAACTGCGCCAGCGCACCGACGATCTCTCCGAGGCGCTCGAGCAGCAGACCGCGACCTCCGAGGTCCTTCGCATCATCTCAAGCTCGCCGGGCGAGTTACAGCCCGTTTTCCAGACCATGTTGGCCAATGCTGTGCGCATCTGCGAGGCCAAGTTCGGCCTGTTGTTTTTGTGGGAGGCCGAAGCGTTCCGTACAGTTGCGCTGCACGGCGTGACGCCTGCGCTTGCCGAGTTGCGCCGGCGCGATCCGGTACTCCGACCCACGCCCGGAACTGGACTTGGACGCCTGGTCGCGGCGAAACAGACAATTCAGGTTGCCGACGTCCAGGCCGATCCAGGCTTCCAAAGCGATCCGGTAAGGCGTGCCGGTATCGCCGGCGCTGGAGGGGCCCGCACCCTTATCGCGCGTCCCGATGCTCAAGGAGAACGAGCTGGTTGGCGCCATTGGCATTTACCGCCAGGAAGTGCGTCCCTTCACCGACAAGCAGATCGAGCTGGTGTCAAATTTCGCCGCCCAGGCGGTGATCGCCATCGAGAATACGCGGCTGCTCAAGGAACTACGCCAGCGCACCGACGATCTCTCCGAGGCGTTGGAGCAGCAGACCGCGACATCGGAGGTATTAAGCGTCATCTCAAGCTCGCCCGCCGAGCTCGAACCTGTATTCAATTCTATTTTAGATAATGCAGTGCGCATCTGCGCGGCCAGGTTCGGAAATCTTGTGCTGTACGACGGCAGCAATATGCGAATGGCCGCTCTTCATAACGCTCCGCCAGAGTTCGAAAAACTGCGAACAAAAGATCCGATCGTTCCGTTGGACCGCTCGATGCCCGGCACCATAGTTCGAACAGGAAAGTTGGTACACATTAACGATCTCCTCGCAGCCGGGGAGCCTTACGCCAGCTCGGATTTGGCAAAAGTTGCCGGCGCACGCACCGCAATTTCGGTCCCGATGTTCAGGGAGAACGAACTAGTCGGAGCGATCAGTATTTATCGCCAGGAGGTGCGCCCCTTCACCGACAAGCAGATCGAGCTGTTGCAGAACTTCGCCGCCCAGGCCGTCATCGCCATCGAGAATACCCGCCTGCTCAACGAGCTGCGCGAATCCCTCCGGCAGCAGACCGCCACGGCCGACGTGCTCAAGGCCATCAGCCGATCGACTTTCGATCTGCCGCCAGTGCTCGACACGTTGCTCGACACAGCGTGCCGCTTGTGCGACGCGGAGATCGGCACCATCCGGTATGAAGAAGGCGCCGGCTACCGTTTGGCTGCGACCTTCGGCTGCCGGCCGGAATGGCGCGAACACTTTGCCGGATATTCGACCAAGCCGGACCGCAGTTCGGTTTTCGGACAAACGATCCTCAACGGCAGCACGGTTCATATTCCGGATGTGCTTGAGGATCCGCGACTATGCGCGGCCGCAAGCGCAGAAGCTGATGGGTTTGCGCGCCGCGCTCGGTGTGCCGCTGCTGCGGGAAGGCCGCGTTTTCGGTGTTGTGAATTTGTTCCGTAAGTCGCCGCGCCCGTTCACGCAAAAGCAGATCGAGTTGGCCGAAACCTTTACCGACCAGGCGGTGATCGCGATCGAGAATGTGCGGCTATTCGAAGCCGAGCAGCATCGCACGCGCGAGCTCAGCGAATCGCTGCAGCAGCAGACCGCCACCGCCGACGTGCTCAAAGTCATCAGCCGCTCGACCTTCGACCTGCAGACCGTGCTCGACACACTTGTTGCGTCGGCCACACGGCTTTGCGAGGCCTATGACGCGGTTCTGTTCCTGCGCCAGGGCGAAAAGCTTCACGTCAATGCGCACCACGGTCCGATCCATGTCGATTTCGGTGACTGGCCGATCGGTAAAGGCTGGGTGACCGGGCGCGCCTTCATCACGCGAGAGCCGGTCCAAGTCCCCGACCTCATGGCCGCCGAGGAATTCCCGGATGGCCGCGACATGGCGATTCGCATGGGTCACCGGACGATATTGGCGATACCCTTGCTGAGGGAAAACGAAGCCATCGGCGCCATCACCATCCGCCGCCAGGAGGTCAAGCCGTTCACCGACAAGCAGGTCGAGTTGATCAAGACCTTCGCCGATCAGGCGGTGATCGCGATCGAGAACGTGCGGCTATTCGAAGCCGAACAGCAGCGCACCGTCGAGCTTTCCGAGGCATTGGAGCAACAGACGGCGACCTCCGATGTCCTCCAGGTCATCAGCAGGTCGCCCGGCGAGCTGGAGCCCGTTTTCAAGTCCATGCTGGCCAACGCCACGCGACTTTGCGAAGCCAAATTCGGCTTAATGTACCTTTACGAGGAGGGCGCCTTTCGATCGGTTGCGTTGCATGAACTCCCGCCTAAATTTGCGAAAATACGGCAGGATAATTCGACCGTTCGTCCGAAGTCCGATCTCCCTTTCACCCGGGTCGTCCACACCAAGCGGGTGGAGCACGTTGTCGATGTCAGATTGGAGCAAGGTTATATTGACGGTTTTCCGCCGCTTGTCGCATTGGCCGATATCGGCGGCGCCAGGACGCTGCTCATCGTGCCGATGCTAAAAGAGAACGAGTTGGTTGGCACAATCAACATTTATCGCCAGGAAGTTCGTCCGTTCACCGACAAACAAATTGAGCTGGTCACAAACTTCGCCGCGCAGGCGGTGATCGCCATCGAGAATACCCGCCTGCTCAGCGAGCTGCGCGAATCGCTGCAACAACAGACCGCGACCGGAGAAATTCTTGCTTCGATCAGCGGATCGCTGACCGATACCAAGCCTGTGTTCGATGCGATCGTGCGCAATCTGTTGCGGCTGTTCGGCACCCGCTTCGCGGTGGTGCAATTGTTGGAGGATGGCGTCATTCATATGCCGGTGGCGGACGGCGAGCCGGGCTTCGAGCGATTGATCGACTATTATCCGCGCCCGCTCGACGACAGCACCGTCGGCGGCCACTGCATGCTCGCTAAAAAGACTGTTTACTTCTCGTCGATCGTGGGCAATCCGGAAGCGCCTATTACAACCCAGAAGTTCGCGCAGGAATTTGGGTTTAATTCGACGATCTTCGCCCCCATGATGCGGGGCGACACGGTCATCGGCGCAATCGGCGTCGCCCATCACGAACCCAGGATGTTCGACGACAAAAAGATGGCGCTGATCAGGGCATTTGCCGATCAGGCGGTGATCGCGATCGAGAACGTGCGGCTGTTCGATGACGTGCAGAAGCGCACCGCGGAGTTATCCGAGGCGCTGGAGCAGCAGACCGCGACCTCCGACGTGCTGCGCGTCATTTCAAGCTCGCCCGGCGACCTGGAGCCGGTCTTCAAGGCCATGCTGGCGAACGGGACGCGGCTGACGGAAGCCAAATACGGCATCCTGTGGCTGCGCGAGGGAGAAAAGTTTCGTTGCGGCGCCCTGCACAATGCGCCGGCCGCACTGGCCGAGGCGCGCAGCCGCGAACCGGTTATCAGCCCGCATGTTAATTCGCCGCTCGGCCGCGCCGCCCATACCAAGCAGGTGGTCCACGTCGCCGATATGAAGGCGGACCAGGCAATGGCCGACATCAGCAGCCGGCCGGTGGTCGAACTGGTCGACCTCGGCGGCGCCCGCACCATTCTTGCCGTGCCGATGCTCAAGGACGATGAATTGATCGGGGTGATCACGATCTACCGTCAGGAGGTTCGGTTATTCAACGACAAGCAGGTCGCGCTGCTCACCAGTTTCGCCGCCCAGGCCGTCATCGCCATCGAGAACACGCGGCTGCTTAAGGAGCTTCGCCAGCGCACCGACGATCTGAGCGAGTCGCTGGAGCAGCAGACCGCGACCTCCGAAGTTCTGAAAGTCATCTCAAGTTCGCCCGGCGAGTTGGAGCCGGTGTTCCAGGCCCTGCTGGCGAACGCCATCCGCATCTGCGGGGCCAAGTTCGCACACTTGCTTCTGTTCGAGGACGGCGCCTTTCGCCGTGTGGCTCTATACGGCGGGTCGCCTGCCTGGGCTGAGGTCGGGGCGCGAGCGCCGCCATTCCGGCCGAGCGCGATCAACCCAATCAGCCGCCTCGTTCGCACGAAACAAGTGGCGCATGTCCCCGATATGGCGGCCGAACAGGCATATGTCGAACGTGATCCCGGGGTGGTGGATCTTGTCGAGCGAGCAGGCGCACGCACGATCATCGGGGTGCCGATGCTCAAAGAGAATGAATTGGTCGGCGCTATCGCCGTTTACCGTCAGGAAGTGCGGCCGTTTACCGACAAGCAGGTCGAACTGGTCACAAACTTCGCCGCCCAGGCCGTCATCGCCATCGAGAATACGCGACTGCTCAACGAGCTGCGGCAGTCGCTGCAACAGCAGACCGCCAGCGCCGATGTGCTCAAGGTCATCAGCAGTTCGCCGACCGACGTCAAGCCTGTGTTCGATACGATTGGGGAACGGGCAAAAGAGTTGTGCGATGCCGAGGTCAGCGTCGTGTCGATGGTCAACGGCGACCTGATCGAGCTCGCTGCGGTCCACGGCGTAAGCGCGGAAGGGGTTGAGGCTGTGCGGCGCGTGTATCCCATGCGCCGGGACAATGAAACCATCACGGCGCGCGCGGTGCGGACGGGTGACATCGTTCATGTGCCTGATGTGTTGGCCGATCCGCAATACGAAACCAAGCATGCCGCGCGCATGGCCGGCTATCGCGCCTGTCTCGGCGTACCGATGGTCCGGGAAGGGCAGGTGATTGGATCGATTTTCGTGGCGCGCACGCAGCCGGGGTATTTTGCCGACTCGCAGGTCCAACTGCTCAAGATTTTCGCCGACCAGGCGGTGATCGCGATCGGCAACGTCCAACTGTTCGACGAGGTGCGGGCGCGCACCGAGGACCTTCAGGAGTCGCTGCAGCAGCAGACCGCGACCGCCGACGTGCTCAAGGTCATCAGCCGCTCGACCTTCGATCTGCAAACGGTGCTCGATACGCTGACCGAATCGGCGGCCAAGCTTTGCGAGGCCGACATGGCGGGCATCGTTCGCCCCAAAGGCGAGGCCTACAATTGGGTTACGAGCTACGGCTTTCCCGCCAATTTCAGCAACTACATTATGAATATTCCACTCTCGCCGGAACGCGGATCGGTCGTTGGGCGGGCCTTGATTGAGAGACGCTTCGCCCATGTTCCCGACGTTCTTGCCGATTCCGAATATACTCACATCGAAGCTCAAAAACTGGGTGGATATCGATCCGTACTCGCGGTTCCTCTATTGCGCGAAGGAAACCCGATTGGCGTAATCTTCCTTTCGCGGCAATCACCGCGGCCGTTTACCGGCAAGCAGATCGAACTGGCGTCGACCTTCGCCGACCAGGCGGTGATCGCCATCGAGAACGTGCGGCTGTTCGATGAGGTGCAGGCGCGCACCGAGGATCTTGCCGAATCGCTCCAGCAGCAGACCGCCACCGCTGATGTTCTGAAAGTCATCAGCCGGTCGACCTTCGATTTGCAGACGGTGCTGGATACGCTGGTTGAGTCGGCGGCGCGGCTCTGCGAGGCCGATAGCGCAACGGTCCATCGGCCAAAAGACGGCGCTTACGCATTTGTCGCAAACTTCGGCTTTTCTCCTGAGTACATGCGCTACCTACAAGATCATCCGGTCACACCAAACCGAGGATCCATACTTGGGCGAGCAGTGCTTGATGGGAAAACGGTTCATGTTGCCGATGTCCAGGCGGAACAGGATTACGCCTTGGCCGAGCAGAGGAGTATTGGCAAGTATCGTACCGTGCTGGGTGTTCCTTTGATGCGCGAAGGCACTCCAATCGGGGTCATCATGTTGACTCGTGGCGTGGTGAGGCCGTTCACCGACAAGCAAATAGAGCTGGTAACCACCTTCGCCGACCAGGCGGTGATTGCGATCGAGAACGTGCGGTTGTTCGAAGACGTGCAAGCGCGCACCCGCGAACTGGCGAATTCGCTGGAGGAATTGCGCACCGCGCAGGATCGGCTGATCCAGACCGAGAAGCTCGCCTCGCTTGGCCAGCTTACCGCCGGCATCGCGCACGAAATCAAGAACCCGCTCAATTTCGTCAATAATTTCTCGTCGATCTCGGTCGAACTGATCGACGAATTGCGCGAAGCGCTCGCCGGCGCCAATCTCGACGACAAGCTGCGCGCGCAGGTGGCCGAAGTGGCGGACATGCTGCAAGGCAATCTCGCCAAGGTCGTGCAGCACGGCAAGCGCGCCGAACTCGATCGTCAAGAACATGCTGCTGCATTCGCGCCAGGGCTCCGGCGAGCACCGGCCCATCGATATCAACGCCGTCGTCGAGGAGAGCCTCAATCTCGCCTATCACGGCGCGCGGGCCGAAAAGCAGGGCTTCAACATCACCCTGGAACGCTCGTTCGATCCGGCCGCCGGCGAGGTCGATCTGTTCCCGCAGGAGATCACCCGCGTGCTGCTCAACCTGATTTCAAACGGCTTTTACGCGGCGACCAAGCGCAAGGCGGAAACCAATGGCGGCGGCTACGAGCCGACGCTGGCGGCCGCGACCAAGAACCTCGGCGACCGCGTCGAAATCAGGATTCGCGACAATGGCACCGGCATCCCGCCCGAGGTGAAGGAAAGGATGTTCAATCCGTTCTTCACGACCAAGCCGGTCGGCGAGGGAACGGGCCTCGGCCTGTCGCTGAGCCATGACATCATCGTCAAGCAACATGCCGGTTCGATAGAAGTCGATACGCAGCCTGGCGAGTTCACCGAATTCCGGATCGTGCTGCCGCGCGGGGCTGCATCCATTGCCAAAGCAGGAGAAAACGCGTGAACCTTCTCATTCTCGTGGTCGACGACGAACCGGATGTGGAGCTGTTGTTCCGGCAGCAGTTCCGGCACGACCTGCGCGCCGGCCGTTTCGCGATGGAATTTGCGCAATCGGCCCCGCATGGCGCTGCAGCGCATCGCCGACGCCGGAAACGCGTCGCTCATCCTGATCCTGTCCGACATCAACATGCCGGGCATGAGCGGGCTTGAACTGCTGCCCAAGGCGAAGGCGGCGCGGCCGGACGTTCCGATCATCATGATCACCGCCTATGGCGACGCGGAGACCAAGCGCAAGGCGCTGGAGGGCGGCGCCGAGGCGCTGCTCACCAAGCCGATCGATTTCGGCGCGCTGCGCAGCGAAATCGAAACGCGGGTTGAACGCATCGCATGACCGCCCGGATCCTGGTAGTCGACGACGAGCCGGATCTGGAAACGCTCGTCCAGCAGAAGTTCCGGCACCAGATCCGCGACGGCGGCGTCAGCTTTCTGTTCGCCCGCGACGGCGTCGACGCTCTGACCATGCTGGAGGCGAATACGGATGTCGATTTGGTGGTCACCGACATCAATATGCCGCGCATGGACGGGCTGTCGCTGCTGCAGAAATTGCAGGAGAAGCGAAGACAAGCTCTCCACCATCATCGTCTCGGCCTATGGCGACATGGCCAATATCCGCACCGCGATGAACCGCGGCGCCTTCGATTTCCTGACCAAGCCCATCGATTTCCTCGATCTCGAGACGACGATCGCCAAGACCATTCGGCATGTCGAGGCCTTGCGCGAGGCGCGGCGGCGGCAGGCGGAGGCCGAGCGGGCGCATGCGTCGCTGTCGCGCTACTTCTCGCCCAATCTGGCGCAACGGCTGGCCAGCGATGCGGACGCGATCGATCTCGGCGGACAACGGCGCGAGATCGCAACGGTATTCACCGACATCGCCGGCTTCACCGCGCTGGTGGAGACGCTCGAACCCGACGTGCTCGGGCCGCTGCTGAACGACTACCTCACCGGCATGACCGATTTCGTGTTCACATACGATGGCACGGTGGCCAAGATCATCGGCGATGCCCTGCACATATTGTTCGGCGCCCCGGGTGAGCAGCCCGACCATGCCGACCGCGCCGTTGCCTGCGCCTTGGCTCTGGACGACTACGCGCAAGCTTTCCGCGAGCGTTGGCATCAAAAAAGGCATCGCGCTGGGCGTGACACGGATCGGCGTTCATGCTGGATCGGCGATTGTCGGCAATTTCGGCGGCGGCCGCTTCTTCGATTACACCGCCTATGGCGACACCATCAACATCGCGGCGCGGCTGGAAGCCGCCAACAAGCAACTCGGCACCCGCATTTGCGTCAGCGCAACGCTGGCGGCCAAGGTGAAGGACTTCCGCGGCCGCCCGGTGGGCGACCTGTTGCTGCGGGGCCGGACGGAGGCGCTGCGCGCCTTCGAGCCGTTGCCGGCGAAGCAATACGAAGATTCCTCGACCAAGAGTTATCTGGAGGCATTCGCCAAACTGGAAGCGGGCGATCCCGGTGCCATCGCGGCCTTTGCGGCCCATGTCGGCAAGTGCGCCGACGATCAACTCGCCAGCTTCCACCTCAAGCGGCTGTTGAATGGGGCCACCGGCACGCGGATCGCCATGGATTAAAGCCGGCGCGCCGGCCCTAGGGCGTCGACTCATGAACGGCGAGCCAAATACTGCCTTGGATGCACCGCGCAATGGCCACTTTTAGACCAAAGCAGACAAGATGGACTTTGGCCCCTCGACGCTTTGTCCGCTTTCGACCCAAAGCGGACATCGCTAAAACGATATATGCTAGCCGCGCGAGCCATCAAACGGGCGACCGGTGATCGCAATGTTGGAAACTGACAAGGTGTTCGCCGGCTCGATTCCGGAAAACTACGACCGCTATATGGTGCCGTTGATTTTCGAGCCGTATGCCGCAGATTTTGCACAACGCGCAGCGTCCTTGTCGCCAAGCGCCGTTTTGGAAATCGCCGCGGGCACCGGGGTTGTCACCCGCGCCTTGGCGCCAAAACTGTCCCCCGGCGCAAGCTATATCGTAACCGACCTCAACCAGCCGATGCTCGACTACGCTGCATCGCGACAAGCCCCTGACACTCGGATCAAATGGCGCCAAGCGGATGCTCTGGCGCTGCCGTTTGAAAATGCAGCCTTCGATCTCGTTTGTTGTCAGTTCGGCGCGATGTTCTTTCCCGACCGCCTATCGGCCTACCGCGAAGCAAAGCGAGTCCTGAAGCCCGGAGGACATTTTCTATTCAACGTATGGGATCGCATCGAGGAGAATGTATTTGCGGATGATGTGACGAATGCCCTCGCAAGGATATTTCCGAACGATCCGCCGCGTTTTATGGCCCGCACGCCGCACGGCTACCACGATACGGCACTGATCCGCAGCGAGCTGGAGGAGGCAGGTTTCTCCCGTGTGGTGATCGAGACCAGAGCCGAACAAAGCCGTGCATCCTCGCCGCGCATTCCGGCCGTTGCTTATTGTCAGGGAACTCTTCTTCGCAACGAAATCGAGGCCAGAGAAGCGGGAAAACTGGAAGCTGCAACCGACTACGCCGCATCCGTGATTGCGGACAAACATGGCAGCGGCGAGGTTGCTGCCAAAATTCAGGCACACGTGATCGTGGCTATGGCCTAGATATTGGGATGTCCGCGTTTGGCAGATGCTGTTGCAGAAGGCGCGCGATCACTGATGCGAGGTAAATTGCCTCGACTTGTCAGAAACGGCTCTCGATCAATTGCCATCTTGGAGGACAGCAGTATCGACCTGGCGGTACTTCTTGCCCCCATTGGTAACACGGCAGGACATGCGATCGACCTCTGGTGGCATAGGCCGGCTATAAACGTTGCAAGCCGACGTAAGTTCTGGGCGATGGCCGCAAGCGTGAACTCGAAGCCTGAGCACCGCACGGCCCACGTAATCGCAGAAGTCCGAGCCGCAGAATGCGCTTGAGATGGCCGACCAGCATCTCAATACGGTTTCGGTCACGACAAGACTGCATCAGAGGCGCTGGTGCAGGCGATCGCACGAGCAACGTCACGGGCCTCCGCGCGATCCGCCGGGGTAGTGGGCACGGCACGTCGGAAAGGTGGTTCGGGTAATCGGGGGAGACCCGTCACGGGCGGGGGTAGCGGCCTGCAACGTCGCGAAAAGGCGGCGGCCATGACGGGAATCGGACAGGGTCGTAGGAGCGTTGAAGCCGGGTAATGCCGGCGGAGCAAAGGGCGATGACTTCTGGTGCGCTTTCGAAGATGGCGAGGTCGTGGTGATTGGCGATAAGCCTGAGAACACCATCAAAGACAGGCGCCGCCGGAGATTGCTGTGTCGAGGGGCGAAGGAGAGTTACCCGCCGTGCCTAAGCCGCGTGCGGTTGGTTACTCCCCGTGTGCTTCACGGTGAAGCCAGTCGGAAAGCCGAATGCCGGAAACCGGCACGTTCGGTTTGATGAGCGGGGAGAGGAAACGGAGCATTGCCGAATGGCCCAAGCTACCGCGCCCTCTCCTCGAACTCTACCTTAACGGACATTCGCTGCGCCGCAAATTTTTGCCCGCTGTTGGGGTAACAGCGGACAACCGACTTAGTTTATGAGTACATGCCCTAAAACGCCGCTGCCAGATCCTTGGCGCCGGGCGCTCGCGAAGCGCGCATCATCTTGCCTTCGATGTCCGCCAACAGGCCCGCCACCACCGCGGTGCGGCGCGCCACCGGATTGCGCTCGTAGCCCGACCGCTGGAAGAAATTCGCGGTCGGCACCCGCTCGCGCATGGCCCGCGGCATGGTCACCATGTCGAAACCGTTGCCGTCGCCGGTCAGGTTCATCAATTCCAGTTCGGCCGCGCTCAGCGGCGCCGTGTAGCCTTTGGCGCGCGCGAAGTGCAGCGAATTGATGAGCTTCTGCACCTGCAGCAGCGGACCGATATCGATGTCGAGGATGGCGGCGTGAATGCCCATCCCGCCCGCCGTGGTCTTGGCCAGCCGGTCGTGCTCGCTCCAGCGGTCCGGCACGCTGCGGCTGAACGCGATCATGCGCTTGAGCGCCTCGATCTTGCGCAGCATCGCCGACTTTGCATCCCCGGTGAGCGCCTTGGCTTCTTGCCGCAGCGCCGCCAGCAGGCGGCCGCCATGCTCGGCCACGAGCGAGACCGAATTGGTGCTGAGCAACTGGTTGTAGCCGATGGCGGGCGAGATCGCGCGCGGCCGGGTGGGCGATACGCCCGCCTGCATGTCGTAGGTGCCGTTGCCGCCGGTCTCGAAGGCGTAGACGCCGACGATCTGCTCGCGCGTCAGCCCGGCGGCGGACGCGGCCCTGGCATAGGCGCGCTTGAAGACGAGCTCGCTCACCGGGCGCTGCGGCACGAAGCCGTATTGTTCGGCGGCGGCTTGCAGGAAGTCGGCGATCAGCGGGATCGGCGGCCTTTCGCTCGGCGCCGGGCCGGGCGCGGCCGGATTGAGCGGGCGCGGCGGTCCGTCATAGCGCGGCGGCTGGGTGAGCACATAGTCGGCGAGCCCGATCGGCACATGGGCGCGGCGTTTGGCGTTGCGCGCCCGTCGCTTTTCGATCACCGCGCTCCAATAAGCCTCGGCTTCCGCGTCGTAAGCCTGGCGGGCCTGCAGGTATTGCGCGAGTTTGGCCTGATAGTCGGCGAGCGCCGCGGCGCCGGGCGGCGCGCTTTGCGCGCGGGCCGGTGCCGCCGCCAGCGACAGGCCGGCGGCCAAGGCGATCAAGGCAATGCGCAGAGCATGGCGCGGCATAGGCGGCTGTTATCGGCGAGCGATGGTGATTTGGCTATGTCGCAAAAGAACGCGCCGCAAATGCGGCGCCGAACTCAAGCGCGCCGAGCACAGCCGAGTTCCGGTGGGAGGCTCGGCCCGTCGCCTGCGGAATGACAATCCTAGCGGACGACCACGTTGCCGCGGTCGGTGAACATCACCGGACCGCCGGCCTTGATCACAGTCGGGGTCTGCGCGGTCAGAATATCGGTGCCAAGATTGAACTGATGCGCGGCAATGCCGATCACCGCGATCAGCAGCGCGGCGGCGAGGCCGACCACCACGATCTTCAGGTGGGTGGTGCGGTCGGCGGTGTACATTGACCAGTTCATAACAGCCTCCAAGGTCATGGCTCTCTATCGGACCAGCCTCGAGCAAGAGTTCGAACCCGTTCGTGGACTAACGTATGGGCGAAGCCGCGGTTCCAAAGGCGGGATCACGTAACCTTGAGAAATGTTGAAAAGCGTTCATTACCGGGCAGATCCAGCAATTTGGCCTTCACCGGCTGCTACCTTGCCACGTGCTGGTATTTTCATCCCTCTGGGGTTGCAGTAGGATGTTTCGAGACGCCATGGGCGCGCGACACCGATGGCGCCGCGACATTACATGGGGGGAACCATGGCGAAGGACCCGATTCCGGCGGGCGCGCTGCCGTCGACGGTGCTGGCGCACGAGCGGCAGGTCGCCGATGCGCTGTCGATGCTCGATTATGCCATCGGCTCCGGCGTCAAGGCGGTCGACGGCCATCCCATTGCCCGCGATATCATCGCCACGATCGAAGCGACTGCCAGCAAGCTCGGCCTGCTTGACCGTAAACCGGGCGAGGCCGGCGGCTCATCGCGTAATCCGCTGAGCGCAACCGAATGGGCGGAGTTCGATCTCGCCTATTACGATCTGGCCACGGCGCTCGCGCCGGTCACCGCCGAGACCCTGCGCGCCACCGCCGGCAAACCGCCCAGCAGCCGCACCATGGCTGAATTCGTGTGGGGAGATTCGCCGGCGCTGCGTTTTACGCGCAAACTTTGGTTCGCCGCGCTCGTCATCGCCATCATTGTGGTCTGGTCGAATTGGTATTTGAGCATCATCGCGGTGGACGGTGACACCAACCTGCATCTATGGAGCCGCACATTTGTCGAACTGCTGACGCCATGGCTCTATGGCGCTCTCGGTTCCTGCGTCTACCTGCTGCGCTCGGCGCACACGTATATCTACCTGCGCACCTTCGACGTCCGCCGCAAGCCGGAATATACCAACCGCATGCTGCTCGGCGCTATGTCAGGCGGCGCCATTATCCTGTTCGTGAATCAAATCATTGGCGAAGAAGGCACGGTCATTCAACTGAGCTCGGCCGCGCTCGGTTTCCTGGCCGGCTACAGCACCGATTTCCTGTTCAGCACCATCGAGCGCATTATCACCGCGCTGTTGCCAAAAGTCGGCATCGATACGGTGCAGAAGGCCGCGCCCGCCCTCAAGCCGGTGGACATCAACGATTTGGCCGAGCGGATCGACAATGCCAAGGGCGCCGATAAGGATCATTACAAAGCCGTGATGTCGAGGTTGCTCGGTATGCATTCGACGCATAAGCACGGCGGCGACGGCAAGTAGATATCATGGTCGTCAATGCGTGGATGCCTGGAGCAACGATGACCGCTCATAGACCGGCCATCCGGTCGCGCCGCCGCGCGTGGATCGCGATTCTCGCCTGCGGCCTTGCTACGCTGGCCTGGTGCGGCGCGGCCGCGCCGGCGTTCGCGGTCGACGCGCCGGTACCGATGCTGGCCAAGGGCAAGAAGGTCGACTGGTGGTTCGCCTACAAATTCAATGTGCACGAGCCATTCAAGGGTTGCGGGCCCGACAGCGGCACCCGCACCTGTCCCTTCGGCGGCAAGGTGCAAACGAAATTCGGCTCCAACTTCAGCCAGCAATACGTATTCGCCAGCCAGGGCGCGGGCAAACTCGTCAAGGGTAAGGGTTGTCTTGGCATGACCATGAACGACCCGCTCGGAGCGACGTTCGACGAGGTCTACAACGGCTCGCCGTTTTTCGTGATCTGGAATGACCAGTTCTACGGCGACCCGAAGCTCAAGGCCTGCGGCACCTCGGGCAATTGCGACCGTCCTTGGGGTCATTCCAAGGGCATGCTGGCCTGGAATGACGCCGGCGAGGGAATGGTGCTGCAGGTGACGACGCCGTCATGGCCGGCGGCCGGCAGTTCCAAGCATCCGCGCAAGGCGGGCAACACGCTGGGCTGCGTCAGCACGCAGAACAACCTCAACAATGCTCAACATTTCTTCGCGCTGAAGCTCGAAAAGAACGGCGTGCTGGCCGTTCTCAAGGCGCTGGTCAATGCCAGCGTGGTCACCGATCCGAACGATCAGCAGATCGCGCGGCTGGGCGGGCCGTCCGACATCCAGGCGGAAGCAGAAAAGCTCGGCCAGAAATCCAAGAGCACGGATATCCTCATCACCGAAGTCGCCAAGAACGTGACGATGATTTCCAAGCCGTCGAATCTCAATGTGCCACCCTGGCAGATGGTGTCCGCCCTGCTCAACGGTGTGTCCGAGCGTACGGCGACTTGGTGGGCGAATCCGCGGATCTATTCGACGCTCAAGACGACCGCGGTCAAATGCTGGAGTGGCGAGCTCAAGAGCAAGAATGAAAAGCCTGGGGCGGTCGCCATCGCCAAGACCGGCACCTGGGACAAGCGCAGCATCGGCCTGATCGGCGGGCAAAATCACGCCAAGATCGGCGTGACGGCCTCCGGCGACAAGCATTACGCGATTTTCGGCGATCTCAATCAGCAGGGCACGATCAACCCGCCGCATTGCGAGCGCAGCCAGAACGGCCGCGGCGGACTGTTTTTCGTGGTCGAGGACAAGGATCTGTTCGATACCGTGACCGATCTGCTGGACGGCGAGAACGAACCGGTAAAGGGCAAATAACGGCGGCGGCTTGCGTCAGTCGGTGCGCGTCAGCTGGTGTTCCTCGGCGATGCGCTCGAAGGATTCCGCGATGTTCTTGATCCGGTAGGCCAGCCGGTTGTCGTTCTCGACCGGCAGCGGGCGCACGATCTTATACTTGCCGCGGGCGGCGGCGTTGCCGAAGGTCGGCTCGAAATAGACATTTTGGCCGGTCGAATATTTGTGCGTCATGGCGCTCCTCGGCGGCCGGTTTGGCCGGGCATCACACGCAAACGCCCGGGGAAAGCCGGGCGTTAAATGCGCAACAGCGTCAAACGCGCGCTCAACTGGCGCGCTTCAACGGATAGTCGGCGCTCTCGTAAAGCGCACGAATGTCCTTGTGGCCGAGCCGCTCTTCTTCGATTTCGATGAAAGCACCGAGCAGCAGCGGCTCGGGTAGTTCCTCGACGGCGAAACGGATGGCATCGGCGGCGTGGTCGAAGCGGCGATATTTCACCTTGTTCACGACCTTGCGATTGCGCGAGGGAAACAGTTCGGCCGGTGCAGCGTAATCGAATTTGCTCATGACTAACTCCCGTGACGCTGCGCGCGCGCCAAATGCATTGTAATGTTGCCTTTATATGGGGATGAACGGCGGGTATTGCCAGGGCAAGCATGACAATTCGAAATCGGCGCAAAATGCGGCCGATTGCCCTTGCGGCTGGCGAAAAGCAGCTAAAGCTCGACTTTTCGGCCGATAAAGGGCAACATTTGCGATGCCGTTGGTATCGTCGAAGCGGGCGCCATTGCGTCGCAACGCCACAGTGGGAGCGGGGATGCCTCGTCAAAATACCGACAGTTCGCCGGCGATCTTCCACTTCGTGATGATCAAGCCGTCGCATTACGATGACGATGGCTATCCGATCCAGTGGCTGCGCTCGGCGATTCCCTCCAACACGCTCGCTTGTCTCAACGCCCTGGCGGAGGATGCCAAGCGCCGGCAGGTGCTGGGCGCCGGCGTCGACATGCGCCTGCATACGTTCGATGAAACCAACCGGCGGGTTCGCCCCGACAAGATCATTCGCATGATCCGCCGCGCGGGCGGCCGCGCGCTGATCGGTCTGGTCGGGGTGCAGTCGAACCAATTTCCGCGCGCCGTCGATCTGGCCAAGCCCTTCCTCGATGCCGGACTGCCGGTCTGCATCGGCGGATTCCACATCTCCGGCTGCATCGCCATGCTGCCGGAATTGCCGGCGGATATCAAAGCGGCGCAGGACTTAGGGATTTCGTTTTTCGCCGGGGAAGCCGAGGAACGCCGGCTCGACCAGGTGCTGCGCGACGCCTTCGCGGGCGAACTGGCGCCGCTGTACAATTTCATGGACGACCTGCCGGCGCTGGCCGGCGAGCCGCCGCCGTTCCTGCCGCGCAAGCACGTCAGCCGCACCTCGGGCTCGCTGTCGAGCATCGATCTCGGCCGCGGCTGCCCCTATCAGTGCTCGTTCTGCACCATCATCAACGTGCAAGGCCGCAAGAGCCGCATCCGCTCCGCCGACGATCTCGAACACATCGTGCGCGAGAATTACGCGGAAGGCATCAAGCGCTTCTTCATCACCGACGACAATTTCGCGCGCAACCAGGATTGGGAGCCGCTGTTCGACCGCATGATCCAAATGCGGCACGGCGAGGGGATGAATATCGGCTTCACCATCCAGGTCGATACGCTCTGCCACAAGATCCCGGGCTTCATCGAGAAGGCGACCAAGGCCGGCGTGCGCCGCGTGTTCATCGGGCTGGAGAACATCAACCCGGACAATCTGATCGCCGCCAAGAAACGGCAGAACAAGATCACCGAATACCGCGAGATGCTGCAGATGTGGCGCAATCACGGCGCCATCACCTATGCCGGCTACATCCTCGGCTTTCCCGCCGACACCAAGGAATCAATCGCGCGCGATATCGAGATCATCAAGCGCGAACTGCCGATCGATATTCTGGAGTTTTTCTTCCTGACGCCGCTGCCGGGCTCGGAGGATCACAAGACGCTGAGCGCCAAGGGCGTCTGGATGGACCCCGACATGAACAAGTACGACCTCAATCACCGGGTCTCGCATCACGGCACCATGTCGGACCGCGATTGGGAGGACGCTTATCGCGCGGCGTGGCACGCGTTCTATACGCCGGAGCACATCAACACGATCCTGCGCCGCACCTGCGCCAGTCCGATCGGCCGGCCGGGCACGACGCTGTCGACCATCCTGTGGTTCTACCTGATGATCCTGTTCGAGGGCGTGCATCCGCTCGAAGGCGGCGCGCTGCGGCTCAAATTCCGCCGCGACCGGCGCTCGGGCATGAAGCTGGAGAATCCGCTCGTCTTCTACCCGCGCTACTGGGTCGGCACCGCGATCAGGCTGGCGAAATACGCGCGCGTCTATTGGCGCTGCAAGGCCATGCTCGACAAGGCGCTCAAGGCGCCCGACCGGTGGACCTATTCCGATCTCGCCATCGCGGCCCCGCAGGCCGACGAGTTCGACGCGCTCGATCTCTATCACGCCACCGCCGGCGGCGAGGCCGCGCTCAAGCGCAAATACCGCGACGATGCCATTCGCGCGCATACGACGCACGACGATGGCCAGGCCGCGATGACCACCGCGGCGGAGTAGCCATTCGGTCTTTGCGTAGCGCTGCCGCCTCGAATTCGAAGATCGTCAAACGGGAACCCGGCGGTCCTCTCCCAGAGAGGGGCTATGCCGTCACTCGATACCAAGGGCCTTCAGGAGCGGCCGGCGCTTTTCGTTAAAAACGCCCGCCAGTTGCGTCAACTCGGCAATGTTTTCTTCGGCCGATTCCAATTGCTTGCCTTCTTTGACGATGTGTTCGCCCAGACTTGATATGCATTCCCAGGCAAACTCCGCCTGCTCGGCAACGGTCTTCTTGCCGTGGTGCGTTGCCAGCAGGTAAAGCTGCTGGGACCGTTCCACTGCGATGCCGCCGCCCGTCACCGGCGACGCCAGATATGAAATATCTGCGTTGTCCCGGGCCCGGTTGCAGATGTAGCGGTTCAAGGCCGTACAGCGCCGCTGCGATTCTTCCGAAACCTGCTGTGCCGGATGAACATGACCGGCGCCCGATAACACCAGCAGCACTTGGCATAGTTGCTGAAAATTCACAGATTTCAGCTTGGCGTGGTCGCTCATTTGGCCAATCGTCTTCGACGCATAATCTTCATCGGCCAGCAACTCGATCACCGGCCGATAGATCGCTTCCTGCAGGGTTGCCTCTCGCGAGCGCGCCCTTGACCGTCATCGGAATGCCATCGGGATGCGCTGTGAGGACGAACGATTGAGATTTCAGCACCTCTATCCGATTGAGACGGGAGAGCCGGCGTGGCCCTTTCACGAACACGTCGCGGCGGAACTGCTGATTGATGAAATAGTCCCGCACCGATTGCCGCAGGATCGGGTTCCGGATGCTTGCCAGGAGCTTCTGCCCCTCGGCGGTGAGGTTGACCGCCTCGACGTGGTCGAGAAGATTGGCGGACGCGACGAAACTGACTTTTGCGTCATCGAGCCATCGTGCGACATCGGAAAACGGCATAACCTCCCAATCGCGGTTGAAGAACTCATGCGCGAGATATTTACGGCTCTGGCCGGAAAGCCCCTTGAGCCGCTCGCCCACCGCGGGATTGGCGCGGAAATAAAGTGCGCCGGAATCCACCACTTGCTTGGCGAAATTGACCGCGCCTTCGATCTTGCCGAGCATGCCGCTCGCGTCCGAGCCCGCCAGGTCGGCGTGCAGCGTCATGAGATGGCGAAGCGGCATCCCCGGCGCCCAGCCCGGCAGGCAGTTGTAGCTATTATAGACGATGCCGCCGACCCGGAGCTTGCGGCGAATAATGTCAACGATGGTGCGTCGATTGTCGTCGGATATCCAGCTCCAGATGCCGTGCAGGCCGATGATGTCGAACTCCGGCAAATCGGATCGCGCCGCGAGTTCGGCAAATAAATCGTCCAGCAGGATCGCTCCCGATCCCGACGCATCGGCAAACGCGCGCGCATTGGCGGTTTGTGTCGGATTGAAATCCGTCCCCCAGAACTCACCCGCGAAGGCCGCCGCATGGATATTGAAGGAAAGTCCCTGCCCGAATCCGAGTTCCAGGTAACGCAAGGGGCCTGTCGACGGCGCCGCAATATCCGCGCTCAGGCACGCCAGCCGCAGATTGTTCGGGTTGAGTTCCCGGTAGTACCCGTAGGTGTAATCGATTTCCGAGACATAGCCGGAAGTCCAATTCATCTCTCACTCCCAACCAATACAGTCGCGAACTTTGCCCCGGCGAAACCCTGCAGCCAGCCTGAAAACTTCATCGCGCGGCATACTGCACTACCTGCGCCGCGACGGCAAAGTCCAATGGAACACAGCGGAAAGCCGAATTCGCGGCCTGCCCGAGCGAATTGAGCCCACACATTGTGGCGGCGGCGGGTCGCGGGCCCAGGCCGGCGGTGTCGGGGGTACCCTCAAGGGTCAAGCGGCGGGAACTTGTGCCGGCCGTTAACGTCGAGCGCTAGCGGATCGACTTGCCTGACCGCCGCGAGATCGAGCTCGCCATAAAGGTGAGGGAACAGCGCGCCGCCGCGCGAGGGCTCCCATTTCAATTTGTCACCGAGCTTTGTCGCATCGACGCGCAGCAGCACGAGATCGCGCTGGCCGGCGAAATGCTTTGCCGCGGTCTCGGCCACCTGTTCGGCGGTGGAGAAATGGATGAAGCCGTCGCGCAGATCGACCGACGAGCCGCGGAACGCGCCGACGCGCTCGGCCTCGCGCCAGAGTGAGGCAGGGCAGATTTTATAGACGGTCGGCATTTCCTGTCGTCCCGCGCGGGCCGGGACCCATACGCCGTACCCCATCGATAGTACAGAGGGATAGGGCTACACCGCGCCCTTGAATTCGCCGCCATTGGGCGGCGGGATCCTTGCGCCAGCGGCGGCATATTCGTTGAGCTTGTTGCGCAGCGTGCGGATCGAGATGCCAAGGAAGTCGGCCGCATGAGTGCGGTTGCCGAGACAATGCTTGAGCGTCTCCAGGATCAGTTCGCGCTCGACGTCGGCCAAAGTGCGGCCGACCAGGCCGCGGGAAGCCTGCTCGGCGGCTCTGGCGGCATGCGCCACCGCGCCGGCGTCGCGCGTCTGGTCGCGCCGTGTGCCGTCGGGGGTCAGAATGCCGCCTCCGTGCTGATCGCCCGCGGAAGCGGCGCCGGCCGGGCGGTGCTGGAGGCGCACGGCGCTTCCCGGCGGTTCCGCTTGGCCTTGCTGATGTCGATCATGGTCGCGCCCCGGACCGGGTTCCGGCCCAATCTTGCGGCGCGATGTGCGCCGCGCCCGGCAAGATTTGCCCAGCTTATGGTTAGCGTCCGGTTAATTCGCGCTGACAGAAGAGCGCTGCAATGCATGGGCGCGGCATGCCGGATTTTTCTTGGATCATGCGCGCGCAAACGAAATCGCCGGCCACGCGGGGCCGGCGGTTTTGCCCAGACGAGGCGACGATGGATCTACTGGCGGTACTGCTGAATGCGCGTGGTGCGCAGGCCGGCGAGGCCGTGCTGATCGATGGAATACTGCCAGGACAGAAATTCCTCGACCGTCAAAGTATAGCGCGCGCAGGCTTCTTCCAGCGACAACAGGCCGCCGCGCACTGCGGCGACCACCTCAGCCTTGCGGCGGATGACCCAGCGTTTAGTCGATGGCGGCGGCAGGTCCGCGATCGTCAGGGGACTGCCATCGGGCCCGATGACGTACTTGACCCTCGGGCGGTGGGGCTCGGTCATTGGTACACTCACAACACACTCGACTGATAATTACTGCTCGAAAGCTACAAGCCGCGACTTAAAATTTGCCTAAGCTTGAGGCGGCAGAAGAGGAAATCTTTGGCCGGTTTCTGCTAACCTTTTGGTTACGGATGGAGCCGGCGAACCCGCAGCCGGACAGGCTGGAACGGTGCCGGTCCTCGGTCAATTTCGGCAGGACGCGTAAACTCCGTGAACGCCTGCTGGCTGCCTGTGGTCGCGCCGGCGACGCCAGCAACGCCGCAAGCCGCGTTGTCTTCGGGGAATATACTTTTTCCAATCAACGGCTTATGGGATCGCCGGGTTCCGGCGGCGGCCGCGGCCCCTGGCAGCGATAGCCGGCGCGGCGGCAAAATTTGCCGGTCTGGGGCGGCTTCAATTGCGCGCCAAGCGTCGCCACCTATAGTAAGAAGCCAGCCATGCCAAACAGCCTCGATCTCGACCGCCGCCCGCAAGACACCCGAGTCGTCGTCGCCATGTCCGGCGGCGTCGATTCCTCGGTGACCGCCGCGTTGCTCAAGGCCGAGGGCTATGACGTGGTCGGCGTCACGCTGCAGCTCTACGACCATGGCGCCGCCATCCACCGCAAGGGCGCCTGCTGTGCCGGGCAGGACATCTATGACGCGCGCAGCGTCGCCGAGCGCATCGGCATTCCGCATTACGTGCTCGACTACGAGAGCCGCTTCAAGGAAGCGGTGATCGACCGCTTCGCCGAAAGCTATATCCACGGCGAGACGCCGGTGCCGTGCGTCGACTGCAACATGGCGATCAAGTTTCATGATTTGCTGATCACCGCGCGCGAGCTGGGCGCGCAGGTGCTGGCCACCGGCCATTACGTCGCCTCGCGCGGCCTCACCGGCGGCGGACGCGCGCTCTATCGCGCGCGCGAGGAAGAGCGCGACCAGAGCTACTTTCTGTTCGGCACCACGCGCGAGCAACTCGACGCTTTGCGCTTTCCGCTCGGCGACCTCAGCAAGGCGGAGACGCGCGAACTGGCGCGCCAGTTCGGACTGGCGATTGCCGACAAGCACGACAGCCAGGACATCTGCTTCGTGCCGTCCGGTCACTACGCCGACGTGATCGAGCGGCTCAAGCCGGGTGCCGCGGAAGCCGGCGAGATCGTCGATCTCGACGGCCAGGTGCTGGGCGCCCATTCCGGCATCATCCATTTCACCGTCGGCCAGCGCCGCGGGCTGGGCTTGGCGACCGGCGCGCCGCTCTATGTGGTGCGGCTCGATGCCGAGCGCCGCCAGGTGGTCGTCGGTTCGCGCGCGGCGCTGCGCACCAGCCGCATCGTGCTGCGCGAAGTCAACTGGATCGGCGAGGGCAGCATCGAGGAGGCGCTTGCCGACGACCGGCGCGAGGTGTTCGTGAAGGTGCGCTCGACCCGGCCGCCGCAAGCCGGCTGGCTCACGGCCGCCAATGGCGGCTACGAGGTCGAATTGGTGGACGGCGAGGACGGCGTGTCGCCCGGCCAGGCCTGCGTTTTCTACGACGCCGGCGAAGGCCAGGCGCGCGTGCTCGGCGGCGGCTTCATCAAGAGCGCCATGGCGGCGGCCGACGGCGATGCGCGCCGCCGATGAACCCATGGCGGCGGCCGCCGCGCGCGGCTGAATTCACGGGCATGGGGGCAGACATCGACAAAGCAAGCGTCGAGCGCGCCTATGCGCGCTGGGCGCCGATTTACGATCTGGTGTTCGGCGCGGTGTTCGATCGCGGGCGGCGCGCCGCGATCGTTGCCGCCGAGCGGATCGGCGGGCGCATTCTGGAGGTCGGCGTCGGCACCGGGATTTCGTTGCCCGATTACGCGCGCTCCAACCGCTTGCTGGGCGTCGACCTGTCCGAGCCGATGCTGCGCAAGGCGCAAGCGCGCGTCGCCGAGCACGGGCTGAGCAATGTGGAGGCTCTGGCGGTGATGGACGCCGCCCGGCTGGCGCTGCCCGATCAATCCTTCGACGTGGTGGTGGCGCAATTTGTCATTACGGCGGTGCCCAATCCGGAAGCGACGCTCGACGAGTTCGTGCGCGTCATCAAGCCGGGCGGCGAAATCGTATTGGTCAATCACATCGGCGCCGAATCCGGTCCGCGCCGGTGGTTCGAGATTTGTTTTGCGCCGCTGGCGCGCCGGCTCGGCTGGCGGCCGGAATTCCGCTTCGGCCGCTTGGCCGCCTGGGCGGAGCGCCACGGCGGCGTGCGCGTGATCGAGCGCACGCCGATGCCGCCGCTCGGACATTTCTCGCTGATCCGCTTCGCGCGCCTGCCCGATGGCGAGCGCCGCAGCGCGGCTTGAGCCGGAAAACCTCGGGGTGCGGCCCGAAAATTCGGCCGAAGCGGCCGTTTCCGGCAAGCATTTTGCCCGGCTTGCTTGACAGGCTTTCGTGGCCCTTCCTATATCGCGCCCATTCCGGCAGATAGCGTTTCGGAATGGCGGGGTAGCTCAGCTGGTTAGAGCAGCGGAATCATAATCCGGAGGTCGGGGGTTCGAGTCCCTCCCCCGCTACCAAAACTTCAATAGTTGCGGTAGCTTATAGCAATTCAAAATCCGCCTTGGATGAAGCTGATGAATTCCATCCGATTAGCGGATGGCAAATCGGACACTGTCGGGTTCAATCGCGGCCGCGCTGCCCGCAGCCAGGCGCTCGCAATCGACCCGATTGCCGCGTCCCTTAAGACCGACCTGCCGCCGCCGGTGCCAAAACGGCACCATCATTGCGATAATCGAACCGGAAGCAGGTTTTGAGAAAGAGCAATGCCGAAACCAGCTGACGCGCGAAGGCAAGCACAAGATCAAGCTGCGGCGCCATTGCAGGCCATGTTCAGGCAGGGGGGTGACGCTGCATCAGCAGGGAAGGTTGGCGGATGCGGAGCGCGTTTATGGGGAAGTTCTGCAACGACAGCCGAACCACTTTGGTGCGCTGCATCGCCTCGGACTGATTGCCCTGCAAACCCGGCAGACCGAGCGGGCGGTCAAACTGATCGGGGAGGCGATTGGACTGAAGCCCGACTTTGCCGAGGCGTACTACAATCGCGGGCTTGCGCTCCAGGAATTGAATCGTCCTGTGGAAGCGCTTGCGAGCTACGACCGGGCGATCGCGCTCAAGCCCGACCTCGTCGAGGCGCACGTCAACCGCGGCAATGCGCTCAGGGATCTGAAGCGCCTCGAGGAGGCGCTGGCGAGCTACGACCGGGCGGTCGCGCTGAAACCCGGCCTTGCCGAGCTGCACAACATCCGCGGGCTTGCGCTGCAGGATTTGAAGCGCCCTGCGGAGGCACTTGCGAGCCACGACACGGCAATCGCGCTGCAGCCCGACTTTGCAGCGGCGCACAGCAACCGTGGCGACGCGCTCCGGGCACTCAATCAATTCGACGCCGCCGTCGCAAGTTACGATAAGGCCATTGCGCTGAAAGCGGACGACGCCGAAGCCTACTTCAAGCGCGGCAATGCGCTGCAAGAACTCAATAAATTTGACGCCGCTCTAGCGAGTTTTGATAAGGCCATTGCGGTTAAGGCGGACTATGCCGATGCCTATTGCAACCGTGGTAATGCGCTCGAAAACCTCAATCGATTAGACGCTGCCGTAGCGAGTTATGACAAGGCGATTGCACTGAAAGCGAACTTTGCCGAGGCCTACTACAATCGTGGCGTGGCGCTGAAAGAGCTCAATCAGCTGGACGCCGCAATTGCGAGTTATGACAAGGCCATTGTGCTGAAGGCGAGTTTTGTCGAAGCCTACGTCAACCGCGGCGTGGTGCTCAAAGAGCTCAATCAACTGGACGCAGCTTTGGCCAGTTATGACAAAGCCATTGCGCTTAAACCGGACTTTGCCGAAGCGTATTGGAGTAAATCACTGGCGTTATTGCTATATGTATGGGCAATTTGATAGGGGATGGGCGCTTTTTGAATTCGGCGCGGGACTTAAAAATGGCTGGGGTGAAAAACGCCACTTTGTGCAACCCCTCTGGCTTGGCAAAGAATCGATAGCGGGCAAGACAATCCTGTTGCACAGCGAACAGGCGCTTGGAGATGCAATTCAGTTTTGCCGTTATACCAAGGCGGTCGCTGATTTAGGCGCCCGAGTCATTTTGGAGGTGCCTAAGCCACTGCTGAGTCTGCTTGGTAATCTTTCCGGCGTGGCGCAATTGGCGGATAAAGGAAGTCCATTGCCTCCAGTTGATTATCATTGCCCCTTACACAGCCTGCCGCTCGCATTTGGGACAACGCTGGAGACAGTACCGGCAGATATTCCGTATCTGAATGCTAATGCAGAAAAATCACTTTTCTGGAGAAAAAAGCTCGGTGAAAAAGACAAACCAAGAGTGGGGCTGGTGTGGTCGGGAGGATTCAGGCCCGATCAGCCGGAAGTCTGGTCGTTCAACCGCCGCAGGAACATTCCTTTGGCGAAACTCGCCACGCTAAAAATCCGAATATTGAATTTTATAGCCTGCAAAAAGGCCAGCCCGCCGAGTCGGAACTCGCCGAATTGATACGCGATAAATGGGACGGTCCCCGAATTATAGACTTTACCAGCCTGCTCAACGATTTCTCCGACACGGCGGCGCTCATCGAAAATCTGGACCTGGTAATTTCCGTCGATACCTCGACGGCGCATTTGGCCGGCGCTTTAGGCAAACCCGTTTGGATTCTCAATCGCTTTGACACCGACTGGCGCTGGCTTTTAAATCGAACCGACAGTCCCTGGTACCCGACCGTAAAGCTGTACAGACAAGAGAAGGCCGGCGACTGGGATGCGGTCATTCGGCGTGTCAAAACCGATTTAATGAATTTCCTCGGCAGTGGGGCTGATAGCGATAATCGAACCGAAAGCGGGACTTGAGAAGCAGAATGCGGAAACGGGGCGACGCGCGACGCCGAGCACAAAATCAAGCTTCTGCGGCATTGCAAGCCAAACTCAATCAGGGAATGGCGTTGTGTCAGCAGGGTAGGCTGGCGGATGCCGAGCGCATCTTTGTGGAAATGCTGCGGCAACAGCCGGACCATTTTGAAGCGCTGCACGTGCTCGGGATTATTGCGTGTGAAACACAGCGAGCGGAGCGGGCAGTCGAGCTGATCGGCAGGGCAATCGGGCTGAACCCAAAGGTCGCAACTGCCCACAGTAACCTCGGCATTGCGCTGCAGGACCTGAACCGGCTCGATGCCGCGCTGGCGAGCTTCGACCGGGCGATTGCGCTCAAGCCGGACTATGCCGAGGCGTACTATAACCGCGGCGTTGCGCTGCAGGATCTGAAGCGGCTCGACGATGCGCTGGCGAGCTACGACAGGGCGATCGCGCTCAAGCCCGACTTTGCCGAGGCGTACTACAACCGCGGCGGTACGCTGCAAGAACGGAAGCGCTTCGGCGACGCGCTGGCGAGCTACGACAGGGCGACCGCGCTCAAGCCCAACTATGCCGAGGCTTACAACAACCGCGGCAATACGCTGCTGAAGCTAAACCGCCTCGATGACGCGCTGGCGAGCTTCGACCGGGCGATTGCGCTTAAGCCAGACTATGCCGAGGCGTACTACAATCGCGGCGGTGCGCTACAGGACCTAAACCGCCTCGATGATGCGCTGGCGAGCTTCGACAGGGCGATCGCGCTCAAGCCGGACTACGCCATTGCCTACAACAATCGCGGTGGTGCGCTCGTGAAGCTGATGCGCGTCGACGACGCGCTGCAGAGTTTCGACACGGCGATCGCGCTCAAGTCAGACTGCACGGACGCGTATTGGAATAAAAGCCTTTGCTCATTGCTGATGGGGCGCTTTGAGCAAGGCTGGCGCCTGCACGAATGGCGCAAGAAGCTCGCTGAACCGTACGCGGCTCGCTCCTTTCCTCAGCCGCTCTGGCTCGGTCAAGAAAATATTGCCGGCAAGACGCTGTTCCTCTGGTGGGAGCAGGGGCTTGGCGACACCATTCAGTTCTGCCGCTACGCCCGGCTTGCCGAAGCGCGGGGCGCGAAGGTCGTCATGTCGGTGCAGCAGCCGCTGCAAGCGTTGCTGAAAGAGATCAGCCCCACCATCCAGATCGTCAATCAGGACGAAGTTCCGGATGATTTCGACTATCATTGTCCGTTGTTGAGCTTGCCGCTCGCTTTCGCAACGACGCTGGACACAATACCGGCAGATATCCCGTACCTCAGAAGCGATTCAAAGAAATCGCTCTTCTGGAAGGAAAAGCTTGGGGAAAAGAGCAAACCAAGAGTGGGGCTGGTATGGTCCGGGGGGTTTAGGCCCGGCCATCCGGAATTTTGGTCAATCAATCGCCGTAGAAACATTCCGCTGGCGAAGTTTGCTGCGCTAAAAAATCCGGATATCGATTTCTACAGTCTGCAAAAAGGCCAGCCCGCCGAGTCGGAGCTCGCCGAATTGGTGCGCGCCAATTGGGACGGTCCCCGAATTATAGACTTTACCAGCCTGCTCAACGATTTTTCGGATACAGCGGCGCTGATCGAAAATCTGGACCTGGTGATCTCCGTCGATACCTCGATTGTTCACCTAGCTGGAGCCTTGGGCAAGCCCGTTTGATTCTCAACCGCTTTGACACTTGCTGGCGCTGGCTGTTGGAGAGAACTGACAGTCCCTGGTATCCGACTGCAAAACTGTACCGACAAGAACAGGCCGGCGATTGGGATGCTGTCATTCAGCGTGTCAAAACGGATCTGGCGTATCTTGAGGGCCGTGGGGGCAATTGAAATTGGTGCTGGTACAATAGGATTTATTTTTGCCTGGAATCGACTGAGTGGCCGCCTTGATCGGCGGCGGCAACCAGCCGAAAGCATCAAAGCCAACATTCAGCCAAGAGCGATTTCGTCAAGCAAATCAATAGGACAATTCGGACCAGCAAAGGTCGATATCTAAAGGTTGTGGATGGCGTAGCCAGCCTCCCGGCGCATCGTCACGACAATCGTCGCGCGCAAAACGTGCGGTCAGGCTGGGGCGCGGCGTCACGCCGCAATCACAACCCTGTCAGGTAAGCGCGCTTAAGGCGATTCGAGGTTGCCCCGGCGCACTTGCGATGGAACAATTGCATCCCTAATTCGTATCCGTACGCACATCGGCGCCGACAGTTCATCGTGAATCGCTACGGAGGCAATCAATGGCGCGCACCGCCATGTCGCATGCTCCGCGCGGCGCCGCCATCGGGCCGCGTTCGGCGCCGAAATCGCCGGATGAAACGCGCGAGGACTGGCGCGATGCCTTCCGCCGCGTGCGCGCCGAAACCGAGGCGCGCGCCGCGCATCTGTCGCCCGAGGACCAGATCGTGCAGTCGATGGCCGACGCCAGCCCGACCAAATGGCATCGCGCGCATGTCACCTGGTTCTTCGAGCAGTTCCTGCTGGTGCCGAACGATCCCGGCTACCACATCTTCGACGAACGCTTTCCGTTCCTGTTCAACTCCTATTACGTCGCCGCCGGCCCGCGCCACGCGCGCCCCGACCGCGGGCTGATCACGCGGCCGAATGCCGCCGACGTCGCCGGCTATCGCGCTCATGTCGATGCGGCGGTCGAGCGGCTGATCGCTCATGTGCCGGCCGCCGATGCCGCGCGCGTGTTCGCGATTTTGGAGATCGGCCTGCATCACGAGCAGCAGCATCAGGAATTGCTGCTCACCGACATCCTGCACGCCTTCGCGCAAAATCCGACCGATCCGGTCTACGATGCCGGACTGGAAGCCGCCGCGCGCAACCCAAGGCCCGCGCGGTTTTGTCGATGTGCCGGCCGGCATTCACCCCATCGGCCATGAGGGGGAGGGCTTCTGCTTCGACAACGAGACGCCGCGCCATGACGAACTGCATTCCCGATATGCGCATCGCGCGCCATCTGGTGAGCAATGCCGAATGGCTCGAGTTCATCGCCGCCGGCGGCTATGCGACGCCCTCGCTCTGGCTGTCGGACGGCTGGGCGCTGGCGCAGGCGGAAGGCTGGCAGGCGCCCGGCTATTGGCGGCAAAAAGACGGCGCCTGGTTCTCGATGACGCTCGCCGGCCTGCAAGCCGTCGATCCCGCGGCGCCGGTCATGCATATCAGCTATTACGAGGCCGACGCCTTCGCCCGCTTTGCCGGCAAGCATCTGCCGAGCGAAGCGGAATGGGAGGTGGCGGCGCGCGCCGGGCTGCTCGCCGATGCCTTCGGCATCGCCTGGCAATGGACGCGCAGCGCCTATCTGCCCTATCCGGGCTACCGCGCGGCCGAAGGGGCGCTCGGCGAATACAACGGCAAGTTCATGGTCAACCAGATGGTGTTGCGCGGCTCCTCGCTGGCGACGCCGGAAGGCCACGCGCGCGCGAGCTACCGCAATTTCTTCTATCCGCGCGCGCGCTGGCAGTTCAGCGGGCTGCGGCTTGCCGAGTTCGATTAGATTGAGCGCATGATCCCGAAGCTGCCTAACTGATTGTGGATGGGAACCGGTTTTCGGACAAGATCATGCGCAAGTTAAGATACGAGGAACAATGATGGTTGCACTCGCACGTTCCCGCCGCGCACAGCCGCAAAGCGCCGAAACATCCGCTTTCGAAGCCGACGTGCTCGACGGCTTGCGCGCGACGCCGAAGCGGGTGCCGGCGAAATATTTCTACGACGGCGCCGGCTCGCAACTGTTCGAGCGCATCACCGAGCTGCCCGAATATTATCCGACGCGCTGCGAGATGCGCATCCTGCGCGACCACGCCGCGCGATATCGCCAAGCTCATTCCGCCCGGCGCCGCGCTGGTGGAATTCGGCAGCGGCTCGAGCAAGAAGGCGCGCATCATGCTGCGCGCGGCGCCGGCGCTTGCCGCCTATGTGCCGGTCGATATTTGCGGCGAGATGATCGAGCAGGAAGCGGCCGAGCTGCGGCCGGATTTCCCCGGCCTCAAGGTGCTGCCGGTGACCGCCGATATCACGCAAAGCTTCGAGCTGCCGGCGGAAGCCAAGGCGGCGCCGGTGCGGGTCGGATTTTTCCCGGGCTCGACCATCGGCAATTTCGATCCGCACGAGGCGGCGGCATTCCTGCGCAATGCCGGCCGCATCCTCGGCGCTGGCGCGACGCTGATCGTCGGCGCCGATCTGATCAAGCCGGCCGAAGTGCTCAACGCCGCCTATAACGACGCGGCCGGCGTCACCGCCAGGTTCAATCTCAATCTGCTCACGCGCATCAATCGCGAGCTCGGCGGCACCTTCAAGCTCGACAGTTTCGAGCACCACGCCTTCTACAACCGCGAGCGCCATCGCGTCGAAATGCACCTTGCCAGCCTCAAGCGGCAGAAGGTGAAGGTGGCGGGCGAAACCATCGAATTCCGCGCCGGCGAGACCATCCACACCGAGAACAGCTACAAATACTCGATCGAGTCCTTGGGCGCGCTGGCGCGCGGCGCCGGCTGGCTGCCGGCGGGGGCCTGGACCGACGAGCGCAATTATTTCTCGATCCAGGCTTTCACGCTGGCCGACGAAAAGCTGCCGCCGCGCCCGGCGGAGTGACATCGTATCACGCCAGCTTGACTGTCTCCGTCATTCCGGGCTCGCATGCGTTGCGCGCGCCCTGGAGTGACGGATCATGATGTCCATGGGCTGCGCCACTTCCCGAACCCGCTGACCTGCGCTAAGCCATGCGTTGCCCGGCCATGGGCGGCCGGGCGCCCGCATTATTGGCAACGCCGGACCCCACCTTATGAAGATTGTCGGTTTTGAAGCAGAGAACGGCTTGCGGCTCGGCGTGGTCGAGGGCGACACCGTCATCGATTTGCAGGCGGCGGATCCCGCGCTGCCGGCCGACCTCGGCGAGGTCTTGCGCCGCGCCCGCGGCGATCTGACCTCGCTCGGTGATTTCGCCCGCAAAGCGTCGGCGTCCGCCCGCCGCCCGCTCGCCGGATTGAAATATGGCTTGCCGGTTGCGCGGCCCGGCAAGATCGTCTGCCTCGGCCTCAATTATCTCGACCACGTCAAGGAAGGGCCGCAGCGCGACAATATCCCGAAATATCCGTCGATCTTCTTCCGCGTGCTGACCTCGATGGTGCCGCATCTCGCCCCGATCATCCGTCCGCGCGAATCGATCCAGCTCGACTACGAAGCCGAAATGGTCGCGATCGTGGGCCGGCGCGCCAAGCATCTGACGCTGGCCAACGCGGTCGACTGCATCGCCGGCTATTCGTGCGCGCAACGAAGGCTCGGTGCGCGAATTCCAGCGCCACACCACGCAATGGGGCATGGGCAAGAATTTCGACCGCACCGGCGGCTTCGGGCCGTGGATGGTGTCGGCCGACGAGCTGCCGCCCGGCGGCAAGGGGCTCAAGATCGCGAGCCGGCTCAACGGCACCACCATGCAATCGGACAACACCGACAATATGATGTTCCCGCTGGCCGAGACGCTGGTCTATCTCACCAAGGGCATGACGCTCGAGCCGGGCGACATCATCCTCACCGGCACGCCGTCCGGCGTCGGCCATGCGCGCAAGCCGGACCCGGTCTGGATGAAGGCGGGCGACACCATCGAGGTCGAGGTCGAGGGCATCGGCGTGCTGCGCAACGGAATCGAAGACGAGAAAGCATAATCCGAGCGCGTCAAAGCGCCGACACAGGGGGAGACTCATGAAACGCCTCATTATCGCGGCGGCCATGGTGGCTGGCTTCATCGTGGCCGCGGCGCCGCCGGCCGCGGCCGAATGGCCGGCGGACCGGCCGATCCGCGTGCTGGTCGGCTTCGGGCCCGGTGGCGGGACCGATATCGTGACCCGTATCATCGCGCAGCCGCTCTCGGAGCTGTTGCACCAGACCATCGTGGTGGAGAACAAGCCGGGCGCCGGCGGCTCGCTCGCCTCCGACCTGGTCGCCAAGGCCGCCAAGGACGGCTACACCGCTTCCATGATCAGCACCGGCCACACGGTGTCGGCGGTGATGATCAAGTCGATCCGCTATGACGCGGTGAAGGATTTCGCAGCCGTGGCGATGGTCGCCAATTCCGCCTTCGTCATCGTCGCGCGCAAGGATTTCCCGGCCAACGACATCAAGGGCCTGGTGGCGCTGGCCAAGGCCTCGCCCGGTAAGCTCAATTTCGCCAGCGTCGGCGTGGGCTCGACCCAGCATTTCGCCGGCGAATTGCTGCGCCAGAGAACCGGCATCGACGTCAAGCACATTCCCTATCGCGGCACGCCGGGTGTGCTCGCCGCCCTGCTGGCGAAGCAGGTGGACTATGCGGTCGAACTGGCGCACGCGGTGCGCGGCCAGGTACAGGCCGGCGAATTGAAGATTCTCGCGGTCGGCACGCCGGCGCGCTGGCCCACAATCCCGAACGTGCCGACCGTCGCGGAATCCGGCGTGCCGGGCTATGCGGTGACCGGCTGGTACGGCTGGGTCTATCCGGCCGGCACGCCGCAGGCGATCGTCGACAAGACCAACGCGGCGCTCCGGCAGGTCCTGGGGCGGCCCGAAATCCGCGACCAGTTGGCCAAAGTCGGCGCCGTGGTGCATGTCACATCGCCGGCGGAATTCGGCCAGCACATGGCCGACGAAGTCGCCAAATGGAAATCGGTGCGCGACAAGGCCGGAATTCAACCGCAGTAGTCCGGCGGCCTAGAAACATGACAGGTTGAACGAGGATAAAATGGCCGACAAATATAACGTGCTGGTGATCTGCGGCTCCCTGCGCAAGGGATCCTTCAACGCGTCGGTGGCGCGCGCGCTGCCGGCGCTGGCGCCGCCGGAACTCGCGCTCACGCCGGCGGCTTCGTTCGCCAAATTCCCGATCTACAATGCCGACGATCAGACTGCGACCGGCATTCCCGCCGATGTTGTTGCCTGGTGCGACGCCATCCGCAAGGCTGATGCCGTCATCATCGTCTCGCCGGAATACAACTGGTCGATCCCCGGCGGCTTGAAGAACGCCATCGATTGGGCTTCGCGCGAAAAAGAGGTTTGCTTCAAGGACAAGCCGGTCGCCTTGCAGTCGGCCGCGCCCGGCCTGCTCGGCGGCGGGCGCATGCAGTATCACCTGCGCATGGCGTTGACCGCGATCGAAGCGCAGATGTTCGGCAAGCCGGAAGTGTTCGTGAATCTCGCCGCCAAGAAAATCGACGAGAAGACCGGCGAACTAACCGACCAGGCCGCGAAGGACGCCATCAAGCTGCAACTCGCCGCTTTCGTGAAGTTCATCAAGCGGGTGAAGGTGTAACCGGTCATTGCGGGGTACCGCGAAGCGGATCAGGCAAACATGGTCTTGTGGTCCTCGACGAACTGCCGCGTCGTAATCGGTTCGCGCTTGGCGATCTCGCGAATGGGCCCGGTGCTCTCGTTCGAGAATGCACCTTTGGCGCCGAGCTTGGCGATTGTGACAAGATGTTGGACCAGCCAGTCCGGCATCCCGCGCGATTTCATCGCCTGTTCGGCCTGCTCCGGCGTGACCCCGACATAGGTGATCGTCCTGCCGAGCACCTGCGAAAGCACGTCGGCAAATTCGCCGTAGTTGGTGAGTTTGCCGGTGAATTCGTAGGTCTTGCCGGCATGCGGCGTCGGATCGATGAGGATGCGCGCGCCGACGGCGCCGGTGTCGCGCACGTCGGTCAACGCCACCGGCAGGTCCTTGGGGAACGGCAGCACCATCTTGTTGTCATTCTTGATCGCCGCCGCTTGGGTGAAGACGTTCTGCATAAACAGGCCGGGCCGCAAAATGACCCACCCGATGCCGCTGTCGCGCAGCCGTTCCTCGATCGCATAATGCGAGCGACCGATGACCGATTCCGAGTCGGGGCCGACCACCGCGCGGCCCCCACTCACGCGGACGAGATACTTCGCGCCCGCCTTCATCGCAGCGTCGAGCACATTATTCTGCTGTTCGACCATTCCGGGGTTGTGGCCGGTCACGACGAACACGCTTTGTACGCCCTGGAGCGCCTTTTCCAGTGCCGCTCGGTCAGTCAATTCCGCGACCGCCGTCTTCGCGTCGGGCCCCAAGACCTCGCGCGCCTTCTCAGGATTGCGCACGACACACACCGGATTCTGCCCCAGTTGCTTCAACTCGTTGACGACCGCTCGTCCGGTGTTGCCGGTCGCGCCGACTACCGCAATCATGTGCATCCTTCCCTGTTCCTGGAATTTGCGCCTGTTACCCGAACGGTCTGCCAATATCGCCGGACGTGCCGCGAGTAAAGACGAGTGTCACCCTGGATTCCCGCTTGCGTGGGAATGAGCGGGGTTTGTGACAATTCTTTCGGTGACATTCCTAGTGCCAGATGCCGCCGGCGTGATAGGCGTGCATCGCCACCACCAGGCAGCAGATCGCCCAGAACAGGCAGTATTCCAGGCCGCCGATATTCCACAGCCATTTGCCGGTGACCTTGTATACGCCGACGGTGGCGACCAAAAGATGAAGGCAGGCGATCGCCCCGGCGATGGTCACATAGATTCCGAAGATCAGGCCGATGGCGAGCAGTGTTTCGATGGCGCCGGCCAGATACATCCAAAACTCCGGCGGGTGGAATTTCGCGGCCTTGAAGAAGCCGAGCGCCGCCGGCTCATAGAACTTGCCCCAGATGTGCGGGATCAGGAACAGCCCGCAGATCAGGCGGAGAATATTGTACTCGTTGAACAGGTTGAAATTCGCGGCTAACGACATGTTGCCCCCCGGATGGTTTGATCCCCGACTTTATGGCCGAAATTCGCACTTCTGCACGTGTACGCCAATCCCTCGGCGGCGCGATTGATTTTTGTCATGCCGGGAAACGCCCGGCGGTTACAGCTTCTTTCCCTTCAGCCAGGCCGCGCCCTTGGCATAGAGCGCATCGAGCTCCGGCCCGTCGAGGCCGGGCATGTCGCGTTTGACCTGGTAGCCGATCTTGCTCTGCAGATAGGCGAGGTGGCGGTAGCCTTCCGGGAATTGCGCCAGCAGCTTGCCGTCGAGCACGAGTTTGGCGGATGGATCGACCGGATCGAGCCGGTCCTTTTCGTAGGCGAGGCGGCGCAGCACGATGCCCCAGCGGCCCTTGCGCTTTTCCAGGAAGTCATAGAAGCGGCCGGTGCACACCACGTCGCAGACGACGCCCTCGACCGGCGCGCGCTGGGAGATCGTCATCTTGGTCTGCGCGATCGCGCGCTTGCCCTTGATGTCGATGCTCATGCCGCCGAGCATATGCATGATGCGCACGCCGCGGTCGTAGCCTTCCTGGCTGACCTTGATGAATTCCTCGTAGGAGCCTTGGAACCAGGTCGCCCACATCTGGCCGTCCTTGTGCCAGACGGTGCGGAAACGGTCCCACAGCCGGGCGTCGCGCCAGAGCACCCAGTTTTCGACCAGCGCGCGGATGGCCAGGCGGTCGGCGGTATCTCTCGGCATTTAATTCTCCTTGTCATGGCCGGCCTTGTGCCGGCCATCCCGCTTGGGTAGGCACATTGCTCGCCTAAACGCGATCGCCGGGTCAAGCCCGGCGATGACAAATGAGAGGTCGGTCATGGCACGGCTGGAAGGAAAAACGGCGATCGTCACCGGCGGCGCCCGGGGCATCGGCCGGCACTATTCGCAGGCGCTCGCCGCCGAGGGCGCGCGCGTGATGATCGCCGACATCGCCGACGGCAAGGAGCTCGCCGCGGAAATCGCCGGCCGCCATGGCGCCAGTTCCGTGGCCAGCGTCAAGTTCGACGTCGGCGAGGAGAAGGCGGTCAAGAATGTGGTGGCGCAGACCATCGACCGCTTCGGCCAGATCGACATCCTGGTCAACAACGCCGCGCTCTACGCCACGCTGAAGCCGAGAAACTTCAACGAGTGGGACCCCGACTTGTGGGACCGCGTCATGGCGATCAACGTGCGCGGGCCGTATTTGATGGTCCGCCATGTGGCGCCGCACATGATCGAGCGCCGCACCGGCAAGATCATCAACATCGCGTCGGGCGCCGCCTACAAGGGCGTGCCGCGCATGCTGCCTTACGTCACCTCGAAAGGCGCCATGCTCGCCTTCACCCGCGCGCTCTCGCGCGAGCTCGGCCAATACGGCATCGCGGTCAATTCGCTGTCGCCCGGTTATATCCTGAGCGACACCGGGCTCGAGAACGCGACCCATGTGGAGGAGGAGCGTATTCCGGTGCGCAATTCCCGCGCCTTCAAGCGCGACGCCTATCCGGAAGACCTGCTCGGCACCCTGGTGTTCCTCGCCAGTAGCGACAGCGATTTCGTCACCGGACAGTCGATCGTGGTGGACGGCGGCTCGGTCAATAACTAGCGCGTGGCGGCGGGCTCGGCCGGCATCCGGTCCGCGCTCGATGGCGCCTCCGGCTCACGCACCTTGTGCGTGAGCTCGGCGACTTTCTTGAAGTGGTCGATCGCCGCCTTGGCGCCGTCGGTCTTGGTCAGATAATCGAACGTCTCGTCCTCGTCGTCATGCACCGGCGTCAGTGACTGGTCCATATAGAAGTGCCGGTTCGGGTCGCGCTCGATGCGGCGCTTGAGGCTGATGATCCACCAGGCGGTCCGCACGAACACCGCGTTACGCGCGATAAGGTCACGCAGATAGCGCGGATAGAACGCCCATGCGTTTTCGCGCGGCAGGCCGGGCCGGCGTTCGGTCGGATGCTTCATGCGGATCAGGCCGCTTTGCAGCGGATGCACCCGCTCGAGCTGCATCATGGTCGCAAACTGCACCAGCACCTTGGCGAGACTCATCATCGGCACCTTGGTGGCGGCCGCCCGCCGCAGCAGCGTCTCGATATGAGCGCGTGTGTAGTACAGGTCCCACGCTTCTTCGTAAATCGATTGCAGCTCTTGCCGGCTCATCTTTGGATGGTCGGTGACGACGTGCTCCAGGTCGTATTTGTTCAGATCCGATCCATGGCGACGCCCTTGGCCCACAGCACCTTATGGTCCTCCGAGCCCGGCAGCGGCGTCAGGATATTGAATTCCAGCAGATCGACCGGCAGCTCGCGCTGGATGATCTCGATGTCGCGGCGGATCGAAGTTGCGGTATCGCCGGGGAAGCCAAGGATGTAGCCGGCATAGATGAAGATGCCCTGCTCCTTCCAGGCCAGCATCATCTTGCGATACTCGGTGATTTTGTTCTGCTTTTTCTTCGCAGCGGCGAGATTGTCGGGATTGACGTTCTCGAGGCCGATGAACACCCTGGTGACGCCGGCGCGCTTCGCCTTCTCGATAAAGCCCGGGATCTTGTGGCACATGGTGTCGACCTGGATCATCAGGCCGAGCGGAATCTTGTCGACCTCGCGCAGCGTGGCGAGCCGGTCGAAGATCGCTTCCCATTCCTTGTTGCGGGCAAAATTGTCGTCGGTGATGAAGAAGCGCGCGATGTTCTGCTTCCAGTTCGCGCGCACGATGTGCTCGATATCGTCGGGCGTGCGATAGCGCGACTTGCGGCCCTGCACATTGATGATCGTGCAGAACGAGCACTGAAACGGACAGCCGCGGCCGGCGTCGAAACTGGCATTGGTGCCGGCGGTGCGGCGCACGAATTCGCGCGGCAGGAACGGGATCGGCGCGCCGCCAATGCCCGGCAGGTCGTTCATGTAGTTGTAAAGCGGCTTCAACTGGGTAGCGGCGGCGTCGCGCAGGAAATCGTCGAAGCGGCCCTCGGCTTCGCCGGCGAACAGCGAGATGCCCATGGCGCGCGCGTGGTCGAGGTCGATCGCGGTGCCGTCGAGCATGGCGAGGCAGCCCGACACATGGAACCCGCCCATCGCCACCTGGATGCCGGCGGCGCGGAAGGGTTTCGCGATGTCGAGTGCGCGCGGGAACTGGTTCGATTGCACGCCGACGAGGCCGAGCAGGCCGAAATTATCGTGCTGGCGAAAGCGCCGGATCAATTTCTTGACATTGACGCGGGTGTTGGTCTCGTCAATGACGTCGATGTCGATCTCGACGTCGTCGCCGAGCGCGCGGCGCTGCGCCGAGTTGAGCGCCAGTCCGTAGACGGCGGCGAGCGAGTTCGACGGGATCAGGGCCCGCCACCAGCGGATGACGTAGCCGTCATCGTTGTAGTGGGAGGGTTTCAGAAGAATCAGCTGAAACCGGCGTTTTGACGCCAATTGATTTTACCCCGCGGCCAGTATCCGGCGTGAACAACGAAGCTGCACTGCACTCTTGCATATCACGCCCCAAACGACAAATTAACCTTGCGCCTGTGGGGTGGACGGCGGCTCGCTCGGCAACGCGCTCATAGCCATATATGGCAAGCGGTTGCGGGCATATTCCGGCTCGCGCCGAACTGCGCTATAAAAGTTCCAAATTCAACGATCGGACTGGAAGGAACACGCCATGGCGGTTGCAACCGCAAGCCAACCCGGCGCCAAGCACAACGTGCAGGTGGCGCGGGCGGCCTATTACGACAAGATTTCCAAGTTCCACATGGCGCCCTTGTGGGAGGTGCTCAAAGGCCTGGTGACGCCCGAGCCCAAGAGCCAGTGCCAGCCGGCGTTGTGGAAGTTTTCCGACGTCAAGCGGCTGATGCTGGAAGCCGGCGAGGTGATCTCGACCGAGGAGGCCGAGCGCCGCGTGCTGGTGCTGGAAAATCCCGGCGAGCGCGGCAAGTCGCGCGTCACCAATTCGCTGTTTGCCGGCATCCAGTTGATCCTGCCGGGCGAGATCGCCGACGTGCACCGCCACGTCGCGTCGGCCATTCGATTCGTGCTGGAAGGCGAGGGCGCCTACACCGCGGTCGAGGGCGAGAAGACCATGATGAAGCACGGCGACTTCATCATCACCGCCAACTGGGCGCCGCACGACCACGGCAATCCGGGCCAGCAGCCGGTGATGTGGCTCGACGTGCTCGACATGCCGACCATCAATCATTTCGAGACATCGTTCGCCGAGCATTTCGACGAGAAGATGCAGAAGACCAATCACGCCGACGGCGACTTGTTCGATCGCTACGCCTCCGGCGTGCTGCCGGACGGCGCGCCGGTCGAGCTCAACCGCTCGCCGGTGATCAATTATCCCTACGCCAGGATGCGGCCGATCCTGGAGCGCCTGAAGAACACCGGCGATATCGACAAGCGCCACGGCGCGCGCGTGCGCTATGCCAATCCGATCAATGGCGGCCCGGTGCTCCCCACCATGGGCGCCCATCTCGCGCTGCTGCCGCAAGGCTTCAAGGGCGAGCCCTACCGTTCGACCGATGGCACCATCTTCGCGGTCGCCGAGGGCCACGGCACCACCGTCATCGACGGCAAGCCGTTCGACTGGGGCGTCAACGACGTGTTCGTGGTGCCGCCCTGGAAGCGCTACCAGCACACCGCCGCGAGCGAAGCCGTGCTGTTCTCGATCTCCGACCGGCCGGCGCAGGAAGCGCTCGGCCTGTGGCGGGAAGGGAATTAAACGTCGCAAAACTTTCCGCCGTCATGCCCGGCCTTGTGCCGGGCATCCACGTCTTGCCTGCCAAAAGAAATTAAGGCGCGGATGGCCGGGACAAGCCCGGCCATGACGAGCCGCAGCTTACGGCCGCGCCGCCTGCGGCGCAGCGGTTTGCTTGGCCAGGCGGCTCTGCACGTAGTTGACGGCGAGCACCAGCACCGCGCCGCCGAGGCCGATCCAGTCGAGCATGTCGGCGCCGGGGAAAGCGTGCTGCGGGATCAGAATCGCCAGCGCCGCGGCGCCGAACGCCAGCCGCATCGGCAGCGCCAGCGGGCAGAACGCGTAGCCGACAATGCCGGCGGTGCCGATAAAAATTCCGAGGATGTTGCGGGCGAAATTCCAGGCGATCGCCACGCCCGTGTCGTTCATCAGCATGCTCGGTTCGGTGACGAACAGGAACGGGATGAAGAACGTGCTCCAGCCCACCACCACCGCGTTCCAGCCGGTGGTCCAACCCGACACGCGCGCGATATTGGCGGCAGCATAGGCGGCGATCGCCACCGGCGGCGTGATCATCGACAGCATGCCGAAATACATCACATACATGTGCGCGGCCATCGGCGAGACCCCGAGCTTGACGATCGAGGGCGCCAGCAGCGTCGCGGTGAGCACATAGACGCTGACGGTCGGCATGCCCATGCCGAGAATGATGCTGATCAGCGCGGTGAGCAGCAGCAGCACGAACAGGCTTTGCCCGCTGAGCGCGATCAGCTGCAGCGTCAAGCCGAACGAGATACCGGAAACATTGAGCGCGCCGACCACCATGCCGGCGGCGGCGCCGATCAGGACGATGTCGAGGGCGGCGCGGCCGGTGTCGAGAATCGCGCGCAGCATCTGCCGTGGTGCTGACGCGGTCGCCGCGATAACCGAAGGTGAGGCTGAGCACCACCAGCATGGCGGTGGAATAAACCGCCGCGCGTTCGATCGGGATCTGGAAATATTCCGGCCAGGTCAGCGTCGCGATCAGGAACGCGATCGGGATCGGAAAATGCCAGCCCGATTTAAGGACCTCGAGGAACGGCGGAATGTTGTCGACCTTGACCGCCCCGATCTTGTGTTTGGCCGCTTCCAGATCGACATGGATGAACAGCGCGGCATAGAACAGCACCGCCGGGATCACCGCGGCGACCACCACCGCGCCATAGGGCACTTGCAGGAACTCGGCCATGATGAAGGCGGCGGCGCCCATCACCGGCGGCATCAGTTGGCCGCCGGTGGAGCCGACCGCTTCGATCGCGGCGGCGCGGGTGGCGGCAAAGCCCGAGCGCGACATCAGCGGAATGGTGACGATGCCGACCGCCATCACATTGCTGACGGCGGCGCCCGAGATCATGCCGAACAGGGCCGAGCCGACCACCGCGATCTTGGCGGCGCCGCCGCGGAAATTGCCCATGGCCGACATGGCGAGATCGGCGAAATAGGCGGCCCCGCCGGTGCGGCCGAGCACCTGGCCCATCAGTGTGAACGGCACCACGATCAGCACCGCCACCGACAGGATGGCGCCGATCATGCCGTTGGTGTCGAGCCCGAGATAAACCAAAAGCCGCTCGGGCGAGACCGGGCGGGTAGCGAAATCGCCCGGCATATGCGGCCCGATGAACACATAGGCCGAGATGATCAGAATGATGGCGACCAGCACGCCGCCGGCGGTGCGGCGGGTGGCCTCCAGCACCAAGACGATGAGGATCGAACTGCCGATGATGCCTTCGACCGGCAGAAACGCGATCTCGGTCGTCAGCTTCTCATAGCGCGCGGCGATATAGGCGCAGATGACCGAGGGCGATGATGGCGCCGGCCCAGCCGATCCACGGCCTTGGAAATTTCGCGTTGATAAACGCGATCGCCAGGCTCAGTCCCAGGCACACCGCCAGCAGCTGCTCGGTATAAAACGAGACGCCGAACAGCCGCCGCGGCAGATCGAGCACCCAACCGACGACGCAGGCAAGCAAAGCCGCCTGCAGGATGTCGGTGCAGCGCGCAATGGCTTGCGATGCGGCGGCGACCGGCGCCGCATCGGTCCCTGCCGGCAGATCGCTCACCGCGTCGCCTTGGCCGCGATGTTGTGATCCTTGAAGTATTTCAAGGCGCCGGGATGATACGGGATGTCGTAGCTCTTGTAGAGCGCGGCAGCCGAGAATTCGCGCAGCGCCGGCTGAATGGCGACCAGGTCGGCTTTGTTGGCCTCCAGGGTCTCGATCACCTTGTAAACGACCTCATCCTTTACCTTGGCGTTGGCGAACAGCATGTTGTCGTAAGTGTAAACCTTCATCGGCTTTTCCACGCCGACGAAGAACGGCCCGGGCTTGGCCGGCGTCAGATAGGCCTGCGGGGTAATCTTATGCATGGCGGCGATCCCGCTATCGGGAATTTCCAACGCGCGGATGCCGCCGGCGGTGGCGTCGACCTCGCGCACTTTCGGCGCGCCGAAGGCGAAAAAGAACATGTCGGCCGCACCGGAGGTGAAGTCGTCGGCGCCGCGCACGACGTTGGGAACCAGAACCGGACTGACATCCTTTTCCGTCAAACCGCCGCTGGCGAGGATGGCGCGCACCATCGGTTCGAGCGCGCGCTGGGCGGAAAATCCGTACACCACCTTCTTGCCCTTGAGGTCGGCGATCGTCTTCATCGTGGTGTCCTTGCGCACCCAGAACGCCACGCGTAGCGCGTGCACCGATCCGATCAGCCGAAGGCCCGGATTTTTCTTCATGGCGTCTTCAACCTCGAAAATTTGCGCGATGCCGAGGTCGGCCTCGCCGCGCCCGACCATCGGGATCAGCGTCGATTTGCCCGCCGTCGGTTGGACGAGAAAGTTCATGCCGGCTTTTTCCTTGAGCACCTTGGCGATCGCCGAGCCGGTGGTGTGGTTGAGCGTGCCCGGCTGCATGGTGGCGATGCCATAAGTCTGTGCCGCGGCCACGCTGACGCCGAGCGCCAGCGCGGCGAGGCCGGCCAGCGACGTTGCAAAGGGTCGAGACTTTCCTACTCGTGCCAGGATCGACATCACAATTTCCTCCCCCGTTTGTTCTGGTATATGGCAATTGCCGGGTTCAAAGCCCGCCCGAACCCGTCGATTCGGAGCGGTTTCCTCGTGCCGGCGATGAGCTTATTCCTGGTATAGTTTTTACACAGGACGGAAAGCAACGCGAGGCTAGCCGCTATAAATTGCGCTTGATTGGCGGGACGCTGCCCATCGGTTTTGGCGGCGCAGGGTAGGCTACCGAGGGAGGATTGGATGGCGATGGAAGAACTGACCGCCGGCCGCGGTTCGCTCACGGCGGTGCGCACCGGCGCCGGTTCCGATCTGGTGATGCTGCATTCGCTGCTGGCCGACCGCCACGCCTTCGATCCGGTGTTGCCGGCCTTGGCGGCCAAGCATCGCGTCACGCTCATCAACCTGCCGGGCTTTCATGGCTCGCTGCCGACCCCGCTGCCGCTGATGGATGGCTATGTGGCGGCGATCGAGGACGGTTTCCAGGAATTCGGCGTCGCCAGCGACTCGATCCTGATCGGCAACGGCTTCGGCGGCACGGTCGCGCTTGCCTTCGCCATGGCCCATCCCGAACGCATCGCCAAGCTGGTGCTCAGCGATGCCGCCGCCTGCTTTCCGCCCGAAGGGCGCCAGGCGTTCGCGGTGATGGCGGCCAAGGTGGCCGAAGGCGGGCTCGGCGCCATCGCGGAGATTGCCGCCAAGCGGGTGTTCTCGCCCGCCTATCTCGCCGCTCATCCGGAGGCGATCGAGGAGCGCAAGGCCGTGCTGCTCGAAATCGATCCACAGGCGTTTCAGGCCGCCTGCAAAATCCTGCAGGAGGCCGACCTGGAGCCGCTGCTGCATCGCATGCATGTGCCGACGCTGGTGGTCTGCGGCGAGTTCGACCAGGCCACGCCGCCGCCGCTCAACAAATCGATCGCGGACAAGGTGGCCGGCTGCCGCTACGTGGAATTGCCGGGTTGCGGCCATTGCCCGCCGCTGGAACAGCCGCAGGCGTTCCTGGCGGCGATCAAGGATTTCGTGGGCTTGTAGTCTCGCTCATTGCGGGGCGTGCGGGCGTTTGCCCGTGAACCGGGTATCCCGAGACATCCATCGTGCAGCTTGATTTTGGATCGTCGAATTTTGCGAACGCGGAAAATACAGAATGACCGAGGTTTATCAATTCAACAACGGTGTGAAGCTGCGCCGTTCGGACTTGCTTGATCTTCAAATCGCTCGCTACGCGGCCAGAGGCAACCCGAATTTGCATGAGCCGGTCGAGGAACGGTGGCTGCTTGAAACATTCGCGCGCGATATTCCAGCCGCTCCTATCTTTTTAGATATTGGTGCAGCCGTTGGATATTATTCGATCCTGATCAAAAAGATTTGGCCCAACGCCAAAATCGTTTGTATCGAGCCGCTCCCGCGACACATCGAAGCCTTGCGGGAAAATCTTGCCATCAATGGTTTGGCGCCGGCCGATGTTACACTTTTGCCTGTAGCAATTTCGATATCCGACGGAGCCGCCCCTTTTGTGGCTAGAGGCTACAGCAGCGGATTGGCAGCCCATCACGGCGCAGCCGTGCCGTCGATCAGCGTGAACACGCGAACTCTTGCATCGGTTGTCAACGAGCAGAAGAACGTCCATCTGATGAAGATGGACATACAAGGTGGAGAATACGCCGTTTTAGATGCGTCCCGTCCGCTTCTTTCGGAGGGGCGGATTAAGCACCTGGTGATCGGAACGCACGGCGCGCAAATCCATCGCGCCGTCGTCGATATTGTTAAGTCGTGCGGGTACAAAATCGCCATCGACGATCCGTCGCCGCCCCTGCAGCCGGACGGGCTGGTAGTTGCCAGTCATGGTCGGCAAGGCGAAGAACGCCAATAAGACGGATATTGACGGCCCATAGTTCGCCGATTTTGTCTTGCGGGCACACGCCCTAACCCAGCGCCTGCAGCACCGCATTCGCAATAGCCGCCGTGCCGTCCGTGCCGCCATATTCCATCGGCTTGATGCCGCTCGCGTAAGCCTTGTCGACCGCGCGCTCGATGCGCAGCGCGGCTTCGGCGGCCGGCGCATGGTCGTGCCTGTCGGCCAGCCAGTCGAGCATCATCGCGGCCGACAATATCGTCGCGGTGGGATTGGCTTTGCCTTGCCCCATGATGTCGGGCGCGGTGCCGTGGCAGGGCTGGAACACCGCATGCTTGTCGCCGATATCGGCGGAGGGCGCGATGCCGAGGCCGCCGATCAGGCCGGCGGCGAGATCGGAGAGAATGTCGCCGAACATGTTCTCCATCACCATCACGTCGAAGTCCCACGGCTTCTTCACCATTAGCGCGGCGCAGGCATCGACATAGAGCAGATCGGTTTTGACGTCGGGGAATTTCGCTTTGCGCTCGGCGAATATGTCGCGCTGCCAGTTGAAGGCTTTGAACACATTGGCCTTGTCGACCAGCGTCAGGTGGCCGGGGCGGCCGCGCTTCTTGCGTCGCTCCGCCAGCCGCAATGAGAAGTCGAACAGCCGTTCGGTAGTTTTGCGCGTGACGACCAGCGTCTCTCTCGCCTCGTCGTGGGTGACCACGCCCTTGCCCATGGAGGCGAACAGGCCTTCGGTCGATTCGCGGATCAGCACGAAATCGATGCCGCGCTCGGCGGCGCCGACGATCGGGCTCGGCACGCCGGGAATGAGTCGCGCCGGGCGCACGCCGGCATAGAGATCGAAGATGAAGCGCAACTCGACCTGCGGCATGATCTCGGTGTTGTCGGGATAGCGCACGCTCGGCAGCCCGCAGGCGCCGAGCAGGATGGCGTCGGCCTGCTTCGCAAAGCTTGACCGTGGACTTCGGCATCGATTGGCCGGTCTCCTGGTAATGGCCGGCGCCGGCGGCGCCTTCGGTGAAACGGAATTGCAGGCTCGGCGTGGTCGCCTCGATCCGGCGCAAAATCTCCAGCGTCGGCGCCATGACCTCCGGCCCGATGCCGTCGCCCGGCAGCACGGCGATATGGAAGGCACTGTTGGCGGACATGGATGGTTTCCGGCGAGAGCGTGCGCTAATGAATACGCTGGCGCGTCCGCGCGCAAGACACCTGCGGTCCTCATCCTGAGGAGGGCGCGGAACGCGCCGTCTCGAAGGATGAGACAAGCCGAGCCTCACCCTTCGAGACGCGCACCTGCAGGTGCGCGCCTCGGTGAGGGTAGAGTGTCGAGGAGATCGCATGCCGCGCTTCGCCGCCAATCTGGGTTACCTGTTCACCGACCGGCCGTTGCTCGAGCGCATCGATGCCGCCGCCGCCTGCGGCTTCAAGGCGGTCGAGCTGCAATTCCCCTATGACGTGCCGGCTCAAGCGGTGCAGGCGGCGATCGCCCGGAACAAGCTCACCGTGCTCGGCATCAATACGCCGCCGGGCGAGCGCGAAGGCGAGTTCGGCTTCGCCGCGGTGCCCGGCCGCGAGAAGGATTTTCAGGCGGCGTTCACGCGCGCGCTCGACTACAGCGCCGCGATCGGCGGCAGCGCGGTGCATTGCCTGGCCGGCAAGGTCGCGCTCGAGCAGCGCCCGGCGGCCGAGCGCGTGTTCATCGGCAATCTCACATGGGCGGCCGATCTCGCCGCCGCCAAAAATATCGGGCTGCTGATCGAGCCGATCAATGCGCGCGACCGGCCGAATTATTTCCTCAACCGCGTGGAGCACGCCGCCGACATCATCGCCAAACTCGGCAAGTCCAATGTGCGCATCCAATTCGATTTCTATCATGCGCAGATCGTCGGCGGCGATCTGATCCACCGGCTGCAACAATTCATGCCGGTGATCGGCCATCTGCAATGCGCGGCCGTGCCGAGCCGCCACGAGCCGGACGAGGGCGAGGTCAACTACGAAGGCGTATTCGCGGCGGTGGATGCGCTGGGCTACCCGGGCTGGATCGGCGCCGAATACCGGCCGCGCGGGCGCACCGAGGACGGCCTGGCCTGGGGCAGGCCCTACGGCCTGGCCAGCCCGCATTAATCCCCGATTAACCATAAAGCTTCTTGAAAAGCCTTGCTTTTCCGCTTTGCGCGGGCCCGGCGCGTTGCTAAATTGCGCCCATGTGGGGACGTGACAAGAAAGCCGCGGCGCCGACGCCCGCGGCGCCGAATCCGCTCAAGGACGCCGTGCGCGAGGCGCGCATCGAGGCGGCCGAGCGCTCGGCCGTGGTGGTCGATCTGCGCGACGCCGAGGTCGCGCGGCTCGAACTGCTCAACGACGCGCTCGATCCGCTGTTCAAGGACATCCCCGCCGACGTCGACCTGTTCGACCGCGGCGTCAGCCGGGGCGACGTGCCGCGGCTGTGGGTCGACGTGATCGCGCATGTCGAAATGGGCCGCGACAAGCGGCAGTACCGTTTCGTGCAGGACACCCGCTACGGCCGCACGGTGCTGGCGGAATCCTACGAGGTTCCCGAGATGGCGCAGGCGGTCACCCGCTACGTGGCGCGCCGGCTGATCGAGCGCGAACGCGCGCTGGCCGACGATGTGCCGTTCGGGCAGGCCACCACGCTGAAGATGCTGGAACACGAGCAGCGGCGCAGCCGCCTGCGCGCGATCCGCACTTTCATCTATGGCGTGATCCTCGGCGTCGCCGCGCTGTTCGCGCTGGCGCTGCTCTATCCGCAGCCCTAACCGAAAAGCATCATCCGCTTCTGCTCCGCGATCTCGCCGGTGGGGCCGATGCCGCGCGAGATCAATTCGCAACGCCAGGCGCCGGGCGCTCCTTCGATGCGGTAGAGATTATAGGCGGCGGCGTTTCTGCTCATGCCGGGCGCGGCCGAGGCCGACGGCACGCCGACCGCCGGCACGCGCGCGCCATCCGGGCCGTTCAGCCAGTTGATCATGTGCAGATGGTCGTGGCCGTGCAGCACCAGCTCGGCGCCGTGCGCGGCGATGACGCGCAGGAACGGCGCGGCGTCGCTCAACAGCTTGTACCATTTGGCCTGGCTCACCGGCGGATGGTGGATCAGCACGACGCGGAACACATCCTCGCCGCCGAGCGCGCCCAGCATCTCGCCGAGCCGCGCCAGTTGCGCCTGCCCAAGCCGGCCGGTCGCCATCCCCCACGCGGTCGGCACCGCACTCGATAATCCGACCAGCGCCAGCGGCCCGCGCCGGCGCAGATAAGGAAAGCCGGCATGACCGTCGTCGCTGCTCATATAGGGCGCCCACTGCGGGGCATAGCGGACGCATTGGCGCACATAGGCGTCGTGATTGCCGGGCACGTAACTGACGTCGCGCCGCGAGCCGAGCTCTTGCAGCCATTTGCGCCCGCGCACGAATTCTTCTTCCAGCGCGATATTGGCGATATCGCCGGTAACCGCGATGTGGTCGGCGTCCTGCGCATTCACATCGGCGACGATCGCGTCGAGCACGGCGCGGTCATGGATGAAGCGCCGCCGGCGCTGCCAGTTGATGTAGCCGGTCACCCGCTTGCCGATCAGCTCGCGCCAGCGCGGCTCGGGCAGCGGCGCCAGATGCGGGTCGGAGAGATGGGCGAGGGTGAACATGCGTTTTCTGTCATGCCCGGCCTTGGGCCGGGCATCCACGTCTTTACTGAACTGCATCATCGAAGACGTGGATGGCACGCGCAACTCGGGCTTGCCCGAGTTGCGCAAAATCATATGACTACCGCAAGTCGGGTAAACCCGACTTGCGGCGACAAGCCCGGCCATGACGAATTGCGAAACGCTACGAATGGTCACGAACTCCCGATCAAAATGCCGGCGATGAACACCAGGGCGCCGCCGAACGCGATCTGGAAAGTGGCGGCCAGGAACGGCGTATCCATGTAGCGGTAGCGGATATAGGAAATCGCGGCGAGCTCGACCGCCACCACGACGATCGAGATCACGGTCGCCGACCAGAAGTCGGGAATGAGATAGGGCAAAGTATGGCCGAGCCCGCCGACCGCGGTCATCAGGCCGCACACCAGGCCGCGCAGCCAGGGCGTGCCGCGGCCGGTGAGCGAACCGTCGTCCGACAGCGCCTCGGCAAAGCCCATGGAGATGCCGGCGCCGACCGAGGCGGCAAGGCCGACCAGGAAGGTCTCCCAGGTGTTGTGGGTGGCGAAGGCCGCGGCGAACAGCGGCGCCAGCGTCGACACCGAGCCGTCCATCAGCCCGGCGAGGCCCGGCTGCACGAATTGCAGCACGAACATGCGGCGCGCGGTCTCGTCTTCGGTGGCGCGGGTTTCCGGCGTGAGCAGCCGCTCGCCGAGGCGCTCGGCGATGCCCTCGTGCTTGTCCTCGGCCTCGGCCAGTTCGGTGAGCAACTGGCGCATCGAGGCGTCGCGGCTGGTCTCCGCCGCCTTGCGATAGAAGCGCGCGGTCTCGTATTCCATCTCGGCGGCGTATTTGCGCACCTCGTCGAGGCCGAATGTTTTCGCCAGCCAGAGCGGCTTGTGGCGCACGAAGCCCTTGACGTCCTGGCGGCGGATCAGCGGCAGGTATTCGCCGAACTTCTGCTTGTAGAGGTCGTACAGGCGGCTGCGGTGGCGGACTTCCTCCTCGGCCATGAGATCGAACATCTTGGCCGAGGACGGGAATTTCTCGCGCAGACCATGGGCGAAGCCGCGGTAGATGCGGCTGTCCTCTTCCTCGTTGGTGATGGCGAGCGCCAGCACTTCCTGTTCGGTCAGCTCGGCAAATCGTTTCACGGGGCCCCTCGCGGCGTCGGCTGGCGGCGGAATTTCATATATTAGAGCTATTGTAGCCGCGAAAGGGCGCCGTTTGACACCATTCGCGGTGGCCTGTGCAAAGCGCCAACAGGGGAGAATTCCTTTGCAACGCTTGCGCCGCGCGCTTGAGCCGCTGATCCGGCGGCTGATGCATTTCTACTGGCGCTTCTCGCGCGGCGCCACGCTGGGCGCGCGCGCCATGGTGATCGACGGCGCCGGCCGCATTTTCCTGGTCAAGCACTCCTACGTGGCAGGCTGGCACCTGCCCGGCGGCGGGGTGGAGACCGGCGAGACGGTTTTCGCGGCGCTGGCGCGCGAGCTGGCCGAGGAGGGCAATATCGAGATGACCGCGCCGCCGGTCTTGCATGGCGTGTTCTTCAACCGGCGGGTGTCGCGGCGCGACCACGTGGCGCTGTTCATCGTGCGCGAATTCCGCCAGGACGGCGCGCCGCAGCCCAATTACGAAATCATCGAGCACGGCTTCTTTGCGCCCGACGCGCTGCCGGACGGCACCGGCCGCGCCACCCGCGCCCGCATCGCCGAGGTGCTGGGCGGCGCGGCGGTGAGCGAGGTGTGGTGAGCGTGCCAGTGCGAACGATTAGCGTTTCTTTAGAAGGTCGCTAAGCGAATTAATTCCTTTTCGCTCGAGTAATGTGTCGAGCTTCATGTCGCCGCGCACGTCTCCGGCAAATCCTTCCCCGTAAGTATTACGCAATGTGCTCACCCGTGTGCTTCCGTTTTTCGCGCGAATTTGACCATTTTGGTCCCGGCAGCGGTCGTCGAGGCCATCGTCGCAGTGCTTCTTGGCCATTTGTATCTCCGTTCGTATGCAACTGAGTTGATCGCCTGTCTTGGCGGTTACTTGCATTCATTCAACGCAAGCAAATTGTCGGTCCATTTTCCGTCGGCGTGAGTACGCACGTATTGGCCATTGGGGCCGTTGACGACCGCAATATCGGCCCGCTTGCCGTCCACGTAGGTGTAAAATGTGTTCGTTGCCGCGTTAATCGAATCGATCACTCGTTGCCTTGGCCATTTCCAATTGGAGCCGCCTAAATGAGTTATCCCCTCGTGAGTATTGTCACGCGGCTGTTTATTGATGCATGTTACCTGAACATCGGCCATTTGACGGGCTCCTACATCTATCTTTGCGCTGACAAATCGTTTTTTAGACAACGAAACGCCTCAGAGAGCCAATTACGGCACTTGCTGGCGCCCTAATAGGGCATGCGGATCAGCCGCAGAACTCGGACTCTAGAATTTTTGTCCGAATCTTAGCCTGAGTCCGCATTTAGAATCAGGAGGCAGCACCGACAGACGATGCATGCCGAGGCTGATGAAAAAGGGCTGACAGACGACGGTGGTCGCGCCACCGTCGAAGAAATCCGCATTGCTATTGAAAGCCTTTCTGACGATGACGTCGCACACCTCGTGTACGCGGCGAAGACATATTCTCGCTTTTGCGGTATCGCGCCGGACGAACTCCTTCAGGAGGCATATACACGCGCGTTGGAGGGAAGGCGGTCTTGCACACGCGGAACCAATATTGTCGCGTTCCTTTGCGGTGTGATGCGGAGTTTTACTTCCCAAGAGAATGACGCTCGTAGAAACGGTCTTCGTCCTGTCGCTGTTACGAGGAATGGCGAGTTGATGTTACCCGACGTAGCAGCAGATATAGTTTCACCGGAACAAGCTGCCATTTCAGCGATTGACGATGCGCCGCTGGGCGGCGATCGAGGCGGGCCGCGCCGCGCCGCATGCCGATGTCGAGCGCTGGCTGCGCACCTGGGGCACGCCCGAGTTCCGGCCCTGGTCTGAACGATGAAGGTCGAATTGTCGGCGGACGCACTCGCCGATCTCGACCGGTTTGCTGTTTCTGCACCGGCACTATGCGCTGGCGAAAGTCGTGGCGCGGGAAATTATTGAAAAGGCGAGGGTGCTTGGCGAGCAGCCACGGCTCGGACATCCGATTGCCGGCCGCGAGGTATGATTCGGCAGATCGTGCTGGTGACAGGTTCTCAATGCAGCCGTATGTGTTTCAGTATCGCTTAGAACGAGATGGCTCGTCATGCGCGGGTTTTTGCGGCGACGGTGCTTGGCGAGACCGCGATCTGGTTCCGCGGGAATGATGAGAACGTTAGCGGTCGATTACGCTACGTTAATCCGCCTATGGCACTGGCGCCGCCATCCCGCGCCTTACGCTGGTTTCTTATTCTTGAAATACGGCTCGACCTTGCCGGTGAGCTTGATCGTCAGCGGATTGCCAAAGCGGTCCTTGGCATTGCCGGCGGCGACCCGGATCCAACCCTCGCTCACGCAATATTCCTCGACATTGGTCTTCTCGACGCCTTTGAAGCGGATGCCGACGTCGCGCGCCAGCGCTTCCTCGTTGTAATAGGGGCTGCGCGGGTCGTTGGAGAGCCGGTCGGGCGGTGTGTCGGACGACATGGAGAGCCTTTCGAACTGAATTGGCGGCTTATTAGCACGATCGCCGCAACGCGCCTCTTGACTTTATTGTTCCTAGGAATATAATCCACGTTATCCTCTCCATTCCGAGGGCGTTCTCATGAGACGCAAACGAGGGCGGGAGGGGATGCGGCGCCTGCGGGCGGGGCTCGTAACCCCGCTCCCGGGAGGCCTCGGGTCGCCGTCCGTCCCCACTACGAGGGACTGCCTTGAATGGCTGGACGCGGCGCGGATGAAAGGCGGCGAAAGCCGCCCGGTGGGTCTCCGTCTGCGCCCGGAAGTTACGGCCCCGGGGACAGAAAAGCCGCCATGGAGCGCCGCGGGGCGCGCGTCCTTCGCCAAGGACGCCCACGCCCCGCCAGGCGTGGACTGCTACGGGCGCCTCGCGGCGCTCCATCCCCTCGGGCTTTATCCCGGGGGTCGACGAAAGGCCCCGCCAAAGCGGGGCAGGGTTACGGCGTACCCGGCGCCGCAAAGAATACGGGCGCTGGCGCGCGGGCGGACCCCATCCTGCTCCGTTGTACGGCAATCTAAGTGGCCGCGTTCCATCATAAAGTGCTGTAAGTTTACGCGGGGGGTAGCGGGGGCGACGGTGCAAGGAGTGGATCGATGAATAATTTATCGCTTCGCGTTGCCGCAGCCGGGCTTGCCTCCGGCGTCGTTCTCGCCGGCAGTGCAATGGTAGCCCAGGCGCAGTCCTATGGCGGGCCGGGCATGATGGGCGGCTGGGGCTATGGCGGATATGGCGGTTTCGGCGGTTTCGGCATGATCGTCTGGCTCATAATTCTGATCGCCATCATCGCCGGCGTGGTGTGGCTGGTGCGGATGATCGTGACGCCGGGCGGCACCCCGGCCGCATCCGCGCGGCGGTCGCCGGCGCTCGACGTGCTTGAAGAGCGTTACGCGCGCGGCGAAATCAACCGCGACGAATATCTGCAGAAGAAGGGCGATATGCTCGGCTAACCGGCAAAGCGCGCGCGGTCATGCGGCGCGGCGAAGTCGAGCTGCGGGCCGACCGGCACGATGCCGGTCGGGTTCACCTGCCGCTGACTGCCGTAATAATGCCGCTTGATCTGCTGCGAGGCTCACGGTCTCGGCCACGCCCGGCACCTGGTAGAGATCGCGCACGTAATTCGACAGGTTCGGATATTCGTAGATGTGCCGCCAGTTGCACTTGAAGTGCGAATAATAGACGGCGTCGAAACGGATCAGCGTGCAGAACAAGCGCCAGTCGGCCTCGGTGATGGTGTTGCCGATGAGATAGCGCTGCTGCGACAGCCTCTGCTCGATCTCGTCGAGCGCGTCGAACACGTTGTGGAAGGCGGCTTCATAGGCGCTTTGCGCGGTGGCGAAGCCGGCGCGATAGACGCCGTTGTTGATGTTCGGATAAACGAGATCGTTGGCGCGGTCGATCTCCGCGCGCAGATGTTCCGGATAATAATCGGTGTGGACGTTGGTGAAGGCGTCGAACGCCGAATTGAGCATGCGGATGATTTCCGGCGATTCGTTGTTGACGATCGTCTTGCGCTCTTTGTCCCACAGCACCGGCACGCTGACGCGGCCGGAATATTTCGGATCGGCGAGCAGATAGATTTCCGACAGCTTGCTCTTGCCGTTGACCGCGTCGCCGCTCGAGCCTTCGTCCTGGTTGAAGGTCCAGCCGTCCTTGAGCATGTCGGGCGACACCGTCGACATCGAGATGACGTTCTCGAGGCCCTTGAGTTTGCGGAAGATGACGGTGCGGTGCGCCCACGGGCAGGACAGCGCGACATAGAGGTGATAGCGGCCGGCTTGCGCGGCAAAGCCGCCTTCGCCGGACGGACCGGCGCTGCCGTCGGGCGTGACCCAGTTGCGGAAGCGGGTCACCGGCCGGATGAATTGGCCGTCCTTGGTGCGCACGCCGTCTTGCTGCCATACGCCGTCAACCAGCAGTCCCATGTCATATGCTCCGCTTCGCCAACACTATGATCGTTGAATTGGCTCTAAATTCATCAGTTTCAACTGGCAATTTCTATAACCGGCATGGCCGGGCTTGTCCCGGCCATCCACGTCTTTTATGCCGTGGGCGCCAAAGTCGTGGATGCCCGGCACAAGGCCGGGCATGACGGCTGTGGCTGCCCTAGGGTCATGAGCGAGCTCAAGCTGACAATCCTGCCGGAAACGGCCGACGATGCGCTGGCGATCGAGCGGCTGCATGAGCGCACCTTCGGTCCCGGCCGCTATGCGCGCAGCGCTTATCGCATCCGCGAGGGGCGCGGGCATCTGCACGAGCTGTCGTTTACCGCGCGCATCGGCACGCTGCTGGTCGGCTCGGTGCGGCTGACGCCGATCTGCATCGGCGAGACGCCGGCGCTGCTGTTGGGGCCGCTCACGGTCGAGCCGCCGTTTCGCGCGCGCGGCATCGGCAGCGCGTTGATCGCGCGCGCGCTGCATGACGCCAAGGCCGCCGGGCACAGCCTGGTGGTGCTGGTCGGCGACGAGCCGTTCTACGGCAAGTCCGGCTTCAAGCGCATCCCGAAGGGCCGGGTGAAACTGCCCGGTCCGGTCGATCCGGCGCGGCTGCTGGTGGCGGAACTCAAATCCGGCGCCTTCGACGGCGTTGCCGGCATGATCCGGCCGGATTGGGAAGAAGCCGACGGAAAACTGGATTCCCGCTCACGCGGGAATGAGCGGGAAAAGAGTTAGCGGCCTTCCCTTGCCCAGGTGGCGGCGAGCGAGCCGACCAGCAGCAACAGCCCGATCAATCCGGCGAAGATCGGCAGCACGCCGATGCCGCGCACCACGCTGATGTCGCGCATCTTCAGGCCGATCCAGTCGTCGCCCTTGAAGGTGGTCGAGGTGCGCACCGGCACCACGCGCGGCACGTCAAGCCGTGTTGCCGTCCGCCAGCCGCCGCGCATCGCCGCCGGTGGCGCTGGCAAGCTTGCTCAGCACTTCCGTGGTCGACGTCACCTCGGCAAATTCGCGCGGATTGGCCGGCCCCACATTGGCGAGCGCGGTGAGCTTGCCGTCGGTCGCGCGCCAGAGCCCGAGCTCGTTGGCGGTGACCGCGGCGCGCCACACGCCCGGCTCGACCGGTTGCAGGTTGAGCTTGCGGTCGGCGCCGGTCGGCGAGGTGAGCGTCACTTCGTTGACGCTGTCGGCCATGGTCTGGCGCTGCACGGTGATGTCGCGCCCCTTGACGATCAGGCGCAGCGCTTCCTCCTCCAGCTCGGGCTGCTTCATCAGCCAGTGCGACAGCCGGCGCAGCAGATCGAGATGCGGGCCGCCGCCTTGGTAGCCGCGCGCCCACAGCCAGATGTGATCGGACAGCAGCAGCGCCACGCGGCCCTCGCCCTCGCGCGCCAGCACCAGGAGCGGCTTGCCGTCGGGCCCCTGCATCACGCTGGTGCCTTCGGTGCGCTTGATGTTGACCAGCCGGAACCACTGGCTCCAATGCGGCGGATTAACGTCCGAACCTTCGAGCGCGCGCGTCACCGGATGGCGCTTGCCGGCCTCGGTGAGCGTTGCGCGGAACGGCTGCTCGGTGACGTCGCCGCTCGGCTCCGCCGGCAGGATCACGTCGAGCGGCGTGCGCCAGATGCTGGTCGGGCTGGCGTAATCGGGACCGGCGGCGATCAGCACGGCGCCGCCGTCGCGCACGTATTTCGCGATGTTGTCGAAATAGATCATCGGCAGCACGCCCTGGCGGGCGTAGCGGTCGAAGATGATGAGCTGGAATTCCGAGATCTTCTGCTGGAACAGCTCGCGGGTCGGAAACGCGATCAGCGACAGCTCGTTGATCGGCGTGCCGTCCTGTTTCTCCGGCGGGCGCAGAATGGTGAAATGCACCAGGTCGACCGAGGCATCTGATTTCAGCAGATTGCGCCAGGTGCGCTCGCCGGCATGCGGCTCGCCCGATACCAGCAGCACGCGCAGTTTGTCGCGCACGCCGTCGATCGAAATTACCGCGCGGTTGTTGACTTGGGTGAGCTCGTTTTCGAGCGGCGCGGCTTCGATCTCGACGATGTTGGGGCCGGCATGCGGGATCGGCACATTGATCTTGATGTCGGCGCCAACGGTGACGACGCGCTTTTCCAGCACCTCGCCGTCGCGCCGCACGGTGACCGGCGCGCTGCCGGCCTTGCCGCCTTGATCCTCGACGCGGAAGCCGATGGCCTGCGATTGCCCGACAATGCCGAAGCGCGGCGTCTGCGTCAGCACCACGCGCCGGTCGATCTCGTCCTTGTGGCCGGTGATCAGCGCATGCAGCGGCGCGGCAAAGCCGAGTGCGGCCGCATTGGCCGGCACGTCGTGCACGCGGCCGTCGGTGATCAGGATGGCGCCGGCGACGCGGTCGGGCGGCACGTCGGCAAGCGTGGCGGACAGCGCCGAGAACAGCCGCGTGCCGTCGGTCTCGCCATCGGCCTCGCCCGCCTCGGTGACGCGCACTTCCAGGCCGGGAACGCGCTTGAGCCGCTCGACCAGAACAGCGCGCGCCGCCTCGGTCTGGGCGTTGCGGTCGCCAAAATTCTGGCTCGGGCTCTTGTCGATAATGACGGCGGCGACCGAGGGGATCGGATCGCGATCCTCGCGCGTGAGCGACGGGTTGGCGAGCGCCAGCACCATCAGCGCCAACGCGAGCGCTCGCATCGGCGCGCCGCGGCTGCGCACCAGCAGCAGCACGATCGAGATCAGCGCGGCGACGCCGAACGCCGTCCACACCACATAGGCTGGCATCAGCGGGGCAAATGAGACGCCGAGGTTGAACATATCGTTCCTACTGCCCCAGCCGTTCGAGCAGCGCCGGGATATGCACCTGGTCGGCCTTGTAGTTGCCGGTGAGCGCGTACATCACGATGTTGACGCCGGCACGGAAAGCGAATTCGCGCTGGCGCGGCTCGCCCGGGACCAGCGGCAGCATCGGCTGGCCGTCCGGACGCATGGCCCAGGCGCCGGCAAGATCGTTGGAGGTGATCAGGATCGAGGATACGCCGTCGCCGGCGCGCGCCGGGCGGTTGGTTTCTTCGTCGGGTTCCGCCGGCAACGCCTCGACCCAGAGCTGCCCGTTGGTGAAGCGGCCGGGGAAGTCGCGCAGCAGGAAGAACGTTTTCGTCAGCACGTGATCGCGCGGCACCGGCTCGAGTTCGGGGATGTCGAGCGAGGACAGAATCGAGCGCAGCGCCACCATGCCGGGCGACTGTATTCCGCCGCTGGGCGGTGTATCGATCGCGTCGCGGGTGTCGAACAGAACGGTGCCGCCGCGCTTCATGTAGGTGTCGATACGGTCGAGCGCGGCTTGCGATGGCTTCGTCGCATTCGCCGACACCGGCCAATAGATCAGCGGAAAGAAGGCGAGCTCGTCGCGTGCCGGATCGAGCCCGATCGGCTCGCCGGCTTCCAGCGCGGTGCGCTGCGCCAGGAACAGCGTGAGGCCCTGCAGGCCGGCTTTGCTCACGGCATCGACCTCCGCATCGCCGGTGACGATATAGGCGAGGTGCGTTTGCATCGTCGCCTTCATGGCAAAGTCTTGCTGCTGCGCGGTCAGCGGCTGCGGTGGCGTAGACTGCGCCTGCGCCGGATGGGGCATGGTCAACGCAGCCAGCAGGCCCGCCGCCAGCAACGCCGCTGTCGCGCGCCGGCGCGGCAGCATGCTGGCAAAGCCGCCGGAGAGCGAGATCACCACCAGCGCATCGAGTATCAGTAAGGCGAGCGCGGCGAGGAAGACGGGACCGCGCAGGTCGAGCGGCTCGCCATGGCGGTAGACGTCGAGGTGGGCGTTGAGCGGCGAAAAATCGAGCGGCACCGGCCGCTCGCTGGGCGCCAGCGTGTTGACCGCGACCAGGCCTTCCGGCGGCCCGTAGAAGCCGGGCGGATGATCGGCATTGGCGCGGCCGGTGAAATTGGCGGGCACCGGGCGGGCGGTCGGCGGCGGCGATGAGAAGGCGCCGAAGCCGTCGAGCACGCGGGTCGCCGGCACGGCTTGGCTGGCGCGGCCGCCGGCGGTGCTGGCCGCGCCGGTATTTTCGTTGTCGGCGGTCGCGGTCGAGCCGGCGAGCGCGACAATGCGCCGGAGCATATCGACGAAGGTGCCTGACAACGGCAAATCCGACCAGCGGGTGTCGGCGGTCACATGGAACAGCACCAGCAGTCCCTTGCCGTAGCGTTGCGCGGTGACCAGCGGCGTGCCGTCGGCGAGCGTCGCCCAGGTGCGGTCGGTGAGCCGCGCATCCGGCTCGGCCAGCACCTGGCGGCTGACGGTGACGTCGTTCGGCACCGGCATGCCGGCAAATGGGCCTTCGCGGGAGAATGCGGCGAGCTGCTGCGGCTTTTCCCAGCTGAGGCTGCCGCCCAGGATGCGGCCGCCGCGGCGCAGCTTCACCGGCACCAGGTCGTCGTCGGTGGCGCCGGCGAGATGCGGGCCGGCAAAGCGCACCAGCACGCCGCCATTGTCGATCCATTTGTCGAGCCGCTCGCGCGCTTCGGCGACATTGCCGACATCGGCGAGGATCAGCATCGGCAGATGCTGATCGAGGAAACGCGTCACCGCTTCGGCCGGCGCGATGCCTTCGGCGAGGCGGATATCGGCGAACGGATTGAGCGCGCGCGCCAGGTAATAAGTCGCGCCGATCAGCGGCTGCGAGCGGTCGGCGGCCGAGCCGGACACGATGCCGACGGTGCGCCGCCGCCAGCGCTTGTCGAGCAGTTGCACCGCGCCCGCGGAGCGCTCGCCGGCGATATCAAGCCGCGCCACATCGTTGCGGATCTCGACCGGCAGATCGATCACCGCCTCGGTTTCAGACGCGTCGGATTGAAACGCGAACGGCGCCTCGCCGAGCGACAAACCTTTAAGATCGATGGCGTTCACAACGCCGGTGTCGGCGCCGCCAGTCTGCGCGCGCAGCACCTTGACCGTCAGCGCGCCGGCCGCGTTGTCGGCGGCGGCGAGCGCATGCGCGACGGGCAGGCCGCCCGCAATCACGGTGAGCGGATGGCTGCCGATGATGCGCTTGAGGCCGGCGATGAATTCGCCGCCCTTGCCGAGATCGATGCCATCCGAGAGCCAGACGAGTTCGACGTCCGGCGTGGTTTTGAGGAAGCGCTCGATCAAGGGCAGCGCCTCGGTGCGGTCGACCGTATAGGGCTTCGGCTTGACCTGCTTGATCTGCACGCGCGCGGCGCCGGCGACCTGCAGCGAAATATCGCGCGCGGTTTCCGACAGCGGCAGCACGGCGACGCCGCGATTGTCGGCATCGGCGCGCGCGAGCAATTCATCGGCGGTGCGCAGCCTCGCATCCCAGGATGCCGCGGCGCCCCAGCCGTCGTCGAGCAGGACCAAGAGCGGCGCGCCGCGGTTCGCGGCGGCGAGCGGCGGGTTCCACAGCGGACCGGCGGCCGCGATGATGACCAGTGCGGCGAGCGTCAGCCGCAACAATGTGAGCCACCAGGGCGTGCGCGACGGCGTTTCTTCCTTGGGTGCGATCTCGAACAGCAGCCGGGTGGGCGGGAAGTTGATGCGGCGCGGCCGCGGCGGCACCAGCCGCAGCAGCCACCACAAGACCGGCAGGCCGAGCAGGCCGAGCAGCACCAGCGGCTGCGCGAAGCCGAGCGGCAGAGACCCGATCACGCCACGCTCCCAAGGTTCGCCGGCGTGAAGCGGCTGCTCACGGACGTGGTTTGCATATGGGTGCCCATGCGCGAATGCAGCACGAGCAGCAATTCGCTGGCCGGCCGGTCGGTGCGGTGCACGGCGAAGCTCCAGCCCAGCCGGTCGGTCTCGGCGCGGACTTGCGCGCGGTGGCGCGCCACCAGGCCCTGATAATCATGGCGCCAGGTCTCGGCGCGGCCGGCGGTGACGCTGCCGGCGCCTTCCGGCTCGATGAATTCGACGCGGCCGGAATAGGGGAAACTTTCCTCCGCCGGATCGACGATCTGCACGATGTGGCCATGCGCGCCGGTGGCGGAGAGCTGCGAAATGGTCTGCTGCACGTCGCCGATCGGGCTCCACAGGTCGGACAGCATCACGATCTCGGCGAGCGGGGAGGGCGCGAACGACATCGGCAGGCTGGCGCGTTCCAACGGATCGTGCAGGATCGCCTGCGCCATCTTCTCGATCACGTTGCGGCTGGCGGTCGGGCGCATCAGGCCGGGAATGCCGACTCGCTCGCCGCCCTGGACCAGCACCTCGGCCAAGGCAAAGGCCACCACCAGCGCGCGCTCGAGCTTGCTGTCGGTGACCAGCGCGGAGGCAAACGCCATCGACGGCGAACGGTCGGGCCAGATCCAGACCGTGTGCGAGGCTTCCCATTCGCGCTCGCGCACATAGAGATGATCGTCGCGCGCCGAGCGCCGCCAATCGACATTGGACGCCGGCTCGCCCGACATGAAGCGGCGGTATTGCCAGAAATTCTCGCCCGGCCCGGCGCGGCGGCGGCCGTGCAGGCCGTGAATAACCGTGGCGGCGACCCGGCGCGCTTCAAGAATGAGCCGTGGCATGGCATCGGCGAGCATGCGGCCGCTGCCGGTTGCCTGCCGTACTGTGCTGGCCTCGATATCGCTGAGCCTCGGCTCGGGCATCTGGATTTATCCGATGCGCGCTTTCAGCCGCCCGATCACATTCGGGATGGTCTCGCCTTCCGCGCGGGCGGCGAAGGTCAGCGCCATGCGATGCTTGAGCACCGGCTCGGCCAGATCGAGCACGTCGTCCACCGACGGCGCGAAACGGCCGTCGAGCAGCGCGCGGGCGCGCACCGCCAGCATCAAGGCCTGACTCGCGCGCGGACCCGGGCCCCAGGAAATCAGCTTGCTGATGTCGCCGGCCTCGGGGCCGGGACGCGCCGAGCGCACCAGCTTCAGGATCGCTTCGACGACCGATTCACCGACCGGCAGCCGGCGCACCAGCCGCTGCGCGGCGATCAGATCGTCGGCGGTCATTGCCGCCTTGGCGCGGGTTTCGTCGGCGCCGGTGGTGTCGAACAGGATTTTGCGCTCGGCTTCGGCATCCGGGTAGTCGACGTCGACTTCCATCAGGAAGCGGTCGAGCTGCGCCTCCGGCAGCGGATAGGTGCCTTCCTGTTCGAGCGGGTTTTGCGTCGCCAGCACGTGGAACGGCTTGGGCAGGTCGTGGCGGGCGCCGGCGACCGTGACGTGCTGCTCCTGCATCGCCTGTAGAAGAGCGGATTGGGTGCGCGGGGAGGCGCGGTTGATCTCGTCGGCCATCAGCAGTTGCGCGAACACCGGGCCGGCGATGAAGCGGAAGCTGCGCTTGCCGCCCGCGCTTTCCTCCAGCACCTCGGTGCCGAGGATGTCGGACGGCATCAGGTCGGGGGTGAATTGCACGCGGCGGGCGTCGAGCCCGAGCGCGATGCCCATGGTATCCACCAGCTTGGTCTTGGCGAGGCCGGGCACGCCGACCAGCAGCGCATGGCCGCCGGACAGCACGGTGATCAGCGCGCGCTCGACCACAATGTCCTGGCCGAAGATCACGGAGCTGATGGCGGCTTTCGCTGCGCGCACATGGGCGGCGGTCGACTCCGCCGCGCGCACGATCATATCTTCCAGCTTTTCAAGGCTTTCGCCGCTTGCCGACGCCATCGTCATAGTTCCTTTCGTCGCCCGCCCAGGGTAGAGCTTTGGACCCACCGGGAGCCTATGCAACAAACGCACCAGAGCGGAATTTCCCGCGCCGTTCCGGCCGAATCTGCCTCAATCTTTGGGCAAGCTTACGCTATCTTCCGCCGCCTGCATGGTTGAGTCACAAAGTTGCGAACAGGCGCGAGGCAGCCTGAGTATCGTGGGTAAACAATGGCAAAGACAGGGCAGGGCGGACTTGGATGCGATTGTGACAGCGGTGACCGGCGAAAAACGCAAGGGTCCGCCGCCGGTGGAGCGCTGGAATCCGCCGTTTTGCGGCGATATCGACATGCGGATCGCCGCCGATGGTACCTGGTTCTACCAGAAGACCCCGATCGGGCGGCCCGCGCTGGTCAAGCTTTTCGCCTCGGTTTTGAAGCGCGAGGGCGACAAGTACTTCCTGGTCACCCCGGTGGAGAAGGTCGGGTTAATCGTCGAAGACGTGCCGTTCCTCGCCGTCGAGCTCAAGGTCGAGCATGATGCTCGCGGGAAAGTTCTCAATTTCCGGACCAATGTCGACGATTGGGTCGCTGCCGGCCCCGGTCATGGCTTGCGCTTCGAGCCGCAAGCCGCCAATGGCGGCCTCAAGCCCTACCTGCATGTCCGCCGCGACCTGTGGGCCAAGGTCACGCGCGCGCTGTTCTACGATCTGGTCGAGCTTGGCGAAGAGCGCGACGTGGGCGGAACGGCGATGTTCGGCGTCGCGTCGGGCGGCGATTTTTTTGCGATGGCCGAAGCCAGCGCCGTGCGGGAGTTCGCTTAGCGCATGATCCCGAAAAGTATGTCCTCGACCCCGATCGGGGATGGGAACCGGTTTTCGGAAAAGCATGCCCTCGGGCTCGACCCGAGGGATCATGCGCAAGGAAAAATGTTAGGAGCGCACTTTGTTCAAGTCTGAATGGATCAAGCTCTAATGCATGGCGCGGGGGCGGCGTTTTCGGCGGACGAATTCTTCGCGCGCGCGCGCGCGCGGCTGACGCTCGAGGTGCCGGCGGGCCTGACCGATGCGAGCATCACGCCGGCGCGCGGCGATCACGACGCCGATCCGGTGATGCGGAAGATGGCCGAGGTGCGGCCGATCCGCCCGGCGGCGGTGCTGGTGCCGGTGGTCGACCATCCCGAGCCGACCGTGCTGCTCACCCAGCGCGCGCAGCATCTGCCGGACCATGCCGGCCAGGTGTCGTTTCCCGGCGGCAAGATCGACCAGAGCGACGCCAGCCCGCTGGCTTCTGCCTTGCGCGAGGCGGAGGAGGAAATCGGCCTCGCGCGCCAATTCGTCGAGCCGCTCGGCTATCTCGATCTCTACATGACCACGCTCGGCTACCGCATCGTGCCGGTGATCGCGCGCATCAAGCCCGGTTTTTCGCTCACGCTCAGCACCAGCGAAGTGGACGCCAGTTTCGAGGTGCCGCTCGCCTTTCTGATGGATCAGAATAATGTGCAGCGGCATTCGCGCGACTGGCAGGGTATGACGCGGCACTACTACGCCATCACTTTCGGCGAGCGCTACATCTGGGGCGTGACCGCAGGTATCATGCGCAATCTGCACGAACGGATTTATTCATGATCCGCATCGGCTTCACCGAAATCGCCCTGTTCCTGGCGCCGTTCGTGCTCTACGTCGTATTCCTGTGGGCGACCAAGGCCGGCGTGATGCATCCGGATTCCTGGCCGGTCTCGCGCATCGTCTGGCTCGCCATCGCCGCGCTCCTGCTGGTGGTCGGCAGTTTCATCTATTTCGCGCAGTTCACCGGCGTGCCGCCGGGCGCGACCTATGTGCCGGCGCATATCGAGAACGGCAAATTCGTGCCGGGGATGACCAAGTGAAAAGGTGGTCGATGAGGCGCGATGCTGAATTTTCCCTCCCCCCGCGCGCGCTTGCGCGTGGTGGGGAGGGGAGAAACAGCAGCGCTTGGCTATACGCATGACGAAAACTTCCGGCAGCGATGGCCGTACCTCGCGCAGCCTAGCCGGCGCCGACTGGCTCGGCACCGGTCCGCTGCCGCGCCTGCTCGGCGTGCTCGACAGCAACGGCGAGGAGGCGCGCGTGGTCGGCGGCGCGGTGCGCAACGCGCTGCTCGGGCTGTCGATTGTGGAGATCGACGTCGCCACCACGGCGCTGCCGGACGAAGTGGTCAAGCGCGTGACCACGGCCGGCTTCAAGCCGGTGCCGACCGGCATCGAGCATGGCACCGTCACCGTGGTCATCGACAAGCATCCGTTCGAGGTGACCACGCTGCGCCAGGACGTGGAGACCTATGGCCGCCACGCCAAGGTCGCCTTCGGCCGCGACTGGCAGACCGACGCCGAGCGGCGCGATTTCACCATCAATGCGCTGTCGGCGACGCGTGACGGCGCGGTCTACGACTATGTCGGCGGGCTCGACGATCTGGCGGCGCGGCGCGTGCGCTTCATCGGCGATCCGGCCAAGCGCATCGCGGAAGACTATCTGCGCATCTTGCGTTTCTTCCGCTTCCACGCCGCCTATGGCATCGGCCATCCCGATCCTGCCAGCCTTGCCGCCTGCATCGGCGGCCGCGATGGCCTCGACCAGCTCTCGCGCGAGCGCGTGCGCATGGAGATGATGAAATTGCTGGTCGCGCCGCACGCCGCGCCGACGCTCACCGCCATGACCGACGCCGGGCTGTTGACGCGCTTTATCGGCGGCGTGCCGTATCTCGCAAGCTTCGCCAACATGATCAAAGTCGAGGCAAGCATAGGCGAGGCGCCCGATCCGGCGCGCCGGCTCGGCGCACTCGCCGTGATGGTGACCGAGGACGCCGAGCGGCTGTGGCAGAAGCTGCGGCTGACCAACAACGAGCATGAGCGGCTCGCCTCCATGGCCGAAGGCTGGCGGCGGATTGCGCCGGACTTGAGCGAAGCAGGGGCACGCGCGCTACTCTATCGGCTCAAGCCCGCGCATTTCACCGATCACGCGCTGCTGGCTTGGGCGCGCTCGCAAGGCTCCGCCCACGACGAGGCCTGGCGGGCGCTGGCGACCTTGCCCGCGCGCTGGAGTGCGCCGGTATTTCCATTAAAGGCGGCGGATTTGATCCAGCGCGGGGTGGAGAAGGGGCCGGCGCTCGGCGCGGCGCTGGCCGCGGCCGAGCAGGCCTGGATTGCGGCGGGATTTCCGTCCGATAACGCCGCGCTCGGCATCATCGCCGACGCGGCGGCGAAATCGCCGGCCGCGTGAATTCATGAACGTCGTTTCCGGCGCGCGTTACAACGGTCTTGTCCGCGCGGGAATGAGCGGAGAAAACAATCCAGCTCAAGTGGATCCTGCGGCTTACGGCCACTTCACCACCGGTGGCATCGACGACAGGATCGATTCCACATTGCCGCCGGTGCGCAGGCCAAAAATAGTGCCGCGGTCGTACAGCAGGTTGAACTCCACGTAGCGGCCGCGGCGGATCAACTGTTCCTCGCGCTCGGCCTCGCTCCAGGGCGTCGCGAAATTTTTGCGCACCAGTTCGGGATAGACGTTCAAGAAAGCGCGGCCGACGTCCTGCGTGAAAGCGAAAGTCTCGTCCCAGTCGGCTTCCAGATAGTCGTAGAAAATTCCGCCGATGCCGCGCATTTCGTTGCGGTGCTTGAGGAAGAAATACTCGTCGCACCACTTCTTGTATTTGTCGTAAGGCGCGACTTGGCGGTGCGCATCGCAGGCCGCTCGCATGGCGGCGTGAAAGGCGACGCTGTCGGGGTCGTCCTGCGTGCGGCGCCGGTCGAGCACTGGCGTGAAATCCGCGCCGCCGCCGAACCAGGCTTTGCTGGTGACCACGAAGCGCGTGTTCATGTGCACCGCCGGCACCTGCGGATTTTGCGGATGCGCGATCAGCGAAATGCCGGAGGCCCAGAAGCTTGGGTTCTCGGCGGCGCCGGGAATTTCCTTGCGGAACTCCGGCGCGAATTCGCCGAAGACAGTCGAGCAGTGCACGCCGACTTTCTCGAACACGCGCCCGTGCATCAGCGACATCACGCCGCCGCCGCCATCCGGGTCGGCTTTAGCCGGCCCGGCACTTCTTAACGTGCCGATTTCGGGTGAACCCGAGATCGGTTGCGCGCCGCTGTGGTCGGTGCGCGCCCACGGCGTGCGCACGAATCGGCCGGCAGGTTGTTTGCCCGAGCGGCGCGTTCGCCGGCAGCGCATCCTCCACCGCCTCCAACGCGGCGCAGATATCGTCGCGCAAGCGTTCGAACCAGGTGCGGGCGCGGGTCTTGCGAGCTTCGAGCGGCCGTGAGTCCATCACGTGATTCCGAGTTTGGCCTTGGATGTTATCACCGCCCAAATCCCCCCGTCTGCCGCAGGGCTTCGCCGGCCACCAGGGCCACCGCCATGGCCACGTTGAGCGAGCGCAGGCCGGGGCGCATGGGGATCCGCAAGCGGGCATCGGCGGCCGCTTGCACGGCCTCCGGCACGCCGGCGCTTTCGCGGCCGAACAGCAGCACCTGGTCGTCGCGAAAGGCGTGATCGAGGTAGGAGGTTTCGGCGGCGGTGGTCAGCAGCACCAGGCTGAGCCGCCCGGAGCGGCGCCAGTCCTCGAAGGCCTGGAACGAGCCGTGGCGGGTGAGGGCGACCTGGTCGAGATAGTCCATGCCGGCCCGGCGGAAGGCGCGGTCGGTGACCGGGAAGCCGGCCGGCTCGATAATATGCGCCTCCAGCCCCAGGCAGGCGCAAAGCCGCAGAATCGTGCCGGTGTTCTGGGGAATGTCCGGCTCGTAAAGGGCAATGCGCATCGGCCGGCCTGTGGATTTTCCGATTGTGCCGGGGATATCCCGCTGTAGACGAACGGTTTATGCGACTTATCGGCCCTGGCGCGATAGCGGGCTTGCGCAAATACCGCAAGGGTGCCAATAAAACGCCACCGCAGCGCCGTCCTGCCTTATCCAGGGCTGCCGCAACCGGTCCGCCCCGCCGCCGCGGGACTTGTCCTGCCGGCTTAAAGCCGCGGGCGGATGACTAAGCCAGCCGGGGGAGAGGGCTTTAGACGTGACGACCGTGCCTTCGGCGGAGCATTCGCGCCGCGACTTTCTTTATATCGCCACCGGCGCCGTCGGTGCGGTAGGCGCAGCCGCGGCCTTGGTGCCGCTGATCGCGCAAATGAATCCGGACGCCTCGACCATTGCCGCGGGCGCGCCGGTCGAAATCGATCTGGCGCCGATCGCCGATGGGCAGATCGTCAAGGTGTTCTGGCGCTCGAAGCCGATCTTCATCTTCCATCGCACCAAGAAGGAGATCGAGGAGGCCAAGAACGTCAACGTCGCCAGCCTGCCGGACCCGGCGACCGACGCCGAGCGCACCAAGCCAGGCCACGAACAGTGGCTGGTCGTGATCGGCATCTGCACCCATCTCGGCTGCATCCCGCTCGCCCATCAGGGCGAATATGACGGCTGGTTCTGCCCCTGCCACGGCTCGCAGTACGACACCGCCGGCCGTATCCGCAAAGGTCCGGCGCCGAAGAATCTGTACCTGCCGCCCTACGCATTTCTCACCGACACCAAGATCCGGATCGGCTGATCCGCGACGGATTGTTCTCAAAGGTTCGATCATGAGCGGACACTCGACCTACCAGCCGACCAATCCCGTTATGCAATGGCTTGAGAAGCGGCTGCCGATCGGCGGCCTGATCCATTCGTCGTTCATCGCCTACCCGACGCCGCGCAACCTCAACTACTGGTGGACGTTCGGCGGCATCCTGTCGATGATGCTCGGCATCCAGATCATCACCGGCATCGTGCTGGCGATGCACTACACCCCGCATGTCGACTACGCCTTCAAGTCGGTCGAGATCATCATGCGCGACGTCAACTACGGTTGGCTGCTGCGCTACGCGCACGCCAACGGCGCCGCCATGTTCTTCTTCGCCGTCTACGTCCACATGTTCCGCGGCATGTATTACGGCTCCTACAAGGAGCCGCGCGAGGTGCTGTGGATTCTCGGCGTCATCATCTATCTCCTGATGATGGCCACCGGCTTCATGGGCTACGTGCTGGTCTGGGGCCAGATGAGCTTCTGGGCGGCGACCGTGATCACCAATTTGTTCTCCGCCATTCCCGTCGTCGGCGACAGCATCGTGACCTGGCTGTGGGGCGGCTACGCGGTCGGCAACCCGACGCTCAACCGCTTCTATTCGCTGCACTACCTGCTGCCGTTCGCGATCGCCGGCGTGGTGGTGCTGCACGTCTGGGCGCTGCACGTGACCGGCCAGAACAATCCGGCCGGCATCGAACCGAAGTCGGACCAGGACACCGTCCCGTTCACGCCCTACGCCACCATCAAGGACGGCTTCTTCATGGTGTGCTTCTGCATTCTGTTTGCCTGGTTCGTGTTCTATATCCCGAACTACCTCGGCCATTCCGACAACTACATCCCGGCCAATCCGGCGGTGACGCCCTCGGAAATCGTGCCCGAATGGTACTACCTGCCGTTCTACGCCATCCTGCGCTCGATCCCGAACAAGCTGCTCGGCGTGATCGCGCTGTTCTCCTCGATCGGCATCCTGGCGTTCATGCCCTGGCTCGATACCTCGAAGGTGCGCTCGGCGCGCTACCGGCCGCTCTACCGCCAGTTCTTCTGGCTGTTCGTGATCGCGGCGGTCGGGCTCGGCTGGCTCGGCTCCAAGCCGCCGGAGGGCATCTACGTCATCCTGTCGCGCGTGTTCACCTTCTATTACTTCGCCTTTTTCCTGATCGTGCTGCCGCTGCTCGGCTTCTTCGAGAAGACCAAGCCGCTGCCGAATTCGATTTCGGAATCGGTTCTGGGCGCCAAGGCGTGAGCAGGGTCAGAGCCATGAAAATGCAGCGTTCGATCTTCGCCTTCGTTCTCGCCGGTTCGCTGGTCGCGCTGGTGCTGCCGGCATCCGCGCAAATGACCGAGCAGGTGCCGCCGCCGCGGCAGAAATGGTCGTTCGCCGGACCGTTCGGCAAATACGACGAGGCGCAGCTCCAGCGCGGCTTCAAGATCTACCGCGAAGTCTGCTCCAACTGTCATTCGCTGGAGATGGTCGCCTTCCGCAATCTGGCCGATGTGGGCGGCCCCGGCTTCACCGAGGCGCAAGCCGAAGCGGTGGCGGCCGAATACAAGGTCAAGGACCTCGACGATCAGGGCAATCAGATCGAGCGCGCCGGGCGCCTCGCCGATCATTTCCCGCCGCCCTTCGCCAACGAGCTGGCGGCGAAGGCGAACTATGGCGTTGCCCCGCCCGATATGTCGACGCTGGCCAAGGCGCGCAGCTACCAGCGCGGCTTCCCCTGGTTCGTGTTCGACATGATCACGCAATACCAGGAGCAGGGGCCGGACTACATCGCCGCCTATATCAATGGCTACACGGAAGCGCCGAAGGGCTTCGTGGTGCCGCAGGGCGCCCACTACAACGAATATTTCCCCGGCCATAACACCGCCATGCCGCCGCCGCTGCAGGACGGGCAGGTGACCTATGACGACGGCACCCCGCAGACCGTGCAGCAATACGGCAAGGACGTCGCGGCTTTCCTGATGTGGGCGGCCGAGCCGCATCTGGTGGCGCGCAAGCGCATCGGCTTCCAGGTCATCGTCTTCCTGATCGTGCTGTCGGGGCTGCTCTACTTCACCAAGAAGAAGGTGTGGTCGGCCGTGCATTGAGCGGCATGAAATCGCTTGACGCGGGGCCCCTTTCGGGGCCCTTCGTTTTTTGGAGACCATGAACTGAGGCGGGTCATGACCAAAGCAGTGCTCGGCATCATCGGCGGGTCCGGCATCTACGATCTGCCGGGCCTGCAGAACGTGCGTGAAGAGCGGGTCGCTAGCCCGTGGGGCGAGCCGTCCAGTGCCTTGCGCATCGGCGAGATCGACGGGCTGCCGGTGGTGTTTCTGTCGCGCCACGACAAGGGCCACCGGCTGTCGCCGTCCGACATCAATTACCGGGCGAATATCGACGTGCTCAAGCGCGCCGGCGTCACCGATCTGGTGTCGCTGTCGGCCTGCGGCTCGTTCAAGGAGGAACTGCCGCCCGGCACCTTCGTCCTGGTCGACCAGTTCGTCGACCGCACCCACCTGCGGCAGACCTCGTTCTTCGGCAGCGGCTGTGTCGCGCATGTGTCGATGGCGCACCCGGTCGCACCGCGCCTGCGCGCGCGGCTCGGCGAGGCCGCTTTGCTAGAAGGCATTGAGCCGCGCTTCGGCGGAACTTACGTCTGCATCGAGGGCCCGCAATTTTCCACTTACGCCGAAAGCATGACCTACAAGGGGCTCGGCTATTCGGTGATCGGCATGACCAACATGCCGGAGGCCAAGCTCGCGCGCGAAGCCGAGCTTTGTTACGCCAGTCTCGCCATGGTGACCGATTTCGATTGCTGGCATCCCGACCACGACGCGGTCACCGTGCAGGACATCATCAAGGTGCTGCTGGAAAACGCCGAGCGCGCCCAGGGCCTGGTGGCGCGGCTGGCGCGCGATTTTCCGCGCGAGCACGAGCCGTGCCCGATCGGCTCCGACCGCGCGCTTGACTTGGCGCTGATCACCGCGCCGAAAGCCCGCGATCCCGCAGCTGCTTGCCAAGCTCGACGCGGTGGCGGGCCGGGTGCTCAAAGCCTGATCGCCATCCGCGCGCCCTGCGGATATGATCCGGCGCGACGGTGCGAGCCGGAGGACAGCTTTGAAAAATCTTGCACGTTTGATGTTTTTGCTTGCCGCGATGGCAATATTCGCGGCCGTGCCCGGCGTGACATCGGCCAGCGCGGCAACCGTGGTCGCGCTCGGCGCCAGCAATACTTATGGCAAGGGTGTGTCGCGCCAGCAGGCCTATCCGGCGCAACTCGAAGCGCTTTTGCGCGCGAAAGGCCATCAGGTGCGCGTCATCAATGCCGGCGTGAACGGCGATACGACCGGCGGCATGCTGCGCCGGCTCAATCGGGTGGTGCCGCAAGGGACGCGGGTTGTCATCCTGCAACCCGGCGGTAACGACCGGCGCAAAGGCATGGCCGGTGATCGTGAAACGAACATATCGCAAATACGCAGCCGGCTCAGCGCGCGCGGAATTCGCATGATCATGCTGGAAAACCATATGCTGCGCGGTCTGCCACACCAGCCCGACGGCATGCACTTGACGCCCGAGGGTTATCATATGCTGGCGGAGAGATTAGTGTCGGAGGTATCGGGAGCGATCGGTAAATAGCAACCTGCTCCGAGGGCGCGATCCCTGAACGACGGCGTCTTGCCGCGCGTTCAGCGCGTACGAAAGAATGATCAGTCACAAAGCGAGCCACTTATGTCCGATGTGAATATTGAAGGCGATTTGCGCGCTGCCGTCCGCAGCATTCCCGACTATCCCAAGCCGGGCATCATGTTCCGCGACATCACCACGCTGCTCGGCGACGCGCGCGCGTTCCGCCGCGCGGTCGATGAGCTGGTGCAGCCCTGGGCCGGCATGAAAATCGACAAGGTCGCCGGCATCGAGGCGCGCGGCTTTATTTTGGGCGGAGCGGTGGCGCACCAGGTCTCGGCCGGCTTCGTGCCGATCCGCAAGAAGGGCAAGCTGCCCCACAAGCGCGTGAGCATCGCCTACGCGCTGGAATACGGCGAGGACATGATCGAGATGCACGCCGACGCGCTGGTCGCCGGCGAGCGCGTGGTGCTGGTGGACGATCTCGTCGCCACCGGCGGCACCGCGGAAGCAGCGGTGAAGCTGTTGCGCCAACTGGGCGCCAATGTGCTGGCGGCCTGCTTCGTGATCGACCTGCCCGATCTCGGCGGCGCCGAGAAACTGCGCAAGATGGGCGTACCGGTGCGCACGCTGATGTCGTTCGAGGGGCATTAGCAGCGGCCCGCAAAATTCTCGTCCCCGCGAGAGCGGGGAGCCAGGGAATTTCGCGCGGGACTAGCGGCTCTGAATTCCGCTTGCGCGGGAATGAGCGGATAGGTCGAAGCTTAGGAGCGCTTCGGTCCCCAAGGGTCGCCGCTGGGCGGGCTTGGCTCCGGGCCCCACGGGCCGCTGGCTTGGCTTGCGCCCGGCTCGGGTCCCCAAGGTCCCGGCTGTTGCGGGGAAGCCGGCGCATCGCCCCAGGGCCCTTCGGCGCCGGAGCGATCCGCAAGCTGCGGCCGCTCATCCGGCGCCTCCAGGGCGAGCGGCCCGGGATCGTGGCCGCCGGCGAATTTCACCAGCGCCGCCACGCGCGCATCGACCGAGGGGTGGGTGTCGAAAATATTGGAAAATCCCACGCGCGGATTGTCGATGCACATTTCCATCACCGCCGAATTGGCGCCGGGGATTTCGCCGCGTCCCTCGATCTTGCGCAGCGCCGAAATCATGGCGTCGGGATTCTTCGTCAGCTCCACCGAGCCGGCATCGGCGAGATATTCGCGCTGGCGCGACAGCGCGAAGCGGATGACGATGGAGAGAATCCAAACCACCACGATGATGGCGATCGCGATGACGATGGCGATGCCGGCGCCACCGCCGCCACGATCGCCGTCGCGCGAGCGCCGGCCGCCGCCCCAGAACATGTTCTGGAAGAAGATGCGGAACACCATCTCGCCGAAGAAGCCGAGCACGCCGGCGATCACCATGGCGATCACCATCATCCGCACATCGCCATTACGAATGTGGGTGAGCTCGTGGCCGAGCACCGCCTCGATTTCCTGGTCGTTGAGCGACTCGATCAGCCCGCGCGTCACCGTGATGGAATATTGCTTGTCGTTCATGCCGGTGGCGAAGGCGTTGAGCGCCTCGTCGTCGGCGATGCGCAATGTCGGCATGGTGATGCCGCGCGAGATGCAGAGATTTTCCAGCAGATTGTAGAGCCGCGGCTCCTCCTGCCTTGTGACCGGCGCTGACCCGGTCACCGCGTCGATCATCGATTGGTGGAATTTGTAGGCAATGAAGATCCAGATCACGGTGCCGACGGTGGCGAACGGCAGCGCCTTGACGAAGTCGAATTCCGCGGCGCGGATCAGATAGTCGAGCGGCGGGCTGCCGTAGTAGCCGCGCGCGGTGAGCGCCTCGGCGAGCAGCGCGCCGGCGAACACCATCACGTAGACCAGCAGGAACAGCCCGATCAGCAGCGCAATCGAGCGGCGCTTGTTGGACTGGATATGGGTGTAGAGACCGTAGGCGGCCATGGCATTTCTTTACCTCCCCTGCAGGGGGAGGTGCCCGCCATGAGCGTAGCGGGCGGGTGGGGTCGTGCGGCGGGTACGACAAAGCGACCCCACCCCGGACCGCCTTGCGGCGGTCCGACCCTCGCCTTCGGGAGGGAGAACTTCAGAACTTCACGCTCGGCGCCTGCTCGAGTTGCGCGCGGTCCTCGCCGACGTCGAAGAACTGACGCTGCGTGAAGCCGAACATGCCGGCGAACATCGCCGCCGGGATCTGCTGGATGCCGGTGTTGTATTCCTGCACCGCGTTGTTGAAGAAGCGGCGCGAGGCGGCGAGCTTGTTCTCGATGTCGGACAGGTCCGACTGCAACTGCTGGAAGTTCGCGTTGGCCTTCAGGTTCGGATAGTTCTCCGACAGCGCGAACAATTGCCGCAGCGCGCCGGTGAGCATGTTTTCCGCCGCCACCTTCTGCTCGACCCCGGGCGCGGCTATGGCCGCGTTGCGCGCCTGGATGACCGCCTCCAGGGTTCCGCGCTCGTGGGCGGCATAGCCCTTCACCGTCTCCACCAGATTGGGGATCAGGTCGTGGCGCAGCTTGAGTTGCACATCGATGTCGGCGAAGGCCTGGTTGGTCCTCTGCCGCATGGCGACGAGGCCGTTGTAGATGGTCATCACCCAGATCGCGATCACGACAATGACGCCGATAACGACCCAGCCGGTGGTGGACATGGCGCGGCTCCTGCAAGGGAAACGTTGGAACGGAACTAGCCTATCCTAGATGGGATGCGCGCGGCCAACGGCAACCGGTTTGCGGCTCGGGCAGCGCGCCAATCAGCCGCTGAATGTTCGCTAACTGCTTGAGAGCACGAAAAAAAGACCCCAGGCGAGCCTGGGGTCTTTTCGTCAGACGGCCATTCGGGGGGTGAGGGGGAGCCGCCCGACTGAAACACACGCCCGAATAACGCGCGCGGCCGGAGTTGGTTCCCGGCCCGTGGGCGATCACTAAAACTTTATCGGTAAGGGGGCGGCCGTCTCACGGCGGTCACGATCCATGAGTTCCATGGCCGCGCTGGGGAGCGATTCGACCGGAGGGCTCTGCCATGAGCTCCGTGATGATCAGGTGCCCCAATACCGGCCTTGCGGTTTCGACCGCGATCGAGACCGAGCCGAGCGTGTTCCGCAAATTGCCCAAGATCAACGCCCGCATGTTCTGCCCGGCCTGCGGCCAGGAGCACATCTGGGCCGTGGGTTCCGCCTGGCTGGCCAATGAGCCGCGGCTGGTGGCAGCGGAGCCCTCGATCGGGAGCGAGGCGGCTTAGCTGGCTTCCCGGAATCGCACGGCGGCTTCCAGATCGACCGACACCAGTTGCGAAACCCCGCGCTCGGCCATGGTGACGCCGAACAAGCGGTTCATGCGCGCCATGGTGATCGGGTTGTGAGTGATGATCACGAAGCGCGTGTCGGTGGACTTGGTCATCTCGTCGAGCAGGTCGCAGAAGCGCTCCACATTGTGGTCGTCGAGCGGGGCGTCCACTTCGTCCAGCACGCAGATCGGCGCCGGATTGGTCAGGAACACCGCGAAGATCAGCGCCAGCGCGGTCAAGCGCCTGCTCGCCGCCGGAGAGCAGCGAGAGCGTCGAGGGCTTCTTGCCCGGGGGCTTCGCCATGATCTCGAGCCCGGCTTCGAGCGGGTCGTCGCTTTCGACCAGTTGCAATTCGGCGGTGCCGCCGCCGAACAGCCGCGTGAACAGGTGCTGGAAGTGCTTGTTGACCTGTTCGAACGACGACAACAACCGCTCGCGCGCCTCGCGGTTGAGGCTCTGGATGCCTAAGCGCAGTTTCTTGATCGCTTCCACCAGGTCGTCGCGTTCGGTGGTGAGGTTGGTGTGCTGGGTCTCGACCTCGCGCAATTCTTCCTCGGCGCGCAGATTGACCGCGCCCAGGCGCTCGCGCTCGCGGCGCAGCCGCTCCAGCGTCGCCTCGATGTTGGCGAGCTCCGGCAAGGTTTCGCCGGGCTTGATGCCGGCGAGTTCCGCCACCGCGGCCGGCTCGATCTCCAGCATGTCGTGGATTTCGCGGCCGATGTCGGCGAGGCGGCGCTTGGCGCCCTCGTGGCGCTCCTCGGCGCGCGCCAGTTCCTCGCGCGCCGCGCTCGCGGCTTCCAAGGCCGCGCGGGCGTCGCGGTCGGCTTCGGCCAGCGCGGTTTCGGCTTCTTGCAGGCGGTCGGCGCAGCTGCGCCGCGCGGCTTCCGCGTTCGCCACCTCGCCGATCAGGGCTTTGCGCTTTTCGGCGAAGACTTGCGGCGCGTTCTCCAGTTCGGCGCGGTCGCGCTTGGCCTCGGCGATGCGCTGATCGAGGGTGGCGATCTGGTTGTGCGCGCTGGCGCGGCGCTCGATCCAGCCGGCCCGGTCGGTGTCAAGCGCGGCCAGCCGCTTATCGGCCAGTTCCGCCTCGCGCACGATGGCCTGCTGCTCGGCGCGCACCTCGGCGAGCACGGCGCGCTTGGCCGTAATGTCGTCGCGCACGGCGGCGAGTTCGGTTTCGAGGCTGGCGGCCGGCGCCAGCGCGGCCAGCGCGCGCTCGGCCTCGGCCTTGGCGGCGCTCGCCTCGTCGCGGCTCGCGGTCAGGCGCGTGCGCGCCTCGGCCAGCGCGGACAGCCGCGCCGCCTGGCGGTTGAGGTCGCGCTCGCGCGCGCGCGTCTCGGCTTCGGTGTGGCCCGCGGCATCGAAAGCCGCTTGCGCGGCCGCAAGCGCCTGCCGCTTGTCCTCGACCTCGGGGCGGGCATTGGCCAGTTCGCCGTCGATTTCGGCAAAGCGGCTGCGCTGCGCCAGCCGCCGCGCCGCGCCGGTCGGAGCATGCGCTGCCGCCACGTAACCGTCCCAGCGCCAGAGATCGCCCTCGCGCGAGACCAGCCGCTGGCCGGACTTCAGCGTTGCGGCGAGCTTGCCGCCGGCCTCGCGGTCGACCACGCCGATCTGCGCCAGCCGGCGGGCCAGTTGCTCCGGCGCCTTCACATAGCGCGCGAGCGGCTCGGCGCCGTCCGGCAGAGCCGGATCGCTGGCGTCGGGCGCGACTTTCGACCAATGCATGGGCGAGGAGGCATCGACCGGCGCGTCGAGATCGTCGCCGAGCGCGGCGCCCAGCGCCTTCTCGTAGCCTTTCTCGACCGCGACGTGATCGATCACCGGCGGCCACAGATTGCGCGATTCCAGCGAGAGCATCTGGCCGAGCGTTTTGGCCTCGGTCTCCAGCCGCTGCACGCGTTTTTCGGATTCGCTTAACGCGGCGCGCGCGGCCTCGAAGTCGGCGCGCGCATTGTTGTGCGCAGCCTCGGCCGCGACGGCGGCGGCTTCCGCCTCGGTCAGCGCGGCCTGGGCGCCTTCGACCGCGGCGGTCAGCGGGGCATGGTCGCCGCTCTTGAGCGTCGCCAGTTCGCGCTCGATCGCCGCGATCTCGGCCGTGATGCGCGCGATGCGCTCGCCGTGGTCGCGCGCGCCGTGCTCGAACTGATGGCGCTGGGCGGTGAGGTCGGCAAGCGCGGTGGTGAGATCGGAGAAGATTTTTTCGGCGGCGGAGAGTTCGCCATCGGCCGTCGCCACTTTGGCGTCGACGCCGCTGCGGCGGCCGGCGCTTTCGGCCGCCTCCTTGCGGATGGTGTCTTCCTCGGCGGCGAGCCGGGCGAGCGCCGCTTCGGCATCGGCGGCGAGCTTCTGCTCGCGCTCGCCGTCGGCGGCGAACTGCACCAGCCGCAGATCGAGTTCGGCGATGCGGTCCTTGGCGCGCGCTTCCTCGCGATCGAGGTCCTGCAGCGCGACGTTGAGCCGGTGCAGGGCGGCGCCGGCGCGCGCTTCGGCCTCGCGCAGCTCCGGCAAGGATGCCGAGGCGAGCGCCTGGCGCTTGGAGGCTTCGGCCTCCGCGCCGGTGCGTTCCGCCACCGCGCGCACGCAAACGTCCTTGGCGTGCTCGGCCTCCGCCACCTCGTTGCTCGCGGCGGCCCAGCGCAGATGGTAGAGCATCGCCTCGGATTTGCGCACTTGCGCGGACACCGTGCGATAGCGGATGGCCTGGCGGGCCTGCTTTTTCAGCCCGTCGATCTGGCTGGCGAGCTGGCCGATCACGTCCTCGATCCGCAGCAGGTTGGTTTCCGCCGCCTTCAGCCGCAGTTCCGCCTCGTGCCGGCGCGCATGCAGGCCGGCGACGCCGGCGGCCTCCTCCAGCACGCGGCGGCGCTGCTCGGGCTTGGCCTGGATGATTTCGCCGATGCGGCCCTGGTGCACCAGCGCCGGCGAGCGCGCACCGGTGGAGGCGTCGGCGAACAGGATCTGCACGTCGCGCGCGCGCACCTCGCGCCCGTTGATGCGGTAGGTGGAGCCGGCCTCGCGCTCGATGCGCCGGGCGATGTCGATGGCGTCGGAATCGTTGAACGCGGACGGCGCCGAGCGTTCGGCATTGTCGATCGCGATCGCCACCTCGGCATTGTTGCGGGCCGGGCGGTTGTTGGTGCCGGAGAAGATCACCTCGTCCATCGAGGAGGCGCGCATGGACTTGTAGGAGGACTCACCCATCACCCAGCGCAGCGCTTCGACCAGATTGGACTTGCCGCAGCCGTTCGGCCCGACCACGCCGGTCAGTCCCGGCTCGATCAGGAAATCGGTCGGCTCGACGAACGACTTGAAGCCGATCAGGCGCAGCCGCGTAAGTTTCATGATTGAGGCCTCGAAGTTTCTTGTCTGCGCATGAGCGTGTTCGAAAACCGGTTTCCGCTTGTCGGGATCATGCGCCGCGCGGGAGCCGGCGGGTACGCTTGCCGTTTGCGTTTTGCAGAATTGTAATCCTGCCCGGGGGATAGCCCCGACGGCGGGTTGGCTTGTGCCGCATCGGGCGGGAGAATGAATCGCCGCGCTCGCTTGAGCAACAGGGCGGCGCGCAAGAGAAGCGGTTTTCCAGACCTTTCGCGCCCGCCGGGGTCAATCACGGCGTTCCCCCGGCGCCGCGCCAAGCCGAAAAACCCTTATTTGCCCTTGAGATAGGGGTCAATCACCTTGGCCATGTCCTCGATCGAGACGGCGCCGCCGACCATCGTCCCATTGACGAAAAAGGTCGGGGTCGACTCCACTTTGAACTCTTTCAAGGCGCGCTGACGCACGCTTTCCATGGCATCCCAGGCCTTCTGATTCGTCAGGCAGGCGTTGAAACTCGCTTCGGTGAAGCCGGCCTGCTTGGCGATGGCCATCAGTGGCGGCAGCGGTTTTTCGACCGCCCATTGCCGCTGCTGGCGGAACAGCGTCTCCACCATGGAATAATATTTGTCCTTGTCGCCCTTGCCGGCGCAATGCGCGAACACGAAAGCGGCGCCCGCCAGGCTGTCGAGCGGGAAGTCGCGCAGGATGTAGCGGACCTTGCCGGTGTCGATGTAGCGCTTCTTGAGTTCCGGGAAAGTGTTCTCCTCGAAATTCGCGCAGTGCGGGCAGGTCATCGAGGCATATTCGATGATGGTGACTGGCGCCTTGTCGCTGCCCAGGGCCATATCGGGCAGCGCTTCCGGCTTCATCAATTCGTCGATGGACACCGTTGCCGCCCGCGCGGCGCTCGCGAAGGGCGGCAGCGTGGAGACGCCGAGCACCGCGGTGGCCAGCGCCAGGCTGGCTGTGCTCAGGCAAAATTCGCGTCGGGTGATATGCACCGGAAGCTCCGTGGTTTTGGGCAGTTCCAATCGGGGTTTGGCTAGCTGGATATGATGATTGTGGCAATGGCGGGCCGCTGTGCCAAGGTGCCGGGAAGGGTCAATTTCGCTTGATGGCCGCGCCCAGGCGGGCGAGGGCCTGGCGCAGGTCGTTGTCTTCGATTGACGGCAGGCTGGCAGCGATGCGGGCGGCGGCCTCTGGGTCGGGCGGCGGCGGCGGGCTAGGCGGCTCGCGGCGGCGCAACGGCGCCTGGCGCAGGGCGAGGCGGCCGATCGCCTGCCAGCCGAAGAAGCGATTGACCCGCTCCAGGATTACCGCCGAGAGGTGCTGGATTTCGAGCGCCGCCGGGCCTTCCACCCGCAACACCAGCGTGGCCGGTTCCGGGGGCTCCTCGCCCCAGTCGCCGCCGGCGAGGGCGCGCGGCCAGTTGATCTTCATCGGCTCGCTATGGGCGGCGATTTCCGGTCCGGCGATGTCGGCCCAGCGGGCGATGATCTCGGTCGAGGCAAAGCCCTGCGCCTTGAGGCTGTCGCTCAAGGTTGCGCCCAGGAACTCGGAAAGCGGCCGGGGAAAACTGCGCGAGGGCTTGTTCATGGGCCGGCCTGTTATGCCATCGTCGGCGCCATGAGCGTAGCAGTCCGGAAAGTCGCGCGAAACAAACCATCCACAGCAGACCCGGCCGATCTGCTGGCCTGGTACGACCGCCACCGCCGCATACTGCCGTGGCGCGCGCGACGCGGCGAAACGCCCGATCCCTATCGGGTCTGGCTGTCGGAGATCATGCTGCAGCAGACCACCGTGAAGACGGTGGAGCCCTATTACGCCAAGTTTCTGGCGCGCTGGCCGACGGTGGCCGCGCTGGCGCGGGCGAGCCTCGACGATGTGCTGCGCGCCTGGGCCGGGCTCGGCTATTACGCCCGCGCCCGCAATCTGCATGCCTGCGCGAAAGAAGTGGTCGCGCGCCACGGCGGGAAGTTTCCGCGTGAGATCTCGGTACTGCGTGCGCTGCCGGGCATCGGCGACTACACCGCAGCGGCGATCGCCGCGATCGCATTCGACGCGGCCTGCGTGCCGGTTGACGGCAATGTCGAACGCGTGGTGGCGCGGCTGTTTGCGGTCGAGGAGGCGTTGCCGGGCGCGAAAGCGGAAATCAAGCGGCTGGCGGCGTCGCTGTTGCCGACAAGGCGCGCCGGCGATTTCGCGCAAAGCTTGATGGACCTCGGCGCCACGATCTGCTCGCCGAAGCGGCCGGCCTGCGCGCTGTGTGCGTGGAATGATTCCTGTTTGGCGTTTGCGCGCGGCGAGCCAGGAGAGCTTTCCGCGCAAGGCGCCAAAGCGCGAAGGCAAACTTGCGGCGTGGCGCGGCCTATGTCGCCGTGCGCGCCGACGGCCGCGTGCTGCTGCGCCAGCGGCCCGAAAAAGGCCTGCTCGGCGCCATGACCGAGGTGCCGGGCAGCGAATGGGCGCATGATTTCGATGTGGCGCAGGCGCTGCGTTTTGCGCCGCGCCTGGGCACGAAGACGAAATGGCGCAAGCTGCGCGGCGTCGTGCGCCATGTGTTCACCCATTTCCCGCTCGAACTCGTCGTGTTCAGCGCAGCCGTGCCGCGCGCGACGCCAGTGCCGCAAGGCGCGCGCTGGGTGAAGCTTGCCGATCTGCCGGGCGAAGCCTTGCCGAACTGTGATGCGCAAGGTGCTGGCGCACGCGCTGGGAGACTAGAGAATGCAATCGCTGCTGCCGCTCGCGGAGAAAATTGCAGGCGTTTTGATAGAGCGCCACGAGACCATCGCCGTTGCCGAATCCTCGACCGGCGGGCTGATCGCGGCGGCCCTGGTCGCGGTGCCCGGTGCGTCCGCCTATTTCGTCGGCGGCGCGGTGGTCTATACGCGGTTCGCGCGGGCGGCACTGCTCGGCATCGCCGACGCCGACATGGCGGGCATGCGCGCTTCGACCGAGCCCTATGCGCTGTTGGTCGCGCGGCGGATGCGCGAGCGGCATGGTGCGACCTGGGGCTTGGGCGAAACCGGCGCTACGGGTCCGACCGGCAACCGCTATGGCGACGCGCCGGGCCATAGTTGCATCGCGGTCGTCGGACCGATCGAACGCGCGATTACGCTGGAAACGGGAAGCGCCGACCGGCGGGCGAATATGGACGCTTTCGCCCAGCGCGCGCTGGAATTGTTTCTTGAAGCGGTGAGCGCGAAGGCTTGAAGCGGACTATTCCGCCGCTTCCGCCATCTCGGCGCGCACTTGGGAGCGCAGGTCGTCGATCGACGTCAGGCCCTTCGGCGTCTCGAGGTGCCAGAAGGTCCAGCCGTTGCAGGCTTCCAGGCCTTGCGCCAGCGCGCCGATGCGGTGGATCGAGCCGACCGTGTCGCCGAGCAACACCGCGCCGTCGGCGCGCACCAGCGCCTTGTGGCGCTTTTTGGCGTCGACCAAGAGCGCGCCGGGCGTCACCAGCCCGCGCTCGATCAGCGCGGCGAAAGCCACCCGCGGCGCCTCGCGCGCGGTCACGAACGGCGCGATCGACGGCGACGGCACGACCTCAACGCCAGCGATACGTTTTTCCGCGGCGCGCGCGTATTTCGCTTCGCGCTCGATGCCGATGAAGCGGCGGCCGAGGCGCTTGGCCACCGCGCCGGTGGTGCCGGTGCCGTTGAACGGGTCGAGCACCAGATCGTCCGGCCGCGACGACGCCAGAATGATGCGCGCCAGCAGCGCCTCCGGCTTCTGGGTCGGGTGCAGCTTCTTGCCGTCGGAACCTTTCAGCCGCTCTTCGCCGGTGCAAAGCGGGAAGCTCCAGTCCGAGCGCATCTGCACGTCTTCATTGCCGGCCTTGAGCGCCTCATAGTTGAACGTGTAGCCCTTGGCGGCGGCGTCGCGCGAGGCCCATACAAGCGTCTCATGCGCATTGGTGAAGCGGCGGCCGCGGAAGTTCGGCATCGGATTGGTCTTGCGCCAGATCACGTCGTTGAGGATCCAGAAGCCGAGATCCTGCATGATGGCGCCGACGCGGAAGATATTGTGGTAGGAGCCGATCACCCAGATCGTGCCGGCGGGCTTGAGCACCCGGCGGCAGGCAGTGAGCCAGGCGCGCGTGAAATCGTCGTAAGCGGCAAAACTCGCGAATTTGTCCCAGTCGTCGGTGACGGCATCGACGCGGCTGTCGTCCGGGCGCTTCAAGTCGCTGGCGAGCTGGAGGTTGTAGGGCGGATCGGCGAACACCAGATCGACGCTAGCCGCCGGCAGCTTGGCCATCTCGGCGACGCAGTCGCCGACCAGGATGCGGTGATGTGGGTGCACTCTGAAACTCCACGGGGCGCCCGTGAGGGCGCCCCGCGACGCGACACAACCATGACTCAGGACTCTGACTCAGGTGACGCGGCCGGCGACGCGGGACCTACAACCGACAGGCCCACATCATGGCCGCTCAAGGTGAAGAAACGGTTTATGAAAGCGCCCCCTGAACTCGGCAAATTCTGCCTATTTAACGAGGGGTTAGGAGCCGCAACGGCGCGCCGGCGCCGGGCCCGGAAACATCCAGAAAAAAGTCGAAAAAAATGTTTCCGGATTCCGGGTTTGCGGGGGCTGATGCCTGCGCCCCGGAATGACGATATGTTGCGCTGTTACGCGGTAACGCTTGGGGAGATTTACGAATGCGTTGGGATGATTTTCGCCGCAGCGACAATGTCGAGGACGATCGTGGCGCCGGCGGCGGCTGGCGGCGGCGGCGGCTTCGGCATTCCGGGTGGCGGCGGCGGCCTCGGCATCGGCACCGTGATCGTGCTCGGCCTGATCGGCTGGGCGCTCGGCATCGATCCGAGCATCTTGATCGGCGGCGCCGAGATGGTCAGCCGCGGCGGCTCGCACTATCAGCAGCAATCCCAGCCGGCCAACCGGCGCACCGGCGCGCCGTCCGATCAGATGGGCCAGTTCGTCGCCGCCGTGCTCGGCAATACCGAGGACACCTGGAGCGCGATCTTCCAGAGCAGCGGCCAGCAATACCGCGCGCCGCGGCTGCGACTCTATGCCGGTTCGCGAGCAGGGCGGCTGCGGCTACGCGCAAGCCGCGATGGGCCCGTTCTACTGCCCGACCGACCGGCGCATCTATCTCGACACCTCGTTCTTCCGCGACATGCAGGTCCGTTTTCACGGCTGCTCGGGCAAGGCCTGCGAATTCGCCGAGGCTTACGTGATCGCGCACGAGGTCGGCCATCACGTGCAGAACCTGCTCGGCATTTTGCCGAAGGCGCAGGCCGCCCAGCGCGCCGCCGGCGGCAAGGTGGCAGCAAACCGCATCCAGGTGCGGGTCGAGTTGCAGGCGGATTGTCTTGCCGGCGTATGGGCGCATTTCTCCAACCAGCGCTGGAATTCGATCGAGCCGGGCGATGTGGAGGCGGCGCTGCAGACCGCGGCGGCGATCGGCGACGACCGGCTGCAGAAACAGTCGCGCGGCTATGTGGTGCCCGATGCGTTCACGCACGGCTCTTCGGCGCAGCGCCAGCGCTGGTTCACCACCGGCTTGAAAGAGGGCAAGGTGTCGGCCTGCAATACGTTCGCGGCGGCGGCGCTGTAATTCTCCGTCATGCCTGGCCTTGTGCCGGGCATCCACGTCTTTCAAACTGTGTGCCAGCAAAGGCGTGGATGGCCGGGACAAGCCCGGCCATGACGAAGCGAGGTTGCATGCCCGGCATCGACAAAAGCCGCCAATTCGTGCCGCTCAAGATCGCGGTGCTCACGGTGTCCGACAGCCGCGAACTGGCCGAGGACAAGTCCGGCGCCACGCTCGCCGAACGCATTCGCGCTGCTGGTCACACACTGGCCGAGCGCGCCATCGTCAAGGATGAGGTGACGGCGATCCGCCAGCACGTCGAGGCCTGGATCGCCGACAAGTTCATCGACGTGGTGATCACCACCGGCGGCACCGGCTTCACCGGCCGCGACGTGACGCCGGAGGCGGTTGAGCCGCTGTTCGAGAAGAAGATGGACGGCTTTGCGACGATGTTCCTGCTGGTGAGCGAGAAGAAGATCGGCACCTCCGCGATCCAGACCCGCGCCACCGCCGGCGTCGCCAACGCCACTTACATTTTCTGCCTGCCCGGCTCGCCCGGCGCCTGCAAGGACGCCTGGGACGAGATCCTGGTGCACCAGCTCGACTACCGCTACCGGCCGTGCAATTTCGTCGAGATCCTGCCGCGGCTGGATGAGCACATGCGGCGGGGGAAGGCGAAAGGTGCGACGGCGTAAACCCTCATGGTGAGGAGCGCAGCGGAGCTGCGCGTCTCGAACCATGAGGGCCGGGCCGCCTCATCCTTCGAGACGCGCCCTACGGGCGCTCCTCAGGATGAGGCTGATCTCACAAATCCAAATCCCAATATTCCGCCACTAGGTCTTTGCCCCAGCTACGTTTCTTTTCGCTGGAGGTGAGCGTGAAGCCGGCGTTCTCATAGGTGCGGCGCGCGGCGGTGAGCACGCTGTGGGTCCATAGCGTGATCTTTTTGTAGCCGGCCGCGCGCGCGAAACGCACGCATTCATCGGTCAGGCGCTGGCCGAGACCTAAGCCTCGCGCATTCGGATCGACCAGCAGCAGACGCAAGCGGGCAACGCCCGGCGCGTCCTTCACCAACATGACGCAGCCGACATTTTCGCCGTTCATATTCAGCGATCCAGCAGCGCTCGCGCTCGGCGTCGTAGTTGTTGACGAAGTCGGCGACGATCTGCGCGCACAGGCCCTCGAACGGATCGCCCCAGCCGTATTCCTGCGCATAGAGCTCAGCGTGGCGGGCAACGATCCAGCCGAAATCGCCGGGCCGCGGTGCGCGTAAGATCGTGCGCGGCATTTCGGCCGGTTTCGGCGTCGCGCCGGCCAGCAGCGTCTCGATCGAATTCATGGCGGCGACCAGGCGCGCCTGGTGAGCGGGCTTGAGCCTGCCGAGCATGGCGCCGGCCTGCTGCTGCGAGCGCCGCTCGAATGGCGCAAAGGTCTTGGCGCCGCGCGCGGTCAGCGCGAGGCGGCTCTGGCGGGCATCTTCCGCCGCGGTCGTGCGGGTGATCAGCCGCTGTTTCTCGAATTTGCGCAGCACGCGGGAAAGATATCCGGCGTCGAGATCGAGAGCGCGCGCGATGTCGCTGGCGGTGCGCGCGCCGCCGTGCGCGATTTCATAAAGCACGCGCATCTCGCCGAGCGAATAGGCGCTGTCGAGATAGGTCCTGCGCAGCACGCCGATCTGCCGCGTGTAGAAGCGGTTGAAGCGGCGCACCGCGCCGATGCGTTGCTGGATCGCCGGCATCGGGGCAGGGTCGGCGAATTAGTTGACTAAGTCAAGTAACCTGAATTGTCATTCCGGGCGCGAGCGAGCGAGCGACCTGATAAACACAGACCGGGTTATGGATTGCGGGTTCGTCCGCCTTCGCCCTTCGGGCTGCGGCGGACGGCCCGGAATGACTTGGGGCATCAGCGCATCAGCCGCGCGCCGGTCGGCAGCATCGCCAGCCGCCGGCGGCCGATCCGGCGCAGGATGGCGGCCTCGGCGTCGGCGCCCTCGGGATGGCCACCGACGCGGTCGTAGTGCCGCCGGGCGATCAGCAGGCCCTGCTCGGGCCGCGCGCCGCCGCCGATGGCGACCCGCAGCAGATCAACGAGTTCCGCCAGGCCCGGCCGCAGCAGGTCGGCGACGCCGGGCGGCCGGAACACCGCGGCGCGCGCTGCGTCCTCCAGCAGGTCGGTCGTCTGGATGAAGCGTTCGGCGGCCGCGACCCAGCCCGGCTCGGGCACGCAGCCGGCCCGCAGGAACATCAGCCACGGGGTGCGCGTGCTATCCGCCGCCGCCTTAAGCCGCGCGCCCAGCGGAGCGCTCGAAGCGATGAAGCGGCAGCCGGCGATTTCGGCCACTTCCGCGGTGGCGTCGCGCGAGCCGGCATCGGCCACGATCACCTCGCCGAGCAGACCTTCGGTGACGCCGGGCACCAGCGCGGTCAGCGTCGGCACCAGCGCGCGTTCTGATTCGTTTGTGGCGATGACGACGCTGAGCATGGAACCCCGATTTGAAGATCGCGTTGCACCATATCATGTGGGATTTGCCGGCCGCGCCACGAGATCGGGGCCCGAAATGCTCAAATTATGGGCCATTTAAAATGTTCTTGTTATGTTCACATTCGCGCGCTAGGTTATCGCCATGGCTCGACAAAGCGCAGCCCTGAAACGCCCGCCGGTGAAGGAGCTGCCCTCCGCGCCGGCGGGCGAATTTGTCGACGACGCCACCGAATTGCTCGGCGTGGCGGTCGAGTTCGAGCGCCGGCGCGGGCGCGGGGCGCAGACCAATGCCTCGGGCCGCTACGAGCCGCTGGCGCGCATCGCCTTTGACGACGGCTGGCGCTCGCTCGACGAATTGCCGCCGTTCAAGACCACGGTTGCGACCGACGCCACCCGCAAGATCATCACCCGCAACGACTTGCCCGACATCGGCTTCGACCGCTCGATCAACCCTTACCGCGGCTGCGAGCACGGCTGCGTCTACTGCTTCGCGCGCCCGACCCACGCCTATCTCGGCCTGTCGCCCGGGCTCGATTTCGAATCCAAATTGTTCGTCAAGCCGGAAGCCGCCGAACTCTTGGAGCGCGAATTGTCCGCGCCCGGCTACGAGCCGAAGGTGATCGCCATCGGCACCAACACCGATCCCTATCAGCCGATCGAGCGGCGCTACAAAGTGATGCGCCGCATTCTCGAAGTGCTCGACCGCGCCGGCCACCCGGTCGGCATCGTCACCAAGTCGGCGCTGGTGTTACGCGACCTCGACATTCTCGCGCGCATGGCCGAGCGCAAGCTCGCCAAGGTCGCGCTCTCGGTGACCACGCTCGATCCCGAACTCGCGCGCAAGATGGAGCCGCGCGCGGCCACCCCGATGCGGCGGCTGGAGACGCTGCGCCGGCTCGCGCAGGTCGGCGTGCCGGCGACGGTGATGGTGGCGCCGGTGATCCCGGCGCTCAACGACATGGAGATCGAGCGCATCCTCGATGCCGCGCAGGCGGCCGGCGCCAAGGAAGCCGGCTACGTGCTGCTGCGCCTGCCGCTCGAAGTGCGCGACCTGTTCCGCGAATGGCTGATGGCGAATTATCCCGACCGCTACCGCCACGTGTTCAAGCTGATCCGCGAAATGCGCGGCGGCAAGGACTACGACTTCGACCTGGGGGCGGCGCATGAAGGGCACCGGGCCCTATGCCTGGATGATCGGCCGGCGGTTCGAGATGGCCTGCGAGAAGCTGGGCTTGAATGTCAGCAAGTTCTCGCTCTCGACCGCGCATTTCCGTCATCCCAAGCCGGCGACGGAGCAATTGAGTTTGTTCGATCGATGAGTGCGCCGGACGCGATCCTGTCGCTGGTGACACTCGGCGTTTCCGATCTCGAACGCAGCATTGCCTTCTACGAGGGGCTCGGCTTTCGCCGCAAGGCAAAGGCTGCCCAAGGCGTCGGCTTCTTCCAGGCCGGCGCTACTACCTTTGCGGTGTGGCCGGCGGACGAGCTTGCCGAGGATGCGAATGTTGACGCGACTGGCTCGGCTTTGGCGTTTCGCGGCGTGGCGCTCGCTTGGAATTGCCGTTCGGAAGCGGAGGTCGACGCGGCAATCGAGCGCGCCCGCCGCGCCGGTGCTTCCGTGCCCAAACCGGCGCAGAAGACGTTCTGGGGCGGCTATGCGGGCTATTTCGCCGACCCGGACGGCCATCTTTGGGAGGTGGCGTACAATCCGCATTTCCCGCTGACTGAGGACGGCCGCCTGTCTCTGCCCGACTGAGCAATCTTCCCACGCCATTCACAGGGTTTTCGTTCGCGGTTGACTTGCCCGGCACGCTGCGCACTGTTGCGCCATGCCCCGCAAGCCCAAGCCGACCGCACGCCTGCCGCTCGACGAGCCGATCTTGCGCCCGACCTTCCGGCGCGAGCGCCGCGCGCTCAACAAGGGGATATTCCCGGTCGCCGGCTGCGACGAGGCCGGCCGCGGACCGCTCGCCGGCCCGGTGGTGGCGGCGGCGGTCATTCTCGATCCCAGCCACATCCCTCGCGGCCTCAACGACTCCAAGAAGCTCGACGCCGCCACGCGCGAAAAGCTGTACGACAAAATCTGCGCCACCGCGCAGGTGGCGGTCGCATTCGGCACGGTCGCGCGCATCGACCGCGACAATATCCTGCGCGCTTCGCTGTGGGCGCTGGCGCGCGCGGTGAAGGCGCTGCCGGTCAAGCCGCAGCTGGTCTTCGTCGACGGCAATCACCGCATCGATGTGGCTTGCGACTGCGAGACGGTGGTTTCCGGCGACGCGCTGGTGCTGTCGGTAGCGGCGGCCTCGATCGTCGCCAAGGTCACCCGCGACCGGCTGATGGGCCGGCTCGGCCTGGCGCATCCCGGTTACGGCTTCGAGCGGCACATGGGCTATTCCGTGCCGGAGCATTTCGAGGCGCTCGCCCGCCTGGGACCGACCGTGCATCACCGCAAGTCCTTCGCGCCGGTGGCCGCCAAGCTCGCCGCGCTGGGTGGTGCCGCCGACGAAGTGATCGGCGAATTGTTGCCTCTTTAGGCCGCGTTCTCTATTCGTCACTCTTTATCCCTCCCCCGCTTGCGGGGGAGGGTGGCGAGCGAAGCGAGCCGGGTGGGGGTGTTCTTGCTAGTTTGCTGACCCTGACCCCACCCCGGCGCGCTGCGCGCGCCGACCCTCCCCTTTCAGGGGAGGGATTAGAAATCGTTTGCGCGGGCCAATGCATTACGTCTCCCTGATCATTGAATTTCTGCGCGGACGCCCGGCGGTGGTGTTCTGGACCGTGGCGCTGACGCAGGCTGCGCTGTGGACGCTGATGCCCGCGCTGTTCTACTCGGCGCCGCCCGGCGGGGTGCCGTTGCTGCTCGCCATCGGCCACGAATTCGTACTCGGCAGCTATCTCGGACCGCCGCTGGCGTTCTGGCTGGGCGAGATCGCGTATCGCCTCGGCGGCGCGTTCGGACTCTACGCGCTGGCGCAAGCCTGCATCGTCGTCACCTATTGGGCGGTGTTTACGCTCGGCCGCGGCATTGTCGGCACCCGCCACGCGGTGCTCGCCGTGCTGCTGATGGTCGGCGTCGCCGCCTTCACGGTGCCGAGCCCCGATTTCGGGCCGGCCATTCTGGCGGCGCCGCTGTGGGCGCTGGCGCTGCTGCACTACTGGCGCGCGGTCGGCGACCGCCGGCGCGGCTACTGGTACCTGCTCGCGCTCGATCTCGGCCTGCTGCTGCTGGCGAGCTATGCCGGGCTGATCCTGGTGGCGCTGTTGCTGGTATTCACAATTGCCAACGCGCGCGGACGCGCCGCGTTGTCGACGCCTGAGCCCTATATCGCGGTGTTGCCGTTCATCATCGTCATCTTCCCGCATCTGGCGTGGCTCAAGGGCGCGCGCGATCTCGTCATCGCCGGATTCAGCGACGGCAACGCAGCCGGCCAGTTTTCTTCCGGGCTACAGCTTTGCATCGCGCTCGTTTTGACCCATCTCGGTCTCGGCCTGCTGGTCGCCTTCGCCAGCGGCTGGCCGCGCCGGCCGCACGAAAGCGCGCCGCTGATCGACCGCAGTCCGGTCGAGCCGTTCGCGCGTTTGTTCGTCTATTTTTTCGCGCTGATGCCGGCGGCCTCGGCGATCGCGATCGTCTTCGCCAGCGGCCGGCTCGGGCCGCTCGAGCGCGTGGCGCCGCTGGTGGTGCTCTCCGGTCTCGCCGTGGTGGTGGCCGCCGGCGACCGCGTGCCGATTTTTCGCGAGCGCATGGTGTCCTCGACCTGGCTCGGCCTGCTGGTGGCGCCGCCGCTGCTCATCGTGCTCGGCATCGGCCTGCTGCCGTGGACGTTTGCCGATCGACCTGAAAGTCTCCCAGCCGGCCAATGCCGAAGGCCGCTTTTTCGCCGATAGTTTCGAGCGCCGCACCGGCAAGCCGCTCGGCTTCGTCACCGGCGATGCCGAGCTCGCGCCGCTGGTCGCGCTGGGCAGCCCCAGCCGGCCGCATGTCTATTTCGACTGGGCGCCGCAGCGCAGTCCGTGGGCGAGCCCCGCCGATTTCCGTGCGCACGGCGGCTTGCTGGTTTGGCCGGTCAGCGACAATACCGGCGCCCCGCCGGCGGCGCTGAAGACCCAGTTCCCCGCCATGGTGCCGGAAGTGCCGCGCTCGTTCGCGCGCTCGATGCAGGGCCTGCTGCCGCTGATACGGCTCGGCTGGGCGGTGATGCGCCCGCAAGCGGCACCCTAGGCTATCCACAGCATCCACAGTCGGCCCAGCGCACGGTCGGCGGCCGGGCTAGGCTCGCCGATTGAGGCAGCCGGTGGAGGGGGACCCTATGGCAAAGCGGGCAAAGCAGGCGGATGCGAAAGCGGCGGCGGGTGACAATCCGATCGCGGCATGGCTGGAGAGCTATTTCGGGCTCAAGGAGCAGGGCACCGACATCCGCACCGAATTCATCGCCGGTCTGACCACCTTCCTCACCATGGTCTACATCGTGTTCGTCAACCCGGCGATCCTGAGCAAGACCGGCATGGACGCAGGGCGCGGTGTTCGTCGCCACTTGCGTGGCCGCCGCGGTGAGCACGATGGTGATGGCGCTCTACGCCAATTACCCGATCGCGCTCGCGCCCGGCATGGGCATCAACGCCTTCTTCGCCTTCACTGTGGTGCTGACCTACAAATACACTTGGCAGCAGGCGCTCGCCGCGGTGTTCTGCTCGGGCGTGCTGTTCTTTTTGATTTCGGTGTTCCGCATCCGGCAATACGTGATCGAGTTCGATCCCGCAGAACCTCAAGCTCGCGACCTCGGCCGGCGTCGGGCTGTTCCTCGGCATCATCGCGCTGGAGGAAGCGCACGTCGTGGTGGCGCAGCCGGCGACGCTGGTCACGCTCGGCGACCTGAAGAACCCGGTGGCGATCCTGATGCTGCTCGGCTTCGTGCTGATCATCGGGCTCAATTACCGCCGCGTCATCGGCGGCACGCTGATCGGCATCCTGGCGGTCACCGCGATCGGCCTGCCGTTCGGGCTCGCGCATTACTCCGGCATCATGTCGCTGCCGCCCTCGATCAAGCCGACGCTGCTTCCAGCTCGACTTCTCGCGCGTGTTCGAAGGCACCTTCCTGATCGTGATCTTCTCCATCCTGTTCATCGACGTGTTCGACAATGCCGGCACGCTGATCGGCGTCACCCACCGCACCGGGCTGATGAAGAACGGCAAGCTCGCGCGCATGAAGGAGGCGCTGATTTCCGACAGCTTTGCCGCCATGTTCGGCTCGGTGATCGGCACCTCCACCACCACCAGCTATATCGAGAGCGCGGCCGGCGTCTCGGCCGGCGGCCGCACCGGGCTGACCGCGGCCTTTGTCGCGATCTTCTTTTTGCTTGCGCTGTTGTTCGCCCCGCTTGCCGGCATGGTGCCGGCTTACGCCACCTCGGCGGCGCTGCTCTATGTCGCCTGCGTGATGGCGCGCGGCCTTGCCGAAATCGACTGGGATGACATCACCGAATATGCTCCGGCGGTGGTCGCCGCCATCACCATGCCGTTGACCTATTCGATCGCCACCGGCATCGGGCTCGGCTTCATCACCTACGCGCTGGCCAAGCTGATCTCAGGCAAGGTGAAGGAAGCTTCGCCGGCCGTGCTGGTGCTGGCGGTGCTGTTTGCGATCAAATTCGCGGTGTCAGGGTGAGCGCGTTATCGTCCTGGCAAACCTGGGCGACCCTGTCGGCGATCTTTGCGGCGCTTACCACAATCTTGCGTCACGCTCGGCGCGGTACTGGCGGCTTATCGCTGGCCGTGCCCTGCAATTAGATTCTTGTCATCTGCTCAATATGTTAGGCAGACATTGAGGGTCGGGTAACGTCTTTTCTCTAGGCTGCCGGCTCGGCAACCCGATGATCCGGCCCTCATGACCAGCCTCGATCTGACCGCGGCGCCATAACGCGACGAGCACAGCGAGCGGCTCACACAGTGGACGCGCGTGCTCTGCGTTCTGTTTTTCTTTTCCGGTTTTCCGGCGCTGATCTATCAGCTCGACATGGCAGCGGCAACTGTTTCTCATCTTCGGTGTCAATATCGAGTCGGTGACGATCGTGGTCACCGCCTTCATGCTCGGTCTCGGCGTCGGCAGTCTTGCGGGCGGCTGGCTATCGAACCGGCGCGGCATCCCGCCCTTGCCCTTGCTCGCGGCTATCGAACTATTGACCGGCGCTTTCGGCGTCGTTTCGCTGACGATCTTCGACAAGGTCGGCGAATTGACGATCGGGCTGAGTTTGCCGGCGACCGGCGCGGTATCGCTCGCCCTCGTTATCGTGCCCACGCTGTTGATGGGGGCGACCCTGCCGGTGCTGGTCAGTCACCTCGTGCGCCGCTCCGGCAACATCGGAAGCGCGGTCGGCCTGCTTTACTACGTCAACACACTTGGAGCCGGCGCGGCCTGCCTCGCTATGTGCTCTGCTGCTGTTTCCATTCCTCGGTATGAGCGGTTCGATCTACGTGGCCGCCGGAATCAATTTCACTGTGGCGATGGGCGCGCTCGCCGCCCATTGGCTTAACGGTCGCAACTCCGAAGCCGTTATGCCGAACTTGGCGACATTCCCGGAAAAGCGCGGGCCGGCGTCTCGGGCTGGCGAAGGTATCGGCATTGGCGGCGGCGGGCGGGTTCGTCTCGCTATCCTACGAAATATTTTTCTTCCGCACCGTTTCATACGGCACTGGATCAAGCGCTACCGCCTTCGCCGTAACGCTGAGCGCATTTCTGGTCGGGATTGCATCGGGCTCGCGTCAAGCCGGCGAATATTGCAATACGTCGTCGCCGCGCGGCGATCATGCGGCGCCTGGTCGACGCCCTTCTGATGGCCAGCTTGCTTGGCATTCTCTTCCTGCCGCTTTTGAATGTCCTGGCGTTGGCTCGACAGTGGCATCGTCGGCGTAGTCCATTCTGATTGATCTATCTGGTGGCCCGTTTCTGGGGCTCGCTGCTGCCATATCTCGCCGAAGTTTCAATCGCATGCGATAGCCGGGCCGGCATGCGGACCGCCGTGCTCTATCTCGCCAACATTCTCGGTTCGGCGGCGGGCTCGGTCCTCACCGGCTTCGTGCTGATGAACTATCTGGGTCTGGTCGCGATCGAAGCGACGCTGGTGCTGGCTGGCATCGCTTGCATCCTGCCCCTTATTGTCATGCTCGATATTCCATTGCGGGAAAAGCGCCAGCGAGCGGCCCTAGCCGCGGTATTGGGCATCGTGGCGGCAATCGCCATTCCGCGCTTATCGGGCAACGTATTGGAGAACTTGCAATCGAAGGGGGCGCCAAACACCAAACCGTTCACTGATGTGGTGGAAAATCGCAGTGGTATCATCACCGTGACCGACCATACCATCGTCTTTGGCAATGGCATGTATGACGGCCGCTTCAACACCGACCTCATGCACGACATTAATGGCATCGTGCGTCCTTATGCGCTGAGCCTGTTTCATGCCGCGCCACGCGACGTACTGATGATCGGCCTGGCGACGGGTTCGTGGGCGCAGGTTCTCGCCAACAATCCGGATGTTACCTCGCTCACCGTCGTCGAGATCAATCCAGGCTACCTCACGCTGATTGCGCACGCCCCGGAGGTCGCCACGGTGCTGAGCAATCCCAAGGTCAAAATCGTAATCGATGACGGGCGCCGCTGGTTGCGCGCAAATCCGAACCGGCATTTTGACGCGGTCGTCTCCAATACAACCTGGTATTATCGCGCCAGCGTCACGAATCTCTTGTCCGTCGAGTTTCTCGACCTGGTCCGCCATCATCTGAAGCCCGGCGGTATCTTTTTCTACAACACGACCAACTCCGATCGCGTCCAACGCACCGCCTGCCTCGCGTTTGCGCATGGCGCGCGCTTCAGCAATCACATGGTGGTGTCGGAGCACGCCGATCGCCTGGGATTTCCAGCGGTGGCGGCGCACATTGGCCTCCTACCGCATCGATGGGCAGCCGATTTTCGATCTCGCCCGCGACCAGGATCGCGCGGAACTCGATCGGTTGGTGTCTTTCGAAGGCAGCCTTGCTCCAAGTAGCTCGCGCATCCTGGACCGCCCGATCGAGCCCTGTCCCGACGTCCTCGCCCGAACGGCCGGCAAGTTGCTCGTCACCGACGACAACATGGGCAGCGAATGGCTGCATTTCCTCGGCATCGAGTAACCGGGCGCACGAACCCGATTAGTTTTGCGGTGTCAGCGCCTTCTTGATCGCCAGGAAATCGCGCCAGGCGAAACGCTTCTGTAAGGGGCTGCGCAGCAGGAACGCCGGGTGGAAGGTCGGCATGGCGCGGATCTCGCGCTTGCCCGTGTTGAAGGTGAACCAGCGCCCGCGCGTCCTGGTGATGCCTTCCTTGAGGCCGAGCAGCGTCTGCGCCGACGGATTGCCCAGGCAAACCAGGATGTCGGGATCGACCAGCTCGATCTGGCGCAGAATGAACGGCAGGCAGATTTGCGATTCCTGCGGGGTCGGGGTGCGGTTGCCGGGCGGCCGCCAGGGCACGATGTTGGCGATGTAAACTTTTGTGCGGTCGAGCCCGATGGCGGCCAACATGCGGTCGAGCAGCTTGCCGGAGCGGCCGACGAAGGGCAGGCCTTCGATGTCCTCGTCGCGGCCGGGCGCTTCGCCGACCAGCATCACGCGCGCCTGCGGGTTGCCGTCGGCAAACACCAGCTGCGTGGCGGTCGCCTTCAGCGCGCAGCCGTCGAATTTCTGCAAGATTTCGCGCAGCTCCTCGAGCGTCTTGGCGTTCTTCGCCGCCGCGCGCGCGGCCATGGCGGCCTCGTCGGGCGACGTGCGTCCGCGGCAGACGGGGTCCGCGCGAAGCGCGGTCTGGGTGGGGTCATTCGTTGATCGACCGCCAGCGGCGAGCTTCGGCTCGCCGGCCCCCCTTTCAGGCGGTGCAGGCATAGCTGCATTGTCCGCGAGCCGGTCGACCGGCTGCTCGCCGACCGGGGCATCGACACCGGCTTCCAGGTAGAAGTCGAGCAAGTCGCGCGCCGGTTTGTCGCGGCTGGGAGTCATGATCGAAACCAAACACCCACGCCACCATCGGCGCAAGCCGGGCGCCGCGGCGGCAGTATTGTCATTCGGCCGCTTGCGCCGGCAGGCTCACCACTTCGCCGCGTGCCGGATAGTTCTTCTCGATGATGAAATCGAGCGCGGTGATGAGGTCGGCGAAATGCGGGCGCGCGAACGGCATGGTCTGCACGCTGGCGCAATAGAGCGTGCGGTCGGGCCTGATCAGGAACAGGCCGGGCTCGTTGAAATAGCTGGTTTCCTCGATGCCGGCCGAGGTCTTGCCGCGGCTGGTCGAAATCCACAGGCCGAAGGCGCGCGCGGTACGCAAGTCCAGGCCGTAGGCGATGCGCAAGTTGGGCAGGCCCCATTCCGGCTTGGTGCGCTCGCCGCGCTCGGCATTATCGGCAGAGATTGCCACCACCGAAACGCCGCGCTTCTCGAATTCCGGGAGCTTGGCCTCGAGATCGGTCAGCTGCTTGCGGCATTGCGGGCAATGCAGGCCGCGATAGAACGCAACAAGCGTGAAATTTTTCGGGTTTTCCACCGCCAGATCGAACTTGCCGCCGCCGGCGAGCGGCACGACGAGGGACGGAACGGGCTGGCGCGGAACAAGCGGGGTTATATCGGTCATCGTGGCAATGGCTCCCTTTTGGCTGGCGCGGCCAGCATAGCGATGTGGCGAACCGCCGAAATGTCGGGCAAATTCACCTTTGAGTGATCGTTCGCACGGTCGGCGGAGATTTGGCGGCCAGATTGTCAGGGACGCTGAATCGTGAAACACATCCTGCCCGCCCGATGGATCAACCCGAGCGCGCACCGACCCGATCGCGGGACGGAACAGGGGGGCGCATGAGCCAGCAAGATCTTCCCGCCCGCGAGGCGATGGAATTCGACGTGGTGATCGTCGGCGCCGGCCCGTCCGGCCTGTCCGCCGCCATCCGCCTCAAGCAGATCAATCCCGATATCACCGTGGTGATCGTGGAGAAGGGCTCCGAGGTCGGCGCCCATATTCTGTCCGGCGCGGTGATCGATCCGGCCGGGCTCGACCGCCTGCTGCCGGAATGGCGCGGCGAGGACACGCCAATCAAGACCCCGGTCACGACGGATCGTTTCTATTGGCTCACCGCCACATCGGCGTTGCGGCTGCCGACTTTCATGATGCCGCCGCTGATGAACAATCACGGCAATTTCGTCGTCTCGCTCGGCAGCGTCTGCCGCTGGCTCGCCGGCAAGGCGGAAGCGCTCGGGGTCGAAATCTATCCGGGCTTTGCCGCCGCGGAAGTGCTGTTCGACGACAACGGCGCGGTCGCCGGCATCGCCACCGGCGACATGGGCGTAGGCAAAAACGGCCAGCCCAAGGACAGTTTCACGCGCGGCATGGAACTGCGCGCCAAATACACGCTGTTCGCGGAAGGCGCGCGCGGCAGTCTCGGCAAGCAACTGATCGCCAAGTTCGGGCTCAGCGAGGGGCGCGAGCCGCAGAAATTCGGGCTGGGCCTGAAGGAACTCTGGCAGGTGGCGCCCGAGAAGCACCGCAAGGGCCTGGTGCAGCACTCGTTCGGCTGGCCGCTCGATGGCTGGACCGGCGGCGGATCGTTTCTCTATCACTTCGACGACAATCTGGTATCGGTCGGCTTCGTCCAGCATCTCAATTACACGAACCCGTATCTGTCGCCGTTCGAGGAATTCCAGCGCTTCAAGACCCATCCGCTGGTGCGCGATACCTTTGCGGGCGGCAAGCGGCTCGCCTATGGCGCGCGCGCCCTGACCGAGGGCGGCTACCAGTCGGTGCCGAAGCTGGTTTTCCCCGGCGGCGCGCTCATCGGTTGCGACGCCGGCTTCATGAACGTGCCGCGCATCAAAGGTACGCACAACGCCATGCTGTCGGGAATGCTGGCGGCCGAGGCGGTCGCGGGTTCGCTGTCGGCCGGTGCCAGCCATGACGAGCTCACCGGCTACGAGGCCGCCTGGCGGACATCGGCGGTCGGCAAGGACTTGCGGAGGGTGCGCAACGCCAAGCCGCTGTGGTCGAAATTCGGCACGGTGATCGGCGTCAGCCTCGGCGGCCTCGACATGTGGACCAACACCTTCGGCTTCTCGCTGTTCGGCACCGTCAAACACGGCAAGCCGGACTACGCCGCGCTCAAGCCGGCGTCCGAATGCACGCCGATCGCCTATCCGAAACCGGACGGCACGCTCACCTTCGACCGGCTGTCCTCGGTATTTCTGTCCAATACCAATCACGAGGAAGATCAGCCGGTTCATCTCCATGTGGCGGACTTGAGCCTGCAGAAGAGCTCCGAGCATGACGTCTATGCCGGACCGTCGGCGCGCTATTGCCCGGCCGGAGTCTATGAGTGGGTGGAGGAGGCGGGCGCGCCCAAATTCGTCATCAACGCGCAGAATTGCGTCCATTGCAAAACCTGCGACATCAAGGACCCGAATCAGAACATTACCTGGGTTCCGCCGGAGGGCGGCGGCGGTCCGAACTACCCGAATATGTAACGAACGGCGGCCCGCCCGGTCACGATGCTGCCACAACAAAGTTCTCAACCTCACGGCCGAGTGCGGCAGCCGCCGTTCTTGCGGGGGCGGCGCAAAAAGGCCATTCTCGGCCCTACTACGGCGGTTCACGCGACATCCGCGATTACCCGTCTCATTGGAGCATCGCCCGTGACTTCTTCGAGCCTCGCCCGGTGCGCTTTCGGCACCGCGCTTGCCGCATTCCTGCTGGCGGCGCCGATCGAGCTTGCCGCGCAGACGCCCACGGCACTGGACCTTTCCCGGATGACGGCCGCAGGCAGCTATCTCGCCGCCCGTCATGCCAGCCAGGAGCGCGACGCCGCCGCCGCCGCCGCCTTTTACCGGTCCGCGCTCCGGCACGATCCCAAAAATGGCGAGTTGCTCGACCGAACCTTTCTGTCGCTGCTGGTTGGCGGCGATATCGACGACGCCATGAAATATGCCGAACGGCTCGTGCGGGCCGACAAGCGGGACCGCGTCGCCGAACTGGTGCTCGGAGTGTCCGCGCTCAAGCATAAGCAATATAATGCGGCGCGCCGCGACCTGGCGTTGTCGGTTCGCGGCCCGATCACTGATCTGACGGCGACACTGCTCTCGGCCTGGTCGCTGTATGGGGCCGGCGAAACCAAGGCTGCGGTGGCGACGATCGACCGGCTGACCGGGCCGGATTGGTACGCCATCTTCAAGGATCTGCATGCCGGCATGATCTTGGATCTCGCCGGCAACCGGAGGGAAGCCGGCAAGCGCTTCGCGCATGCCTACAAACTCGATTCTTCCGCGCTGCGGGTGGTCGAGGCCTATGGCAGCTGGTTATCGCGCAACGCTTCCGCCCAGCAGGCGCTCACCGTTTTCGAGGCCTTCGACAAGGTGCTGCCGCGCCATCCGCTGGTGGTCGAGGCGATGAACCGGCTCAAGGCGAACGAAAAATTGCCGCAGCTGGTGACGACGCCGCAGGCCGGCGCCGCCGAAGCGCTTTACGGGCTCGGCGCCTCGCTCGGCCGCCGCGGCGGCGAGGATCTCGGCCTGGTCTATCTCCAGCTTTCGCTCTATTTCGCGCCCAACCATCCGCTGGCGCTGCTCTCGCTCGCCGATCTCTATAAATCGCTGAAGAAGCCGGCGATGGCGATCAATGTCTATGAACGCGTTCCTGCGAATTCGCCGCTGCACCGCAATGCCGCGATCCAGATGGCGGCCAACCTCGATACGCTCGGCCGTTCGGACGAGGCGGAAAAGCACCTTGACGCGCTGATCAAGGAGCACCCGGACGATCTCGAAGCGATCATGGCGCTGGGTAATATTCTGCGCGGGCACAAGAAATTCGCCGAATGCGCCGATGTCTATTCCAAGGCCATCGCCACCATCGCGCATCCGGATAAGGCGAACTGGGTGGTCTTCTATTTCCGCGGCATCTGCTACGAGCGCTCCAAACAGTGGCCGAAAGCCGAAGCCGATCTCAAGAAGGCGCTCGAACTGTTCCCCGAGCAGCCGCACGTGCTCAACTATCTCGGCTATTCCTGGATCGATCAGGGCGTGAACCTGGATCAAGGCATGGACATGATCAAGCGCGCCGTGCAGCAGCGTCCGGACGACGGCTATATCGTCAATTCGCTCGGCTGGGCCTATTACCGGACCGGCAATTACGAGGAAGCGGTCAAGCAGCTCGAGCGCGCGATCGAGCTCAAGCCGGAAGACCCCACCATCAACGATCATCTCGGCGATGCCTATTGGCGCGTCGGCCGCACGCTCGAGGCCAAGTTCCAGTGGGCGCACGCGCGCGATCTCAAGCCCGATCCGGAGGATCTGCCGAAGATCGAAGCCAAGCTCGAAAACGGACTGCCGGACGAGACGTCGTCGCAGGCCAAGGCCGGCAAGAAGAGCGGCAACGGAGGTTAGTTCCTTCGTGACCGCGGCGCTGGTCGAACGGGCTCCTGCCAAGATCAATCTGACATTGCGTGTGCTCGGCCGCCGCCCGGATGGCTTTCATGAGCTTGAAAGCCTGGTGGCGTTCGCCGACCTCGCCGACACGCTAACCTTGCTGCCGGGCGGCGATGTCGCGCTCGACATTGCCGGGCCGTTCGCTTCGGCGTGTGGACCGGCCGCCGGCAATCTCGTTCTCAAGGCGGTGGCGGCCTTGCGCGAGCGCGCCGCGGGGCTGACCGCCGGGTATTTCGCGCTCGAGAAGAATATTCCGGTCGCGGCCGGGCTCGGCGGCGGTTCGGCCGATGCGGCGGCGGCACTGCGGCTGCTTGCGCGCGTCAACGGCCTTGGCGCGAGCGATCCGCGCCTGGCGGCGGCGGCGCTTGCCGTCGGCGCCGACGTGCCGGTCTGCCTCGATTCCCGCGCGCGCATCATGCGCGGCGTCGGCGATGAACTCTCGGCTCCGCTCGATCTGCCGCCGCTGGCGGCGTTGCTGGTCAATCCCGGCACCGCCTTGGCGACACGCGAGGTGTTCGCCAGGCTCGCGCTGGCGCAGGGCCGCAAGCCCGCTCAGGCGGACGTGCCGCGCGCACGCGCGGCCTTGATCGAATGGCTTGGCGCGCACGGCAACGATTTGACTGAGCCGGCCGTCGCCTGCTTGCCCGTCATCGCCGATGTGCTGCAGGCCCTGGCCGCCTTGCCGGGTGCCGGGCTTACCCGCATGTCGGGTTCGGGACCGACCTGCTTTGCGCTATTTGCCTCGCCCGGTGAAGCCGCCGCGGCGGCGCAACGGTGCAGGAGCGAGCGCAAGGATTGGTGGGTTTATCCCGCAACGATCCAGTGAAGGGATAATCGCCCTTGAAAATGCCCGCTTTGCAGGGGACCATTGTCAGCCTGGCGATCGGCGAGTAGACAGCGTGACGCCGCAGGAGATGAACATGAAATTCGGCTGGTTTGTTATCGCGCTTGTCGCTTTGGCCGTCGTGGCGACCGATCCCGCCGCCGCGCGCGCCCGGCACAAGGCCAAGCTGCGCTGCATCGAGCGGCAGCCTGAAGTCTCCTTAAGCGGCTTCTTCTTTAACCCGCGGCCACAGCCAAACGGTTGCGCGCCGCCGGTCTATGTCTCCGGCGAATATGTCGGGCAGGATCCCGATCCCTTCATCCGCTTCCAGCTCAAGCGCGATCCCGAGACCGGTTACGCCTACGATCTCGCGCATTAATACGCGCGGGCGATACAGAAGGCGACGGTTTCTTCCAATGCCGTCTTGATCGCGGACGGCGGCACCAGCGCCAGGGCATCGGTGGCGATGGCGCCGTAGTGGCGCGCGCGCCCGACCGTGTCCTCGATGGCGTGATGCTTGGCCATCAGCGCCATCGCGGCATCGAGATCGCCGTCATTGATTTCGCCCTTGCCGAGCGTGCGGTTCCAGAACGCGCGTTCGCTCTCGGTGCCGCGGCGGAACGACAGCACCACCGGCAAGGTGATCTTACCCTCGCGGAAATCGTCGCCGACATTCTTGCCGAGCTTGGCGGACTTGCCGCCGTAGTCGAGCGCGTCGTCGATGAGCTGGAAGGCGACGCCGAGGTTCATGCCGAACGAACGGCAGGCGGCCAGCTCGGCCTTGTCCTTATTGGCCAGCGCCGGGCCCACCTCGCAAGCCGCGGCGAACAGCTCTGCCGTCTTGGCGCGGATCACCGCCAAATATTCGTCCTCATTGGTGGCGGTATTCTTGGCGGCGCCGAGCTGCATCACTTCGCCTTCCGCGATCACCGCGGCGGCTGCGGACAGGATATCGAGGGCGTGCAGGTTGCCGACCTCGACCATCATCTTGAAGGCCTGGCCAAGCAGGAAGTCGCCGACCAGTACGCTCGCCTCGTTGCCCCAGAGCATGCGGGCGGCGAGCTTGCCGCGACGCATGTCGCTTTCGTCGACCACGTCGTCATGCAGCAGCGTCGCGGTGTGCATGAATTCGACCGCGGCGGCGAGCTTGATGTGGCCGTCGCCGGAGTAACCGGCGAGCTTGGCCATGGCCAGGGTGAGCATGGGCCGCAGGCGCTTACCGCCCGAGGAAATCAGATGGTTGGCGACCTCCGGGATCATGGTCACGTCCGAGCCGGTGCGCGCCAGAATGGCCGCGTTGACTCGCTCCATATCCGGTGCCACCAGTTCGGCGAGACGCTCGATCGAGGCGGCTTGCGGACTTTCAAAGGGAACGACGACGGCCAAAATAGCTCTCCCGGGTCACGATTTTACGCAAGCATAGAAACGCTGTGTTAACGGGGCAAGTGCGTTAGATTGTCGTAGCATGGCATTCTAGCGCGCGGGATAGGCAAGGGGGCTCCGATTGGCGAACCGAACTGCGAGTTCTGCGGCGGCTAAATCGCGCCGCTTCGAGCCCTATACGATTGCCGTGCTGGTGCCTTGCTACAACGAAGAAGCGGCGGTCGCAAAGGTTGTAAAGGACTTCCGCGCCGCGCTGCCCACGGCCACGATCTTCGTATTCGACAACAATTCGACCGACAATACCGCGAAGGCGGCCCGCGCGGCCGGCGCCGAAGTATTCGAGGAAAAGCGCCAGGGCAAAGGCTTTGTGGTGCGGCGCATGTTCACCGACGTGGACGCCGACATCTACGTGCTGGTCGATGGCGACGCCACCTACGACGCGCCGAGCGCAGGTGCCATGATTGAGCGGCTGCTCGAGGACCGGGTCGACATGGTTGTGGCAAACCGCGTCGACCGGGAACGGGCGGCCTACCGCACCGGACACCGGACCGGTAATTGGCTACTCACTTCCTTTGTCGCTTTGACCTTCGGCCACATCACCAACGATTTGCTGTCGGGCTATCGGGTGCTATCGCGCCGGTTCGTGAAGTCCTTTCCGGTGCTGTCGGGCGGCTTCGAGATCGAGACCGAGCTTACCATCCACGCGCTCGAACTGGGGCTGGCGGTGGCGGAAATCGACACGCCCTATTACGCGCGGCAGGAGGGGTCGGCCTCCAAGCTCAACACCTGGGGCGATGGTTTCCGCATCCTGCGCACCATCGTGAAGCTCTATCGCGCCGAGCGCCCGCTGCCGTTCTTCGCCGGCATCGGGCTGGCGCTGGCGATCGCGGCCATCGGTTTCGCGATCCCGATCTTCATCACTTATTTCGAGACCGGCCTGGTGCCGCGGCTGCCGACCGCCATTCTGTCGACCGGCCTGATGCTGCTGGCCTTCCTGTCCGCGGCCATCGGGCTGGTGCTCGATACCGTAACGCGCGGCCGGCGCGAGATGAAACTGCTCGCTTATCTTTCGCACCGCGCGCCTGGTGAAGAAAGGCGCCGCACTTAGATCCAGCAACACTGGCGCGCGAGATGCGGACGCCTGCCGTCGTGAATCTCACTGCCGGTTAAGCTGGCAAAAAATCTAGAATAATGGGCTATAAAGCCGGTCCCGGCCGGCTAATGCAGGAAAAGCGGGTTGCGCGAACTCATTCGTACCAATGACATGGTTCTGGTCTCGGCAGTGGTCGCCCTGCTCGAGGGCGCCCGCATTCGTCACCTGGTGCTCGACCAGAACATGAGCGTGCTGGAAGGCTCGCTTGGCGTATTGCCGCGGCGGATTCTTGTTGCCGAAGGCCATGAACTGACGGCGCGGCAGATCCTGGAAGACGCCGGGCTCGGCAAAGAGCTGCGTCCCGATGAGAACTGACGTTCTTGCAACCAGCGAAGATGCCGTACTCGGCGGCCGCTTGCGCCTGCGCCAGCCGCTCACCGGTCATCGCGTCGGACACGACGCGATTTTGCTCGCGGCCGCGACCGCTGGCCGCGCCGGCGAGCATGCGGTCGATCTCGGCGCCGGCGTCGGCGCGGCCGGCCTGGCGCTGGCGGCGCGGGTCAAGGGACTCAAGGTCACGCTGGTCGAGATCGATGCCGCGCTGTGCGCGCTTGCCGCCGACAACGCGCGGCTCAACAAATTGGCCGACCGGGTGAACGTGGTGGCCTGCGACGCCGAGGATGGCGAGGCGCTGGCGGCCGCGGGCCTGTTGCCCGGCAGCGCCGATCGCGTGTTGATGAATCCGCCGTTTCACGACGCCAGCCGGCAGAACCTGTCGCCGGACCCGCGCCGGCGCCTCGCGCATGCGGCGGCGCCGGGCCTGTTGCCGCGCTGGATTGCCAGTGCGGCGCGGCTGCTGAAGCCGCAGGGCGTATTGACGCTGATCTGGCGCGCCGATGCGCTGACCGAGGTGGAGAGCGCGCTTGCCGCTGAATTCGGCGGTATCGCGGTGCTGCCGGTGCAGCCGCGCGCCGATGCGCCGGCAATTCGCATGCTGGTGCGCGCCGTGAAATCCGGGCGCGGCGCGCCGCGAACCTGCCCCGTTTTCATCCTGAACGACCAGCACGGCCGGCCGACCGCGGCTGCGGAGGCCGTGCTGCGTGGCGGTGAAACGCTGAGTATTACGGAAACTTAAATCGCGGCAACTTTGCCTAGGATTTGCGCCGCCCCGGCACGAAATCGCGCCAGCGCCGGGCGACGAGTTGGCGCCGCATGCGCTTCAGATTCTCGTCGCTGAGATGCGAAAGCCCAATAACGCTGCTGATCAGCAGCAACAGGATGGCAAGCTTGGGATCCATCGATCCGCCTCTTTCAAAAAACCGCCACGACTTTCTTGACGGCGTCTACCGCAGTGCAAAAAGCATTCCAATATTAAAAAATAGGCAAAATAAGGCATTCTGCGGTAATTAATGCAAAATCTACTGCGTCGCACCCAAACTTAATCCGGCCGCGACGAGGAACCGGCAGGCTTTGACTTGGGTTGCAATGATGCCTAACTGGCCGGCATGGCGACTGCCGCGAGCCAACCGATGCCCAATATCCTCAAGCGCACGCTCGATCTGCTGCTCTCTCTGCTGCCGGCGCGCTTTCGCCCCGGCATTGCGGTGGTGCCGGTAGTGCGGCTATCGGGCATTGTCGGCGTGTCGACGCCGTTGCGGCCGGGACTGATGCTGTCCTCGATTGCGCGCTCGCTGGAGCGCGCGTTCGCGGTCCGCAACGCGCGCGCCGTGGCGCTGGTCATCAACTCGCCGGGCGGCTCGCCCGCGCAGTCGCATCTGATCTTCCTGCGCATCCGGCAATTGGCCGCGGAAAAGAAACTCCCGGTGATCGCCTTTATCGAGGATGTCGGCGCCTCCGGCGGCTACATGCTGGCCTGCGCCGCCGATGAGATCATCTGCAACCAATTTTCGATCGTCGGCTCGATCGGCGTGGTTGGCGGCTCGTTCGGCTTTCCCAAGCTCATGGAAAAGCTCGGCGTCGAACGCAGGCTTTATACCGCCGGCGAGCGCAAAGTGATGCTCGATCCGTTTCAGCCGGAAAAGCCGGAGGACGTGAAGCGCATCAAGGCGATCCAGAAGGACATCCACGCGCACTTCATCGCGCTGGTGCAGGAACGCCGCGGGGCGAAGCTGCAGGGCAGCGAGAAAATACTGTTCTCCGGGGAGTTCTGGACCGCGCAGCACGCGATCGAACTGGGGCTGGCCGACCGCCTCGGCGACCTGCGCTCGATCTTGCGCGAACGCTACGGCGAGAAAGTGCGCACGCCCCTGATCGCGGCCGACCGCGGTCTGTTCGGCCGCAGAATTCCCAGTCTCGGCTCGCTCGACGCGCTGGCGCGCCAGGGCGGCCTGGCCGCCGATCTCATGTCGGCGCTGGAAGCGCGCGCGCTATGGTCGCGCTATGGATTGTAGGTTAGGATTCGCCCGAAGCCGCGAAATCGCCTTGTTTTCCGGTCAATAAGTTTCCTCATCGCCGTCGAGGAGGTGTGCCATGCCCCCGTTTTTGCTCTCGCCGCTGCTGAAGTGGTCGCTCGCCGCGCTAGGCGGCGCCATGGTCGTGCATTGGGCGGTGAAGGAAGCGCGCCGGATCAACGAAGAGCTCGAGCGGGCCAAAGGCGCGGCGGTGCGGATATCCGATCAGGAAAACCGGCCGACCCTGCGGCGCGACCCGACGACCGGCGAATATCGCCCTTAGCCGAATTTCAAAACGGTGGAATATTAAGCGGCCGCGAATTCAGCGGCGGGCAACATCTGGATCACCGGTAACGAGAGCGCCGAGGAACAAGAAGACCAGCGTCATTCCAATCAGTTGAAAAGCCACCATTGGTGATTCCTCTGCCCATCGTTTGTTATTGTCCGTCGTTTGTTTTGCGGTTTCGGCTCAAGATTCCGTAAATTTTTATCGGCTTGACCCCCCATAGAGCCGCCGATAGGGTCCGAACCATTCCCGTGCTTAAAAATCCGTATCCCCACAATGGCTGAAGCCAATCTTCTCGCCAGCGACCGTTTGCGTCAGGAAAACCTGGACCCGAGGTCTTCGTTCCAGGGGCTTATTCTTGCGCTGCAACAGTACTGGGCGGCCTGGGGCTGCGTGATCCTGCAGCCCTACGACATGGAGGTGGGGGCGGGCACCTTTCACCCGGCGACCACGTTGCGCGCGCTCGGACCCAAGCCCTGGAATGCCGCGTACGTGCAGCCCTCGCGCCGGCCCAAGGACGGCCGTTACGGGGAAAATCCGAACCGGCTGCAGCACTACTACCAGTTCCAGGTCATCCTGAAGCCGTCGCCGCTCGACATCCAGGATCTCTATCTCAATTCGCTGAAGGCGATCGGCATCGACTCGAACATCCACGACATCCGCTTTGTCGAGGACGATTGGGAAAGCCCGACGCTGGGCGCCTGGGGGCTGGGCTGGGAATGCTGGTGCGACGGCATGGAGGTCTCGCAATTCACTTATTTCCAGCAGGTCGCCGGCTTCGAATGCGCGCCGGTCGCCGGCGAGCTCACGTATGGGCTGGAACGCCTCGCCATGTATGTGCAGGGCGTCGAGCGTGTCTACGATCTCAACTTCAACGGCCGCACCGACGACAAGAAGGTCACCTATGGCGACGTGTTCCTGCAGGCCGAACAGGAATATTCCCGGCACAATTTCGAATTCGCCGACACCGCCATGCTGTTCGAGCAGTTCAAGATGGCGGAGGCGGCCTGCAAGAAATATCTCGAAGCCGGCTGGCAGGAAAAAGACGGCAAGAAGCCGCGTCACCTGATGGCGCTGCCGGCCTACGACCAGTGCATCAAGGCGAGCCACGTGTTCAATCTGCTCGATGCCCGCGGCGTGATCTCGGTCACCGAGCGGCAGAGCTATATCCTGCGCGTGCGCGAACTGGCGAAAGCCTGCGGCGAAGCCTGGCTCGCCACCGAAGGCGGAGGAGCGTCGTGACGTGCATGATCCCGACCGGCGAAGCATCCGCTTCGGTCGACTGTTGATAGTAATCCCCGGGGGATAGCCATGAGCGAACCCGAGATCGGCGGGCGCGAGCCGGTAACCGTCGACGTTGTCGAAGGCGAGACCTATTGGTGGTGCCGGTGCGGGCGCTCGCAGAGCCAGCCGTTCTGCGATGGTTCGCATGAGGTGACCGACTTCACGCCGTTGGAATGGACCGCCAAACGCGCGGGCAAGCGCAAATTCTGCACCTGCAAGCGCACCAAGACGCCGCCGTTCTGCGACAACAGCCATTTAAAGCTATAGTTTAGCTTTAAAGTTGGGCGATTCGGCTAAAGCATCATGCTGCTCTGGATCATTCTTGCGGTCGTGGTTGTGGCGATCGTCTACGCGATCGTCGTCTTCAACGGGCTCGTGCGCACGCGCCAGATGGCGAATGAGGCCTGGAGCGGGATCGACGTCCAGCTCAAGCGCCGCTCCGATCTCGTTCCCAATCTGGTGGAAGCGGTGAAGGGCTATGCGGCGCACGAGCGCAATGTACTGGAGCAGGTGACGGAATTGCGTGGCCAGGCGCGCGCGCTGCCGAGCGACGACGTTGCCCGCCGCGCCCAGGCCGAAGGCGCTCTATCGGTGGCGCTCGGCAAGCTTATCGCATTGGCCGAAAACTATCCCGACCTGAAGGCGAGCAGCAATTTCCTCGAACTGCAGCAACAGCTGAGCGCGCTGGAAGACGAAATCCAGATGGCGCGACGCTATTACAACGGCACGGTGCGCAATCTCAACGTGCTGGTGCAATCCTTTCCGAGCAACCTGATCGCCGGCCTGTTTGGGTTCGGACGACGCGACTATTTCGAAATCGCCGACGCGACCGACCGCGCCGTGCCTCAGGTCGCGCTGCAACCGGTGCCGCCCGCGCAATGACCGGCCCGGCGCTCACGGTCGCACGATTGCGCCGGCCGGCGGCGAAAGCGGCGATGGCCTGGTTGCTTTTCCTCGGTCTCTGGCTCGGCTGGTGGCGGCAGCGCAGTTGCGGCTGAAATCATCCATTATTTCGACTCGAGCGTCAGCGTTGCCAAGGATGGCGAACTCACCGTGATCGAAGCCGTGCGCGTGCAGGCGGAAGGGCGCGAGATCCGGCACGGCATCTACCGCGATTTCCCGCTCACGTTCAAAGACGCCGGCGGGACGCTGCGCGAGGTCACCTTCAGCGTCACCAGCGTCACCCGCGACGGCCGCCCGGAGCCCTATTTCACCGAACGCAGGAGCGGCTTTATTCGAGTTTATGCCGGCAAGAAGGATACGATTGTCCCGCGCGGCGACCATACTTACGTTTTTCACTACCGCACCGGACGGCAAATCCGCTGGTTCGACGGTAAACCGGAACTCAACTGGAACGTCACCGGCAATTTCTGGCGCATCCCAATTGAGACGGCGACCTATCGCCTGCAACTCGCCGACGGCGAGCGCCCGCTGCGCTGGACCGCGTATACCGGCCGCTTAGGCGCGCGCGGCACCGATTGGCGCGGCACGATCGGCGGCGATGGCACGCTGACGGTCGAGACCACGCAGCGGCTGGCGCCGGGCGAGGGCCTCACCGTGGTCGCCGCGCTTCCCGCCGGCGCGGTCGAGCCGCCCGGGCCGAATACGCTGCTGTGGTATCAAATCTTGGACAACCGGCGCTGGATTTTTGGCGGCGTCGGCTTTGTCCTGGTGTTCGGCTTTTACCTCGCCGCCTGGAGCGCGGTCGGCCGCGATCCGCGCGGCGGCGCCATTATTCCGCTGTTCCATCCGCCGGCAGGAATCTCCCCGGCGCTCGCCAATTATATCCGCGACTGGGGTCTCGGCCGCGAGAAGTGGCGCGCTTTCACCGCGGCGGCGCTGTCGCTCGCGGTGCGCGGCCTCCTCCGCTTCGAGCAGAGCGCCGGCACCCTGACGCTGAAGGCGACCGGCAAGCAGACCGCGGGCGGCTTCACCGCGCTGCCGCCGGGTGAGGGGGCGGTCTACACCTGGGTGAACGGGCAGGGCGGTACCGCCACCGTCAATCGCACCAACGGCGCGTCCGTCGCCAAGGTCGGCGAAAGTTTCACCACCGCCATCGAATCGGAGAACCGCAACCGCTTCTTCCGCCGCAATCTCGGCTACGTCATTGCAGGCTTGCTGCTCACCGCGGGCGTGATCGCCGGCGTCGTCATGTTCGGCGGCTTGCAGGACCAGGACATTTCGATCCTGGTCTTCTTGGCCTTTGGCGGATTCATATTTGGCATGTTCCTGGTGCCGATCTTGCAAACCTTATTCAGCGGCGCCGGTTTCGTCGCGTTGTTCCGCAGCGCCATGTCGTTCATCGTCGTCGCCATCTTCTTCACCATCGCCACCAATTTCGTGCACGCGATCTTTCCATTTGGCTTCGGCAGTGCGCTGCCGGTGGTTTGGTCGTTCGTTTCCGGCTACCCATTCTCCTTCGCCCTGATGGGCGCCTTCGCGGCGCTCAACGGGCTGTTCTTCTACCTGATGCGTGCGCCGACCGCGCTCGGGCGGCCGATCATGGATCAGCTCGCCGGCTTCCGGCTTTATCTGGAAACGGCGGAGTCCGATCGCCTCAATTTGCAGGCGCCGGAGATTACGGCCGACCGCTTCGAGGCGCTGCTGCCCTATGCGGTTGCCCTCGACGTGGAGAAGCCATGGGCGGATGCGTTTGGGGCGGCGCTGCGCCGCGCCCATCCGGACGACGCCGATCCGATGCGCCACTATCAGCCGACCTGGAGCAGCGGCGGCTGGTCGAGCGGCGATTTCGGCCGCGCGGTGTCGTCTTCGGTGAGCAGCGTGAGCAGCGCCTTGGCCAGCGCGGTGCCGGTCTCCTCCGGCTCGTCGGGCTTCTCCGGCGGTGGTGGCGGCTCGGGCGGCGGCGGTGGAGGCGGCGGCGGGGGAGGCTGGTAGCCGACGACCGCAGCCAGCGGCGGCTTTGACGCGGTTAGGCGACCTCGGCGGCGATCGATGGATGGCGCAGCAAGTCGGCGATTTGCGCGGCCGGGATGGCTTTGCCGAACAAAAAGCCTTGTCCTTCGGTGCAGCCGCCGGCCTTGAGGTCGGCGAGCTGAATGCCGGTCTCGATGCCCTCCGCGGTCGTGGCCAGCCCAAGACCATTGGCGAGCCCGATGATGGCGCGCACGATGACCTTGCTGTCGGCATCATTGCCGAGTTTGTTCACGAAACTACGGTCGATCTTGATCTTATCGAAGCGGAACGCCAGCAGTTGCGACATGGTGGCGTAGCCGGTGCCGAAATCGTCGAGCGCGATGCGCACGCCGGCCGCGCGCAGTTCGTCGATCATGCGCTGCGCTGGCAAGGCATCGCCGACGATCGCGTTTTCGGTGATTTCCAGCTCCAGCCGCGTGGGCGGCAAGCCGGTCTCGCCCAGAATGGCGAGCACGCGCAGGCCAAAGGTTGGATCGCGCAACTGCACCGGCGAGATATTGAAGGCGAGCGTCAAGTCGTCCGGCCAGTTCACGGCTTCGCGGCAAGCGGCGAGCAGCAACTGGTCGCCGAGCCGGTGGATGAGGCCGCATTCTTCGGCCATGGCAATGAATACGCTGGGGAACATGGTGCCGAGCGTGGGACTTTCCCAGCGCGCCAGCGCCTCGAAGCCGATGATGCGGTTGCCGTCGAGATGGATCAGCGGCTGATAGTGCACCTCGATTCTTCGCGCCGCGATAGCCGCGCGCAATTCGCGCTCGATGGCGGTGCGCCGCTCAACATGGGCATCCATCGCCGGCTCGAAGAAGCGGGTAGATGAGCGGCCTTCCGCCTTGGCGCGGTAAAGCGCGAGATCGGCGCGGCGGATTAAGTCGTCGGCAGTCATACCGTCATCGGGCGCCACCGCGATACCGATGCCGACGCCGAGCGTCGCCTCAGTCTCGGCGATCTTGAACGGCTCGGCGACCACCTTGGCGATACGGCGCGCCAACCCGGCCGGCTCGTCGAGCGAATTTATCTTCGGCTGAATAATGGAGAACTCATCGCCGCCGACTCGCGCCACCAGCGCTCCCTTGGCGGTGGCTGTAATGCGCTCGGTGAATTCAATCAGCGCCTTGTCGCCGACCAAATGGCCGTGCGCGTCGTTGATCGCCTTGAAGCCATCGAGGTCAAGCATCAACACGGCGGCGCGACCGCCATCCGTCATGACGTTGTGCAAGGCCAGGTCGAGCTTCTCGTTGAAGTAGCGGCGGTTCGGCAAGCCGGTCAGCGGATCGTGACGCGCGAGCTTGCGGGCGGCGGCTTCGGCCGCGCGGCGCGCCTTGATTTCATTGCCGAGATCGCGCACGCGGCGCCAGGCGAACACCATCAAGGCGACGCTCAGAATGAAGACGACAAAAATCATGTCGTCGACTTCCCAATTGGCATAGTCCAGGCCAAACTGGAATAGCTTCGGCGGGACATCGCCGAAATGCGCCCAGGCATAAATGGCAAGCGCCACACCAAAAATGGCGATGCCATCGCGCAAGTCGCGCCGACGCCAATCGATGGCGCGCAGCCGCGCAATCAATCGGCCAGGCAGAGAAATTTGACCGAACTTCCTCACGAAACTTTCTCCGGTGCAATTCGCGAGTTTGCCTGCCGAAGTCTTGTCAAACCGCTAATTTCCTTATGGACGAAGCCCCTGGAAAGGTTTGTGGTCGTCAGTTGAAAGTAACGGGCTATTGTCGACACTGTTGGGACCGCAGCCGGTTCCGGCGAAAGGTGACAGGTTACCTCTAGCCTGCTACTTGCGGAGTGTTTCCCGGTCCACCGCCAATGAGTTCGCAATGCCCGACCTTCTGCTTGAATTCTTTTCCGAGGAAATCCCCGCGCGTATGCAGGCGCGCGCGGCCGGCGATCTGAAGAAGATTGTCACCGACCGGCTGGTGGCGGCCGGCCTCGTCTACGAAGGCGCCCAGGCGTTCGCGACGCCGCGCCGGCTCGCGCTGTCGGTGCATGGCGTGCCGGTGCGCCAGCCCGACATCAAGGAAGAAAAGAAGGGCCCGCGCGTCGGCGCGCCGCAAGGGGCGATTGCCGGATTTCTCAAGGCGGCCGGCTTGACGTCGATCGATCAGGCCAAAGTGCAGCCCGACAAGAAGGGCGACTTCTACATGGCGACGATCGAGAAGCCAGGCCGGCCGGCGCTCGAGGTGATCGGGGAAATCATCCCCGAGGTGGTGCGCGGCTTCCCGTGGCCGAAGTCGAGCTGCGTTGGGGTCAGCGGACGGCTCGCCTGGGTGCGCCCGCTGCATTCGATCCTCGCCACCTTCGGGCCGGAGACCGAGGAGCCGGACATTGTGCCTGTTGAGGTCGACGGCATCGTCGCTTCCGACGAGACGCACGGCCATCGCTTCATGGCCCCCGGCACGATCAAAGTGCGCCGCTTCGACGACTACACCGCCAAGCTGGAAGCGGCCAAAGTGATGCTCGATCCGGCCCGGCGTGCCGCAACGATTCTCACCGACGCCAAGAACCTGGCGTTTGCGCAGGGCTACGAGCTGGTCGAGGACGAAGGCCTGCTCGCCGAGGTCGCCGGCCTAGTGGAATGGCCGGTCACGCTGATGGGTTCGTTCGACGCGGCGTTCCTGGCGATCCCCGAGGAGGTGATCCGCGCCACCATCCGCAACAACCAGAAATGTTTCGTGCTGCGCGATGCCGCCACCGCCAAACTCACCAACAAGTTCGTCCTGGTCGCCAATGAGGAAGCCAGCGACGGCGGCAAGGCGATCGTGGCCGGCAACGAACGCGTGATCCGCGCGCGGCTGTCCGACGCCAAGTTCTTCTACGACACCGATTTGAAGACGCGGCTGGAAGACCGGCTGCCGAAATTCGAAGGCATCGTGTTCCACGAGAAGCTCGGCAGTCAGGCCGAGCGCATCGCGCGCATCGTCGCGCTGGCCGGACAACTGGCGCCGATCGTTGGCGCCGATGTCGCCAAGGCCGAGCACGCTGCGCAATTGTGCAAGGCCGATCTGTTGACCGACGTGGTCGGCGAATTCCCCGAGCTGCAAGGCCTGATGGGGAAATATTATGCCGAGGCGCAGGGCGAGGACGAAGCGGTCGCGCACGCCATCGAGGATCACTATCGGCCGAAGGGGCCGGACGATCTGGTGCCCGCCGATCCGGTGGCGATTGCGGTGGCGCTCGCCGACAAAATCGACACCCTGGTCGGCTTCTGGGCGATCGGCGAGAAGCCGACCGGCTCGAAGGATCCCTATGCGTTGCGGCGCGCGGCGCTCGGCGTCATTCGCATCATCATTGAGAACGAATTGCGGCTGCCGTTGCGCATGCCGCTGTGGCGTCACTTCGGTACGGTCCACCGCGACGAGGCCTTAGCGGAAGCAATCGCCGTGCTGCATCCCTTGAATGAGCAAATCATCAATTTGAGCGCGACCGACATCGAATTGGCGGTCAAGCTCGAAGTGCTGGTGTCGGAAAAGAGCAAGCAGGTCACCGGGCCGCTCCTGGTCCAGGCCCATTCCTTTCTCCACCAGAACTCACGATTTGCTCTCGTTCTTCGCCGACCGCCTGAAGGTGCAGTTGCGCGAGCAGGGCGCGCGGCACGACCTGGTCGATGCGGTGTTCGCGCTCGAAGGGCAGGACGATCTTTTGATGGTTGTCCGCCGCGTCGAGGCGCTCGGCAAATTCCTCGACAGCGACGACGGCAAGAACCTGCTCGCCGGCGTCAAACGCGCCTCGAACATCCTGCGCATCGAGGAAAAGAAGGACAACACAAACTACACCGCTGCGCCCGACGCCAAGCGGCTGGCGGCGCCGGAAGAAAAAGCGCTGGCCGACGCCATCAACGTTGCCAAGAAAGACGCTTCCGCCGCCGTCGCCAAAGAGGACTTCGCCGCCGCCATGAGCGCGATGGCTGCCTTGCGTCCGCGCGTCGATGCCTTTTTCGACAAGGTCACCGTCAATGTGGACGACAAGGCGTTGCGCGAAAACCGCCTCAAGCTGCTCAACGAAATCCGCGAGGCCACCCGCGCGGTGGCGGATTTTTCCAGGATCGAGGGCTGAACTTTCGCCACCTCTCCCCGTAAAAACCGCGCGCTTTACCGTTTCGTTTCCGGCCGCGGACTTATCCGTTGCCAGCAAAAGCGGGCTTGCATCGCGGTCCCCGAGGGTGCTTTTTAGGGCCGTCGAATCACCCAGAATTTTATTGACCCATGGCTCAACGAAAATCCCCGCGCGTCAGCGCTAAAGTCAAAAAACAAGCTGTACGAAGGGCTTCCAAAGCCAAGGCCAAGGCGCCCGCCCGCACCCAAAAGCCGTCCAAAGGCAAATGGGTCTATGGCTTCGGCGACGGCCGTGCCGAGGGCAAAGCCTCCATGCGCAACCTGCTCGGCGGCAAGGGCGCTGGCCTTGCCGAAATGGCCAATCTCGGCCTGCCGGTACCGCCCGGCTTCACCATCACCACCGAGGTCTGCACCTATTTCTATGCGCATGACCAGCAATACCCGAAGGATTTAAAGGCCCAGGTCGCGAAGGCGCTGGCCGCGGTCGGCCGAATCACCGGCAAGACGTTCGGCGACAAGATCAACCCGCTGCTGGTTTCGGTGCGCTCGGGCGCGCGCGCCTCGATGCCCGGCATGATGGATACCGTGCTCAATCTTGGTCTCAACGACGAGACGGTGGAGGCGCTGGCGAAGAAATCCGGCGACCGCCGCTTCGCCTATGACAGCTACCGCCGCTTCATCACCATGTATTCCGATGTGGTGCTCGGCGTCGGCCACGAACATTTCGAGGAACTGCTCGACCGCCACAAGGAGCGGCAGGGCTACAGCCTGGACACCGATCTCATCGCCGACGATTGGGCCGAGCTGGTCGAGCGCTACAAGAAGCGTTTGCAAGAAGAGCGCGGCGAGCCGTTTCCGCAGGACCCGCACGAGCAGTTGTGGGGCGCGATCGGGGCGGTGTTCGGGTCTTGGATGAACCAGCGCGCCATCACCTACCGCAAACTGCACAATCTGCCGGGAAGCTGGGGCACCGCGGTCAACGTGCAGGCGATGGTGTTCGGCAATATGGGTGAAACGAGCGCCACCGGCGTTGCCTTCACGCGCAATCCGTCGACCGGCGAAAGGAAGCTTTACGGCGAATTCCTCATCAACGCGCAGGGCGAGGACGTGGTCGCCGGCATCCGCACGCCGCAGGAAATCAGCGAGGCGGCGCGTGTCGAAGCCGGCTCCGACAAGCCGTCGATGGAGGCCACGCTGCCCAAAGCGTATTCCGAGCTCAAGCGTATCTACAATGCGCTCGAACGCCACTACCGCGACATGCAGGACCTCGAATTCACGGTCGAGCAGGGCAAACTGTGGATGCTGCAGACTCGCTCCGGCAAGCGCACCGCCAAGGCCGCGCTCCGCATCGCGGTCGAGCTCGCCAACGAAGGGCTGATCTCCAAGAACGAAGCGGTGCTGCGGGTCGATCCCTTGTCGCTCGACCAGTTGCTGCATCCGACCATCGATCCGCGCGCCCACCGCAATGTGATCGCCACCGGACTGCCGGCCTCGCCGGGCGCCGCCAGCGGCGAGATCGTGTTCTCGCCGGACGAGGCCGCGCAATTGAAATCCGACGGGCGGAAAGTCATTTTGGTGCGGGTCGAAACCTCGCCTGAGGATATTCACGGCATGCACGCGGCCGAGGGCATCCTCACCACCCGCGGCGGCATGACCTCGCACGCAGCGGTGGTCGCGCGCGGCATGGGCAAGCCCTGCGTTTCCGGCGCCGGCATGCTGCGTGTCGACTATGCCGCCGGCACCATGACCGCCAGTGGGCAGACTTTCAAAAAAGGCGACTTCATCACCGTCGACGGCTCCACCGGCCAGGTGCTGGCCGGCAAGGTCGACATGGTCGAGCCGCAGCTGTCCGGCGAATTTTCCACCCTGATCGGCTGGGCCGACAAGGTGCGCAAGCTCGGCGTGCGCGCCAATGCCGATACCCCGGCCGATGCGAAAGCCGCGGTACGATTCGGCGCCGAGGGCATCGGGCTCTGCCGCACCGAACACATGTTCTTCGATGAGGGGCGCATCCAGGCGGTGCGCGAGATGATCCTGGCCGACGACGAGAAATCGCGCCGCACCGCGCTCGCCAAATTGTTGCCGATGCAACGCAAAGACTTCGTTGAATTGTTCGAGATCATGGGCGGCAGGCCGGTGACCATCCGGCTGCTCGATCCGCCGCTGCACGAGTTCCTGCCGCACGGCGAGCAGGAGATCGCGGAAGTGGCGGCGGCCATGGGCGCCGACCCGAAAAGGCTTGCCGACCGCGCGCGCGAACTGGCCGAGTTCAATCCGATGCTCGGCTTCCGCGGTTGCCGCATCGCCATCGCCTATCCGGAAGTCGCCGAGATGCAGGCGCGCGCCATTTTCGAGGCCGCGCTCGAGGCGGCCAAGCACACCGGCAAGCCGGTGGTGCCGGAAGTGATGGTGCCGCTGATCGCCAGCAAGGCCGAGCTCGACCTGGTGAAGGCGAGCATCGACGCCGCGGCCGCTGCGGTCGAGAAAGAGACCGGCGCCAAACTCGACTATCAGGTCGGCACCATGATCGAATTGCCGCGCGCCGCGCTGCTCGCCGGCGAAATTGCCGAAACCGCGGAATTCTTCTCGTTCGGCACCAACGATCTCACGCAAACCACGTTCGGCATCTCGCGCGACGACGCCGCCAGTTTCCTCGGCATCTACACCGCGCACGGCATCCTGGCCGGAGATCCGTTCGTGTCGATCGACCAGCAGGGGGTCGGCGAGCTGGTGCGCATCGGGGTCGAGCGCGGGCGGAAGGTCCGGCCGAAGCTGAAGGTGGGCATCTGCGGCGAACACGGCGGCGACCCGGCCTCGATCGCGTTCTGCCACGAGGTCAAGCTCGATTACGTATCGTGCTCGCCGTTCCGCGTGCCGATCGCGCGGCTGGCCGCGGCGCAGGCGGCGCTCGGCAAGGCCGCCGCCAGCACGGCGTAAAGCTCAGCGGCCGTGCCCCGCGAAAGCGGGACCCGGCACCTTCCGATCTTTCCGCGGCTATTGGATCGCCCGCGCGCGAGCGCTTGCAATATGGTTAATGTTTGCTTGCAGTCGGCTGCCCGCCAAATCGCGCGTAATTTGCCGCTGCGGCAATTGCCGGCGGCGCGGCGGACTGGTCGCGCCGCGCGCGGTTAACACGTTCGCAAGGTTAATCAGCCCATAAGAAAACCCGTCGCATTGTCGCCAATTCGGCGGCCGGCGCATGATCGCGAAAATGGCTCGTCCGAAACTTGAACCGGGATCGGGCCCGGCATTCGGAAAAGACCATGCGCGATGCCGACGTTGCGGTGTGGCGTGAGCGCAGGCATGGCTGTATTGCGTAGACGTCGACGGCGGGGAGTTGCGGCGATCGGCTTTGGCGCGCTGGTGTTCGCGCTGCTGCCCAATTCGATCGGCTTCCAGGATCTGGGCGCGCTGCTGGTGCGCCAGCCGGGCGTTGCCGCGCGCGCGTATCGGTATGTGATCACCTCGCCGTTCGGCACCATCCGCGCCGCCACCTTCAGCATGCCGCGCCCGATCGGCACGATCATCCCGCATCCGCCGTTCTATGCGCTGGCGAATTTCGATCCGACCGATGTTACCGGTTCGATCTCCTCGCAATTCCTTGGCGACCCGACCGCGCCGCTGCAATTTCCCACCGTCAATCGCAAGAGCAAGCGCGACTCGGCGCTGGCGCGGCCGCGCCAGCCGTTGCCGCCCATGCCGCCGCTGCTTTCGATCGAGCCGGTCATGCCGGCGCAGACCGATGCGGCGCTCAACAGCGACGAAGCCGGCGGCCGCTTCGAGCCTTATTCGGAATACGAATTCGCCGCGGTTGCGGATGAGCAGCTTACGCCGTCCAATATCGAACCATCATCCGCCGACAAATCGCCTGACCGGAAAGACGGTTCACGAATTCTATTTCGGCGCCGATCCGCTGGCCGCGGTCGAGGCGCCAATCACGCCCTGGGCGCCGGGCGAGCGGCCGGTGGCGCTGGCCTCCGGCGATCCCGACATCAAGCAGTCGGCGCTGGTTCCCCCGCTGGCGGGCGGTGCCGACAAAGCAGGCGCCAGCGTCGCCAACAAGGGCGAAGTCACCGGCGTCGAGCAACAGCCGAAATCACCGGCGGAAAGGTTGGCTCTCGCCGGCAAGACGCGCGCCAAAGCCGAGAAGTGTCTCGCCAACGCGGTCTATTTCGAAGCGCGCGGCGAACCGGTGCGCGGCCAGATCGCGGTGGCCCAGGTGGTAATGAACCGGGTGTTCTCACCGTTCTACCCGAACGATGTCTGCGATGTCGTTTACCAGAACGCCAACCGCCATCTCGCCTGCCAGTTCACCTTCGCATGCGACGGTATTCCCGACGTCGTCACCGAGCCGGACGCGTGGCAGCGCGCCAAGCACATCGCCCGCGATATGCTCGACGGCAAGCTGTGGATGCCGGAGGTGGCGAAGGCCACCCACTATCATGCCTATTGGGTGCACCCGAGCTGGGTCGCCGAAATGAAAAAAATGTACAAGCTCGGCGTGCACACCTTCTATCGGCCGCGCGCCTGGGGCGACGGTTCGGACGAGCCGAGCTGGGGCGACGCCAAGACTACGGCCGAGGAAGTCAAGAAGATGTAGGCGGAACTCGGCCCTGCGCGAGCCATGCGCGGCGCAAATGGCTAGGATCACGATAATTCGTTTTGGCGAGGCGGACGGGCCCTATATGGTCCGCGCCGGTTACGCGCCTGCCTCATCGGAAGGCGTCAAAGTCCGTCATGGCCGGATTGGTCCGGCTGGAGCTAGTCCACGATGTCGATGCCATCAGCAACGGGCAAATCGGCCGCGATCGGCGCATGGCGCACGCCCTTGGTGGTGGTGATTTGCGGCTGCCTGATCGCGGCGATCGGCTTCGGGCCGCGTTCCGCACTTGGCTTTTTTCTTACCCCGCTGTCGCAGGCCAACCACTGGGGCCGCGACGTTTTCGCATTCGCGCTCGCCATTCAAAATTTGCTGTGGGGCATCGGGCAGCCGTTCGCCGGAGCGATCGCCGACCGCTTTGGCGCTCCCAAGGTTATGGGAGTCGGCGCCGCCTGCTATGCGCTCGGTCTGGTGATGATGGCGCATGCGACGACCGCCGGCGCGCTGACATTATCGGCCGGCGTCCTGATCGGGTTCGGACTTTCCGGCTGCGCGTTCACCATCGTCGTCGGCGCGTTCGGAAAGCTGGTGCCGGCGAATTGGCGATCCACAGCCTTCGGTTTTGGCACGGCCGCGGGCTCGTTCGGACAGTTCCTGTTTTCGCCGCTTGCCGTCGCGCTGATGGATGCCTTCAGCTGGCAGACGGCGTTGACCGTGTTCGCCGTGCTGATGTTGCTGATCCTGCCGCTGTCATTCGCGTTGGCCACGCCGCGTAGCGGCGCAGCGTATATGTCCGATACGCCGGTGCCGCCGCAATCGCTTCGGCACGCGCTCGTCGAGGCCTTCGGACATCGCAGCTACGTATTGCTGGTGCTCGGCTTCTTCACCTGCGGATTTCAGCTTGCCTTTGTGACCGTGCACCTGCCGTCCTATCTGCTGGATCGCGGACTTTCGGCCGAGGTCGGCGGCTGGACGCTCGCGACCATCGGCCTGTTCAATATTATCGGGTCGCTGGCGTCCGGTTATCTGGGCAATCGGATGCCCAAGCGTTACATCCTCTCATTCATCTATTTCTCCCGCGCTCTTGTGATCGTTGTGTTCATTTTGTCGCCGCCGAGCACGGCGGCCACGTTGATCTTCGGCGCCGTCACCGGACTGCTCTGGCTTTCCACCGTGCCGGCAACCTCGGGGCTGGTGGCGGTGATGTTTGGCACACGCTGGCTCGCCATGCTGTTCGGATTCACCTTCTTCAGCCACCAGGTCGGCGGTTTCCTCGGCGTCTGGCTCGGCGGCTTCGTGTTCGACCATTACGGCTCGTACGATCCGGTGTGGTGGCTGTCGGTGTTGTTCGGCGTGCTGTCGGCCATCATCAACTTGCCGATCGTCGAGGAGCCGGTCGAGCGGCTTGCCGCGTCGCCCGTTTAGGCCGCCCGCGCGGCGGCGCTCGTTTCAACGAAGTCAAAATTCGGAAAATCAGACCTCTCTCGAACAAGAGCCGGTCAGCATTGTTGGCGCGCTCTTCGCTTTGCCGAAGGAACCCACCATCGTCTTGCTAGGCAACAAAAAGATTCCGTCGTAGCTTCCGATTAGAATTTGGCCTGTTATTCGGCCTTGGGGACCTGCGGAAGAATGGTTGATTTGGCCTGGCCCGCGCGGGCGCTAAGCGGCACGCGGATGCGTGCTGCATTGCGGGAGGTGTTCGCTGCCTCGGTTTGCAGCGCGCTATCGATTGCCTTTTGCGTATCCTACGCGGCGCTTATCTTTTCCGGTCCGCTGTCGCGCTGGCTCTCCTACGGCGTTGCCGTGACGTTCATGTCCGCGGCGGTCGCCGGCGCAATCGTGACCTGGCGCAGCTCGCTGCCCTTCACGATTGCCGGACCGGATTCCTCGACCTCGGCGGTGGTCGCCGCGCTGCTTGCCACGATGGCGCAGCGTCTGCTTGCCGCCGGTGAGGTCGACCTGCTGGCGCCGACATTGATCGTGATGGTATTGGCGACCGGCCTCACTGGATTTCTGCTGAGCGGTCTCGGGATATTGCGCGCCGGCCGCGCCATTCGCTTCGTGCCCTTTCCGGTCATCGGCGGCTTCATGGCGGCCACCGGCTGGCTGATGCTCATGGGCGCGATCGGGGTGGTCGCGGGCGCTAAACCGAATTTTGGCAATATCGGACTCTTCGCCGACACGACGATCCTGGCCAAGCTCGCGGCGGCGCTCGCGGTCGCGGTCGTGCTGGAAATCCTCACAATCCGCGCGCCGAGCCCGTTCATCCTGCCGGGCGTGCTTTTGATTGCCATCGTGGCCGGGCATATCGGCATCGCTGTCGCCGGCGTATCGATTGCCGACGCTCAGGGCAGCGGCTGGCTATTGCAGCCGCAGATCGCGGCGCCGCTGATGACTCCGTGGCACGCGGATGCGCTTGCCAATTTTCCCTGGCGTTCGATGTCGTGGCTCGTCGGCGACCTGCTGGCGGTGATGTTCGTGACCGTCATCAGTTTGCTGCTCAACACCACCGGGGTCGAAATCGCCACCCGGCGCGAGGCTGACATTGACGGTGAGCTCAAGGCGCTGGGCCTCGCCAATCTCGCGACTGCCGCGCTGGGCGGTTATGTCAGCTGCCTGTCGCTGAGCCGCACCTCGCTCAATTTCAATCTTGGCGCCAGGAGCCGCCTGTCCGGCCTGACGGTGGCGGCGATTTCGGCGCTGATCCTGGTCGTCGATCCGGGCTTTCTCGGGTTTATCCCGAGATTCGCGATCGGCGGCGTGTTGTTCATCGCAGGCGTCGCGCCTGCTGCGCCGCTGGATCTTCCAATCGGTACGGCAACTGAGCAAGCTCGAATACCTATCGCTGCTTGCCGTTGTGCTGATCATCGTGCAATGGGGCTTCATCGCCGGCGTACTGATCGGCGTGGTGATCGGCTGTGCGACCTTCGCGGTGAGCGCGAGCCGCGTGAACGCCATCAAGTTCGGCTTCGACGGCTCGGAATACCGCAGCCGGCTCGATCGCAGCGGCGAGGAGCTGGCGATCCTGGCGCAGCACGGCCGCCAGCTGCAGGGCATGGCGCTGCAGAGCTATCTCTTCTTCGGCTCGGCCAACCGGCTTTATCAGCACGTCAAGGCGCTGCTGCAACAACGGCCGGATTGTCGTTTTTTGCTGTTCGATTTCCGTCTGGTCACCGGCCTCAATTCCTCGGCCACGCACAGCTTCTCGCAAATCAAACAGGCGGCCGGCGAAAGCGGCGCGCGCCTCGTGCTGGTCAACCTCACGCCGGAACTGCAACGCGCTTTCCACGCCATCCGCTTCTTGTCGCCGGACGTCATCGTCGCCCCCGATCTCGACCGCGCATTGGAGTCTTGCGAGGAGGCGATCGTCGCGGCCTATCGAGGGGAAGGCGCCGAATTGGACTCGCTGCGCGGCTGGCTCACCAAAGCGCTGGGCGCCGTCGAGCATGCCGACGCGCTCGCGGCGCTCTGCCGGCGCATCGAGGTCGCGCCCGGCGACATCGTCGCGCGCCAGGGCGAGCCGTCCAATTCCATGCATTTCATTCTCGAGGGCCGCGTCGGCATCGTCGTCGATATGGGTGACGGCCACGCGGTGCGCGTGCGCAGCCTCGGCCGCCACACCACTATCGGCGAGATGGGGCTGATCTCCGGCCGCCCGCGCAGCGCCACGATCCAGGCCGAGACGGCGAGCGTGCTCTACGAGCTGAGCGCCGAGCGCTTCGACGAGCTCAAGCGCGAGCAGCCCGCGCTCGGCCAGGCCCTGCTGAGCTATGTGATCGCGGTGATGGCCGAACGGCTGAGCTTCGCCAGCCGCGTGATCGGCGTGTTGCAGCGGTGAGGCGGCCGGTCGCTTGCGTCGCCGCGGCCATCGCGCCATGAATGGCTTCGGACAGTTCCACCAGCGAGGCGTTCCGTGGCGACATTCAAGGCAATCGTAATCGAGAAAGCGGACGGCGGCACCAAAGCTGCTTTGACCGATTTCGACGAAGCCAATCTGATGGAGGGCGACGTCACCGCCGCCGTCGACTATTCCACGCTCAATTACAAGGACGGGCTCGCCATCACCGGCAAGGCGCCGGTCGTGCGCCGCTTCCCGATGATCGCGGGCATCGACTTCGCCGGCACGGTGGAGGCCTCCAGCCATCCGGCCTGGAAACCGGGCGATAAGGTGATCCTCAACGGCTGGGGCTGCGGCGAGACCCATCTCGGCGCCTATGGCGCCAAGGCCCGAGTGAAGGGCGACTGGCTGGTGCGGCTGCCGGCTTCTATGAGCGCGCGCGAAGCGATGGCGATCGGCACCGCCGGCTATACCGCCATGCTGGCGGTGATGGCGCTGGAACGGCATGGCCTCGATCCTCAGCGCGGACCGGTCGCGGTGACCGGGGCGGCGGGCGGCGTCGGCTCGGTCGCTATCGCCATCCTGGCCAAACGTGGCTTTAGCGTCAGCGCGGTCACTGGCCGCCCCGCCGAGGCCGATTACCTCAAAAGCCTAGGGGCGGCCGAGATCGTCGAGCGCAAGGAGCTCACCGGGCCGCCGAAAATGCTGGCCAAGGAGCGCTGGGCGGGGGCGGTCGATTGCGTCGGCTCGACCACGCTGGCCAACCTGTTGTCGATGACCCGCTATGGCGGGGCGGTGGCCGCCTGCGGGCTCGCCGGCGGCATGGACCTGCCGACCTCGGTCGCACCGTTTATTCTTCGCGGGGTGTGTCTTTATGGCATCGATTCCGTGATGTGCCCGCTGCCGCGCCGCCAGGAGGCCTGGAAACGCCTGGAAAACGAGCTCGATCGGCAAAAATTAGCCGCAATGACCCGTGAAATAGGACTTTCCGATATCCCGGCGGCGGCGGCTTCCATCCTGGCCGGGCAGGTACGCGGTCGGATCGTGGTCAAAATCGGGTAAACTTCTTCAGGATTTATCGACGAACGGCTGGCATAGTTCGGTAAGCTTGAAAAACAGCCTGTGGGTTTTGTCAGTCGGCGGCGTCAGTCGGAGTGCGGTTATGGTGCGTGGAGTTGCATTGCTGGTAGGCATGCTGGCCGCGGTCCCGGCGCTTGCCGGCGAGATGAGCGCCGACGAGGCGCGCCGCTTCGTTGTCGGCAAGACGTTCACTTACACCTGCTTCGAGGGCACGCGCGGGCAGGGGCGCGTCCATGCCGACGGCTCGGTGGTCGGCTCCATCCAATTCCAGGGCTCCGGTCAGATGCGCTACGCCCGCCTGCCTGCCGGTACGCTGCAGGTGAAGGGCGAGTTGGTATGCGCCTCGCTGCGCGGCCTGCCGATCCAGCCCTGCTTCAATCTCGAGCGCACCAGCGAGAACAGCTTCCGCGGCTCGATCTCGGGGCTCGGCTTTGCCTATTGCGAGTTCACCCGCAACCGGGGGCGGGCGCATATCGTGCGTAGCGCGCATCATCACGAGGGTCCGTTGCGGCTGCGGCCCTCACTCACCGCCGACGCTAACTAGCTGATCAGCTCTTCGCCGGAAAAATCATGCACGTCGTGGTGGCGTGGGCATAAAGCTTGCCGGCGCGATCCTTCAGGTCGCCTTCCGACGTCGCCACCGTCCGGCCGCGATGAATAACGCGGCCCTCCGCGCGCACCGGGCCGGTGTCCTTGGTGAGCGGGCGCACCAGATTTAATTTCAGCTCCAGCGTGGTCCAGGTGTCGCCTTTGGCGAGGGTGGAGAAGATCGCGCAGCCAAGCGCGGAATTGAGCAGGGTCGCGGTGAAGCCGGCATGCACGGTGCCGATCGGATTGTAGTGGCGATATTCCGGCAGGCCCTCGAACACCGCGCGGCCATTTTCGACTTCGATCAAATGAAAGCCGAGCAGTTCGCTGATCGGCGGATCGGGCAGCGTGCCGGCGATAATGCCTTTAAGAAACCCGAGCCCGTCATGGGATTTGAGCACCTCGGGCGTCACCACGCCATATGTCTTGGCAGTCACCGCGGCCCCCGCATTTGATCCCGCGTCAGTTTAGCGAAGTGTTCACGCGATATCGAGCCGGAACGGGTCGCCTTCCATGGCCAAGTGGCCGGGGCCGATGGTCTCGATCGCGCGCACCATGCGGCCGTCGCGCTTGAGCAGATCGTCGGCAATCGAGACGATGCGCGCATTCGGCTGCGCGGTGCGCGAGGCTCGCCTGATGTCCCAGGCGATCTGTTGTTCGTCGCGCTGCGGATTGAGCGCGCAGGCCGCCACATAGGCGCCGGCGGTGGATCGGCTGATGCCGGCGAAGCAATGCACCACCATCGGCGCCGCGCGGTCCCATTTGCCGACGAAGTCGATCAGCCGCCGCACGTGGTCCGCGGCCGGCGCGGTGTAGCCGTCTATCGGGGCGGTAATGTCGTCGACGGCGAGCACCAGATGGTTCTCGGGCGCGATATGACTTGGCCGCTCGACCCGGTCGGTCAGCCGCAACAAAGTGACGATATGGCGCGCCCCGGTCTCGTCGACCGTGGCGTGCAGACGCGCGAGGGAGCAGACGTGAATCATGATGCGCAATCAATCCGGTGTTCACGTCATATCTATGACGGCGGCGACTGATTGCAAAGCGTCACCCGCGCAGAAGTTTCTTGAAACGCTCGCTAAAGCGGGCTTGCGCCGTGCCGGCCGGCCAGGGCGTCAGATAGTCGCGCTCGAGCGCGGCGGAGAATTTGGGCGGCGGGCCGAAGAAGCGGCGCGCCTCGGCGGGCTCGAAGCCGGCGAGCCTCGTGGCCTCGAGATAGGCGGCGGCGCGGTCGGCGGCCTTGATCAGCTCTTGCAGAGCGGCCGGCCGCGTGACCGGCAAGCCGAAACGCAGATGGATGGCGGCGAGCAGACGGTGCTCCACCGCCTTGTAGCTGTCGCCGATCACCGCCTTGAACGGCGAGATCATGTCGCCGATCACGTATTCCGGCGCGTCGTGCAGCAGCACCGCGAGACGGCCCCGCGCGTCGAGCCGCGGCGCTTTGGCCCGGGCTAAGGCTTCGACCAGCAGCGCGTGCTGGGCAACCGAGAAAATATGCGTGCCCTTGGTCTGCCCGTTCCAGCGCGCGACGCGGGCAAGACCGTGGGCGATGTCCTCGATTTCGACATCGAGCGGCGAGGGGTCGAGCAGATCGAGCCGCCGCCCCGACAGCATGCGCTGCCAGGCGCGTGGCGCCACTTTTCTCGCACTTTTGCGGGCTTTGCTCATTGGCGCTTGGCGAGCTTGGCGCAAGCCGCGTGGCGATGGCAGGTAACCAGATGGTCGTTGACCATGCCGACCGCCTGCATGAAGGCATAGACGATGGTCGGTCCGACGAACTTGAAGCCGCGGCCGATCAACTCCTTCGACATCTTGCGCGACAGTCTCGGTTTCCGCCGGCACCTGCTTGATGCTGCGGAACTGGTTTACTTTCGGCTTGCCGTCGAGGAAGTCCCAGAGCAGCGCCGAAAATCCCGGGCCCTTCTCCATGATGTCGAGATAGCTGCGCGCCGAGGCGACCGTGCCCTCGATCTTGGCGCGGTTGCGCACGATACCGGCATCCTGCATCAGCCGCTCGATTTTGCGTTTCGGATAGCGCGCAATTTTCTCCGGATCGAAATCGTCGAAGGCGGCGCGGAAGTTGTCGCGCTTGCGCAGGATGGTGATCCACGACAGGCCGGCCTGGAAACCGTCGAGGATGAGTTTTTCGAACAGCGCGCGGTCGTCGAATTCCGGCACGCCCCATTCCTCGTCGTGATAGGCGACGTAGAGCGGATCCTGCTTCGGCCACGGGCAGCGGGTAAGGCCATCGGGGTGGATCGGCGGCACACTCATGAGGCGGCCTTATCGTCTCCCGGCCAGGCGAATTTCGCCCACACCGGCTTCACCACGTGCAATGGGATATTGCCGCAATTGAGCGGAATGCCGGCTGCGAGCGCATCGGCTACGCGATCGAGCCGCAGCAGCGCCAGGCCGCGTCCCTTGGCGGTCGAGCCCAGCATACCGACCTGCTTGTCGCCCGCCATCACCGGCAGGCCGGAGGACGGCGCGAACTCGTCATAGGCGATCGGCACCAGCCGGTTGCGCGCGCTCGATCGATGCTCGACCCGCGACACCACCTCCTGCCCGACATAGCAGCCCTTGTCGAAATCGACGCCGGCGAGCTGGTCCATGTCGGCTTCGTGCGGGTAGGTGTCGCCATAGGCGAAATCCATGCCGCCGCGCGGCACGCCGAGCGCGATGCGGTGCGCGTCATAAGCCTCGGCGTCGGCGAGCGTCGCGCCGAGATCGGCGGCGGCTTCGGTGACGACCTGCGGCGGCAATATCGTGCGCGTGCCGAGCGCAGGAAGGCGCGGATCGGCATAGGAGAGCCCATAATCGCTCAATCCCGCGCCGTCCCAGACCGCCATCACGCCGAGCGCCTCCGACAGGTCGTCGACCGTGATCTTGGCGCGCAGCTTGTAGAAGTTGAGCTTTTCCACAAGCAGGGGCGCCAGCGCCCGCGGGCAATCGAGGAAGAAACCGCCGCCGTCGCCGGGTTCGGCCTCGGCGACCAGAAAATCGACGATGATCTTGCCTTGGGGCGTGAGCAGCGCGGCATAGCGCGCCCGGCCGGGGGCGACCTGGCCGATATCGTTGGTGGCAAGCCCGTTGAGGAAGCGCCGGGCGTCGTCGCCGGCGACCTTGACGACGCCGCGGTCGGGGAGGAGCGCTGCCTGCATGTGGATTCTCTGAGTGTCCCTTGGGCTAGTCTCTTGCCAGAACTCGCGGCGAAACGTAAGCGCTGTTGGACAATGCTCAAGTCCTTGGCCGTAAAGCCCGCTTTAGAGCCGCTCCAGCATGGCTGAAACCTACGACCTGATCCTCAAGGGCGGCACCGTGGTCAACCACGACGGCGAGGGCGCGCGCGATCTCGGCATCCGCGCCGGCCGCTTCGCGGCGATCGGCGATCTTTCGCGCAGCCATGCCGGCGAGGTAATCGACTGCCGCGGCCTGCACCTGCTGCCGGGCGTGATCGACAGCCATGTTCATTTCCGCGAGCCCGGCCTCACCCACAAGGAAGACCTGGAATTGGGCTCGCGCGGCGCGGTGCTCGGCGGCGTCACCGCGGTCTTCGAGATGCCGAATACCAATCCGAGCACCACCGATGCCGCCGCGGTTGCCGACAAGGTCAAGCGCGCGCATCACCGCATGCATTGCGACTTCGCCTTTTATGTCGGGGCCACCCGCGAGAACACCAAAGCCTTAGGCGAATTGGAAATGCTGGCGGGCGTCGCCGCCGTGAAAGTGTTCATGGGCTCCTCCACCGGCTCGCTGCTGATCGAGGATGACGAGGGCGTGCGCAGCGTGCTCAAGGCGATCCGCCGCCGCGCCGCCTTCCATTCCGAGGACGAGTACCGTTTGCGCGAGCGCATGAACCTGCGCGTCGAAGGCGATGCGCGTTCGCATCCGGTCTGGCGCGATGCCACCGCCGCCCTCATGTGCACGCAGCGCCTGATCAAGCTCGCGCGCGAGACGGGAAAACGCGTTCACGTGCTGCACGTCACCAGCAGGGAAGAGGCCGCCTTCCTGGCGGATCACAAGGACGTCGCCACGGCGGAAGCGACGCCCGCCCATCTCACGCTCGCGGCGCCCGAATGCTACGAACGGCTCGGCACGCTCGCCCAGCTTAATCCGCCCATCCGCGATGCCGCCCATCGCGAAGGCCTCTGGCACGGCATCGCCCAGGGCGTCATCGACAGCATTGGCTCGGACCATTCCCCGCACACGCGCGAGGAAAAGGCCAAGCCCTATCCGGCCAGTCCCTCAGGGATGACCGGCGTGCAGACGCTGGTTCCGATCATGCTCGATCACGTCAATGCCGGCCGGCTGTCGTTGCTGCGGCTGGTCGATCTCACCAGTGCCGGTCCGGCGCGGCTGTTCGGCATCGCCGCCAAAGGCCGCATCGCCGCCGGCTACGACGCCGACCTGACGGTGGTCGATCTCAAGCGGCGGCAAACCATCAGCAACGCTCAAATCGCCGCCCGCGCCGGCTGGACGCCCTACGACGGCGTGACCGTGACAGGCTGGCCCGTCGGCACGGTCATCCGCGGCCACAAAGTGATGTGGGAGGGCAGCCTGACCGCGCCGGCGCAGGGCGAGCGCGTCCGCTTCCTGGAAACTCTGGCGAGCTGAGACTTGATGGGCGGTTCGGCGCCCGCGCTATTGCCGGGGCTGCCCGAGCGAAAATTCGCCGTTGCGGATGCGCGTGCCAAGCCCTTCGGCGAAGGTGGCGGCGGCTTCCTCGCCATAGGTGGTGACGAATTCGGCGATGGCGGCGAACAGGCAGGCCTGCGCCAGGCAATCGCCGTCGATGCCGTCGAGGCGCGCTTCGGCCCAGGCTTCCTGCAGGTAGCCCAAGGCCACGCGTTTCTGCTCGTGGTCGGGCACCGGCCCGCGCGCGTGAATGGATCGCTCGGTTGTCGTCATCGTGACTTTCGTCCCCCGGCGTCCGGATCGGACGCCCGTCGCAAACCCCGAAACGGACGTTAGCACGGGGGCGCGAGCCACAAAGTCCACACGTAAAGAAAGGTTAATGGCGGCGGCCTACCGCATGATCCCGAAAAGTGGGAACCGGTATTCGGAATAGATTATGCGCCTAATTGGCGTATCGCGCGGTGATATCGCGGGCGATTTTGGCGCCTTCGTCGAGATAACGCCGAATGGCAAGGTCGGCGGCCGGCGTGCAGGTGCGATAAGTCTGCTGGAAGCCACGGTAACCACGATTGAAGCTTGCCACGATCTTGCGCCGCCGCTCGCCGCTCGGCGCCTCGGCGTCGATCAGCGCCTGCATCTCGTTCCGCCATTTCTGCCCTTCATTGGCCCCGCAAACCGCGCGCAGGTAATGCAGCGCGCCCATGATTTCGGAGAGCCGCTGCAGATCGCCGTCGAATGCCGCCGGCGCCGTCTGCGCGCGCGCAGGCAGCGCAAGACAGAGCAGGAGCGAACCGATGGTCAGGAGCCGTTTCATGCGCTTTTCGCCGAATAACGGGGATGATATGCGCGCCCTCTGGGGCAATCGCAAGGCAGGCAGGTCACGCCGGCCGCGCCAGGCGCTCGACCGCCGCGGCGATGATCTCGGCCAGGCCATCGGTGGTGTGCAAGGCTGCCAGTTCCGAGGGCTCGAGCCAGCGCGCGTCGTCGAGCTCTTCGTTCAGCACCGGTTCGCCGGCGCGCCAGCGCGCGGCAAAACATAAGATAACGAAATGCCGCTCGACGCGGCCTTGCGCGTCGCGCACGATCACGTCGCGTTGGCCGGCGAGCCCGACCGGCTCGATTTCCAGCGCGGTCTCCTCGCGCACTTCACGGGTCACCGCCTGCACAAGCGTCTCGCCGATTTCGACCGCGCCGCCCGGCAGCGTGTAGAGATTGAACGCCGGCTTGCGCGCGCGCCGCACCACCAGCACCTTGCCGTTGCGGAAAATGGCGGCGCTGACCGCGAGAATAGGGCGCTGCGGATAGGTTCGCTCGTCGGGCATCGGCTGGAGCGGTCCGATCGGTTCGGGATTAATCGGAGACCTGCCTAGCATTGATCCCCACCCCCGGATCAAGTCCGCGGGCAGGCTTTTTTCGGGCTCATGCGCTAAGCTTTAGGCTATGTGCGGCCGTTACACGCTGACCTCCTCGCCGGAAGCGCTGCGCGCGCTGTTCCGCTATGAGGAGCAGCCCAATTTTCCGCCGCGCTACAATATCGCGCCCACGCAGCCGATCGCGATCGTGCGCCTGGTGGACGGCAAGCGCCATTTCGCGCTGGTGCGCTGGGGCCTGCTGCCGTCCTGGGTCAAGGACCCGAAGACGTTCACCTTGCTGATCAATGCGCGCGGGGAATCGGCAGCCGAGAAGCCGGCGTTCCGCGCCGCGATGAAGCGGCGGCGCTGCCTGATCCCGGCCGACGGTTTCTATGAGTGGCAGGCGGCGGGCGACCGCAAGCGGCCGTTTTTCGTGCGCGCGAAATCGGGCGCGCCGCTCGCCTTCGCCGGTTTGTGGGAGACTTGGGAAGGGCCGAACGGCGAGGAACTGGAAACCGCGGCGATCGTCACCACGCGCGCCAACCGCGCGCTTGGCCCGATCCACGACCGCATGCCGGTGATCGTGCCGCCGGAGGGGTTCGATTTATGGCTCGACGGCGCCACCGTGGACGCCACCACCGCCGCGGCGTTGATCGCACCGGCGCCCGAGAATCTTCTGGAGGCCTACGAGATTTCCACCGCGGTCAACCGCACCGCTAATGACAATCCGAAATTGCTCGAGCCGGTCGGCGCATCGCCGCCGCAGCCCGCGCCCGCCCCGAAGCCGTCCGCGCGCGCCAAACGCGGCAAGCAGGACGGCGGGCAGGGGGCGTTGTTCTAGCGGTTGAAATCTTGAGGCTTGGCAGCCGCGACGTCCGTCATTCAGCGGACGCGATAGCCTGCGTGGCAGGCCTCGCAGGCCGTCGTCACGTCATGCAGGGCCCGATACACATCGCGCATGGAATCGACCGTCGGCGTGATCGATGCATCCTGCAGCACGATGACCAGGCGGCTTGCCGCATGATGCATGCTTGTCCCGATGTCCTGCATCGGCTTGGGGAGATACGGCGCCAAATGGGCTGCGCCGTGCAGGCTGAGCGAACTCATTCCCAGCCGCTGTTCGGAGACCTTTGCGGCCGCGTCAAACTTATTGTCGGCAATGTCGCCGATGATTTCATTCAGCGTTGCGAGATGATCCCGCATGTTGCCAAGCATGTGCTCCTGCATGGGCGCTGGCAGGTGGACAAGTGCGCGGGTGTCTTGCGCCCGGGCACCGCTCAATCCCGCAACCAGAATCAGCAGCGCGGCTAAGTGAACGCGTCGCATCAAACGATCTCCATTCTAAACCGGCCTACCGCTACCCTTACAGCACCTTGCCGGGATTGAGAATGCCGTTGGGATCGAGCATGCGCTTCAAGCCGCGCATCAGTTCGAGCGCCAACGGGTCCTTCACCTTCGGCAGCGTGTCGCGCTTGAGCTTGCCGATGCCATGCTCGGCCGAAATCGAGCCCTGATATTTGAGCACGATCTTGTCGACCAGTCGCGCTGACCTCGCCCCAGCGCTTGAGGAACTGCGCGGAGTTGGCGCCGATCGGCTGGCTCACATTGAAGTGCACATTGCCGTCGCCGAGATGGCCGAATGGCACCGGCCGGCTGTTCGGGATCAGGCGCTCGACCGCCGCGCTTGCTTCGGCGAGGAAATCCGGCACCGATGCGACCGGCACCGAAACATCGTGCTTGATCGAGCCGCCTTCCGGCTTCTGCACTTCCGGCAGGATGTGGCGCAAATGCCAGAACGCGCGTGCCTGCTCCAGGCTGGCGGCAATGGTCGCATCCTCGACGAGGCCCTGCACGCTGGCGTCGGCGAGCAACTGCTCGATGCTCTCGCGCAAGCCTTCGCCGTGCTGCGACGACACTTCCATCAGCACGTACCAGGGATGCGTGCTCGCCAGCGGATCGCGCGCGCCATGGCCGTGCTTGACGGCGAATTCGATCACCGTGCGCACGATCAGCTCGAAGCTGGTGACGGTGCCGCTGGCGTGCGTCTGCGCCAGATGGAGCAGTTTAACCGCGGCGGCCGGCGTCGGCACGCCGATGAAGGCGGTCTCTACCGCGCGCGGGCGCGGGAACAGCTTGAGCACCGCGGCGGTGATGACGCCGAGCGTGCCTTCGGCGCCGACGAAGATGTGGCGCAGGTCGTAGCCGGTATTGTCCTTCTTCAGCTTGCGCAGCAAATTCAGCACGCGCCCGTCGGCCAGCACCACTTCGACGCCGAGCATCAGTTCGCGCGCGACGCCGTAGGCGAGCGCGGCGGTGCCGCCGGCATTGGTGGACAGGTTGCCGCCGATCGTGCAACTGCCCTCGGCGCCGAGCGAAAGCGGGAACAGCCGGTCGACGCCGGCGGCCGCCTCCTGCGCCTTGGCCAGCACGACGCCGGCTTCGCAGGTCATGGTATTGGAGGCGGGGTCGACTTCGCGGATCTTGTCGAGCCGTGTGAGCGAAAGGATCAGTTCGCCGTCGAACGGGATTTGTCCGCCGACCAGGCCGGTATTGCCGCCCTGCGGCACCAGCGGCGTCTTGGTCTCGTTGGCGAGCTTGAGGATCGCCGCCACTTCGTCGACCGAGCCGGGCCGCAGCAACATCGCGGTGCGGCCGTGAAAGATGCCGCGGCCTTCGATCAGATGGGGCTCGAGCGTGGCCGGATCGGTGATCGCGTATTTATCGCCGACGATGCCGGCAAAACGCGGCAGCAGATCGGGTGCGGGGGCGCGGCGCAACTGTTGATTCATTTAATCTTGTCCCTGTGCTGCCGGCGTTCTCGGCGCGGCGGCGCGCTTGAGCCGGTCGTTGATCGCTTCGCCCAGGCCTTCGTGCGGCACTTGCATGACCGCGATACCGGTGGCGCCGGAAGCGTCCAGCGCGCGCAAATGCGAAAACAGATTGGCCGCCGCCTCGATCAGATCGCCGCGCGGCGACAGATTGAGCGTGTTGCCGGCGAATGGCGGTGACGGTCCGAAGGCAAGCAGCGCTTCGCCCGCGCGCGGGCTATCGGCGTTGAGGCGCAGCTGCGCTTTCGGCGCATAGTGCGAGGACAGCATGCCGGGCGCGAGCGGCGCTTCGTCGGTATTGGGCGCCACCGCCAGCGCGCGCCCAAGCACGCGCTCGATCTGCGCGCGCGGCAGGCCGCCCGGCCGCAGCAAGGTCGGCTCGCCCAGGCAGGCGACGATGGTGGATTCCACGCCGACCGCGCATGGCCCGGCATCGATCACCATGTCGATGCGCCCGCGCAGGTCGGCCAGCACATGGGCAGCGCTGGTCGGCGACACGTGGCCCGAGCGGTTGGCCGAAGGCGCCACCACCGGAGCGCCGAAGGCGTTGAGCAAGGCATGCGCGACCGGGTGCGCCGGCACGCGCACCGCCACGCTATCGAGGCCGGCGAGCGCCAGATCGGCGACGTCGCAGTCCGGCCGTCGCGGCAGCACCAGCGTCAGCGGTCCCGGCCAGAACGCCGCGGCCAGCTTCTCGGCGGCGGCATCGAAGCGGGCGAGGCGGCGCGCCGCTTCGATGCCGTCGACATGGACAATCAGCGGATTGAAGCGCGGCCGCCCCTTGGCGGCATAAAGCCGCGCCACCGCGGCGCCGTTGCGGGCGTCGGCGCCGAGCCCATAGACGGTCTCGGTCGGAAACGCGACCAGCCCGCCGGCGGCGAGGCAGCGCGCGGCAGCCTCGATCGCTTGCGGCTCGGCTTGCAAGACCCGGGTTCCCGGTTCGGCGGTCATCAGTTTCTCACTCTCCGTTGAGCATGAATTTTCGCGAAACCGGTCCCCGTTTTTCGGGATCATGCTCAGCTTGCGGCTTTCAGGGTGCCGGGGTTATAAGGCCGCCTTCAGTCGGAGTGTAGCGCAGTCTGGTAGCGCACCTCGTTCGGGACGAGGGGGTCGCAGGTTCAAATCCTGCCACTCCGACCAGCTGCCTTCCCGGGGCGTTGATTTACCTCAACTATTTGTATCTACTAAAGAACTTGAGGGGCGGCCGGATGGCCACTCTTAGTCAGGATAGCAACGGCAACTATCGGGCTCGCAAGCGCCTCCCTGGTGACGTGATGGAGGACGACGGCCGCCTCCATGGCTCTCGCTTTGAGGCCAAGTTCTCCGGCCCTGCCAGCGGGCCGTAAACCCTTAGGCTCTTCGAGCCATTGAAAGGAAACGAAAATGTCGTCTATGTCGCAGCTTCTAGCCGGAATCACGTCGTTGATCGTCAGCATCGGCGTTTTATTCGCCTGCCTTCCGCGACACGGAAAAACGGCCTGGGTCGTCCAGAAGCCGTTTGCTGCACCTGCATTGGCGATCCTGATGATTTGCGGGCTTGCGATTGGACTTGTTGAGATCGCCTCCTACTTCACAACGATCGATGAACTGACATTGTCGGGCAAGCCTTTGTAGGCGCGATTGGTCCGTAGCGGCCAACTCGGCCTTGCAGAGGAATGTTCGCTTCCGGGGTTAATTGGGGCTCGCAAATTCGCGCCGTCATGTCTTCTTTTTTTGGCAGATGCTGTTGAAAAAGGGCTCGCACTCATCGGCGAACAGTGATTTCGTCAGCTTGAAATCCTGATGACGGAGGTTTGCCATGATGGGTCGGCAGACGGGTGATCAGAGCCAGCTGTTCTATCTATTCAACCTTGAACAGCGCATCCCGGCGAGCCATTTGCTACGCCGTATCAATTCGAAGTTGCGCAGGTTTTGGCAGGGCTTCGTGAGAAGCTGGCGCCGTTTTATAGCGAGATCGGGCGTCCCTCGGTTGACCCTGAGCTGATGCTACGGATGCTGATTGTTGGGTATTGCTATGGCATCCGCTTGGAGCGGCGACTGTGCGAGGAGGTCGGGGAGCTATGCAGGAATTTAGGTGACGAGGCGATCAGGCGGCGTGGTTTGACGGCGCTTCAATGACCTCGATGCCGTCTTGGAATTTGACACCTCCGATAACTTTCGGCAACTGATTTTGACCTTGCAGCCGCCGCCAGGTCTTTCGAGGCGGCGATGATCAGCTTGAATACCATCAGCTTGGCAGTTGTGGATGACAACGAACCTTTCGTCCGCACCGTCCGATGCCGAACTGTCGCAAACACGCTTTCGATGGGATTCGTCGTCCTCAAGTGATCCCAGTGCTCGGCGGGGAAGTCGTAGAAGGCCAGCATTGTTTCGCGATCCTTCGTCAGGCATTCGACCGCCTTGTCGTATTTCGCTCCGTATTTCTCGGCGAAAACATCGATCGCCACCTCGGCCGAAGCTCGGTTCGGAGCCAAGTAAACTTCGCGCAAGTCCTTCTTCATGTTCGCCTGCACCGACAGCGGAACTTTGTTCAACACGTTCGCCGTCTTGTGCAGCCAACACCGCTGGTGCCGTGTTCCTGGAAAGACCTCGTCGATCGCCTTCCAGAAGCCGAGCCCGCCGTCGCCAACGGCGATTTCTGGGGCAATCTTCAGCCCGCGCTGCTTTACCTCGACCAGCAGCTCACGCCAGCTCTGCGCGCTCTCGCGAGTGCCAACCTGGAAGCCGACGAGTTCCTTCTTGCCCTCCGGCGTCGCACCGATCAGCACCAGCATGCATTCGGCGTTGTCTTCCATCCGGGCCTGCAGGTAGACCCCGTCCGCCCACACATACACGTATCGCCGCGCCGACAGGTCGCGCTTCTGCCAGCGGTCGTACTCGTCCTTCCACTCGGCCGTCAGCCTGGAAATCACCGCCGCCGACAGGTTCGGCGCCTCCTTGCCCAGAAGCGCCGCCAGCGCCTCCTGGAAGTCGCCCGTCGAGATGCCGCGCAGATAAAGCACTGGCAGCAGCGCATCCAGGCTCTTCGTCCGCCGAGCCCATTTCGGCAGGATCGCCGAGGAAAAGCGAATCCGCTCGCCGTCAATCGCGGCACCACGATCACGGATTTTCACCGAGCTCACCTCAACCGGCCCGATCCCCGTCTGGATCGTGCGCTCCGGACCATGACCATGCCGGACAACGCGGTCGCGACCGTCAGGCAGCTTGAGATCTTTCATGGCGGCGAGAAACGCCTAGGCCTCCACCTCGACCGCCTGCGCGAGCAATTGCCGCGCGCCGGTTCGCAAGATTTCGTCAGGGGATCGTCGATCTCGTCAGGCTGACGAAACCAAACAACACTGCTATTCTCGTTCATGGCGTATCGCTCTCCTTGAGAGGTTCTGGCAGGCTCGACACCCGCCTCGATACGCCGCCTATCTCACACCGTCATCACCCAGTTTCCCGCTTAGCTCGAGGTCGGGCTGCATCTCGCCTATCGCTGGTTCTGCCGTCTCGATCTTGACGATGAGGTGCCCGACCATTCGACGTTTTCGGTCAATCGTCACGGCCGCTTCCGCCATAGCGACATATTCCGGCAGATATTCGAGGCGGTGGTGTTTGCGTGCATGAACGCGGGTCTTGTTAAGGGCGAAGGCTTTGCCGTTGATGCCAGTGTCATTGAAGCCAACGCCAGCCGCTGTCACGGCAAGCCGCCCGATGAGATCGACTGGTCACTGCCGGAACGACAGACGCGTGCTGCTGCCGAGTTCCTTGCCGGGCTAGATGACGAGGATCCCGACGCCAACCGTAATCTGCCGAAGGTGATCTCGCCGGTGGACCCTTGTTCAGCTTGGACGGCGAAGGCCAACAAGCGTGTACAGTTCGGCTACGGGCTCAATTACCTGATTGATATCGGGCCTGCCGCTGTCATCGTTGGGGTTGCGGCAACCCCGGCTCGCACCTACGACGAAGTCGCGGCAACCAAGCCGATGCTTGAGCGCACCGAGAAGAGATTCGGCTTAAACCTAAGCGCCTCGTCGCCGACACGGCCTATGGCACGGGCAAGTTCCTCGGGAGCTATGCAGGAATTTAGGTGACGATGCGATCAGGCGGCGTGGTTTGACGACGCTTCAATGACCTCAATGCCGTCTTGGAATTTGACACCTCCGATAACCTTCGGCAACTGATTTTGACCTTGCAACCGCCGCCAGGTCTTTGAGGCGGCGATTATCAACTTGAATACCATCAGCTTGGCAGTCGTGGATGACAACGAACCTCTCGTCCTGACTGTCCTATGGCGAACCGTTGCAAACACGCTTTCGATGGGATTGGTCGTCCTCAAGTGATCCCAGTGCTCGGCGGGGAAGGCATAGAACGCCAGCAGTGTTTCACGATCTTTCGTCAGGCATTCGACCGCCTTGTCGTACTTCGCCCCGTATTTCTCGGCGAAGACATCGATCGCCACCTCGGCCGAAGCTCGGTTCGGAGCCAAGTAAACTTCGCGCAGGTCCTTCTTCATGTTCGCCTGCACCGATAGCGGAACTTTGTTCAACACGTTCGCCGTCTTGTGCACCCAACATCGCTGGTGCCGTGTTCCTGGAAAGACCTCGTCGATCGCCTTCCAGAAGCCGAGCCCACCGTCGCCGACGGCTATTTCCGGGGCAATCTGCAGCCCGCGCTGCTTCACCTCGACCAGCAGCTCACGCCAGCTTTGAGCGCTCTCGCGAGCGCCAACCTGGAAGCCGACAAGTTCCTTTTTGCCCTCCGGCGTCGCACCAATCAGCACCAGCATGCATTCGGCGTTGTCTTCCATCCTGGCCTGCAAGTAGACCCCGTCCGCCCAGACATACACGTATCGCCGCGTCGCCAGGTCGCGCTTCTGCCAGCGGTCGTACTCGTCCTTCCACTCGGCCGTCAGCCTGGAAATCACCGCCG
>CAWBLD010000003.1:0-9042 GCA_963789455.1 uncultured Alphaproteobacteria bacterium | reverse complement strand
ACGAGGACAGACCGCCGACGCCAGAAGAACAAGGAAAAGATGCGGCTGCGGTAAGTAGGGGTAAACTCGGCGGCACCAAGGGCGGTAAAGCCCGTGCTGTAACGTTGGATGCGGCCACGCGTCAAAAGATTGCCCGCAAGGCGGCTAAAGCTAGATGGGCAATTTCGGCTCGGCAGGGAAAGAAAGAACATCAATAGCCTTTTTATCTACGAATCCCTGCTCGATCCCCCTCATAATTACATATGGCTGCATTAACAGGATCACTGAATTGAAAACGGTAGGCACGCTCTCTTCCCTTTCTGATCAAAACATTGCCGCGTTCTTCAGTTATAAAATTTTTCAAATGTTGCTGAAAAGCTGAAATCTCCACTTCTTTTGCGCGACCAAGAATTTTTGTGAGCGGCTTACATACTGATAGCGGCGCAAAATTTCCACGGTCATTAGTTTCAGCAAGGGCACATGCTAAAAGAACTTGCTTATATAGGCTGTCTGATCGATTGGAATGTACACAATGACTCTGTTTTCGCGATGCTATTCTTGTGAATTCCGACCATTATGCCCTGATCGGCGATCCAAAGTTTATCAATGTTCTCTTTCACAGCCTTTTGCATTACATGCGCGTCATTCTTGAAGAACCGTATCTCCGTTGGCACGTCATTGCTTTGCTGTCGCTTGTTTCGCAGCCGGAGTAACGGTGCATGAACTTCAGTAACAAACTGAATCAAGAACTTTCCGAGAAAACTTAATTGCAGTTCTGCCATATCACTATCAAACCAGCCGTCCTTCCTTCGATGTCCGTCGATATCCAACCAAAGAATTCGTTTTTGGTTTGGGGCGTGCTTTTGTGTATTGCAAACGAGTTCGAGTAGAATTTTTGCAGATTTTTCAAATCTCTCAGTCGGAAATACACGATGGTAAAGCATCATCCTTGAACGTCTAAGCCCGCCGGTGAAATGCGGTTTTTCTGTTATTTCATAAGGTGGTCTGGATTCAGAGATATCGGCTAAACGTTTGTTCCGCTCTTCAATCAAGAGCCACCAATTATCTCTCATCTGGCTCAGTGCTTTGCGCTTGTCGGGATTTCCTCCGTATAAATCGTGGCATGACGCGCACAACGGCGCCGCATTTGCAATTGTGCTTGGCCCACCCTTGGCCTCAGGAATCAAATGATGAACGTCCACAAACGGCTTGTGGCAAACGCAACAACGGAATGCGGCTTTTACCTTTGCTAGAAGCTTTATGCGTTCCGGAAAAGGCATATCGATAATCGCTGGGGCTTACCCCGCTTCTTGCGCTTGGCCTTCTTCGTCTTGGCTTTCTTCTTGGCCGGCTTGCTGGCCGGTAGTTTCATCGCCACCTCGCCGGACACTGGATCGGTGAGGCCGAGGCCGCCGCCTTGGTCCTCGAGATGCTGGCGGAACTCGTCGAGAATGCCGATCATCTGCGGCCGCGCATCGACGATCTTTTTGAAGTTCGCCCATTCGCCGATGAAGCAGAACGTATCCTCGGCGGTCTTGACCAGCGCGCCGCCGCGGAAGCCCTTAAGGTTCCGGTTTATGCCGCGGTGCTTTGCGACGAATTGCTCTTGATGTCCCGGCTTGACGCGAAACCGTACGATGTTGAACGCCGTCATGTCGCCCTCCCAAGGTTAAACGTTTCCAGCATGCGGATTGGCCTCGACGCGGCGGCAGATCATCTCCACCGGCGCGATGGTGCCGCGCTCGAGCAGCTCGTTCATATTGGCCACCTTTTGCGCCGCGTTCGCGCCCATGTGGATCGGCACGCTCAGCGGCGGCCGTCCGGCGCGTTTGGCGGCATTGGCCATGCGCTCGCGATAAAAATCGACCGCGAGCTGGCGGCGGTCGCGTTCCTTGACGACCTCGAAGCCTTCCGCGCTCAATAGCGCGCGATAGGTCGCCGGCGTCTCGATGAAATTGGTTTCCTCGCCCGAGGACCAGGGCACCGGATAGCTGAACAGGCCCTCATTGATGCGCATCACGTCATAGAGGCCGAATGCGCCGCCGGGCTTGAGCACGCGATGCACTTCGCCGAACAGGCGCGCCTTGTCGGCGATGTTCATGCCGACGTGCATCATATAGGCGCCGTCGAACGTGCCGTCCTCGAACGGCAGGTCGAGCGCGCTGCCCTGCCGGTAGGAGACCTGGCCGGCAAGCCCGACGCGCTGCGCCAGCGAACCGGCGACCGCGACATATTCCTCGCTCAAGTCGAGGCCGGTGACGCGGCAGCGGTAGGCTTGCGCGAAATAACGCGCCGGCCCGCCCAGGCCGGACCCGACATCGAGCAGGTGCATGCCGGCGGCGGGGGCGAATTCGCTTGCGAAATCGACGGTCGCCCGGCGCCCGCCGATGTGGAATTCGTCGATCGGCGCGAGATCGTCGGGCGTGAGCCGGTCGAGATCCTTGCCGGCGGCGGCGAGGGCTTTGAGCATGTCCGCTTCCAGCGTGCCGTGGCGGTAGTGCTCGATCACGGTGCTTTCGACTGTCATGGCATGCCCGGGCAACGAATTCGGTGCGCCCATGATGAGCCCGGCGGCGCAGGCGCACAAGGCCCGCTTGGCAGGCGACGCGTGACACATGGAAATCAGGCCGCGCCGGCGATGCCGCGCGGCGCAACCGCGAAACAACGGAAACATCATGTTCGACCGGCTCAAATCATGGCTCCAGCCGCCGGAACGGAAAGCCTCGCGCACCGCGCGGCTGATCGCCATCGAAAGCGGCGGGCGCGCGCGCTGGACGCCGCGCGACTATGCCGCGCTCGCGCGCGAGGGCTACCAATGTAACGCGATCGTGTATCGCGCCGTGCGGCTGATCGCCGAGTCGATCGGCGCGTTGAGCTTCGTGCTGTACGAAGGCTCAGCCGAGCTGACCGCGCATCCGCTGCTCGACCTGTTGGCGCGGCCGAACCCGCGCCAGGACGGCGCCTCGCTCCTGGAAGCGGTGAGCTCGCATCTCTTGCTCGCCGGCAATGCCTATCTCGAGGCGGTCGCCATCGACGGCGAAGCAAAACCAAATGCGCGCGAACTGTACGCGCTGCGGCCCGACCGCATGAAGGTGGTGCCGGGGCCGGACGGCTGGCCGCTGGCTTGCGAATACACCGTGGCGGGACAGACCGTGCGCTTCGACCAGGGCGTGGCGCTGCCCCCGATCCTGCAGCTCACGCTGTTCAATCCGCTCGACGATTATTACGGGCTGAGCCCGCTGGAGGCGGCCGCGGTCGCGGCCGACACCCACAACGCGGCGGCCAAGTGGAACAAGGCGCTGCTCGACAAGCCGAAGGGGTTCCTCTCCTACACCGCGGTCGACAACGCGTCGTGGACCTGGGGCGATCTCGGCTACATCGCGAGCGGGGCGGCCGGCGCCTTTCCGGCGTCCAACCCGTCCGACGTGCTGGTCGACCTGGTCTATGCGGTGAACGCCGGCTACCGGCAGAACGCCGTGTTCGTGATGAACCGCAAGACGCAAAGCGCGATCCGCAAGTTCAAGGATACGGCCGGCAATTATCTCTGGCAGCCGCCGGCACAGGCGGGCGGGCGCGCCTCGCTGATGACCTTCGCGGTGATCGAGGCCGAGGACATGCCGGACATCGCGGCCAATTCGCTGTCGATTGCGTTTGGCGACTTCAACCGCGGCTACCTGATCGTTGACCGCGCCGGCGTCACCGTGCTGCGCGATCCCTTTACCGCCAAGCCCTATGTGCTGTTCTACACCACCAAGCGCGTGGGCGGCGGCGTGCAGGACTTCGACGCCATCAAGCTGATGAAGTTTGCGGCGAGTTGATGACGTGTTTCCCTCTCCCCGCATTGCGGGGAGAGGTAAAGCGGACGCTTGCGCCGCCTACCGTCGTGCCGACTTGTGCCGCGCCGAGCGGCGAACGTGGCGGCGCTTTACGACCTTTTCGCTGAACCAGTTGCCGAACAGGCCGTGCGCGGCGGTTTCAACCTCGTGCGTGCGCCGGGCATGGCGGTGATGTCGGCGTGAACGCGGCTCGGCAGCGGGCGCGTCGTCGCTCACTGCGACCGCGACCTCGCGCGCGCTACCGCTCACCGTGATCGCCGCCCAGCGCGTGAAGTCTCCGCAGGCGATGCGCGGGGAGGGGTGCGCGGCGCGGGTAATAACGCCGACCAGCATGCCGCCGCGCAGCACCGGCCCGCCGGAATCGCCGAAACAGGCGCTGGCGCCGATCGCGCCCGAGCGGTGCGGATCGACCAGCGCGCGGGCGCCCGCCGAAACCAAACTCGCCTCGTGCAGCGCGCCGAAGGCGCCGCGGGCGCGCTCGTCGGTGGTGCCGTAACCGGCGATGGTGAAGCTGTCGCCGTGGCCTCCGCCGATCGGCGCTGGGCCGACGCCGGCGGGAAGCGGGGCGGCCAGTTGCAAGATCGCGGCGTCGCCCGACACGCGCACGCGCCGGCCGTCGTCGAGCAGCGCGCTGCGCGCAACGCCGATGACGCGGAGCGCGCCGCCGCCGGCCATCACGCGCATGCCGCGCGCGCAATGGGCGGCGGTGACCACCGCGCGGCGCGCGATTGCCGTGCCCGTGCAATAGCTGGAGCCGACCAGGCGCACGGTGTAGGAGCCGAGCGAGGACGAGGTGCCCATGATGACGGCGTGCGCCGGGGCGGCGGCGAGCACGGCAGCCGCCAATAATAATGTGAGTCCGGTCGCGGCGTTGCGCGCCATTTGAAAGCCCCCCGACCCCTCTGGGCAAAGACTAACGGGCCGCGGGGCGGCCGAACAAGCATAGGCGCTATGGATAACGTCTTATTGGTTACCGGCGCGATTGCCGGCAGCGCGGCGCCCGCAAAGCCGCTATAGTCGTCGACCTCGGAAAGCGCTGGTCGAGGGCACGTGCAGCGGCGGCAGTTCATTATCTTTCTTGGCGGCGCGGCGCTGTGGTCACTGCGGGCGCATGCGCAAAATCAGCCGGACGCGGGCCAGGCTGCCGACGATGCGGTGGGCCAGGTCGCGACCGTGCAAGGCTCAGCGACGGTGACGCGCGGCAACGGCGCGCCCGCCGCGCTCAAGGTCAGCGATGCGATCTTCAAGAGCGACGTGCTGGAGACCGGCGGCGACGGATCGCTTGGCGTCACCTTCGACGACGACACCACCTTCAACCTCAGCGCCAATGCGCGCATCGCCGTCGATGAATTCGTCTATCAGGAGGGCGGCAGCGGCAACAAGGCCGCGTTCAATGTGGCACGCGGCACCGTCGCTTTCGTCGCCAGCCAGGTGGCCAAGACCGGCGACATGACGATCACGACGCCGACCGCCAGTCTCGGCATCCGCGGCACCACCGGCGTCGTCGATGTGCCGCAAAACGCCGCGGCGGGCGACGCCAAGGTCAAACTTTATCCGGATGCCGATGGGCATGTCGGGCAGATCCAGGTGTTCGACCGGCAGGGCGACCGGCTCGGCGCGCTGACGCAAGGCTCGAGCGCGTTCGAAATCCGCCGCGGCGCCGGCGGCCGCTTCGCCGCCATGCGGTTTGCAATTCCTGCGCAGGAGATGGCGCGCGACCGCGGCATGATGCGGCGGCTGTTCGCCTCGCACAATATCGGCCGGCAGATGATGATGCGGCGGCGGCAGATGCGCGGCCCGAATTTCCGGCGGCAGAATAATCTGCGGCAGCGCGGCGGCCCGCAGCGGCCGAACCGTAACCTGCGCGGCCCGCAGCAGCCGAACCGGCCGAACCGCAATATGGGTGGGCCGCAGCAGCCGAACGGCAATCCGCGCGGGCCGCAGCAGCCGAACCGCGGCGGCCGGCAGCCGAGCCGGCTGCGGCAGAGATTGCAGCGATTCAATCCGTTCCGGCGCGATCAGAATGACGCGCCACCCTACCGCTAAAGACGGCGGGCTAAAGCGGGCTGTTAAACTTGCGCGCGGTGTCGACGATCCAGGCGCGGTAGAGCAGGAGCGGCGTCACGCCGGTCAATCCGCCGCAGCCTACCTCGTTGCCGGGCGCGGTCGACCAGCTCACCACGCCGATAACGCCAGCGCTCTTGGGCTCGAAGGCGGGCGCGCCTGAATCGCCGGTGCAGGCGCCGAGCCCGGCGCGCGCGTTGCGCGTCGCCAAATCGTAGAGACGGATTTGCAGGCTGCCGGGCTTGCCGGTGACGGTGAGTGTGGCCATGCGCGGGATGCCGAGACCGCGCGCGGTGCCGGCGGCGGTGACGCCGAAGCCGGCGACGGTCAGGGTCTCGCCCACTGCGACGCGGTGCGCGGGCGCGAGGCTCGCCGGCGTTACGCTGTCGGTCAGCGGCGCGGCGAGCTTGAGCAGCGCCACATCGGCGGTGGCACGGCTTGCCGCATAGCTCGCAAGATCAAAGCGCGGATGCAGCGCGATCGCGCGCACGGCAATCGTCTGGCCGGTCTGGAAGGTCTTGACCTGGTAAGCGAGCTTGCCCGCCACACAATGGGCGGCGGTGAGCACCAGTTCGCGCGTGAGCGCGGTGCCGGTGCACAGATCCCCGTGCGGATCGACCACCATCACGATGCTGCGTGCCGCGTAGCCGCTTGCCGGCGGCGCATGGCCGGTGAGCGCGACGGCGGGCGCGCAGAGCGCGAGACAAGCGAGGGTGGTCAGGGCACGGCGCATGCGATGCGCATGAGCCTTGGTGCGCGTCTCCTGTCAACCTCTCTCCTCATCCTGAGGAGGGCGCGTGAGCGCCCATCTCGAAGGATGAAAGGCCCGGGCACCTCATGGTTCGAGACGCCGTGCTGCGCACGGCTCCTCACCATGAGGTGATCAGAAATCGAAAATCAAAAATGTCATCCATTCTGTTGACCGCCCCCGCGATCGAGCCGCTCTCGCTCGCCGAGGCGAAAGCGTTTCTGCGCGTGGAAACCGGCGACGACGACGCCGTGATCGGCGCGCTGATCGCCGGCTCGCGCATCCATATCGAGGCGCAGACGCGGCGCGCGCTGATCACGCAAGGCTGGCGCATTGCCATCGATGCCTGGCCGGACGACGGCAGGCCCACCGTTTTGCCGGCGCCGCTGCAAGCGTTGACCGCCGCGCGCGTCTACGATCTCGACAACGCCGCGCAAGCGCTTGATACCGCGGCTTTCGTGCTCGACAAGGGCGCCTCGGCGCTGATCTTCGCGCCCTGGGCGCTGCCGGCGCCGGGCCGCGTCGCGGCCGGCATCGAGCTCGACGTGACGGTGGGCTTCGGCGACGCCGCCATCGACGTGCCGGAACCGCTGCGGCAGGCAATCCGCCTCTTGGTCGCGCATTGGTACGAGAACCGCGGCCTCACCGCCGCCGGCACCATGACAGTGCTGCCGGCGACCGCCGCCGCGCTGGCGCGCCTGCTGGTGCACGAAGGCGGCTATACCAACCATCCGGCCGATCCAGGCGGCCCGACCAATTTCGGCATCACGATCTACGACTACCGCAAATACGTGAAGCCGGATGCCACCGCCGCGGATGTGCGTGCGATGAAGCTGAACGAAGCGAAGGCGATCTACCGCAGCAAATACTGGAATGCCCAGCGTTGCGACGAATTGCCGGCCGGCGTCGACTACGCGGTGTTCGATTACGGCGTGAATAGCGGCATCGGGCGCAGCGGCAAGGTGCTGCGGCGCTGCCTCAGGCTCGCAGACAATACCAGCGCGGTGAGCGAGGCGGTGGTCGCGGCCGCGCGCGCAGCCGACGCTCAGGCGCTCATCGTAGCGATTTGTGACGAGCGGCTGCGCTTTTTGCGGTCGCTGCGGACCTGGAACGTCTTCGGCAGAGGCTGGGGCGCGCGCGTCGCCGAGGTCAAGGCGTTTTCATTGCAGCTTGCCGCCGGCACCGCACCACGGGTTGCGGCAGGAAATGCAAAGGCCGAGCAAGCCGGCAAAGGCGTGGTGCCGCTGCGCAAGGGCGCGCGGCAAGGCTCAGCCGGAGCAATCGCCGCCGCCGGCGTCGCCGCGGCGGCCCAAGCGCATCAGTCGGGCGCAGGCGCCGGCACCGTCGTGCTCATTGTCGCCGCAGCGCTTGCCGTCGCGCTCGCGGCTTACGCGTTCTGGTTTCGGCGGCAGCAACTGCAGCAGGACAAGCCGGCCTGACCGGCATCACATCAGGAGACCATCATGGAACTCGCATTGAGCTTTTTTCTCATGGGCGCCGTCGCCGGCGCCGCGCTGGGCTATTGGCTGTGCGCGCATATTCACACTGTTGCCGCCGCGGCGACTTCGGCGGTGACGCGCGCGACCACCATCCCATCCGGCGAGGTGGCCACGCTCAACGCCAAGATCGACGGCCTCGGCAACGCGTTGCAGGGGATCGCGGCCAGCGCGCAGGCGCCGGCGGTCGCGGCGGTGACGGCTGCCGCCAACGCGGCGGCGAAACCCGGCGCCTGATGCTATGTGGGAAAAGATCAAAGCCGCGTTCAAGCATTCCGTCACCATCCTATGGGCGCGCGTGGTCGCGCTGTTAGGGCTGCTGCTGGCGGCTGGGCAATCGTTGTTGCAGGACCCGAATGTCAGCGGTGCGATCCAGAGCGCGCTGCAGCCGCAATATATTCCCTACTATGTGATCGCCATCGGCCTGATCACCGAAATCGCCCGGCGGCGCACTGCCGGGCAAGCATGATCCCGAAAAGCTTGTCCTCGACTTGATCGGGGATGGGAACCGGTTTTCGGAAAAGATCATGCGCAAGGCAGAGGACGTTTAAATGTTCGCGACTGTGCTGGGCTGGCTCGGCAATCTGCTGGGCGGGCCGTTCGCCAAGGCCGCGGTCGACGCCTATCGCGCCAAGCTGACGGCCGAGAACACCTCCGAGAAGATCGCGGCGGACTTGGCCGCGCGCGAGCTCGAGGTCGAGGCCCGCGAGCGCGCGCTGGCGACACAGGTGGTGATCGCCGAGCAGGGGCGCTGGGTGACCGCGCTGCCGCGCCCGCTGTTCGCCTTCGCCTTCATTATTTACGTCTGGAAGGTGGTGGTGTGGGACCGCGTGCTCGGCTGGGGCTCGACGCCGGCGCTCTCCGGCGACGTGGCGCAATGGGCGATGATCGTGCTCACCGCCTATTTCGGCGGCAGGAG
>CAWBLD010000002.1:0-124307 GCA_963789455.1 uncultured Alphaproteobacteria bacterium | reverse complement strand
GACTCATGCACTGCAACAAAATCGGGAAGGTTGGATAAGGAGAAATCCGTGATCGGGCGACACGACGGAAGCGATTAGTGGCTGGCGGGCTCGCCGGGCTTTACAAGGGACGCACCCGTGCGAGGCAGAACGATCCGAAATTCGGTGAACTCGCCAGGCTTGGTATCGACTTCTATATACCCGCCATGTTGCTTGACGATGATGTCATGGCTGATCGATAGACCAAGCCCAGTCCCTTCTCCAGCAGGTTTAGTCGTGAAAAACGGATTGAACATCTTTTCCTTTACCTCGGGCGGGATGCCAGTGCCGTTGTCGCGGATCCTGATTTCGACGCGGTCGCCGAGGTTTTTCGTCACGGCCGCAAGCGTCGGCTCGTAGCCGCCGCCGTTGGTTTCCGCCTTGCGCTTCGTCGCAGCGTAAAAGCCGTTTGAAATCAGGTTGAGCAGCACCCGCGTAATCTCCTGCGGGAAAACATCAACCTCGCCGGCTGCTGGATCGAAGGATCTTTCCAGCGTGATATTGAAGCCCTGCTGCTCGGCCCGCGCTCCGTGATAAGCGAGGTTGAGGCTCTCCTCGACGACGGTGTTGATGTCGATCGGCCGATGCTCTTGTGATCCCTGACGTGAATGAAGCAGCATGTTCTTGACGATCGAGTTGGCTCGCTTGCCGTGCTGCACGACCTTCTCGAGATTGCCCTGCAGCATATCAGCTACCTCGCCGATCTCCGCGCGCAGCTTGTCGTCGAGATTGGCTTTGGTAAGCGCCTCGCGCAATTCGTTAATGAGTTCAACCGAGATGGCCGAGAAATTGTTGACGAAATTGAGCGGGTTCTTGATCTCGTGCGCGATGCCGGCGGTCAGTTGGCCAAGCGAGGCGAGCTTCTCTGTTTGGACTAGCCGGTCTTGCGCAATCCTAAGGTCACGCAACGTCGCCTCAGCAGTGTCGCGAGCGACGCGGACCTCTTCCTCCGAGCGTTTGCGCTCGGTGATGTCGCCGTAGATAAGCACAAAACCACCGCCTGGCACAGGGTTGTGCCTGACCTCGATGACGCGCCCGTCCGGCCGCGTGCGCTCGGTCGACCATTGCCGGCCAACTTTCTCCTCGTAGCGCCGCAATTCCGCCTCGACATCGACCGCGCCGAATTCGCCGCGGCTGGCCAGGAAGCGGGCATAATCGATATAGGCAGGCCGCTCGGCGAGCAACGCCTCGGGTAGGTCGAGCAATTCCTGAAATTTGCGGTTCCACGCCGTCAGCCGTTGTGCTTCATCGAACATCGCCACGCCATCACCCATGTTCTCGAAGGTGACGCGCAATTCCGCTTGACGCTGGCGCAGTTCGCTCAGCAGCCGGGTATTCTCGATGGCGATGACAGCTTGGGCGGCGAAGTTAGTCACTAGCGCGATCTGCTTGTCGGTGAACGGCCGAACTTCCTTGCGGTAAATGGCAATGACGCCGATCGCATCGTTGTCCTTGAGCATCGGCACGGTGACCATCGTGCGGATGCCTGCAATATCGGCAGCCGAAACCGGCAACGGTTCGCCGGCGAGATAGGCGGGGGTCTTGCGCAGGTCGGCAACCTGGACCGGCTGGCGCGTCATGGCGGCGCGGTGAGCAGGAAGGTCCCGATCGCGACGGACCAGCGTTCCGCTGCGCCATTGATCCATGAAGGCCGCCGGCAACGCACCATAGATCGCGGCAGTGCGAAAGGCGTCTCCTTCGCACAGCAGCATCACACCGAAACTGGCTTCGCAAATGCGAGTCGCATTCATCAGCATCGCTTGGAACACGGGCTCCAGCTCACCGGGCGAACTGGAAATGACGCTCAGCACCTCGGAGGTTGCGGTTTGCTGCTCTAGCGACTCGCTCAGCTCCTGAGTACGCAACTCTACCTTCTTTTCGAGGTCGGCGTAGGATTCCTGCAATCGCCCAGTCATGTCGTTGAACTGATCGGCGAGCGCCTCCAACTCGTCGCCAGTCTTGACCGAAATTTGTTGCGAGAGATCGCCACCGCCGATCCGTGCAGCTCCGGCCTGCAAGGCCTGAATCGGCACGACCATCCGACGTGCAAGGAATACCCCGGCGAGCGCCGCGAGACAGAGTGCGCCAAACAGAATCAGAGCCGCGCGCTTCATGGAGGAAATTAACGGCTGATAAGCCTCATCCACAGGCAGCTCGACAAATACCGTCCAGCCGAGCGGCGTCACCGGCGCAAAGGCGGTCAGGACCTCTCGGCCCTGGATATCAGTGGCGGTTTGGATGTCGTCCGTCGAAATACCCGTCTCCGCTCGCTGTGCCGCCTGAACTTGAGCAAGGCGCGTCATATCCGTATTGCGCAGCACAAGGCTAATGTCCGGATGCGCTATCAGGCGGCCCTGCGGGCCCACCACATAGGCGCTACCCTGCTTGCCGACTTTGATCTTCGACACGACGTCCCAAATTAATTTGAGATTGACTTCGGCGATGCTCACGCCAGCATTGCGACGTGTGCCGGCGAGCGACAATGTCATATACGGCTCAGACTCGCGGCGGAAATAAACCGGCCCGTAATAGACTTTGTTCTTCACCGCTTCAGTGAATTTCGGCTCCTTCGACAGATCGAGACCGCTGCCGACAACATCCATGGCCAGTCGCGACACACGCAGTTTCTCCTTGCCGTTCGCATCGACCTGCGCGAGTTCAGTGATTGCCGGAACCTGACGTAATAAGCGCAGCGCATCAAATCGGCGCTGTTCGATAGTTCCAGTGGACCAGAGCAACTGCGTCGTCCAGCCCACCTGACTTTCGATTTCCTTGATGAATTGGCCGATCTTGGCCGCAGCCGACTCCGCCTGTTCATGCTGGATCTGGATCAATGCGTCTTTATGTTCTCGATAGGAAGCCCATATTTCAAACAGGCCATTGGTCACCAGGGCTACGCAAACAACAGCAACGAACAGACCGGCATATTTCAGGAATAGGCGGCTACGGATTTTCTGCGGCCGCGCGGCGCCAGATGTTCCTGCTTGAGCCGGTGCCATGCGATCCGTCGTTATGTCTATAGCTGCTATCCGATCACTCGATGACATCATCAGCGAGCGCGAGCAGTTTGGATGAAACGGTCAGGCCGAGCGTCTTGGCAGTCTTGAGGTTGACGACGAGTGTGAACTTGGTCGGTTGCTCGATTGGCAGATCGGCCGGCTTGGTGCCCTTAAGAATCTTGTCAACATAGATCGCCGCACGCCGGTGCATGTACTCGTAGCTCGGCCCATAGGATATTAGGCCGCCGGCCTCGACCAGTTCCCGGTAGGGGACCATTGTCGCCAGGCGGTTTTGGGTGCAGAAATCCATTATCAGCGTACGGTTATGCAGAAACACGCGGTCGGCCAGGATGAGCAGCGCGTCCGGCCGTTCCTTAAGGATGGCGGCGAATGCAGTGTCGAGGTCTTCGGATTTGCGCACCTCCACCGGCTGTAACTTGATTTTCAAGGCTAGGGCCGCGGCGCGCGCCTGCCGGATCGATACTGCATGAAATGCATTCGCCGGGTTGAGAAAAAAAGCAACGCGCGAAAGGTCCGGCACGACTTCGCGCAGAAGATCTAGCCGTTTGCCCTCGAGGTCCGGGGCGATCGAGCTCAGCCCGGTGATATTTCCGCCGGGTCGCGCCAAGCTCGGCACAATCCCGGTGCCGACCGGATCGCCGACCGCCACCATGACCAGAGGCACCGTCGATGTCGCATTCTTGACCGCCAGCGTTGCGGGCGTGCCGGCAGTGACGATCACATCCACCTTGGCGGAAAGTAGTTCGGCGACCAGCGCCGGAAATCGTTCGTATTTTCCTTCCGCCCAGCGAAACTCGATGATGATGTTGCGGCCCTCCTCGTAGCCGAGCTCGCGGAAACCATCGCGGAACGGCCCGATGAGATTGGCTTCGAGCGCCGCGGTAGAGTTGCCCATGAAGCCGATGCGCGGAATTTTCCCTGCCTGCTGCGCGCGCGCGGTAAGCGACCACGTAGCCGCCACGCCACCGATTAGAGCGATCAACTCGCGCCGCCTCATTCAATCACCTCGTCGGCGCGGGCGAGCAGCGACGGCGGCACGGTGATGCCGAGTGCCTTGGCGGTCTTGAGGTTGATCACCAGCTCGAACTTGACCGGGGCCTGGACGGGAAGCTCGCTCGGCTTCGCGCCCTTGAGTATGCGATCGGCATAGGTCGCGGTGCGCCGGAAATCATAGACCAGGTTAGCTCCATAGGACATCAGCCCGCCTGTTTCAGCGAAGAAACGGAACGGATAGACGGCCGGGAGGCGGTGGCTTGTCGCCAGCGCTGTAATCTCCGCGCGATGGGCGGTCGTGAAGGTATCCGGCATCACAATCAGGCCGCCATTCGGCTCGCGCGTCTCGGCGGCAACGACGGTTTTGAGCTCGGACGTGTCGTGAATAGGCGCGGCGATCGCCTGCACGCCGAAGGACGCACCGGCGGCTTTGAAGGGGTTCAGCCAAGATTGGGCATATGGCGCCGTTGCCGGGTTGAACAGGAGGGCGACCCGGACGACGCGCGGCGCAATCTCTTTGAGTAACTCCATCCACTTGCCGGCCATCGTCGACTCCATATTCATGAAGCCGGTGACGTTGCCGCCCGGCCGCGGGAAGCTCGCGACGAAGCCGCTGCCGACCGGATCCGAGACGGCCGCGAAAACGATCGGGATGGTGCGCGTTTGTTTTAGCAAAATCGCCGTGGCGGGCGTGCCATGCGAAAGAATAAGGTCGGGCTGCAACGCGACGAGTTCCTTGGCGAATCGCTGTCTCGACTCCGCGTCGCCGGGCGCCGCCCAGCGAATGTCGACCCGGATGTTGCGATCCTCCGTCCACCCGAGCTTCTGGAGTTCGTCACGGAATGCGGCGACATAGGCTTGTCCTTGCCGGTCGCGCTCGGCATACCCGATCAGCACGCCGATCCGCCGCATCCGCTCGGTCTGCTGCGCTCGCGCGGCAATTGGCCAATTCGCCACCGCGCCGCCGAGAAGGGTGATGAACTCGCGCCGTTTCATTCGATGACCTCGTTGGCGCGGGCGAGTAGCGTCGGTGGGACTATGAGGCCGAGCGCCTTGGCGGTCTTAAGGTTGATCACTAACTCGTACTTTGGTCGGCGCCTGCACTGGCAATTCGGCCGGTTTCTCGCCCTTGAGGATGCGGTCGACGTAAGTTGCCGCGCGCCGATACTGGTCGATAAAATCAGCCCCATAGGAGATCAAGCCTCCGCCAGTGACGCAGTAGCGTGCGAAGTAGACCGCGGGCAGTTTGTGCCGGGCCGCCAGCGTGATGATCAGATTGCGATGCATCGACGACAACGCGCTCGCCGTCACGATTAGACCGCCATTCGAGGAGCGCGCGAAGGCCGTGACCGCGCGCTCGATCTCGGCCGCGTCACGCACGTTGATCGGCCTCACATCCACGCCGACCGCCGGCGCCACGGACTGAATTACGGCGAACTGGCCGATCCCGGCGGTTATGGCGGCATCCCGAAGGACCGCCACCCGCGTCACGCCCGGTGCGATCTCTTTCAGGAGCGCCAGCCATTTCCCGCTCAAACTGTATTCGAACTGCATAAAGCCGGTAGCGTTGCCGCCCGGCCGCGCCAGACTATCGACGAAGCCGGCGCCGACCGGATCGGGGACGATCGTGAATACGATCGGCACAGTGCGGGTTGCCTGCAGCAAAGGCCCCACGGCCGCGGCGCCGCCGGCAAGGATGACGTCCGGCGCAAGCGCAACCAATTCCGCCGCGTATTTGCGGGTGGCGGCAGCGTTGCCCGCAGCCCAGCGAGTGTCGATCCGCACGTTACGGCCAGCGGTCCAGCCCAGTTTCTGCAGCTCTTGCAGGAATGCCGCGAGGCGCGGCTTTGCTTCTAAATCGTCCGCACCCGAGCCCGCGAACACGCCAATACGCCGCATTCGGTCGGGCTGGTTGCGCTCTCGCCGACAGCGGCCAAGCTGCCGCTGCGCCGCCGAGGAGCGTGATGAACTCGCGGCGCCTCATTCGATTACCTCGTCGGCACGGAGGATAAACGATGGCGTCACAGCCAGTCCGATTGCTTTGGCGGTCTTCAGATTGATGACGAGTTCGAACTTCGTGGGCCGCTGCACCGGCAAATCCGCGGGCTTAGCGCCTTTCAGAATTTTGTCCACATAGATGGCGCAACGTCGCCATAGATCGACTCGGTCAGGCGAATAACTCATCAAGCTACCGGCTTGCACGTGCTGTCTCGGCCCAAACAACGAAGGAATTTTGTGCCTGATCGCAAGTTTCGCGAGTTGTTTGGCGCCGGCAATGAAAAGCGGCGTCGAAAGCACAAGAATCCCGTCAGCGCGTTCCTGCACGATGGCCGAAAAGGCCTCCTCGTATTCCGTCGCACTGCGCACGGCCACTGGCTGAATCCGGAGCCCCAGTGCCGGCGCTGCATCTTCCACAGCCTTCAAGCCCGGTCCATGCGAGGGCGTAGCAGGGTCAAAGATGATCGCAACGCGCGAGAGCCCCGGAACGGCCGCCTTGAGCAGCTCCAAGCCTTTGACATTTGTCTCGGTCATCATCAGGGAGAGCCCGGTGACGTTGCCGCCCGGCCGTGCGAGGCTTGCCACGTGGCCGGTGGCGAGCGGGTCCGCGTGGCTCATGAAAATGATCGGAATCGTTGAGGTCGCTCGCATAGCCGCCGCGGTGTAAATGGAACTCGGTGCCATGATGACATCGACCTTGAGACGGACGAGTTCCTCCGCAAGTTCGCGCATCCGCTCCGGCTTGCCCTCCGCCCACCTGTACTCGATGGCGATGGTCCGTCCCTCCACATAGCCCAGCTCGCGAAGTCCTTGGCGGAAAGCTTCAAGAGCATCCGGAAATACGTCTGGACCGTCCCACAGAAAACCAACGCGGAAGATCTTCCCGGTCTGCTGCGCGCGCGCCGTAAGCGGCCAAGCGACCGCCGCACCACCGAGAAGGGTGATGAACTCTCGCCGTCCTAACTGATTGAAGCGCATGTGCCCCTACCGATTCGGTGGCTGCACGCAATCTGCGCAGAATAACGCCAGCTCCAATCAAGGTGGAGCGGTCCGCAAGTAGCGCACTGCACGCCATTCCGCATGCAAAAAATTGATCTAGATCAATAAACATGAACAGAGGCATGACGCAGCGAATGTCCGCTTTGGGCTGAGACCGGCACGAAAACCGTTGCCGCAGTGCACAGCTAATGTCGCAGTTGGGTCGATGGTGTTGAAAAAGGGCTCGTTATAATCGGCGAACAGTGATTCCGTCTTGCTTGAAGCATTCAATGGCGGAGTCTTGCCATGATGGGTCGGCAGACGGGCGATCAGAGCCAGCTATTTTACTTGTTCAACCTTGAACGGCACATCCCGGCAGGCCATCTGCTGCGCCGGATCAATCCGGTAGTGACGCAGGTTCTGGCAGGGCTTCGCGAGAAGCTGGCGCCGTTCTATAGCGAGATCGGCCGTCCTTCGATCGATCCCGAGCTCATGCTGCGGATGCTGATCGTGGGCTACTGCTACGGCATCCGTTTCGAGCGGCGGCTATGCGAGGAAGTCGAGTTGCACCTGGCCTATCGCTGGTTCTGCCGCCTCGATCTCGACGATCCGATCCCCGATCATTCAACGTTCTCGGTCAATCGCCATGGCCGCTTTCGCGACAGCAACATCTTACGTCATGTATTCGAGGCGGTGGTAAGGGCCTGCATGAATGCGGGTCTTGTTAAGGGTGAAGGCTTTGCTGTCGATGCCAGCGTCATGGAGGCGAACGCCAGCCGATATCACGGCAAGCCTCCCGATGAGATCGACTGGTCGGTGCCGGAACGACAGACGCGGGCCGCTGCCGAGTTCCTTGCCGGACTTGATGACGAAGATCTCGACGCTATTCGCAAGCCGCCGAAGGTAATCTCGCCAGTGGATCCGTGTTCTGCCTGGACGGCGAAGGCCAATAAGCGCGTGCAGTTTGGCTACGGCCTCAACTACCTGATTGACATCGAGAACGCGGTTATCGTCGATGTGGAGGCCACGCCAGCCAGAACCTATGACGAGGTCGTTGCCACGAAGACCATGATAACGCGGACTGAGGAACGGTTGGGGCTCAAGCCCAAACGTCTCGCCGCCGATACAGCTTATGGTACTGGCAAGTTCCTTCGCTGGCTGATTGGTGCCGACATCACACCACACATCCCGGTATGGGACATGAGCCAGAGAGAGGATGGCACCTTCTCACGCGCCGACTTCGCATTCGACCAGGAGCGCAATGTCTACGTCTGCCCCGCAGGCAAGCTGCTTCGGACCACAGGTAGCGTCGGCCCCGACCATGTCCTGCGCTACCGTGCGAGCAAGCGCGACTGCGGACCATGTCCGCTTAAGCCGCAGTGCTGTCCGAACACACCCTCACGCAAGGTCCAACGTGACATTAATGAGGACGCCCGCGATCACGCTCGCGCGCTGATGCAGACACCGGAGTTCGCCAAATCCCGCGATGAGCGCAAGAAGGTAGAAATGCGCTTTGCGCACTTGAAGACACATCATGGCTTCGAGCGTATGCGGCTGCGCGGCCTCTCCGGTGCGCGCGACGAGTTCCATCTCGCCGCCATCGTACAAAACCTCAAAACTCTTGCAAACCACATCTGGCCGCCGCCGCCCGACGCGATGGTCGCCTGCGCGGCGTGAATGTCAGTTGCCCCAGGTGTGGATCGGCAGCTTTAAGATCGCCCACGAGGGAAGGCGATCAAAACATGAGACGCAAGCTTCCTATCTAAAGCTCAAAAAGACAGCCAAAAACCTCGCAAAGCCGACTTTATCAACGCCATCGACCCAAAGCGGACGGCGGCTGGCGTTCAACAATCGCCTTGACGCGGGCGTCGACCCAAAAGTTCATTTTCGGGTTGTGGATTTACTGCGATCGTTCGGTGTCATTACGAGCGGCGCGACGCAAGCATATGCATGAATTTCTGGGTAATTGGTCGCCATGATACAATCGAGGCCATAAGCCGGAAACTTATAATTACGTGAAAATTTATAATGCACGGTGCGGTTATCCATTGGAAAGCATCTTCGCATCAGATTTTGTGCGCCGCTTGGCGATATAACATAACCACAAATGCCCATCGCTAAATGGAGTCGATGCAATCCGACCGGATTAGTTGAATTGGCAAAATTGAATAGTTGCTCGCTGTTCGGATATCTGAGCGAAAGGTATGCGCCTAAGAAAATTCCGGGCGCAATATTCAATTCAAGCGGAGCGTCGGCATTATAACCCAAAAGGATAATATCCCATTCGCTCAATTGGGTAATCGTAGCGATCAGGCTGGCCTTAATGTCATTGCGAACAATCGCATCATCCTCAAGCACGACGAAACTTTTTGTTTGTTCGGCGCATCGCTGCCATAGGGCCAGGTGTGACATGGCAATGCCAATACGTCCGGGCTTATAGTTGGTTGCGCCCTTTGCGATGAGACGGCCCTCGATCTCGGATGCATTGATCTGTGTGCCATCGATGGCTTCAAAATGGCGAAAATCAATTCCGCATTCCGAATTATTTGTACGGAATGCCTGCAATCTTTCTGGTGTGCTCTTGAGGCTAATGACAAAGGAATCGAATAGTGTATCGAATTGGTCGTTCATGCTGTTCACTGGCTGTCATGCGACTTAGCCGCTCGTTGCCCCTAGATGATTGCGCTACCCACTGCTTAACGCCGTCGAGTGGTGCTCCCATGCGCTGATAATGCGCATCATGCCGCACCTTTTCCACACCCGCAACAATATGCCGTGAGAATTCTGAGGCGCGTCGAGAGTCCAGGCGGCGTTTTCCCAACAAACGTCCATTGGATAAACTTGCATCAACTATTGTCCAATTTTTGATGCTGTGTGCGGCTCCTTCACCAGCATGGGAGTGCCATCGGGTACCGTGCAGGCATTGGTGAAATAGCCCGCCGCGTTTCTGCGCCGCAGCGAATGACGCGAATGGCACTTAACGACCATTCGGCCTCAAACCTGAAATGGTCGCTTTTGGACTAAAGCGGACATTGGGCGGAATTGGCGCTGAATGGCTCGGTCGCTAATGACCCATCTCGGAATTGGAGGGTGCATCGCAGCAGCAGCGTCCCGCCATGCAACGCCGGTGAACGCTGAACGCTCCGGAAGCACATTTTTACTGGTCACGGGCGAATTAACGAGACATTGGTTGCATCGTTAATGCTCCGATGGCGGCGAACTTGCTCAGTCGCGGCAATTTTCACAGGCGACCCGTCTCCGCTGTCGATCGCGAACAGGCTCGCGCCCATGATTGCTCGCGAATGCGCCAGTGTCTCATCACGAATTTTCTGCCGATGCGGTTGAATTGTCCGTATATCGGGATTGGTATTGATTTCGTATATAACCTCGTGCCCGCCGACCGATACGTGGTCGGCGCGACCGTATTCAATACCAGCCAACTTAAAAGCCTCGATTACAGCATCCGGGCATCGATCTTTGGTCACCCTTCGATACTCGTCCCGATAAAGCCACTCGGGTGATATCTCACCGTTGCCTTCCTTAATTAGCCAAGTTTCCTGCGTCACGTGATGGTCTATGTGCATACGGTCCCCAATGCGGAAACTTCCAAACTTGCGCCAAATTCCGTCGCAAACTGGTTCGGCGCAGAATTCGACGACGATGAGCCCACGGAGCGGCGTACCTCCCTCTACCAGTGCGCCGAGATGGTTTTCCAGCTCGTCTTGTGAGGATAAGAGGCCACTATACGGAATACCGTGGTCTTGGTCGCCACGCACGAAGACCGGAAAGAGTTTTGGCTTTGGCTGATCTTCGGCCCGGTAAACATCGAATGGATTGATGCCGTTGCGGTGAAGCGTGCGCAACAATTCATAACGGGTGAGGACACGCGCCGGATCGTTGAGGCAGCGAAGATCTTCAGATTTAAGGCTACGGAACACGTCCGCGGCAAGGCGAGCCTCCCATGGATAAAGTCGCTCGATATCCGTGAACACGAATGTCCCGCGCGGAACCTGCCCCGCCTGGAATAGGACATCGTAGGTCACAGCCATTGAAGGCGGGGCTGCTGCGCCAATTTTCTGTTCAATAATGGCTCGCACAGTGTATGCGTGCCCGCGTGTAGTCACAAAAATAAGCACCGTGAATTTTCCTCAGCGCCTTGCAGGTTGCAGGATGTCACGATATCATTTTGCATTGGAGTGAAGGAGAATATCGATGACGGCGAAACGGCACAGCCCGCGCCAGCGCTTGGTCGGGGCGAATCTGATCGGCTTCGATACTTCGGTGTGGAAGAGCCTTCCAGCACGCAATGCAAAGAGCGGTGCCAAGGGACAGCGCTCAAAGGTATTGGCTGCAAAGGCTGGTGTGAAGCAGCAGGGCCAGCGGTCGAAGATACTGGCTGCAAAGGCTGGTCCGAAACCCGCTTGGCGAAAACGGATCACACTGAACTAGCGGCCCCGCAGCGTTGCGCCATTTTGGCGCTCTGCTCTCCTTGCCAAAATGTTTTGAGTGCGCGCTCGCTCATGGAGATGGCAGGGAGTTCGTCTAGTGTGAGAGACAAGTTGACCGCGGCAAGAAGTCGATGGGGTGCGCAGGTGCCGCCTGTACCGGATCTATTGGCTTTCGAGCCAAGCTCCGCTCGAGCTTTGGCATTGGACCAGCGGATACGCGACGGCTTAGCCCAGAGTCTTGAGACCATCTGCGCAGCCCTCGAAGACTTAACGGATGTACCATCACCAGCCGTGGATCGACTTCTCAGTCGTGTCCGGTCAGCGCAAGTAAGACCTGCGATATTCGCACTTTACACCAAATTGGTAGCGGCGATCGAACTCGACGACGTCAAGATGATCGAGCGGCTTGTCGCAGAACTAAACGACCCATCGCTGCTCGAGCCGGCCGAGCACCGCATTATAACGCTTTCGAGTGAATCGTTGGGCAGCGATCTGGCGACGCGGTATTGCGACATCATCGATGATGACAGCGCCGTTCCGTTGCACCTCAACGCGGTTACTGACCAGCAGCTCCGGGATGGCACCGCGAGCGTTCGCTGCGCGCTTGAGCTTCTTGCGACCGCCGATTCGGAATTTGTCAGTGAGGTCAGGATACTTGGAAATGAAATCGTCCTCGCCACGCCGCCCTTAGGATCGCCGCCGTTCGGCGGCGTTACGACCTTTTATTTGTGGGGGTCGATGTTCATCAACCCGATCACGCCGTCGCGCGTGGCCATGCTCGAAGCCCTGGTGCATGAAGCCGCCCATCTGCTGCTATTCGGAATGACGATGGGCAGCGCGATGGTCGAAAACTCCGATGCAGAGCGCTATGCGTCCCCGCTGCGCAGTGATGCGCGACCCATGGACGGCATTGTTCATGCGACATACGTACTCGCGCGATTGACTTATTGCGCAGAGCGCCTTCTGCGATCGAATGGCCTCACATTTGCCGAGCGCGACGAAGTGATGCAAGCGCGCGAAACTAACATCCAACTCTATCGAGATGGGCTTCGGACGGTGCGCCAGCACGCCCGCTTTACTGAAATTGGCAGGCTCGCCTTCGAGCGAAGTGTCGAGGCATGCTCGGCTTCGGTCAACTGAATTCCATACGTCGAGGCAAAAAGTCCTCTGCTGATGAAACAAAATTCGGTTTTTATCGACCCAATGACGCCCAAAGCACTTGGCCTCACCGTGCTTCCCACGCTGCTCGCCCGCGCCGACGAGGTGATCGAATAATGACGCCATTTGCTGCAGTGCATGAGTCTGCTCATGGCACTTAGCGGACATTTCGCGACTGCGGTCGCGCGTCCGCTATCGGGGGCAAAGCGGACATTGGCTAACATCGCCGCGTCCGCGGCACGAAGCCCTCAAACCCCCAGATACCGGTGCTGCACGTCCGGCGCGGCGGCGAGCGCTGCGGAAGCGCCGCTCCACACCACGCGGCCGCGCTCGATCAGGAAATGCCGGTCGGCGACGCGGGTGAGCGTGTCGACATTCTTGTCGATCACCAGGATGGCGAGGCCGAGTTGCTTGAGCCGCGCCAGGCAACGCCAGATTTCGGCGCGGATCAGCGGCGCCAGGCCCTCGGTCGCCTCGTCCAAAATCAATAGCCGTGGATTGGTCATCAGCGCGCGGCCGATCGCCAGCATCTGCTGCTCGCCGCCGGAGAGCTGATTGCCCATGTTGCTGGCGCGCGCCGACAGCTTCGGGAACAGCTCATACACCTTGTCCAGCGTCCAGCCGTCGCCGCCGCGCTCGACCGCCGTCGCCACCAGGTTTTCGCGCACGCTGAGATTGGGGAAAATCTGCCGCCCTTCCGGCACCAGGCCGATGCCGAGCTTGGCGACCTTGTAGGACGGCAGGCCGCGGATCTCCTGGCCGGAAAAACGGATCGTCCCGGCGCGCGCCGGCGTCAGCCCCAGGATCGAGCGCACGGTGGTGGTCTTGCCCATGCCGTTGCGCCCCATCAGGGTGACCATTTCGCCGGGCTTGATCGACAGCGACACGCCGAACAGCACCTGGCTCAAGCCGTAGCAGGTCTCGATGCCGGCGACGTCGAGCACGCTGTCGGACTTTATCTGATCAGCCATGGCCGGCGCCCTCCGCCTCGGCCTCGCCCAGATAAGCGTCGCGCACGGCAGCGTTGGCGCGGATATCGGCGGGCGCGCCGGAAGCGATCACCCGGCCATAGACCAGCACCGTGATGCGGTCGGCGAGCGCGAACACCGCTTCCATGTCGTGCTCGACCAACAGGATGGTCAGCTCCTTTTTCAGGGCGCGCAGCATGTCCACCATGCGGGCGGATTCCTCCGGCCCCAGGCCCGCCATCGGCTCGTCGAGCAGCAGCATGCGGGGGCTGCCGGCGAGCGCCATGGCGAGCTCGATCTGGCGATGCTCGCCATGGCTGAGCGCGGAGGCCGGCAGGTCCGCGCGATCGCTCAAGCCGACGCGCTGCAACGCCGCGCGCGCCGGTTCGCGCAACCCCGCCTCCAAACGCGCATCGCGCCAGAAACGAAACGAATGCCCGGCATGCGCCTGCACCGCCAGCGCCACGTTGTCGAGCACGCTGAGATCGAGAAACAGAGAGGTGATCTGGAACGAGCGCGCCAGGCCGAGCCGGCTGCGCCGATAGGTCGGCAGCGTGGTGATATCGCTGCCGGCAAAGCGGATGCGGCCGGTATCGGGCACCAGCTGGCCGCCGATCTGGGCGATCAGCGTGGTCTTGCCGGCGCCGTTCGGCCCGATGATCGCGTGCAGTTCGCCGGCCGCGACATTGAGCACGATATGGTCGGTGGCGACGATGCCCTCGAAGCGCTTGGCCAGATTCTCCACCTGCAACATCGGCTCGCTCATGGACTGACCTTCGGGCTGACCTTTGGGCCGATCTTCGACAGCAGCCCGTCGATGCCGCCGCGCGCGAACAGCACCACCAGCAGCAACAGCGGGCCCAAGACAATCTGCCAGAATTCACCGTAGGTTGCAGCGCTCGCCCCTATGAACGGCTGCAGAACAACGGTGATGAGGAACGGCAGCGTCTCCTCCAGCACCAGCAGGGCCACCGCGCCGATTACTGGGCCGATCACCGAGCCCATGCCGCCGAGCACCACCATGATGATGAGATCGCCCGAGCGCGTCCAATACATCATCGAGGGACTGACAAAATCGGTGTGATTGGCGATCAGCGCGCCGGCCAGACCGCACAGCGTTCCGGCGATGACGAAACAGACCAGCCGATAGCGATAGGTCGGAAAACCGATCGCCCGCATGCGCAGATCATTGGAGCGCGAGCCCTGGATCACCAGACCGAAGCGCGAATTCACCAGCCGCCACACCAGGTAGATCGTGGCAAAGAGCAGCGCCAGGCATATGTAATAAAACTGCACCTTGTCCGACAGGTTGATCGGGCTGAAGAACTGGCTGCGCTTGTAGATGGTCAGCCCGTCGTCGCCGCCGTAGCGTGCGACCCCGGCGATGGCGTAATAGGCCATCTGCGCGAAGGCGAGCGTGATCATGATGAAATAGACGCCGCGCGTGCGCAAGGAGAGCGCACCGATCACCAGCGCGAACAGCGCGGAAGCCGCGAGCGCCACCGGCCACTGCACGAAGCCGGAATAGATCCCTTCATGCGCCAGCATGCCGACGGCGTAACCGCCGATGCCGAGATAGGCGGCGTGGCCGAAGCTCATCATCCCGCCATAGCCGAGGATGAGATTGAGGCTGACGGCGGCAATCGCCAGGATGACGATGCGGGTGAACAGCGTGACCATGAAGCGGTCGTTGGCGAGGTCGGCATAGACCGGCAGCAGCACCAGCGCGGCCAGCAGCGCGGCGATCGCGATATTTCGGATATTGATCGCGCCGCTCATTTTCTACCGGCCGGGAACAGTCCTTCGGGACGCACCACCAATACGACGGCCATCAGCAGATAGATCAGCATGGAGGAGAGCGCCGGCGCCGCCGTCGACGCGGCGTTCTGGCTCAGCAACAGGCGCAGCAGGTCGGGGAGATAGGAACGGCCAACGGTGTCGATAAAGCCAACCAATATTGCGGCGATGAACGCGCCGCGGATCGAGCCGATGCCGCCGATCACGGTGATGACGAAGGCGAGGATCAGGATGTTCTCGCCCATGCCGATCTGCACGGTGAGGATCGGCGCCTGCATCAGGCCGGCGAGGCCGGCGAGCGCGGCGCCGAGCCCGAACACCAGCGTGTAGAGCAGCTTGATGTTGACGCCGAGCGCGCCGACCATCTCGCGGTTGGAGGCGCCGGCGCGGATCAGCATGCCGATGCGGGTGCGCATCACCAGCACATAGAGAAAGGCGGCGACCACCAGCGTGACCACGATGATCGAGAACCGGTAGGCGGAATATTGGATGCCGGGCAGGATCGTCACCGAGGTATTGAGCCAGGACGGCAGCGGCAGGGAGATGCCCTCCGGCCCCCAGATCAACCGCACCAGTTCATCGAAGAACAGGATGAGGCCGAAGGTCGCGAGCACGTGGTCGAGATGGTCGCGGCCGTAAAGCCGGCGCATGACGACGATCTCGACCGCCATGCCGACCAGCAGGGTGGCGACCAGCGCGAGCAGCGCGCCGAGCACGAAGCTGCCGGTCCAGGCCGCGAAGGTGGCGGCGAAATAGGCGCCCACCATGTAGAGCGAGCCGTGCGCCAGATTGACCAGGTCCATGATGCCGAACACCAGCGTCAGTCCGGCCGCCAGCAGGAACAGCAGCAACCCCAACTGCAGGCCGTTCAGACATTGCTCGATGAAAAGCAGCATGGCCTTGCGATTCCGCGACCTAGCGTCGGGCCGGTCGTCAAACGAACGGCGGCGGCGCAGATGCGCTGCCGCCGTCGCTTCGTGTCGCGAAGCTTACTTCATAGGACACTGCGAATGGAACATGTCCTGATTGTCCTTGACGATCGTCGCCATCGTCTTGAGGACGATATTGCCGCTCTCATCCTTCACCGGCTCCTGCAAATAGAAGTTTTCGATCGGGAAGTGATTGTTGCCGTAGCGGAACGTCGCCGCGCACCGACTTGAAGTCGGCCTTTTCCATCGCCTTTTGCACGGCGGCCTTGTCGCTCAGATTTCCCTTGGTGGCCACCACCGCCGAATTGATGAGAAAGGCGGCGTCATAGGACTGCGCGCCGTAGAATGACGGCCGCTTGCCGGGATATTTCTTGAGGAAATCGGCGACGAACTTCTTGTTGGTCGCGTTGGGCAGGTCGTTGACCCATTCCTGCGCACCGGGAACGCCGAGCGGCGAGATCTTTTTGCAGCGGAATTGACAGCTCGTCGATGGTGAAGGCGGTGTAGAGCGGAATCTTGCCCTTGAGACCGGCCTGCGCGTATTGCGCCAGGAATTGCACGCCGGCTTTGCCCGGATAGAACACGAAGATGGCATCCGGATTGGCCGCCTTGGCCTTGGCCAGTTCGGCCGAGAAGTCGAGCTGCGTCGGCCACTTGGTCAGTTCCTTGCCGATGACCTTGCCCTTGAACGTAGCCGCCACGCCCGCCAGCATGTCCTTGCCCGCGGCGTAGTTGGGGCCGATCAGGAACACCGACTTCACGCCCTTCTGGTTCATGTACAGGCCCATCGCCTGCGGCGTCTGGTCGTTCTGCCACGAGGTCGAGAAGAAATAGGGCGAGCACAATTCGCCGGCGAGCTGATGCGGGCCGGCATTGGCGCTGATGATGAAGGTCTTGGAGTCGACCGCCGGCTTCACCGACGCCAGCAGCACGTTCGACCAGATGTAGCCGGTGATGAAATCGACGTGGTCGGATTCGATCAGCTTCTGCGTCTTCTGCTTGCCGACTTCCGGCTTGAAGCCGTCGTCCTCGTAGATCACCTCGACCGGCAGGCCGCCCATCTTGCGGCCCAAATGGTCGAGCGCGAGCTCGAAGCTGTCGCGCATGTTGTTGCCGATCACGGCCACCGGGCCGCTGAAGGTCGAGACGAAGCCGATCTTGACCGATTTCTTCTGGGCCATCGCTGGCCCCACGGCGAGCATCAGAGCAGCGCTCGCAACCAATAGAGTCTTACGCATGTGTCTTCCTCCCCTCAGGGCCTTTTGGCCCATTCGTTCAAGCCGCTAATGTACCGGCATCGGCGCCCAAAGGTCCACCGGAGTCACGGTCGCAGTCTGCGGCTGTCGTGGAAATGGCCAGCAATTGGAGCCTATTGGCCATGCGGCGGCGGCCCATGGCCGGTTCGCCGGGGCACCCGGCGCTCTAGCCCATTACCGCAAGCCCGCGGGCGGCCCGCACCCCAAAGGGAAAGCCGCACATGCTCCAAGGCACTGGAATTGCCGGCGCCCGGCGCGGCTAACCAGCGACGGTCACGCGGCCTGCGGGACCGCATAGACGCGGCGCATCTCACGGAACGAGATCAACTTCTTGCGGCTCTCGTCCCACAGCGCCAGGCGGACGCATTTGATGCTTTGCCACAAGGTCAGCCGGCCGATGTCGCGCAACTCGGGATGTTCGCGCAGCACCCGCGGCAGCCGGTAATAGGGAATCCGGCTGCACAAATGATGCACGTGGTGCACGCCGATATTGGCGGTGAACCAGCGCAGAATTCCGGGCAGCACATAATGCGAGCTGCCGTGCAGCGCGGCTTCGTGCAGACTCCAGTTTTCGTCGTGGGCCCACACGGTCTGTTCGAATTGATGCTGGACGTAGAACAGCCACACGCCCATCGCGGCGGCCAGCAGCATGATCGGCCCATGCACCAGCAGGAACGGTCCAATGCCGATCAGCCACATCAACGCGGCGGCGATGATCGCGATGGCGAGGTTGGTGCCCATGGTGCTGAGCCAGGGCTGCCAGCCGCTGCGCATCAAGCCGAACGGAAGCCGATGCCGCAGAATGAAAAGATAAGCCGGCCCGACACCGAACATCACCACCGGATGACGGTAAAGCCGATACATCAGGCGACGCCAGCGCGGCAGCGCCAGATACTCGCGCACCGTCAGGGTATCGACATCGCCGATGCCACGGCGTTCCAGATTGCCCGAGGTCGCGTGATGCATGGCATGGGTTCGCTTCCAAAAATCGTAGGGCGTGAAGGTGAGCACGCCCAGCGCGCGGCCGATCCAGTCGTTGGCGAGGCGATGGCGGAAAAATGCGCCGTGCCCGCAATCGTGCTGGATCATGAACAGCCGCACCAGGAATCCCGCCGCCGGAACGGCGAGCAGCAAGCTGAGCCACCAGAAGCCCAGATAATAGGACGCCCACATCAGCGCCCAAAGCAGCGCGAGGGGTCCGAACGTAACACCAAGCTCGACCAGGCTGCGCGCACCGCTGGGTTCGCGGTAACGCATGAGAATCTGAGTCCAGCTGCGTGCGTCGATCGTCTGTCCCGCGCCGGCGGGATCGGGTCTGTTGTCCAAGCTATTGCCCTCTGTGCGTATAAATGGAGCGAAAGTCGGCCAGCCGCAGGGCTGTCGCACTTACGTACTTGCTTATTTCATGGAAACAATAAGCTGGATGAATAGCATGGTTTTTTTACGTCGGCTACCGGCCAAAGTGGTATCTGGGGGTAGCAGTCGGACCAAGCGAGCCGCGGGAGATAATGCATGACACCCACCGTCGCCATCATCGCGCCCGGCAACATGGGCTCAGGCGTCGGCCAGCGCCTGACCGAACACAAGGTGAAGGTGCTCACTTCGCTCGCCGGCCGCAGCGAGGCGAAGCGCCAAACGCGCGCGCGCGGCCGGCATGATCGCGGTCGACGACGCGCAACTGATGGAAAGCGATTTCCTGCTCTCGATTGTGCCGCCGGGCGACGCGCTTGCCTTGGCGAAGCGCCTCGCCGGCGTGCTCGCCGCCGCCAACCGCAAGCCCGTCTACGTCGAATGCAACGCGGTCAGCCCGCGCACTATGCTCGAAATCGCCGAGGTGGTGGGGGCAACCGGCTGCCCGTTCGTCGGCGCCGGCATCATCGGCCCGCCGCCGAAGCCGGGGTCGGCCAACACCAAATTCTACGCTTCCGGCCCCACTGCCGGCCGGTTCGCCACGCTCAACGATTACGGTCTGATCGTGCGCGTGCTGCAAGGACCGCTCACCGCCGCCTCGGCACTAAAAATGTCCTATGCCGGCATTACCAAGGGCTTCACCGCGCTGGGCGCCGCCATGATGCTCGCCGCCACCCGCGGCGGCTCGGCCGCAGCGCTGCAGGCCGAACTCGCCGAAAGCCGGCCCGACCTGCTCGGCTATCTGACGCGGCAGGTGCCGGCGATGTATTCGAAGGCCTATCGCTGGGTGGCCGAGCTCGAGGAAATCGCCGAATTCGTCGGCAACGACCACGCCGAGCACGCCATGCTCACCGCGGCGGCGCGGCTCTACGAGCGCATCGCCGAGGATGTCGAGGGGGAGAAAAAGGAAACCGGCGCGCTGGATGCGTTTCTAAAATCGTGACGCAGGCGCGCGTATAGCTCATCACCTGCGCCTCGTCCGCTATTGCTCTTAAAGCAGACATCAAAGGATCGGATGTTCAAGGTTGGATTTTTTCTTCAGGACGACGCATTGCCGCGAACCGAATATTGGCAGCGATTCCTGCAAGCGGTAAAGGCCGGCGAAACGTTTAGTGCTTCGGCTTGCGATCTTTTGATCCCGCACGAGGATACGGCGGTTGAAACCCCAATGGCCGCGCTACGGCAATCCGGCCAGCGCCTACATCCGCGGCACGTCGCACGACTTCGAAGAAGAGGGCTCATTTCGCCAATATTTTACTCAGTTCATCGATGCCGCCAAACGGAGACGGGATCAGAAATTTCTCTACGTCAATATGCATCCCACCTTCAGGGTCCCCGTCATGCTGCGGCAACTGAGCAACGTCTTGATTGCCGACATCGCTCTGGCCCTCTTCGAGCGCAGCTTAAATCCAAACACGATCAGCATGCCCGCCTTGCCAATTATCTTTGCACGCTCCGTCCAGCCGGGAACGCGTCCGATCCTGGCGTCTTTCCAAGGCGCAAACTCGCATCCGGTAAGACAATCGCTCCAGCGCATATCCAATGGGACATCAATCGTCGTAAACCTTGTCCCTCGCGCTCGCCATTTCGGCAAGATCGACGCCGTCGGCTTAAAGAGCGATCCCGACTATGAACGATTGCTGGCGAACTCCACTTTCGCTTTCGTGCCCCGTGGCGACGCATTGTTCTCGTACCGTCTGCTAGAGGTGATGTCGTTCGGCTGCATTCCGATCGTTTTGTCGGACGGATGGATTCTGCCGTTCGACCGGACCGTGCCGTGGCAGGAATTCGGCCTTCATGTGCACGCCGAAGCCATCCCGCGCATCCCGCAGATACTCTCACGTCTGACGCCAGACGACATCCTTGCACGCCAGGAGAAGACCTTGGCCGCCTATCAAACGCACCTGTCGAGCCTGGAAAAAATCGTGGCAACGATGATCCGTGAAGCGGAAACTCTCTGTCGCCCGCAAGTGGCGTCCTGACAGTGCGCCAGTTCACGGTAGCCGGCCGATAGAATAGTGTTTATTGGATTATCCGCTTCCGCGGATGATGACAGCTTAAGTGTGACGACCTGCCGGGGCCAAATCTGCATGAATGACCAACCCATCCTCGTCGAACAGCAGGCCGGCTATCGCATCGTCACGCTCAACCGGCCGGACCGGCTCAACGCCTTCAACGACGCCATGCATCTGGCGCTGCGAACGGCGATCGACGAGGCCGAGGCCGACGAAAGCTGCCGCGCCCTCATGCTCACCGGCGCCGGCCGCGGCTTCTGCGCCGGGCAGGATCTGAGCGATCGTGTCGCCCGGCCGGGCGAAAGCGTCGTGCTCGGCGAGGCGCAGGAGAAATACTACAATCCGCTGGTGCGCCGGTTGCGCGCACTTCCCTTCCCGGTCGTCGCCGCCGTCAACGGCGTCGCCGCCGGCGCCGGCTGCAACATCGCGCTCGCCTGCGACATCGTGGTGGCCGCCAAATCGGCGAAATTCATCCAGTCCTTCGCCCGCGTCGGGCTGATCCCCGACTCCGGCGGCACCTGGACGCTGCCCCGCCTCGTCGGCGACGCCCGCGCGCGCGGGCTGGCGCTGCTGGCGCAGGATTTGCCGGCGGAAAAGGCGGCCGAATGGGGCCTGATCTGGCGTTGCGTCGACGACGACGCGCTGATCTACGAGGCGCGGCGCATCTGCGAACATTTTTCCATCGCGCCCACGCAAGGGCTGGCGCTGATCAAGCGCGCGCTCAATGCCTCGGCCGGCAACACGCTCGACGCCCAGCTCGATCTCGAACGCGACCTGCAGCGCGCGGCCAGCCAGACGCCAGATTACGCCGAGGGCGTGCGCGCCTTCATGGAAAAACGAAAGCCGAAATTCACCGGCCGCAAGGGAAACAGCTGATGGATGCCGCCACACTCGCCCGCGCCTGCGCCGACGCCATGTGGGAGGACGACGCCACCAGCCGCGGACTCGGGATACAGCTCATCTCGGTCGCGCCCGGCCAGGCGGTGCTCGCCATGGCGGTGACCGCAACCATGGTCAACTGGCACAATACCTGTCACGGCGGCTTCATCTATCTCTTGGCCGACACCGCCTTCGGCTACGCCTGCAATACTCACAATCAGCGCATGGTGGCGCAACATTGCAGCATCAGTTATCTCAATCCGGTGCGGCGCGGCGAGCGGCTCACCGCGCATGCGGTTGAGCGCCAGCGGCAGGGGCGCTCGGGGATCTACGACGTCGCGGTCAAGCGCGACGACGGCACGGTGGTTGCCGAATTCCGCGGGCATGGCCGCATCATCGAGGGAACGCTGGTGCCGATTGTCAGGGCCTGACGATGACGAGCGCGGCCATCGACATCCACACCCATATCGTGCCGGCGGAATTTCCCGGCCGTGCCGGCTGCGCGCATTGGCCGTCCATGGCGGCGGCGCACGACTGCCACCACAAGAACGTGATGATCGACGGCAAGAATTTCCGCACCGTCAGCGACCAATGCTGGGACATCGCGCGCCGCGCCGAGGCGATGGCCGAGATGGGCATCGCGCGGCAGGTGCTGTCGCCGATGCCGGAATTGCTGTCCTACTGGCTGGCGCGCGACGACGCGCTTGCCCTGATCCGTCACGTCAACGACAGCATCGCCGGCATGGTGGCGCGTGCGCCCGACAAGTTCATCGGCCTCGGCGGCGTGCCGATGCAGGATCCCGACGCCGCCGCGCGCGAATTGGAACGGCTGATGCGCGACGGTTTCCGCGGCGTCGAGCTCGGCAGCAATGTCAACGGCGCGGCGCTCGGCGATCCCCGCTTCGAGCCGTTCTTCGCCGCGGCGGAGGAATTGGGCGCCGCCGTGTTCGTGCACGCGCTGCACCCGTCGGGAAAAGAGCGCATCGTCGGGCCGGCCGGCCTGATGGCCTATATCGGCTTTCCGCTGGAGACCGCCTACGCCATTGCCTCGCTGATGACCGGCGGCACGCTGACGCGGCATCCCCGCCTGCGGCTCGCCTTCAGTCACGGCGGCGGCGCCTTTGCCTCGATCCTGCCGCGGCTGGCGCATGGCTGGAAGCTCAAGCCCGAATTCGCCGCCGCGATCGGCGTCTCCCCGCATGAGCACGCGCGCCGGCTCTACTACGACACGCTGGTCTATGACCCAGCGACGCTGCGCTTCCTGATCGAGACCTTCGGCGCGCGCCAGCTTTGCCTTGGCACCGATTTCCCCTTCGATATCCACGAGCGCCATCCGATCGAAGCGGTCGCCGCGCTCAAGTTGTCCGATGGCGACGTAAAGCTGCTGCAGCACGACAATGCCGCGCGTTTTCTGGGTGAGCCCGCATGAGCCAGGCACAGGTCCGCGCCAAAGTCCGCGCCTTGCGCAGCGTCGATCTCGGATTTTCCGATGTCGACCGCGCGCTGCGTTTTTTCACGGAGGTGTGGAATCTGACCCCGGTCGGCGAAAGCGCGGGCGTGCATTACCTGCGGGCTACCGGCGCCTTCCATCACATTCTCACCATCCGCCGCGCGCCAAAGCTGGCGCTGATCCGCGTGGTGTTCGACGCCGCCGACCGCGCCACGGTGGACGCGCTGCACGCGCAGGTTCTCGCCCACGGGCTCAAGACCGTCGATCCGCCGGCAAGCTTGCGCCAGCCGCACGGCGATTACGGTTTCGGCTTCAAGGACCCGGAAGGCCGCAACATCGCGATCGTGTGCGGCGTCAAGGACCACGCCGACGCCGCCGACAAACTCGACCGGCCGCGCAAGCTCAGCCACGTCAACATCAATGCCGGCGACAGCGAGGCCAGTTTTCGCTGCTATCGCGACGCGCTCGGCTTCACGCTCACCGACACCACCGCGCGCCTGCGTTTCCTGTCCTGCAATGGCGACCATCACAGCATGGTGCTCGGCTTCACCGGCGGGGCGACGCTCAACCACATCGCGTTCGAATTGCCCGATCTCGAATCGGTGATGCGCGGCGCCGGCCGCATGCGCGACGACGGCCGCGCCATCGAATGGGGCCCCGGCCGCCACGGGCCCGGCAACAACGTGTTCTGCTATTTCCTCGGCCCCGAGGACATGCCGCTGGAATACACCGCCGAGATGCAGCAGGTGGACGCGCACCACCGCGCCAAGACAGCGGAGCAATGGACCTGGCCGCCCGGCCGGCTCGATCATTGGGGCATCAGCGCGGCACCGAGCGCGCGCATCGAAACCGCCGGCTTGAGCATTCATTTCACCGCCGACGGCTACCGGCTGGACGAGTGGCGCTGAGGGGCGGTGCCGGCCGGATGAGCCCTCTTTACGCGGCGGATTCGCCATTCCACGGCGCTTTTGCCTGCGACTGGCATTGATCTGGCGCAAAATGGCCGACCGGGACGCCGATAGACTTTTACAGCAGATCCCGACCCCGGCCGTAACGGCAGGAGACTCCTGATGGCCCCAATGCCCAACTTGTCCATATCGCCGGAAAAAGTCTGCTTCTTCATCGCCAAGGCGCATGAATACGACGTGACCGACGAGGTGGTGGATCCCGATTCCGAGATGAGCGTCGTCGACGACGCCACCTTTCAGGAATTGACGGCGTTCATCAACGGGCTCACCGAGGACGAACAGGTCGACCTGGTGGCGTTGACCTGGCTCGGCCGCGGCGACGGCACGATCGGCGATTGGGACGATTTGCGCGCGGAAGCGGCCCGGCTGCACAACAACCGGACCGCAGCCTATCTGCTCGCAAAACCCATGCTGGGCGACCACCTGGAAGAGGGTCTCGCGCAGTTCGGCCTGACTTGCGAAGGATTGTAGCCATCCAAACGTGCCGCATGAGCTTTCCCGAACACCGGCGCCCTTTGTTTCGGATCATGCGCTAAACCGAGCAGGTATCATGGAAACACCCGTTCAAATATCCTTCGAAGGAATTAAGCCATCCGAGCATGACCGCGAAGCGATCGCGGCGCATGTTGCACAGCTTGAACAGCGGTTCGGCCGCATCACGGCGTGCCACGTCAACATCGCGGCCCCCAGCGAGCACCACCGCAACGGCGGCCTCTATCAAGTGCACATCCGCCTCGCGCTTCCCAACGGACGCGAAGTCAATGCCGACCGCAGTCCGACCGCCGACGAGCGCCATTCGAACCTTACGTTTGCCATCAACGATGCGTTTCACCGCGCCCGCCGCCAGTTGCAGGATCAGGTGAAAGAACTGCAGGGGCAGACCAAGACGCACCGGCCACGCGACTAGCTGCCGCTCGCTCGCGGTCATCGCGCATGACAGCCGGCGCCTGAAGGACCGCCCGCGCCCGCGCGCAAACCTCGTTTGACAATTCGGGTGCGGCGTTTATCGTTTGCGCACAACTAATTAGCCCTCCGTTGCCGAGCGGTTTGCCGCATGAAGCCAGCGCCGTTCATCCGCCACGCGCCGAAGACGCTCGACGAAGCGCTGAAGATTTTGGCGGCGGTCGCAGCCGAAGACGGCCGCGTGCTGGCGGGCGGGCAAAGTCTCGTTCCGATCATGGCGTTCCGGCTGGCCAAGCCCGCGCATCTCGTCGACATCAACGAGGTCGCGGGACTCGACAAGATTGTGAGCGACGGAAAAGTCTTGTCGATCGGCGCCTGCGTGCGCCACGCCGCGTTCCACAAATCGGTCGTCGATAATCCGCTCGGCAATTTGCTGTCTTATGTCGCGCGCCACATCGCGCATTATCCGATCCGCATGCGCGGCACCTTCTGCGGCAGCCTGGCGCACGCCGATCCGGCATCGGAGTGGTGCCTCACCGCCGCCACGCTCGACGCCACCATGGTGGCGAAAAGCACGCGCGGCGAACGGCTGATCGCGGCGAAGGATTACTTCCAGGGCATCATGGCGACGGCGCTGGCCGAGGACGAACTGCTCGCCGAAGTGCGGCTGCCGCTGCTGGCGCGCGACGCCAAATTCGGCTTCAACGAATTCAGCCGCCGCGCCGGCGATTTCGCCATGAGCGCGGCGCTCGCCACCTATCGCCTCGCCGACGGCAAGATCGCCGGCGCCCGCCTCGGCGTCGGCGGCGCGGAAGCGAGCCCGCGCCGCATTGCCGGCGCCGAAGCTGCGCTCAACGGCCAGGCGCCGGGCGACGCCGTCTTCCGCGCCGCCGCCGAGGCGGCCGCCAGCGCCATCGATCCGCTGGAGGATCATCAGACCAATGCTGCTTACCGGCGCGACCTGGTGCGTGCGGTGGTGCGGCGCGCGCTGGAGGCGAGCGCATGATCGCTAACCGCTACAAAATATTCTGCGTGCAAGCGGTACGACTCCCCTCCCCCCACTCGTTCTTACGAGTGGCGGGAAGGGGTCGGGGGTGGGGGGAAGCTGCGCGCACTGACTCGCCCCCCACCCCGCCCGCCTTCGCCAGAGCTACGGCGGGCGACCCTCCCCGCCGCTTTGCGGGGGGCGGGTGAGCGCCATGACCGCGCATACCAAAGGCTCCGGCAGCACCTGGGTCGGCCGCGCCATCCGCCGGCTGGAGGACCCCGCGCTGGTCACCGGCCGTGGCCGCTTCACCGCCGATCTCGCCGCGAGCCATTGGGTGCGTTTCGTGCGCAGCCCGGTCGCCGCCGGCAGGATTGTCAGCATCGAGGCGCCGCCGGACGCGATGGTGATCACCGCCGCCGATCTTGCCGGCGTGAAGAAAATTCTGCCGATGCTGCACAAGTTTGCCTACAAGCCGGTCGGCCAGCCGGTGCTGGCCGAGGCCCAAGTGCGTTTCGTCGGCGAGCCGGTCGCCGCAGTGGTGGCGTCAAGCGCGGCAGCGGCTGAGGACATTGCCGATCAGGTCGAGCTTGCAATTGAAGAAACAGCACCGGTAATCGACGCGCGCTTAGCGCTTGCCGACGGCGCGCCGCAAATCCACGCCGAGGCGCCCGGCAACGTCATCCTGGAAGGCCAATTCAAGACACCCGAGTTCGACACGGTTTGGAACGGCGCGCACAAGATCATCAAACTCGAAGCGCGCTCGCGCCGGCAGAACGCCACGCCGATGGAGCCGCGCGCCGCGCACGCCGCGTTCGATGCTTCGTCCGGCCGTGTCACCCTGACCTGCACCACCCAGATGCCGCATCTGATGCGCACGGCGATTGCCGACGTGCTCGGCATGCCGGAATCCGACCTGCGCGTGATCGCGCCCGATGTCGGCGGCGGCTTCGGCCAGAAAATGTCGCTCGCCGCCGAATATGTCGTGCTGGTGTGGCTGGCACGCAAATACAAAAGCTCGTTCGCCTGGACCGAGGACCGGCGCGAGAACCTGATCGCGGCTTTTCATGCCCGCGACCAATACGTGACGCTGGAAGGGGCCTTCGACGGCAACGCCAAACTCGTCGCGCTCAAAGCCGACGTCGTCGCCAATGTCGGCGCCTATTCCTGTTTCCCCACCACCTGCGGGGTCGAGCCGCTGATGGCGATGGCGGAACTGCCCGGCCCTTACAATTTCCGCGCCTACGAGTGCCGCGCGCGCGGCGTGCTCACCAACACCTGCACCATGGCGCCCTATCGCGGCGTGTCGCGGCCGGTGATCACCTTCACGCTGGAACGGCTGATGGACAAGGCGGCTGCCGCCTTCGCGCTCGATCCGGTCGACATCCGCCGCCGCAACCTGATCGGCACGTTTCCCTACACTTCGGCGATCGGTCTCGTGTACGACGAGGCGAGCTACCAAGCGACGCTGGAGATGGCGGTCGAAGCCATCGACCTGCCGGCTTTCCGCGCGCGGCAGCAAGCGGCGCGCGGCGAAGGCCGCCACCTCGGCATCGGTTTTGCGACGTTCTGCGAGCGCACCGGCTATGGCAGCCCGGCTTTTGCCGCGCGCGGCATGGCGATCACGCCCGGCTGGGAGACGGTCATCTTGACCGTCGATCCATCCGGCTTCGTGGAAGCGCGCATCGGCTCCTCCCCGCACGGGCAAGGTCTGCGCACCACGCTGGCGCAGATTATCGCCGACGAGCTCGGCATCACGCCCGATCTGATCCGCGTGGTGCACGGCGACACCGACCGCGCGCCATACGGCTGGGGCACTTTCGCCAGCCGCTCGCTGGTGATTTCCGGCGGCGCCACGCTGATTGCCGCGCGCAAGGTGCGCGCCAAGCTCATCACCATCGCCAGCCATATGCTGGAAGCCGCGCCCCACGACATCGTGCTGGAAGACGGCGAGGCCAAGGTCGCCGGCACCGACCGCACCGTCTCGATCGCGGCCATGGCGCGCGAGGCCTACACCCAGACCCACCGCTTCAAGGGCGAGATCGAACCGGGGCTGACCGAGACCGGCAGTTACGATCCGCCCGGCACCTTCTCCAATGCCTGCCACGTGGCCATCGTGGAGGTGGACGTGGACACCGGCCGCGTCGGAATCGAAAAATTCCTGGTGGCGGAGGACGCCGGCCGCATCATCAATCCGATGATTGCCGAGGGCCAGGTGCAGGGCGGGATAGCGCAAGGCATCGGCAACGCGCTGTTGGAGGAGATCGTCTACGACGAGAGCGGCGGCATTCTCACCGCCAATCTTGCCGATTACATGCCGCCGACCGCGCGCGAGGTGCCGCCGATCGAATTGCTTCACATGGAGACGCCGAGCACGCAGTCGATCACCCAGGCCAAGGGCCTGGGCGAAGGCGGCACTATCGGCGCGCCGGCGGCGGTGATCAACGCCATCAACGACGCGCTCACTCCGTTCGGCGTTGCGATCGACGAAATGCCGGCAACGCCGCAGCGCATCCGCGCGGCGTTGCGGGCTTCCTCCTCTCCCCTCCCCCCACGAGCCCTTGCAAGTGGCGGGGAGGGGTTGGGGGTGGGGGGCAAAAAATTATGCAAGTAAAATATTTGAGCCTGTGTCGAAGCACCCCCCACCCCGATTTGCGCCGCCGGCGCGACGCAAACCGACCCTCCCCGCCGCTTCGCGGGGGGAGGGTTAAGGACGCCGCATGACCGACAAAACCCCCATCACCCTGACCATCAACGGCCGCAACCACGCCATCGCGGTCGAACCGCGCCGCACGCTTGTCGACGCCATCCGCGAGGATTGCGGGCAGACCGGCACCCATATCGGCTGCGAGCACGGCGTCTGCGGCGCCTGCACCGTGCTCGTCGACGGCGAGCCGGTGCGCGCCTGCCTGATGTTCGCCGTGCAGGCGGCGGGCAAGAAGATCCGCACGGTGGAAGGTCTCGCCCAGGGTGACGCGTTGCATCCGATGCAGCAGGCCTTCATGGACAATCACGGCCTGCAATGCGGCTTCTGCACGCCCGGCTTTTTGATGCTGGCGGTCGGCGTGCTGGAGCGCGAGCCGGATATTTCCGACGACGACCTGCTCGACGTGCTGGCGTCCAACCTGTGCCGCTGCACCGGCTATCAGAACATCGTCAAGGCCGTGCGCGCGGCGGCGAAGGAAATTCGCGGGAAATGACCGCCCCGGCCAAATTCGTCGGCCGCTCCGTTCCGCGTCTGGAAGACCGCCCGCTGCTGACCGGGCCAAGGCCGCTTCGCCGCCGACATTTCGTTTCCCGGCCAGTGGGTGATGCGCGTGGTGCGCTCGGCTGCCGCGCACGGCAGGATCAAATCGATCGACGCCACGGCGGCGCTCGCGCTGCCCGGCGTGCATGCGGTGTGGACTTCCGCCGACGTGGCGCGGATTCCGCCGATCCCGTTCCGGCTCACCGGCCTCAAGACGCTGGAGCCCTACCGCCAGCCGGTGCTGGCGAAGGATGTCGTGCGCTATGTCGGCGAGCCGGTCGCCGTCGTCTTTGCGGACAACGCCTATCTGGCGGAAGACGCCGCCGACCTGGTCGAGGTCGACATCGAGCATCTGCGAGCAACGCTGCTCGCCACCGAGCAAGCGGGTGTCTACGAGCATGACGGCACTGAGCTGAGCAGCGAGGCGTCGGTCCTGCAAAAATCCTATGGCGACGTGGACGCCGCCTTCCGCGCCGCGCATGCCATTGTGGCGCTTGAACTTTCCATCGGCCGCCACTCCGGCGTGCCGCTGGAGACGCGCGGCGCCATCGCCCGCTACGACGAAGCGCGCGATGTGCTGGAACTGCACGGCGCCGCCAAGGTGCCGCATTGGAATTGCGATACGCTCGCGCAAATGCTTGGGCGCAAACGCGAATCCGTCCAGCTCTACGAGGGCCATGTCGGCGGCGGCTTCGGCATTCGCGGCGAAATTTATCCCGAGGACGTGCTGGTCTGCGCCGCCGCGCTGAAATTCCGCCGCCCGATCAAATGGATCGAGGACCGGCGCGAGCACCTGATCGCGGCCAATCACTCGCGCCAGCAGACCCATCGCGTGCGCGCCGCCATCGATGCCCAGGGTCATCTCCTTGGAATCGACGACGAATTTTTCCACGACAACGGCGCCTATATGCGCACCCACGCCGCCACGGTGCCCGATCTCGCCGCCGCGATGCTGCCGGGGCCCTATGTCGTGCCGGCCTATCGCGCCGTCGGCCACATCCGTCTCACCAACAAGACGCCGTGCGGCACCTATCGCGCGCCCGGCCGTTACGAATCCACCTTTGTGCGCGAGCGGCTGCTCGATGCCATCGCGGCCAAGCTCGGCGTCGATAAGGTCGAAATCCGCCGGCGCAACCTGATCGGCAAGAGCGCGATGCCTTATGCACTCGGGCTCGATACCCTCGGCACGCACATCGTTTATGACTCCGGGGATTATTCGGCGCTGCTCGACAAAGCGCTGCGCCTTGCCGACTGGGACAATCTGCAGCAGCAACTTCAGCGGCGGCGCCAAAACGGCGAGAAAGTCGGCGCCGGTGTTGCGATGTTCGTGGAGAAGAGCGGGCTCGGGCCGTTCGACACGGTGCGTGTCGAAATCATCCCCGACGGCACGGTCGAGGTTGTCACCGGCGTTGCCTCGCTCGGCCAAGGTGTTGAGACCGTGATCGCGCAAATCTGCGCCGACGCGCTCGGCGTAAACTACGGCACTATCAAAGTGATCCACGGCCAGACCGACCGCATCGACAAGGGGCTGGGCGCCTTTGCCTCGCGCGCGACGGTGATGTGCGGAGAAGCCACGCGGCTGGCCGCCACAAGGCTTCGCGATCAGACGCTGCGCGCCGCCGCCGAGCTGATGCAAACGAGCGCCGCGAGCCTCGACATCATCGACGGCGAGGTCATCAGAATTGGCGGCGGGCCGTCGATGCCGCTCGGCGAGCTCGCGCGCGTGACAGCCGCTGGCCTATCCGCCGAGGACACGTTCGAATCGACGCACATGGTCTACCCCTACGGCGTCCACATCGCGGCGGTGCGCGTCGATGCCGACACCGGCGGCGTCACCATCGAGCGCTATGCGGTCGCCTATGACATCGGCAAGGCGGTCAATCCGAAGCTGGTGGAGGGCCAGATCGCCGGCGGCCTGGCGCAAGGCATCGGCGGCGCGCTGCTGGAGGAATTTCTTTATGATGAGGCCGGCGAGCCGTTGTCGGTGACCTTCGCCGATTACCTGATGCCAACGCTGCGCGAAACGCCTGACGCTTTCCATCCTGGTCACCGAGGATGCGCCGAGCCCGCTTAATCCGCTCGGCCTGAAGGGCGCCGGCGAAGGCGGCGCCAATCCGGTCGGCGCGGCAATCGCGTCCGCCATCGACGACGCGCTTGCGCGCCCCGGCGCGGTGACGCAATTGCCGGTGTCGCCGCAGCGGCTGAAGGCGTTGCTGAGCGCGCGCTGATTTATGGATGCATTTTTTCCCGCTCGATGTATTATCCAACCAAGGGCGGCGACCGAGCGGAGGTCGCGCGATGCACAACGGACAGAGGGAAGTTTTCACGGCAAAGCGCCGCGAATACAGCCGCCGAACGATTGGATTGGCCGCTGCTTTCATCATCACCGCCGTCGCTGCCGTCTTTGTCGACCTGGACGGATTGATGCATTACTTCAACATCATCGGCCGGGCTTCGCCAATGACCTTGGAGACGGGCGCCATTATCTCGCTGGCAAGCGCCATCCCGTTTCTTGCGATGGGCATGTCCATTTCCAAGGATGCGGATCAGAGCCGGCGATGAAGCGGCTCAAGCCTTGAAGTCCGGCCGGTAGCCGTCCACGGTTTTTTCGATGCGTCCGGCAAATGGCGCGCCGACATGGCCGGGCATCACCAGCGCGCCGGTGGCCGCGCAATAGTCGAGCACCTTGCGCCGGCTGACGCGCGCCTGCGCGGCGTCCGAGTTCTTCGGAAAATTCCAATCGGGATAATAGACCTGCAGCAGATGATGCCAGACGTCGCCGATGAAGGCGGCGCGCTGGCCTTTGCTTTCGAGCTTGAAAAACACGTGACCGGGCGAATGGCCGGGCGCCGAGTCGATCTCGATGAAGTCGTTGAGCCGGTAGGGCCCGCCGCTGACCAGGTCGGCCTTGCCGTATTCGAGGATCGGGACCACGCATTCGCGGAAGGTGCCAAGCTCGGCCGGCCCTTCCTTCGGATCGGCGTCGACTTTCGAGAAATAGTCGACATCGGGCTTGGAGAACACATAGCGCGCGTTGGGAAAGGTCGGCACCCATTTGCCGTCGCGCTGTTGCGTGTTCCAGCCGACGTGATCGTGATGCAGGTGGGTGCACATCACCAGATCGATGTCGCCGGGGCGCGCGCCGGCGGCGGCGAGGCGCTCCAGGTAAGGCTCGTTGAGCATGTGCCAGAACGGCCGGCCCGGCTTGACCTTGTTGTTGCCGCAGCAGCTATCGATGAGGATGGTCTTGCCGCCGACCTTCAACAACCAGCTATGGACGGAAAGCCTGATGCGGTCGCTCTCGGCCTCGTAGTGATGCGGCGCCAGCCAGGCTTTGTGCTCGGCGAATTGTTCATCCGTCATCGCGGTAAATACATCGCGCAGCTTGTAGCTGGGGACGTTGGTCTCCTCGACGCGCGTGATGGTGGCCTCGCCCACTTTGAACACCGGCGCCTCCTTGGCGATCGCTGCGTCGCAGCTTGCGTCTTGCTGCCTTGCTGACGCGATGGATACTCTAGGGCGACATGTGAAGCGTCAAGCCGAGGCATTGCTGCCCAGCTCCGGCTTTCTCACACCGTCAAATAGGCTCTTTGCACATCGAGGTCGGAGTCGAGTTGCGCCATCGAGCCCTGCCAGCGGATCTGGCCCTTCTCGAGCACATAGACCCGGTCGGACACCAGCCGCGCGAAATGGACGTTCTGCTCCGACAGCAGGATCGACAGCCCCTCCTTCTTCAGTTCGACGATTGTTGCGGCCATCTGCTCCACGATCAGCGGCGCCACGCCTTCCGAAGGCTCGTCGAGCAGCACCAGCAGCGGATTGCCCATCAGCGTGCGCGCTACCGTCAGCATCTGCTGCTCGCCGCCGCTCATGCGGCCGCCCAGGCGGGTCGGCATTTCGGCGAGATTGGGAAACAGTGCGAACAGTTTTTTCGTCGTCCATGCCGGCGCCGCCACGCCGTCGGCGAACTTCCGCGGCGGCTGCCGGCCGATGTCGAGATTTTCCAAAACAGTCAGATCGGCGAAGATGCGGCGGTCCTCGGGCGTAAAGCCCAGGCCCCGCCGCGCGATCTCGAACGGCTTCAGGCGCGAGACGTCCTCGCCGTTGAAACGTACCGTGCCCTGCCGCTCGGCGATCAGCCCCATGACCGCTTTCAACGTGGTCGATTTGCCGGCGCCGTTGCGGCCCATCAGCGCCACCACCTCGCCACGGCCGACCTCGAAATCAAGATCGTAGAGAATCCGCGCCGCGCCATACCAGGCGCTTAAAGCGTTGACCGCGAGCATGGCGGCGCTCATGACGCGGCTCCCGCGCCGAAGGCCTTGCCGGTGCCGAAATAGACCTCGCGCACCTGCGCGTTGTCGCGGATCGAGACGGCGTCGCCGTCGGCAATCAACCGGCCGCGCGCCAGCACGACGATGCGGTCGGCGAAGGCGAACACCACGTCCATCGAATGTTCGGTGAACAGCACCGAGATTTTGCGCTCCACCACCAGCCGCTTGACCAATGCGATGAGTTCGTAGCGCTCGCGCGCGCCCATGCCGGCGGTCGGCTCGTCCATCAGCAGCAGACGCGGCTCATTGGCGAGCGCGATGGCGAGCTCGACGCGCTTGACGTCGCCATAGGCGAGCTCGCGGCTCGGCCGGTCGGCGACCTCGCGCATACCGACTTGCGCGAGCAGATCGAGCGCGCGTTCGCGATGCTGCGCGGCAGCGGCGCGCCAGAACCGGTAGATCTCGCCGGCATGCGAGAGCAGCGCCATCTGCACATTCTCCGCCACGGTCATCGAGCCAAACGTCGCGGCGACCTGAAAAGTGCGCCCAACGCCGAACCGCCAGATGTCGCGCGGCGCAAGCCCGGCAATGTTGCGGCCCGCGAACAGAATCTCGCCGGAATCCGGCGCGAGCTGGCCGTTGATCAGGTTGAAGCAAGTGGACTTGCCCGCCCCGTTCGGACCGATCATGGCCAGGAACTCGGCCTCGCCGACCGTGAAGCCGACCTCGTTGACGGCAAGCACGCCGCCGAAGGCCTTGGACAGCGAACGGACAACGAGCACGCTCATGATGCGCCCCCGCGCCTGCGCCAGAGCGCCGCGAAGGCGCCGGCGAGCCCTTGCGGGAACGCCAGCACCAGCAGCAGGATGATGGCACCTAACAGCGCGCGCCAATATTCGGTCTGCCGCATCACGGTATCCTGCAACGTGGCGAACACCGTCGCGCCGACGATCGGCCCGGTCAGGGTCTGAATGCCGCCGAGCAGCACCATCACCAGGCCGTCGATGGAGCGGCCGACGTGGATCGTCTCCGGCGAGATCGAGCCCTTGGCGAAGGCGAATAATCCGCCGGCCACGCCGCAGACGGCGCCGGCAATGGCAAAGCCGAGCCAATGCACGCGCTTGACGTCGATGCCGATCGCCTCGGCGCGCAAGGGCGAATCGCGGCCCGCGCGCATGGCATAGCCGAACGGCGCGAACAGAAACCGCCGCAGCAGCAGCACGCCGATCACCGCCAGCAGCAAGGTCAGCAGAAAATAGACCCACGACTTGTCGAACGGCGGCGGCGGCCACACCCCGATCACGCCGTTGGAGCCGCCGGTCAGGTCCTCCCATTGGAATACCGCCGCCCACACGATCTGCGCAAAGGCGAGCGTCAGCATGGCGAGATAGACGCCCGACAGCCGGACCGCGAACCAGCCGAACAGCAGCGCGCCGGCGAGCGCCACCACGGGCGCCGCGACAAGCGCCAGCCCCATGGGCACGCTGAGCCATTTCACCAGCAGCGCGGCGCCATAGGCGCCGAGACCGAAATAGGCGGCGTGCCCGAACGAATGCATGCCGCCGGGACCGGCGATGAAATGCAGCGAGGTGGCGAACAGCACCGCGATCAGCACGTCGATGCCGAGGATCAACAGATAAGGCGAGCTCTGCGCCAGCAGCGGCAGGCTGAGCAGCAGCGCCAGCACCACCAGCCCAAGCACCTTCAGCGCCGGCGTCGCCGGGCGAAGCGGGTCTTCCGGCTCGGCGATCGAACGCACCGCCGCTTGCGCGCGGCCCAAGAGGCCGTAGGGCCGCGCGATCAGCACCGCCGCCATCACCAGGAATTCGGCGACCAGCGTGAATTTGGAAAAATTGACGGTCACCAAGCCGAAATCGACCACGCCGATGCCGATGCAGATGGCTTTGACCTCGGCGATGATCACGGCGGCGAGATAGGCGCCGCTGATCGAGCCCATGCCGCCCACCACCACCACGACGAAGGCGTCGCTGATCGCGGTCAGGTCGGTCGCCAGATTGGCGGGCTCGCGCGCCACCTGCAGCGCGCCGCCGAAGCCGGCGAGCGCTGCGCCGAGCGCAAACACGGCCGTGAACAGCAGCGCCTGATTGACGCCGAGCGCGCCGACCATTTCGCGGTCCTGCGTCGCCGCCCGCACCAGCCGGCCGAAGCGGGTCCGCGCCAGCGCGAATTGCAGGGCAAGCAGCACCGCCGGTCCGATGAAGATCAGGAACAGGTCGTAGCTCGGCAACTGGCGGCCGAGCACTTCGATCGCCCCGCGCATACCCGGCGCGCGCGGTCCCAGCAGGTCTTCCGGACCCCACAGCCAGAGCGTGGCGTCGTTGATCACCAGCACCAGCGCGAAGGTGGCGAGCAGCTGGAACAATTCGGGCGCGCGATAGATCCGGCGCAGCAGCACGACTTCGATCAACGCGCCGATGGCGCCCACCACCAGCGCGGTGGCAACGATGCCGCCCCAGAAGCCGAGGGCGCCGCCGATCTTGGTGGCGAACGAATAGGCGATATAGGTCCCCAGCATATAAAGGGACCCGTGCGCGATATTGATGATGCGCGATACGCCGAAGATCAGCGACAGCCCGACCGCGACAAAAAACAGACCGGACGCGCTGGACAGTCCGTTAAGCGCCTGGAACAGGAATGCGTTGAGAGTCATGGCTTACTTACCTCTCCCCGCAGACTGACCATCGTCATTCCGGCCGCGCGCGCTTGCGCGCGAGCCGGAATCCATAATCACAGACAGGGGTTATGGATTCCGGGCTCGCGGGCTGATGCCCGCGCCCCGGAATGACAGCGTGGTGTGGCTCGCTTGGGAGCGCAAGCTCAATCCCCCGCCGGGCGCATCTTCTTGACTTCCGCGTCGGGCGGCATCACCGAAGCGCCGTCGACATATTTGAAGTCGACCATGGTGCCTTTGCCGTTCTCCAGCGCGATCTTGCCGACGAAGCAGCCCATGGTCGCTTGGTGATCGATCGCGCGGTAATAGAACGCACCAAATGGGCTGGCGACGTGCAGTCCCTTAAAAGCAGCCACCAGCTTTTCGGGATCGGTCGAGCCGGCCGCGGCAATGGCAGCCGCTGCCGATTTGATGGTCACATAGCCGACCACGGCGCCGAGTTCGAGGATAGGTTTTGTACTTCGTCTCGTAGGCATTCAGGAACGCGAAGTGTTCCGGCGTCTTGATCTTGTTGTAGGGATAGCCAGTAACGATCCAGCCGACCGGCGCCTCATCCTTGAGCGGATCGAGATATTCCGGCTCACCCGACAGCAGGCTGACCACGGTGCGGTTCTTGAACACGCCGCGGGTATTGCCCTCGCGCACGAACTTGGCGAGGTCGCCGCCGAACAGCACGTTGAAGATACCATCCGGCTTGGCGTCGTCGATCGCCTGCGCCACCGCGCCGGCGTCGATCTTACCGAGCGGCGTTGCCTGCTCGGTGACGAATTCGACGTCGGGCTGTTTTGCCTTCAGCAGTTTCTTGAAGGCGGCGGCGGCCGCCTGGCCATATTCGAAATTGGGATAGACCAGCGCCCAGCGCTTCTTGTGGGCGGCGACGGTCGCCGGCATCAGCATGGCGACCTGCATGTAAGTGGAGGCGCGCAGGCGGAAGGTATATTTGTTGCCGTCCTCCCAGGTGATCTTGTCGGTGAGCGGTTCGGCGGCGAGGAACACGACTTTCTTCTGACCGGCGAAGTTGGTGACCGCCAGCCCGATATTGGACAGGAAGGTGCCGGCCAGCATGCTGACGCCCTCGCGGGTGACCAGCTCTTCGGCGACACGCACCGCCTCGCCCGGGTTGGCGCCATCGTCGCGCGAGATCAACTCGATCTTTTTGCCGAGCACACCGCCCTTGGCGTTGATCTCCTCGACCGCCATGGCCATGCCGTTCTTGTAAGGCTCGAGGAAGGCCGGAAATGCCTTGTAGCTGTTGAGCTCGCCGATCTTGATGGTCTGCTGCGCCATGGCCGGCGTGGCGAGGCTCACGGCGAGTGCGAGATACGCGAACAGGCGCGCGTTCATGACATAGCTCCCTATTGAGGTAGCTCAAATAGTCCGACCGCGGGGGCGACCCTGTCAAGCCAACCAAACGCCGCGTATGACCTTACGCGCAATGCTCAGGACGAGGATTTAGGCTGGCGCATGTCAGCCGCGCGGCCGATCACGGAAACGATCCATCAGCGGCTTGTCCTGGCCGCCGTCGATCTCGATCATGGTGCCGTTGACCATCTCCATCAATGGCGACGCCAGCATGACGACGAGGTTGGCCACCTCCTCGACCTCGGCGATGCGGCCCATGGGAATTGAGGCCGGCGCAAGCTTATCCGCCTGCTCGCGCGGAATTTTCATGTCGCGCGCCATGGCGTCCACCAGCCCGGCCCAGCGCTCGGTGCGCACCGGCCCGGGATTGACCGCGACGAAGCTGATATTGTCGCGGCCGTATTGCCCGGCGAGCGACAGCGTGAGGTTCTGCCCGGCGGCATTGGCCGCGCCCGGACAGATTTCCCAGTAGGACGGCTTCACCCCGTCATTGCCGATCAGGTTCACCACCCGGCCGCCGCCCTGTTTGACCATGATCGGGAGCACGTAGCGCAGGCAGCGCACATAGCCCATGAATTTGAGCTGCAGTCCCTTTTCCCAATCGTCTTCGGTCAGGTGCTCGATCACGCCGCCGGCCGCCGAGCCGGCATTGTTGACCATGATATCGACGCGGCCGAGCGCCTTGGCGCCCTGCTCGATGAAATTCCGGGCGTCGGCGTCCTTGCGCAGATCGGCGGGGATGGCGACGATCTTGCGCCCCGTTGCCTTGCCGATCTCGGCGGCCGCGGCTTCCAGCGGCCCCGGGCGGCGGGCGCAGATGGCAACGTCGACGCCCTCGCGCGCGAGCGCCAGCGCGATGCCCTTGCCGATGCCTTCTGAGCCGCCGGTCACCAGCGCGGTCTTGCCGCTAAGTTTGAGGTCCATCGCTTCCTCCCGAATCTCTATGTCGTTGGTTTGTGCGCCAGCCAACGGCCGGCTTCTGCCGCAGCGAAAAGGCCGGCGACGGCGACGTTGAAAGCGGCCGGCTCCTCGCTGGTGATTGTATGGCCCGAGCGTGGAATGACGCATAGCCCGGCGGTCGGCGCAATGCGGCGCAGGAACACGCTGGCGTCTACGCACCATTCGTCCTCATCGCCGACCAGCACCAGCAGCGGCGGTTTGAACTTGCGCAGGTCCGCTTCCATGTCCCACAGCGTCGGCCGTTTGGCCTGCAGATTGTCCATGACCAGCGCGTGGCCCTTGGCCGAATGCTCGCTCAGCATCCGGATGAATTCGGCGTAGCCGCGCGGGTCCTTGTTCTTGTGCGCCTGGCGGGTCGGACCGTCTCCATAGCGCGCAGCGGCCACGGCCATGGGCTCACTGGCGAACATTTTCGCCGTCTCTCGGGAGGCGGCGCGCGAGGCCTCGACCACCTTCGGATCGGGGCTGGAGCCATAGCCGCAGCCGGCCGCGGTCACCGAAATGCAGCGCTCCGGATAGCTGATGCCGACATGCAGCGCGGTCGCCGCCCCCATCGAATGGCCGACAATATGCGCCCTGTCGATCTTCAGCGCATCCATCACCGCGATGACGTCGTCGCGGAATTTGCTCTGGCTGTATTTTTCCGGCTCGTCCGGGACGTCGGAGGGCAAGTATCCGCGCTGGCTGTAGGTGATGCACCGATGGCTGCGCGCGAAGCGCCGCATCTGCGGCTCCCAGGTGCGCCAGTCGCCGGCATATTCGTGCACGAACACGACCGGCGTGCCGCTGCCCGCTTCCTCGTAATACAGCCGGACGCCGTCGCGCGCGGTGATATACGGCATACCATCAGCTCCGCATAATCGCCTTGGCGGCGTCGCCGACGGCTTCCACCGACATGTCGGTGTCGAGGAAGCAGACGATGCGGCAGGGGCAGCCTTCCAGGCCCTCGTAGCGCCAGGGGAAGGCGCCGATCAGGCAGCGCTGTCCCAGCATCATCTCGATGTCGCCGCCGAGATTCTCCGCGTGCAGCAGGCCTTCCTGGAACGCCCAACTGTGGAACGGGAATGAATCCTGGCGTCACGCGGCGGCCGGATTTCTTGTGGGTATATTCGAAGCTGCCGAAGAATTCCGCCGGCGTCTTGCCGTGCTGCCGGGTGAACTGCGCGGCCAGATCGGGGCGCATGGTGCGGATCGAGGTGTTCATGGCGTGGTCGCAGGAGCCGGTATCCATGCCCCACCACTTGATCTTCTTGTTCAGCATCCAGTGCAGCGTGTCGAGATTGGGGCCCGGGTGATAGCAGAAGTATTTCACCAGATCCTGCTGCGGCTGGCCTTCATAGTGCTTATGCCAGCCGGTGTGCAGAATGAGGATGTCGCCTTCGCGGATATCGGCGCCGGCCGCCTCGATGATGTCCGGGGTGATCACCGCCCAATCATGCATATGCTTTGATATGTCGACGACCACGCCGCGGTTCACCAAATAGTCGAGCGGCAAATGGGCCATGTCGCCTTTGCGGTTATCGGTCGCGTGCATGGCGCCGTCGAAATGGGTGCCGACATGCAGCGCGGTATCGATGCGCTGCGCCACGATCATCTGGGTCTGCAGATTCTGCGCGTAGTACATCTTGTTGCCGGCATAGCCGACCCAGCCGGGCGTATGCACGTTCATGACATGGGAGAGATCAACGATTTTCATTGCCAAATCCCGACATTGAGAACTGCTCCAGCTTAATCGATCATATCGAGGCACACAGCGCCAGATGCGCCCCGGCAAGGGGCGGTGACGTTGCCGCGCCGCACGGTTCAGTGCCATACTTTCGGGCCGCTTGCCGCAATGCAATGCAGCGTCGAACTTTTCGCCGCCTACGCAAAAGCCGGGGCGGGCCACCTAAAGAGCGGCAACCAGGGAGGACAACATGCGCGCTGTTCTGGCTTTGATGTTCGCGGCTCTGCTTTCCGCGTCTGGCGCTTGGTCGCAGGCTTGGGCGCAGGACGCCGCCGCCAACTATCCCAACCGGCCGATCCACATCATTGTCTGCGTGCCTGCAGGCGGCGGCGTCGATACCGTCACCCGCATCGTCGCCGACGGACTGCAGAAGCGGCTCGGCCAGCCTGTCGTGGTCGAGAACAAGGCCGGCGCCGCCGGCAATATCGGCGCGGAGGCGGTGTTCACCGCCGCTCCGGACGGCTACACGCTGCTGGCGGCCCAGCCGGCGCCGCTTACGATCAATCCGCTGCTCTACAAGAAGATGGCCTTCGATCCGACGAAGTTCGAGCCGGTGGCGATCATGACTTCGATCGCCAATGTGCTGCTGGTGCGGCCGGATTTTCCCGCCAAGACCGCGCGCGAATTCATTGCCTATGCCAAGGCCAATCCCGGCAAGATCAATTATGCTTCGCAAGGAATCGGCACCACCTCGCATTTGACCGCGGCGCTGTTTGAGAGAATCACCGGCGTCAAGATGGTGCATGTGCCGTTCAAGGGCACCGCGCCCGCGCTCAACGCTCTCATCGGCGGCCATGTCGACATGATCTTCATGGAGCTCGCCTCGGCGATCAAACTGCACCAGGCCGGCAAGGCGCACATTCTGGCGGTGGCGACATCCGCGCGCATTGCCAACCTGCCCGACATCCCCACGCTCAACGAAGTCGGCGTGAAGGGCTTCGAGTCCGGCACCTGGAATGCCATTGCCGCGCCGCCGAAGACCCCGCCGGCCATCGTCGCCAAGCTCAACAAGGCCGTCAACGAGGTGCTCAACAGCCCGGACGTGCAGGACCGCTTCAACAAGATCAACCTGCACGCCGCCGGCGGCTCGACCGCGCATGCCGCGGCCTTCATCAAGAACGAGACGCAGGTCTGGGGCGAGGTGATCAAAGAGGCGCACGTCCCGGCGCATTGATGCGCAGCTTGCGCGCCGCGGCGGGCGCATGACACAGTTATTGTCATTCCGGGGCGCCGCGCAGCGGCGAACCCGGAATCCATAATCCCGGCGCTGCGGAGTATGGATTCCGGATCCGCTCGCTTCGCTCGCGTTCCGGAATGACGGTAAAAGGAAGCCAGGCATGCCCAGCCCGATGATTCCCAAAGAACGCTCCGACTTCTCGGCGATCGTCGATCGCCCGCCGCTCAAGCTGCCGGGCAAGGCGCGCATCGTGTTCTGGACGATCGTCAATTACGAGGTCTGGGACATCGGCAAGCCGATGGCGCGCCAATTGCTGCCCGCGCCGACCGGCGTGCCGCTGATGCCCGACGTGGTGCATTGGGGCTTCCACGAATACGGCATGCGGGTCGGCTGCTGGCGTTTTTTCGAGTTGTTCAAGCGGCTCGGCATCAAGCCGACGCTCGCCGCCAATGCGCGCATCTGCGAGGACTACCCGCGCGTGGCCGAACAGGCGCGCGACGACGGCTGGGAGTTCATGGGCCACGCCTATGAGCAGGGCCCGATCCACAAGGAGGCCGACCAGGCCGGCATGATCAACCGCACCATGGACATCATGCAGAAATTCACCGGCAAGCGGCCGGTCGGCTGGCTCGGCCCCGGCCTGACGCAGACGCTGGAGACGCCCGACCTGCTGGCCGCGGCGGGCGTCAAATATATCGGCGACTGGGTCTATGACGACGAGCCGACCGTGATCAAGACCACCAACGGGCCGTTGGTGACGCTGCCCTACACCATCGAATGCAATGACATTCCGGTGATGATCATCCAGCACCACAACAGCGATTACCTGCTTCAACTGGTCAAGGATCAATTCGACCGGCTCTACGCCGAGAGCGAACGCAGAGCGAAATTCTGTACGCTGGCGATCCACCCCTACATCAGCGGCCAGCCGCACCGGATCAAATATCTCGAGGCGATCTACGACTACGTGAACCAGCACGAGGGCGTGCTGCACTGGAACGGCGAGCAGATCCTCGACTGGTACAAGGGCGCGGCGAAGGTTTGAATTTCTGCTCATCCCCGCGCAAGCGGGGACCCAGGGCAGCAAGCACTGTAAGACCTCGATTCCCGCTTGCGCGGGAATGAGCGGAGTGTGTTGCTAAACATGAGGACGATGACCGAATGAACTTCCCCAAGCCTCCCGTCGGCATGCTGCCGAACGACCGCCTCACCTATTCCGCCATCCCGACGCGGAAAGCTCTCAAGCTGCCCAAGGCCGCGCGCATGGCGGTGTGGGTGATCACCAATGTGGAGGAATGGGACCCGACCCAGACCATGCCGCGCACGGTGCTCACGCCGCCGGCCGGCGGCTCGCCGATGCCCGACATTCCGAATTGGTGCTGGCACGAATACGGCAACCGCGTCGGCTTCTGGCGGCTGCTGCAGGTCTATGACGAGTTCAAGATTCCCGGCGTCATGAACATCAACGGCGTGGCGGTCGATGCCTTTCCCGACATCGTGCGAGCCTGCGTCGAGCGCAACTGGGAATTCGTCGGGCACGGGTTTACCCAGCGCAACATGCAGAAGGTGGAAAACGAGCGCGCCGACATCCGCAAATGCGTGGAGGTGCTGGAAAAGACGACGGGCAAACGCCCGCGCGGCTGGCTCGGCCCCGGCCTGACCGAGACCTGGGAGACGCCGGACGTGCTGGCCGAGGAAGGCTACGACTACGTCGCCGACTGGGTGCTGGACGACCAGCCGGTCTGGCTGAAGACGCGCGGCAAGCCGATCCTCAACATTCCCTATACCCAGGAATGCAACGACGTCGCCATGATGCTGATCCAGCACCACAAGGCCTCGGAGTTCTACGAGCGCGCCATGGACCAGTTCGAGCAGATCTACAAGGACGCCAAGGGCTCGGCCCGGGTGATGGCGATTTCGGTGCACCCCTACATCATGGGCGCGCCGCACCGGGCCAAATATTTCCGCAAGATCTTCGAGAAGATCCGGAAGAAACGCGACGTGCTGTTCTGGACCGGCGCGCAGATCGCGGACTGGTACATCAAAACCGGACCGAAGGCGCCTTGATCTTGCGCTCGTCCCCGCGCAAGCGGGGACCCAGGGCCACGATTTCCGCCATGCAATCCAGCCCTGGATTCCCGCTTGCGCGGGAATGAGCGGATAATTAAACGGCGGCCCTTGGTTTCGTTCCCGCACTGGATTATCGGTTAGGCCATGGACGCCCATTTCCCCGACAAAAAGACCATCGCCGAACAGACCGCGCGCATGTATCTCGACACCGGCGCGGTGCGCTTCATGGACGACAAGCCGTTCATCTTCACGTCCGGCTGGGCCAGTCCGGTCTATAACGACTCGCGCTGGCTGATTTCGTTTCCCAAGGTGCGCAGCGCCATGATGGATTTTGCGGTCGCCACCATCGACCGCGACATCGGCCGCGACAAGATCGACGCGGTGGCGGGCGGCGAAACCGCCGGCATCGCCTTTGCGGCCTGGGTGGCCGAGCGGCTCAACTTGCCGATGCAATATGTGCGCAAGAAGCCCAAGGGCTTCGGCCGCGGCGCGCAGATCGAAGGGCAACTGATCCCCGGCCAGCGCGTGCTGCTGGTCGAGGATCTGGCCACCGACGGCCGCAGCAAAGTGAACTTCGTCAAGGCGCTGCGCGAGGCCGGCGGCATCTGCGAGCACTGCATCGTGCTGTTCTTCTATGATATCTATCCGGAAGGCAAAAAGATCCTGGCCGACCTCGGCGTCACGCTGCATGCGCTCACCACCTGGCGCGACGTACTCGCGGTCGCCAAGCAGAGCGGAAAATTCGACGGCAAGATGCTGGCCGAGGTGGAGAAATTCATCGACGATCCGGCCGGCTGGTCGAAGGCGCATGGCGGCGTGGCAACCGCCGCGGAATAAATAGCAACATCGCGAGCAGCGACCCATACTCCGTTCATTCCCGCGCAAGCGGGAATCCAGAGTTGGAATTTGCTGCCCCTGGGTCCCCGCTTTCGCGGGGACGAACGGCCCTTAACCCGCCAGCTTCCGCTTCAACCTTGTCACCGCCAGATCGAGCGCCGACAGAAAGCGCGAGATATCCTGACGCGACAACGGCGGCGGACCGCGCGTGGTCGCGCCGGCGCTGCGCAAATCCGTCAGCAGATCGCGCGTGGCCAAAGCCATGCCGATCGAATTGTCGGTGAACGGCTTGCCGGTCGGCCCGATCACGGTTGCCCCCTTGCGCACGCACCGGCCGGCCAGCGGAATGTCGGCGGTGATGACGATGTCGCTTGCCGTCGCGCGCTCGACGATCCAGTCATCGGCCACGTCGGGGCCTTCGCTCACGATCACCCGCTCGATCAGGTCGCTGCGCGGAACCGCCATGAACGCGTTGGCCACCACATAGACCTTGAGCGCGTATCGCTCCGCCACCCGATAGATCTCGGGTTTGACCGGGCAGGCATCGGCATCGACAAAGATGCGAATGGCCGGGGGCGATTTGGCGGCTTCCATGACGTGGCGGTTCGTGTACCAATCGAGGTCAATCAAGGGAGGCATCCATGGCCAAGGCACGCAAGAAAGTCCAGGCGCGGCGCAAACCGGCCGCTCGCAAAGCAACCGCCCGGCGCAAGGCGAAAGCAAAAACCAAGGCGCGGCCCAAGAATCGTCCGCAAATCGTCCAAGCACAAATTCACCGTCAGCCATCACCGCGAGGAGGATTTCGACCAGGGGCTGCGGGCTTATTCGGCCTATCGCGACCTTGGGCTGGCGCCGGCCACCGCCGGCATGGTGCAGGCGCATGTCATCCGCATGACCAAGCCGTTCAGTGCAGCCGAAGTTGCCATCCCGCATTATCACGACGTCGACTTCCAGATGGTCTATGTGCTCAAGGGCTGGTTCTCGAGCGAATTCGAGGGCGAAGGCGTGCACACGTTCTATGCCGGCTCGTGCTGGATCCAGCCGCCCAGGATCAAGCACACCGTGCGCGGCTATTCCGACGATTGCGAACTGCTCGAGATCGTGCTGCCGGCGGATTTCGAAACGGTGACGCTGGCTTGAGTAAAGCCAACGCGAACCGCGCGCCGGCCCTGGCTTAGCGATCGCGCCAAGGCAAGCGCCATCGCCCGTATTCTTTGCGGCGCCGGGTACGCCGTCGTCCTCTTCCTTCCCCCGAACAGATCGAGGGGATGGCGCGCCGATGGGCGCGGCCATTGCACTTGTTCACGCACCGTCGCCGGTGCGTGGCGCCTCTCGGCGCGCCATCGCGGCTTTTCTGTCCCCGGGGCCGTAACTTCCGGGCGCGGACGGGGGGCCCAATCGCCCGCCCTGATCCGGGCAGCTTTCGCCGCCCTTCGTCCGCGCCGCGTCCAGCCATCAAAGGCAGTCCCTCGTAGTGGGGACGGACGGCGACCCAGGGCCTCCCGGGAGCGAGGTTACGAGCCTCGCCCGCGGGCGCCGCACCTTGCTCCATCATTTAGACGCCTCTAGATGACGCCCTCAGCCGAGCAAGGCTGCAGCCATGATAAGGCCGCCCGAGCGAGCGGGGATAAGTTTGCCGTCGAGTTTTTTGGCGCGTGTCGCCGGCGCCACAGGGAGCGTCACGCTCGCGCGCTATTCCGCCGGCCGTTCGATATCGTCGTCGGCGAGCACGCGCAGCGCGGCGCCCTCGACGTCGCTGTATTGCCCGCTGCGCAACGCCCACAGGAAGGCAAACAGGCCGATCAGGCCAAGACCGATGGCGGCGGGCAGCAGGTAAACCAGCACGTTCATGCGGCCGCCCTCCCCGCACTGACATGCGCGCCTGCCCGCAACGCATTGAGCGTCACCGTCATCGAGGAGCCGGACATGGCGAGCGCGGCGATCAGCGGCGTCACCAGGCCGGCAATCGCGACCGGCACCGCGATCGCATTATAGACCGCGGCGAACACGAGATTTTCCTTCATCAGCGCGCGCGCGCGGCGCGCGACGACGATGGCGTCCTTGCACCGGCGCCAGCCGCTCGCCCAGGAACACCGCGTCGGCGTGCGCCTGCGTGACGTCGGCGGCGGCAATCGGCGACAGCGAGACATGCGCGGCGGCGAGCGCCGGCGCATCGTTGAGGCCGTCGCCGACCATCAGCACGCGGCGGCCTTGGCGTTTCAGCGTTTCGATGAATGCGATCTTTTCCGCCGGCTTCAATTCGCCCTGCCATTGGGCAATGCCGAGCGCCTCGGCCACCGGCGCGCACGGCGTCATTGCGGTCGCCCGACAGGATATGCAGATCGAGGCCGAGCGCGGCGCAGCGCCTGCACGACCTCGGCCGCGTCAGGCCGCAGCTTCTGGCGATGGCGATGACCGCGGGCTCGCCGTAGACGAAGCAGATGATGCGAGGCGCCCGGCTTCGCTCGCCGCTGACGCTGGGCAAAGCCGCAGAATTCGGCGCTGCCGAGCCGCGCTTCGACGCCGTCGATCATGGCGCGCACGCCCTGCCCCGGCTCTTCGCTGGCACCGTCGTAAGGAACGTGCGCTCGGCGCCTTCGCGCGCCAGCGCCACCGCCAGCGGATGCCGGCTCGACAGCGCCAGCCGCGCCGCCATCTGCAGCAGGCCGGATCGATGCGCGGCGGCATTGACCACGCGCGGCTCCGGCAGCGTGAGCGTGCCGGTCTTGTCGAAGATGACGGTGTCGGCTTCGGCCAGCCGCTCGATGGCGTCGCCGGCATTCAGGATCACGCCGGCGCGGAACAAGCGCGCCGGAGGCCACCACCTGCACCGCCGGAACCGCCAGCGCCAGCGCGCAGGGGCAGGTGATGATGAGCACGGCGATGGCGGTCACCAGGGCGTCGTGCAGGGACGCCCCGGCCAGCAGCCAGCCGACCAGCGTCAGCGCCGCCGCCGCGTGCACCAGCGGCGCGTAGAAGCGCGAGGCGCGGTCGGCGAGCCGCATCGTGCGCGACTTCGCGCTCGCCGCTTTTTCCAGCAGCCGCTCGATCTCGTCCAGCAGCGTGGCGCGGTCGGCGGCGGTCACGCGCAAGGTGAGCGCGCCGGAATGGTTCATGCTGCCGGCATAAAGCGTGGCGCCGGCTTCGGCCTTGCGGCGCGCGGTCTCGCCGGTGATCAGGCTGTCGTCGATCTCCGAGGCGCCGCCGAGCACCACGCCGTCGGCCGGCACGCGCTCGCCCGGCTTGACCAGCAGGCGGTCGCCGGCGTGCAGCGCCGCCACCGGCACGCTGACCAATCTCGTCGCCCATGAAGCGGTGCGCGGTTTCCGCCTTCAACGCCGCCAGGTTGCCGGCGACCGCCCGCGTCTTGCGGCGCATGGCGTGATCGAGCGTGCGCCCGACCAGCAGGAAGAACAGCAGCATGATGGCGGAATCGTAATAGGCGTCCCTGGCGTGATGGGCGGTCTCGATCACCGACATGGCCAAGCGCCAGGATGACGCCGAGCGAAATCGGCACATCCATGTTGAGCGAAGCGCGCGCGCAGCGCGCGCCAGGCGCTGAGGAAGAACGGCCGGCCGGCTATAGGCCGCGGCCGGCAGCGCGATCAGCGCCGAGGCCCAATGAAAGAAGTCGCGCGTCTCCGGCGTGATGTCGGTGGCATTGCCCGACCACACCGAGACCGACAGCAGCATGATGTTCATGGCGGCAAAGCCGGCGACCGCCAGACAGCGCGTGAGCCGGCGCATCTCGGCCGCCTCTTCCTGCTCGGCGCGCAAGGGGCGGAACGGATGGCCGTGGTAGCCGATGCTCTCGAGCGTCTCGCAGGATTTGCGCCGGTTCGATCGCGCCGTCCGACCAGGCCACATGCAGCCGGCGATTGGTGAAATTGAGCCGCGCCTCGGTCACGCCCGGCAGGCGCCGCATCGCGCTTTCGATGCGCCCGATGCAGCCGCCGCAGGCGATGCCCTCGACCGCCAGATCCATGCCGAGCGTGCCGTCGGCACCCGGCTGGGCATAGAGCGAGAGGTCGAGCGTCTCAGCCATTTCAAGTTCTCGCTTCGCCGCCACACACTCCGTTCATTCCCGCGCAAGCGGGAATCCAGTGCAGCAAACTCGTCCATTGCCGCCCTGGGTCCCCGCTTGCGCGGGGATGAGCGGAGAATGTTTCACCGCAGCGTCACGCGGCTTTGCGAGCGGAACAGCCGCTGGCTGCCGCGGTAAAGATCGACGATCAAATCCCACTGCCCCGGCCGCGCCGCGGCCTGCCCGTGAAAGGCGCCGGCGCCGCCGCGCGGAGATCGATCGACGCGATCGAGCCGTTCGTCGGCCGGATGCGCGAGCCGCGCATCCGCGCGCAGGCCGGAAAGCGGTGCGCCGTTGGCGTCGCGCGCCGTGACGTCGAGCACCGCCTGGCCGGCGTCATTGCGGGTGAGCCTGCCGTTGACCTGCCAATGCAGCGCGTCCTGGCGCTCCGCCACCGCCACCTCATGCTCGAATTGCAGGCCGGCCTTGTAGGAGCTTGCGGTCTCGACGCCGCCGAAGGTCGAAATCGCGGCGCGCACCAGCACCGCGTTGACCAGGAACACCACGCCGAAAAACGCAACGAGCCCGAACAGCACATGGCGTCCGGTCAGCTCGCGCAGGCGGCGAGGGGTGCGGGTCGCGGCCATCAATGCGACTCCAGACCGTGGAAATGATCGTCCTCTGCGGTCCGTTCGCCGGACGCAGTATCGGTGGCATAGAACGTGATCGGCGCCATGGCGATCGGGTCGGGCCCGCGATGGGTGACGACGGCCCGCAGCTCGCGCGTCTGATCCGGCCCGACCGAAATCACCGAGCGGCCGTCGGCGCGCGGCGGCGTCCCGACGATCGCAAGCCTGGTGCCGGCCGGTCCGCGAATGCTCAGCGCGAACTCGCGCTCCTGCAGCCGCTTGTTGATGATGCGCAGCGTATAGCCGTTGCGGACGGAGCCGTCCTTGAGCAGCACCGCCAGCGGATTGCGGTCGTGGATGACGGCGAGCGCCAGATCCTGGCGGGTGGCCAGCGTATAAAGCATGATGGCGCCGATCGCGACGATGATCCCCGCGTAGAGCACCGTGCGGCCGCGTACGATCTTGACGAAGCCCGGCTTGCCCTCCTGCCGGCGCTTGATGTTGATGTCGGTGTCATAGGCAATCAGCCCGGTGGCGCGGCCGAGCTTCGTCATCATCGCGTTGCAGGCGTCGATGCACAGCCCGCACTGGATGCAGCCGAGATCGGCGCCGTTGCGGATATCGACGCCGGTCGGGCAGACCCGCACGCACTGCTTGCAGTTGGTGCAGTCGCCGGCCGGCTCGCCGCGCGCGCGCAGTGCCTGCGCCTTGGCGACCGCCATGCGCGGCTCGCCGCGGTCGTAACGGTAGGTGACGTTGAGCGCGTATTCGTCGGTGAGCGCGGCCTGGATGCGCGGCCACGGGCACATATAGAGACAGACCTGCTCGCGCATGTGGCCGGCGAGCGTATAGGTGGTGAAGGTCAGGATGCCGATGAAGGCATAGGCGATGAACGGCGCCTGCAGGGTGGCGAGGTCCTTCACCAGCGTGGGCGCGTCGGCGAAATAGAGCACCCAGGCGCCGCCGGTCCACCACGCCACCATCAGCCAGAGAAAATGCTTCACCGCCTTGCGCGCGTAAGTTCCGCGCCGTCCATTTGCGGCCGTCGCGCAGCATGTGCTCGCGCCGGTCGCCTTCGACCAAGCGCTCGATGGCGAAGAACAGATCGGTCCACACCGTCTGCGGGCAGAGATAGCCGCACCACACCCGGCCGGCGACCGCGTTCATCAGGAACAGGGCGATCGACGCCAGGATCAGCAGGCCGGTGATGTAGTAGACCTCCTGCGGCCAGATCTCGATGAAGAAGAAATAGAAGCGGCCGGTGGACAGATCGATCAGCACCGCCTGCGTCGGCGCGCTCGGGCCGCGGTCCCAGCGCACGAACGGCAGCACATAGTAGACGCCGAGGGTGACGAGCAGCAGCGCCCATTTGATGCGGCGGAAGGTGCCGTGCACGTTCTGCGGATAGATTTTCCGCCGCGGCGCATAAAGCGGGATGTCGTCGTCGGGCGGCGGTCGCGCCGCCGGCGCGCACCTTGGCAGCGGCCACCTGCCGCGTCAGACCCGGTGCTTCAGTTTCGGCATGGTCCAGCGTAACGATCGTCGCTGCCGGCACTGTCATTTCTCTCCGCCGCCGAGGGTATGGACATAGACCGCGAGCGCCTTGATGGTCGGCGCGCTAAGACGCCCGCTCCACGTCGGCATCACGCCGCCACGGCCGTTGGTCACCCCCTGCATGATGGTTTCCTTGTCGGGCCCGTAGAGCCAGATCTTGTCGGTGAGATTGGGCGCGCCCAGTTCGCGATTGCCCTTGCCCTCCGGCCCGTGACAGACGACGCAGTTGTCCGCAAACACCTTCTTGCCGAGCGCAAGATCGGCGCCGGCTTCCGTGCTCAGCCCGGACAGCGAGCGCACGTAGTCGGCCACGGCCGAAATCTCGTTCGGTTTCAGTATGTTTTCGCGGCCAAAGGCCGGCATGCGGCCCTGGTGGCCCTTATCGCTGCTGGAGCGGGCGCCGTAGGTGATGGTCTGCTCGATATCGGCGAGCTTGCCGCCCCACAGCCAGTCGTCGTCGTTGAGATTGGGATAGCCCTTGGCGCCACCGCCGCCGGCGCCATGACAGGGCGCGCAATTATCCGCGAAGGCGGCGCGGCCGAGCGCGCGCGCGAAATCGAGCAATTGCGGATCGGCTTCGATTTCGGCAAGCGGGGCATTGGTCAGCTTGACCATCAGCGGCCCGCGCAGCGTCTTGAGCTGCTCGATGTCGGCGACCACCGCGCTACGCGAATGCCAGCCGAAGGTGCCCTGCGTCGACGACGTCAGCAGCGGCCAGGCCGGGTAGACGACCCAATAGCCGATCGCCCAGATAATGGTGGCGTAGAACGTCCACAGCCACCAGCGCGGCAGCGGCGTATTGAGTTCGTGGATGCCGTCCCAGTCATGGCCGGTGGTCGCGGTGCCGGTCAGCGGATCGATTTCTTTGTGTTCTTGTTCTTCAAGTATTTGGGCCACGACTTAATCCTCCCGCAGCGGAATACGCGCCGCTTCGTCGAACTGCTTCTGGCGTGACGGCCACAGTGCATAGAGCAGCACCAGCACGAAAATCACGACGAAATATACGAGACCCCAGGTCTGCGCGAATTCGGCTACGGCCTTATAGGTTTCGTCCATCGCGGTCACCGGATGTTGGCTTTATCGTCGTAGAGCTTGAAATCCACTTCCGTGCCGAGCATCTGCAGATAGGCGATCAGCGCATCGGCTTCGGTAATGCGGCGCGGATCGCCGTCGAAGTCGCGCGCGTTCGCTTTCGGATAGCGCTTGGCGAGATCGGCCGCGTCGGGGCTGTCGGCCGTGGCCTGCGTGACAACGTCCTTCTCGGCGTCGGCGATGTCCTGCGCGGTATAGGGCACGCCGAGCAGCGCCTGCACCTTCAAATCCTCGGCAATGTGCTGGTAGTCGAGATCGGTCTCAGCCAGGAAGGCATAGTTCGGCATCACCGAGCCGGGCACCACCGAGCGCGGATCGCGCAGATGGTCGCGGTGCCAGTCGTCGGAATACTTGCCGCCGACGCGGGCGAGATCGGGACCGGTGCGTTTGGAGCCCCACTGGAACGGGCGATCATACATGCTCTCGGCGGCGAGCGAGTAATGGCCGTAGCGCTCGACCTCGTCGCGCAGCGGCCGGATCATCTGCGAATGGCAGAGATAGCAGCCCTCGCGCACATAGATGTTGCGGCCGGCGAGCTCGAGCGGCGTATAGGGCCGCACGCCGTCGACTTTCTCGATCGTATTCTTGAGATAGAACAGCGGCACGATCTCGACCAGGCCGCCGATCGCGATCACGATCAGGATGCCGATGACGAGAATGATCGAGTTCTTCTCGAAGATGGCGTGTTTTTGCCAGAGCGACATTTTCGTCCCCGCCTATTCCGCCGGCGCCAGCGCTACGCTGGCCGGTTCGGCGGCTTCCGCCGAGTTCACGGTCTTCCAGAGGTTCCACGCCATGATCAGCGCGCCGGCGAGGAACAAGAAGCCGCCGAGCGCGCGGATGACATAGAAGGGATGCATCGCCTCCACCGTCTCGACGAACGAATATTCGAGGAAGCCGAGCGGCGTGTAGGCGCGCCACATCAGGCCTTGCAGGATGCCCGACACCCACATGGCGGTGATGTAGAGCACGATGCCGATGGTCGAGATCCAGAAGTGCCAGTTGACCAGCTTGAGCGAATAGAGCCTGCGGTTCCACAGCCAGGGCACCAGGCAATAGAGCGCGCCGAACGAGATATAGGCGACCCAGCCGAGCGCGCCGGAATGCACGTGGCCGATGGTCCAGTCGGTGTAATGACTGAGTGAATTGACGATCTTCACCGACATCATCGGGCCTTCGAAGGTCGACATGCCGTAGAACGCCACCGACACCACCATCATGCGCAGCACCGGATCGGTGCGCAGCTTGTCCCAGGCGCCGGACAGCGTCATGATTCCGTTGATCATGCCGCCCCAGGACGGCATCCACAGCATGATGGAGAACGTCATGCCCAGCGTCTGCGCCCAGTCCGGCAGCGCGGTGTAGTGCAGGTGATGCGGGCCGGCCCAGATGTAGAGGAAGATCAGCGCCCAGAAGTGGATGATCGACAGCCGGTAGCTGTAGACCGGGCGGTTGCAGCGCTTCGGGATGAAATAATACATGATGGCGAGGAAGCCGGCGGTAAGGAAGAAGCCGACCGCGTTGTGGCCGTACCACCACTGCACCATGGCGTCCTGCACGCCCGACCAGACGATGTAGGACTTCGCCGAGAACAGCGATACCGGCACCGCGGCGTTATTGCCGAGATGCAGCACCGCGATGGTGAGAATGAAGGCAAGATAGAACCAGTTGGCGACGTAGATATGCGGCTCGGTGCGCCGCATGATGGTGCCGAGATAGACCAGGAAATACGTCACCCATACGACGGTCAGCCAGAGATCGGCATACCATTCCGGCTCGGCATATTCCTTCGACTGCGTGATGCCGAGCAGATAGCCGGTGCCGGCGATGACAATGAAGAAATTGTAGCCGAGCACGACGAACCAGGGCGCCAGATCGCCGGCGAGCCGCGCGCGGCAGGTGCGCTGCACGACATAGAACGACGTGGCGAGCAGCACGTTGCCGCCGAAGGCAAAGATCACCGCCGAGGTGTGCAAGGGACGCAAGCGCCCGAAGCTGATCCAGGGCAGATCGAGATTGAGGAATGGAAACGCCAGCTCGCACGCGATGTAGAGCCCGACGGTGAACCCGGCAATGCCCCAGAACACCGCGGCGACGGTCGCGAACTTGACCGGGCCCATATTGTAGTTGGGCTTGCCGTCGATGGTTAAAGGCGGCGTTGCGGCCGGACGGTCGTAATAGCGATTGATGATCGCGAACACCGCGGCGATGCTGCCGGCGGTGAATAGATAGGCATGGAACGCGTATTCCGGCGTGTAGGCCTTGGCCGCGACCAAAATCGAAAGGACAGCCAGGCCAGCGAAGGCCAGCGCCAAGCCTCCCTCGCCGAGGGTCATGGTCTTTTGAGGAGCGAGCGCGTTCGCCATGCTGCTATCCCGTTGTCTGGCTGGCCTGAAACCTGAAAATGAAGGGACGATCGCGATAAATATCCGCCAAGGCCCCGGCAGCCTCTTTGACGCAGGTCAAATAAGCCGCTGTGCGCACGGTGAATTTGCGGAAAAACAGTAAGAAAAACCGGCCCCGCGGCTCACCGGAGCCGCGGGGCAACCTCAATCGAGAGCGTGGCTCTAGGCGGCAGCCCATTCGCTTCAGGCGGCGGCCTTGACGTCGATCTTCTTGACTTGCGCCGGCGCCGGTTTCGGCACCGTCACCTTGAGCACGCCTTTTTCGATGCTGGCCTTGATGGCGTCGGCATTTACGCCTTCCGGCAATTCGAGCGAGCGCACGAAGGAACCGTAGCTGCGCTCGACCAGCCGATAGGCCTTGTCCTTCTCTTCCTTTTCCGCCTTCTTCTCGCCGCGGATCGTGAGCACGTTATCGGCGAGGTTGACCTGCACGTCCTTTTCCTCGAGGCCGGGCAGTTCGGCGGTGATCTCGATCTGCTTGTCGTTTTCCGTCACGTCCATGCTCGGCAGCAATTCGGTGCCGCCGACATTGGTAAACGCGGGAAAGCCGCGCGTGAAGTCGTCGAACAGCCGGTCGATCTCCCGTTGCAGCGACATGAACGGATTGTCGCTGCGCGCGACACTACGGTCGCGGCCGACCGGTATCAGTGATCTGAGATTCATGGGAAACCTCCGCATTCTGCGGCGCCATCTTATGGTGGCGTCAGAATCGTCAATACACGATCGGCCAGATTGTTCCTTGCGCTAGGTCAAAAGGGGCAAAATAAACCCGCGCCCGCGCGACGGGCCCGCATAGTGCTGTGCTGGCGCCGCTAATGCGTCGGCGCGGCGTCCGTCGGCTCGATGGTCATCCCCGAGGTCGGCTCGATCCAGATCAGGTGATCCTTCACCGCCTTCACGCCGGGAGTGTTTTCGGCGGCCACTTTAAGTGCGTCGCGCTGGCGTTCATCGATGATCACGCCCCACAACTCGACCACGCCATCGTGCACGACGACATTGGCGGTCGCCGCCGGCGCCCATTGCTCCTTTTGGATCTCCGCCAGCAGACGCTCCCGAATGACGGAATCGTCCGTGGCAGCGGGCTGCGCCACCCGCGCCAGACTGACCATGGCGTGCATGAGATTGGAGCGCGTGATGATCCCGACCACCAGGCCGCCGCATACGACCGGCACGCGTTTAATGCGACGCCGCTCCATGACATCCACAATGTCCTCGAGCGGTGTGGTGACATCGACGGTCACCACGTCGGGGGTCATCACCTCGGAAACCTTGTTGCCATGCGAATGGCTGTATTCGGCGGCGATGCGGCCGGGCCCCATCAGGAATTCCAGCCAGCGCGAGCGCCGCCGTTCGGTCCTGGTTTCGCGCCGCCGCAGGAAGTCGCCTTCCGACAGCACGCCGACCAGGATGCCGTCTTTGTCGATCACCGGCAGCCCGCTGATGTGATGCTGGAGCATCAGCCGCGCGGCCTGCAACACCGTTGCATCCGGATCGGTCGAGATCACGTCGCGGGTCATCACGTCTTCGGCTTTCATGGCAGCCTCCATCGCCTATTCGCGAACCATGCCAGCACGAAAACCGGGCGAAGCCGTTGATTCAGGTCAATCGGGAGCCGAACTCAGGCAGCGGCGTCCAGGCGCGATCGAGTACTGCAATGCACAAGCCGGTGCGCGCCAGGGTGGCCGTAACGCGGGAAACCGTTGGCCCGGCGCCGGTCGCGATCCCATCGAGGTTGGCCAACTCCCCCGCTCCGGTGGCAAAGCGACGGCGAACGCCCGGACGCTGCAAACGTGGGCAGCAATGTGGGCAGCGCGCCCGCCATTGCCTTCCCAATTTACCTGGCGCTAGCCTCACCAGCGGCAGTGGTCGCATCTTCAAACGAATAAAAGCTTAGCCCGCGACCCGCGTAATCCTGGGGAGAAACAAGTCATGCGCAAGGCTGGATTTAATCGGCGTTCAATTCTCACCGCAACGACGGCGCTTGGCGCCGCCGGTCTGTTGCCGCGCGGCGCGCGGGCGCAGACCGCCGCGCCGGCGTCACGCCCGGCCGCCTCGCTTCCCGCGCGCGGCGAATTCGTAGTGCGCGGCGCTCATGTGCTGTCGATGGACGACAAGATCGGCGATCTGCCGAGCGGCGACGTGCATGTGCGGGACGGCGCGATTGTCGCGGTCGCCGCCCAGGTGAACGCAGCCGGCGCGCAGGCGATCGACGGCAAAGGCATGATCTGCATGCCCGGCTTCGTCGACACCCATTGGCATCACTGGACGACCTTCCTGCGTCCGGTCATGCGCGCCGACAATCCGAAGCGCACCTATTTCCCGGTCACCTTCGCGCTCGGCCTGCACTACACGCCGGAGGATAGCTACCGCGCCGTGCGGCTCGGCCTGGCCGAGGCGTTAAGTGCCGGCGTCACCACGACGCACAATTGGGCGCACAATGTGCGCAGTCCGGCGCATGCCGACGCCGAGGTGAAAGCGATGCGCGACGCCGGCATCCGCGGCCGCTTCGCTTATGGCCCTGCGCTCGGCATGCCGAACGATAAGCCGATGGATCTCGCCGACTGGGCGCGGCTGAAACGCGATATCGGCAAGGACCCGATGATCTCGTTGGGCATCTGCTCGCGTAATATCGACGGCAACAACACCGCACGCGGCGCCATCAACGCCGAAATGGCGAAGAAGGAATGGGGCGCGGCGCGCGACCTCGGCCTGCCGATCACGCTGCATACGTCAGGCAGCGCCTCGATCCAGCTCTTGAACACGAACGGCCTGCTCGGCCCCGACGTGCAACTGGTCCATCCACTGAACACAAACGCCAAGGATTGGGAGGCGCTGGCCAAGCACGGCGTGCACTACAGCACATCGCCCTTGGGCGAGGCCGGGCGCTCGGGCGAGATGCAGTTCCCGGAATTGCTCCAGGCGGGCGTGCTGGTGAGCATGTCGATCGACAATGTCACGGCGGAACGCTGCGACTGCTTTGCCTGCATGCACATGATGCAAGCGATCAACAAGCATCGCACCGGCGGCAAGATCAAGATAACGACGAAGCGCCTGGTGCAGATTGCCACCATCGACGGCGCCAAGGACCTCGGCCTTGCCGACAAGACCGGTTCGCTGACGCCGGGCAAGCGCGCCGACCTGATCCTGGTGCGGACCGGGGCGCCGAACATGGGGTCGATCGGAGACCCCTATGACGCGCTGGTGCAACTGGCGCAGCCGTCGGATGTCGACACCGTCGTGGTGGACGGCCGCATCCTGCGCCGCAAGGGCGAGTTCACCGCGCTCGACCATGAGAAAGTCTTGCGCGACGCCACGGATTCGGTCGCGGCCCTCAAAGCCCGCGCCAAATGGCCGGCTTGAGGGCGGGGCTGAAAGAAAATGCCCCGGCGGAGGTTTGCCGGGGCAGTGTGCCGAACTGGAGTCAGGGAGAACGAAGTTCGGCGTTAAACTCTATGCCTGCGCGTGACCCAAGAACCGGTTTCCGCGGTGCGGGAGCCGGCGCTAGGCATTCAAACGGTTGAGCGCCGCGCGATTACGCAACACGATGCGGCGGGAGGTCGGCACCGCGATCGCCGCGGTATTCTCCAGTTGAGTGAGCGTGCGCGACACGGTTTCGATGGTGAGGCCGAGATAGTCGGCGATATCCTGCCGTGACATCGGCAGATCGATCTCATTGCCCACCGGCGCGCGCGCGGACATTTCGAGCAGGAACCCGGCCACCCGCTCCTGCGCGGTCTTGATCAGCAGCAGGATATGGGCCTGCACGCGCTGCAATTCGCCGGCCGTCATGGTCCAAAGCTTGCGGGCGATTTCGTTGTCGCGCGTCGCCAGGCTGACCAGGGCGCTGCGCTTGATGACCAATATCTTGCTGTTGACGATCGCTTCGGCGGAGAAGGTATGCACGTCGCCAACTTCGAGGCCGAACATGTCGCCCGCCAGATAGAAGGCGCCGATCTGGCGGCGGCCGTCGTTGAGCACCTTGTAGGTCCGCACGCTGCCGCTGACCACCTTGTAGAGATATTCCGCCGGCTCGTTTTCGCCGTAGATTTCGGCGTTGCGCGCAAACGGCATCGGCGCGCCCATCATTTCGATCGAGGTGCCGAGCGTGCGCGTATTTACCGCCGGGATGGGCCGCGCAATATGGGCTGGCTGGCGCGAAGAACTGCGGTGGATCAGCGTTTGGGTGAGCATGGCGCTAGCTCCTCGATAAATTCGATGGTCATCGATACCGCTGGAGCCGAGCGCTCGAAATTCAGATATTGTCCATAGGGGTTTTACCGGAGGCGATCGGGGGTGGCGCCGCGGTGAGGCCGAGATCGTATCAGCCGGGCTAAATGTCTGAAATTATTGTAAAAACCGAGAACCTACCGGCGCCCGAACGGGGCAGGATCTGGCGCTATGGCGTTGCCCCGACCGCGGTTGCCCTGTCGCTGGCGGCGCGTGCTTTGCTCGCGCCGATTCTGCACGACGACACGATATTCCTCTATTTCGTGCCCGCGGTCCTGATTTCGGCCGGTATCGGCGGCCTGGGGCCCGGCCTGCTGGCGACCGCGTTGAGCCTGGTGGCCGCATTTTTCGTGCTCACCGGCGCGGCGGCGGTTTCAACCACGGCCATCGCCAATGGCGCGGCGTTCGGCATCATCGGCATGGGCGTGTCCTGGGGCGGCGAGCTGCTGCGCCGCAGCCGCCGGCGCACGGGCCTGATGACGCGCGACGCGCTGGCGCGCGAGGCGCATCTGCAATCGATTCTCGACACCGTGCCGGAAGCCATGATCGTCATGGACGAGAGCGGCATCATGCAGTCGTTCAGCAGCGCCGCCGAGCGGCTGTTCGGCTATGAGGCCGCCGAGGCCGTCGGACAGAACGTCAAAGCCCTGATGCCCGCGCCCTATCGCGAAAACCATGACGGTTACGTGCAGCGATATTTGGCGACGGGCGAGCGCCACATTATCGGCATCGGCCGCGTGGTGGTCGGCCAGCGCAAGGACGGCACGACCTTCCCGATCGAGCTTGCGGTCGGCGAAATGAAATCGGGCGACCGGCGGTTTTTCACCGGCTTTATCCGCGACCTGACCGAGCGCCAGCAAACCGAAGCACGCCTGCAGGAATTGCAGTCCGAGCTGGTGCATATTTCCCGGCTGACCGCGATGGGCGAGATGGCGTCGACGCTCGCGCACGAACTCAATCAGCCGCTGTCGGCGATCGCCAACTACCTGAGAGGCTCGCGGCGGCTGCTGGAGGGCGTCAACGACGAAAAGACCGCGGCCATGCGCGACGTCCTCGACAAGGCGGCCGATCAGGCGATGCGCGCCGGGCAAATTATCCGGCGGCTGCGGGATTTCGTCTCGCGCGGCGAAGGCGAGCAGCGCGTGGAAAGCATCACCAAGCTGGTCGAGGAGGCGAGCGCGCTGGCGCTGGTCGGCGTGAAAGACCGCGGCATCCGCGTGCAATTCCAATTCAACCCGGACACCGATCTGGTGCTGGCGGACCGGGTGCAGGTGCAGCAGGTCCTGCTCAATCTGATCCTCAATGCGATGGATGCGATGGAATCATCGCCGACGCGCGACCTCGTCGTCGCCATCGCGCCGGCGGACGGCAACCAGGTCAAGATCAGCGTGGCCGATACCGGCTCGGGAATCGCGCCCGAGATCGCCGAGCAATTGTTTCAGCCGTTCATCACCACCAAGCGCCACGGCATGGGCATCGGCCTGTCGATTTCGCGCGCCATCGTCGAGGCGCATAATGGACAAATCTGGGTAGAGCCCAATCCCGGCGGGGGTACGATTTTCCATTTCACTCTTGCGGTCGTAAACGAAGGGGATGTCGACGATGCAGCCTGAGCCGGTCATATATGTGATCGACGACGATGATGCCGTCCGGCAATCGCTCGAATTCCTGCTGCGGACCGCCGGGTTCACGGTGCGCAGCTTCGAGTCGGCCAAAGCCTTTCTTGAAATCATGCCGGAGCTGCGCTCCGGCTGCATCATCACCGACGTGCGCATGCCGGGCATCTCGGGCATCGATCTGCTGCGCCGGGTCAAGGAACTCGGCGTCGATATCCCGGTGATCATGATTACCGGCCACGGAGAAATCTCTCTCGCGGTCGAAGCCATGAAGATCGGCGCCGCCGATTTTCTGGAAAAGCCGTTCGATGACGATCACCTGCTCGCCGCGCTGCGCTCTACGCTCAGCCGCGACGCCGGCTTAGCCGAGCGCAACGCCGAGCTTTCGAAGATCCACGAAAAGCTGGCAACCCTGTCGAACCGCGAACGGCAAGTGCTCGAAGGCCTGGTGGCCGGCAGCGCCAACAAGACCATTGCGTTCGACCTCGGCATCAGCCCGCGCACGGTCGAAATCTACCGCGCCAATCTGATGACCAAGATGGCGGCCAACAGCCTGTCCGATCTGGTGCGCATGGCGATGATGGCGGGCATCATGGAAAATTCCGGCAAGCACGGGCGCTGAAACGCGCGCGCGATCCCGGCTACAGGGCGCGCTTCACGCCGAGGCCAAGCATGAAGTTTTGCCGGATCCGCACCGGATCGCGATCGGTGGCGCCGACGCCAGGCTTGTTGTCGATGCGCACGGCGATCAGGCTCGGCCCGCCCTCCCTGAGCGCGGTCGCAAACAGGCGGTCGAAGTCGTCCTCGTCGGCTGCCCATGCGCTGTTGGCGATCCCCGAGGCGCGCGCAATGGCAACTAAATCGGCAACCGACGCGCTCGCGGTCGGTTGCCCGCCGGTGATCTGGTAGATGCCGTTGTCCCACACCACCATGGTGAGATTTTTCGGCGCCTGGGTGGCGACGGTCGAGAGACAGCCGAGCTGCATCAGCAGCGAGCCGTCGCCCTCGAGCGCGATCACGTGGCGCCGCGGCTGCGCGATGGCGACGCCGAAAGCGATCGGGATGGCGAGACCCATGCTGCCGAGCATGTAGAAATTCTGCGGCCGCTGGCCGCTCATCCACAAATCGAAATTGGCGTTGCCGATGCCGGCGACGACCGCTTCCTCGTGGCTGAGCTGGGCGACCAGCCGCTTGGTCAAGTCGAAGCGGTTCATCACCTTGGCGTTGTGAGCCCCGATGGCTCCGGTTTGTGTTGCGGTCATGACCGGCTCATGCCTCGAATACTTTGCCGCCGGTCAACAGCGGCGACAGGATGAAGGTGACCGGCGCCTGCGTGGCCACCGCCTGCTTGATCGAGCGGTCGAGAATGAAGGCGAGCTCATCCTGGCGCGTGATCGTATGAGATTCGATGCCGAGCGAATCGAGCACCGGGCGCATGGTCTTGTACACCATGGCCTGGCCGAGATTGAACTCGCCGAGCGTGCCGCGCTCGGAAACGAAGATCAGCGCCGGGATTTGGCACGGCACCACCAGCGAGGCGAGCGCGTTCGGAATGGTGGCAAAACCGCTGGTCTGCATCAGCACCGCGCCGTGCAAGCCTCCCATCCAGGCGCCGGTCACGATGCCGAGCGCCTCTTCCTCGCGCGTGGTGGCGAAGATGGTGAAAAAGGGATCGTCGTCCAGCGCCTTGATCAACGGCGTCAATACCCGGTCGGGGACATAGGTAACGAGTTTGACATTGTTGCTTTTAAGCGCCGCAAGCACGGTTTCGTGCCAACTGGCGGTTCGCGAAAGGGCTTCGTTCATGGGTTTGGAACCGCTTCAGGCAGGTTGCCGCTACAACGGCAATACCTTACCCTGATCGTCCATTGGCGTTAATCGAAAAAATTCATTCGGGCCAGGCCATTCCGCCGTGCACATCAAATCGATCGAGCCGAGCGCGGTCAGCCTGCCAATGCGCAAGCCCGTCATCATGGCGGGCGAGGAAGTGCGCCGCGCCGACAATGTGCTGGTGCGGATCGAGGCCGACAACGGCCTCGTCGGCTGGGGCGAGGCTGCCTCGGCGCCGGTGATGACCGGCGATACGCTCGAGAGCATCGTGTCGGCGGTACATTATCTTGCGCCCACGCTGCGCGGGCGCGAGCCGGCCGATATCGCCGGCGCGCTCGCCGCCATGGACAGCCGCATGTACGGCAATCACGGCGCCAAGGCGGCCATCGAGATCGCGCTGCACGATCTGGCCGGCCGCGCCCTGGGCAAGCCGGTGCATGCGCTATTGGGCGAGAAGAAATGCAGCCGCCTGGCGCTGCTCGCCGTGATCGGAAGCGGCGATCTCGACGGCGACCTGCGCGACGCGGACAATAAGAAGGCCGCCGGCATCACCGCCTACAAGATCAAGGTCGGCATCGACACGGCGGCGAACGACGCCGCCCGCACCCGCGCGATCTGCCAGCAGCTCGGCCGCGGCCTGCTGATCTCGGCCGACGCCAACCAGGGCTACACGACCGAGCAAGCCATCGAGTATGTGCGCGCGGTGCAAAGCTGCGGCCTCGACTTTTTCGAGCAGCCAGTCGAGGCCAGCGATCTCGCCGGCATGGCGGCGATCGCGGCTACCACACCCGAGATCGCCATCGGCGCCGACGAAGGCATCCATTCGCTCGCCGACATCGCCCGCCATCACGAGCGCAAGGCCGCGCGTGGCGTCAGCCTGAAGGCAATCAAGCTCGGCGGTATCGCCGCGGTGGTCAATGCCGCCCAGCTGTGCGACAGCCTCGGCATGAGCGTCAACATCTCCTGCAAAACGGGTGAATCCAGCATTGCCTGCGCGGCGGCGCTGCACGCGGCTTGCGTCATTCCCAACATCGCCTGGGCGCTGACGCTGACCCATGGCGCGCTCGCCGACGACGTGACCGCGCAGCCGATCCGCACCGAGCGCGGTTATGCCGACAGCATCGACCGCCCCGGGCTCGGCATCGAGGTCGACGAAGACCGCGTGCGGCGGCACCGCGTACCAATCGCCACGCGCAACGTGGCTTGAGCGGACGCCGGCTTTGCGGCGTCAGTCCAGACAAAAGCCCTGGGCCCGGACGAAAGCGCCAAAATCGGCGCGCTGCGGCACCGCGTATTGCCGCGCCTTGTCCTCCGACCAGCCATAGAAAGAGGCCGCGCCAAAGCGCGCCGGATCGCGCTGCCTGCGATAGGGGCGTGAATGCGCGCGCCGGCGGTCATAAGCCTCGATCTGCCGCGCGAGATCGCCTTCCGCGAAGCGCTCCTCATGCAGCGTGGTGGCAAGCGAGAGCCGCGGCGTGATGGCGCCCTCCTCCGCCGGCCAGCCGACGCACATGCCCGCGATTGGAACGACCTTCGGCGGCAGCGCGAGCATGTCGCTCACCACGCGCGCGTGATCGCGGATGACGCTGATCGGACAGCAGCCGAGACCGACCGCTTCCGCCGCCCGCATGAAAGTGGCGAGCACCAGGCTCGCATCCACCACCGCGTTGAAGAACAGATCGAGATGGTCGTTGGGAAACGGCCGGCCGCGCCATTGCGACAGCGCGGGCAGGCGCCGCCCATTGGCCAGAAACACCAGGAATACAGGCGCCTGCCGCAGCCAGGGCATCTCCGGCAGCAGATCGGCGATCGCGTCACGCTTGGCGGTTTCCCGCACGATGAGGATGTCGGCCTGCTGCAGATCGCTCTTCGACGGCGCCGACATCGCACAGGCGCAAAGCAGGCGCAGCAGTTCGGGCGCAATGTCGCGGGCCAGATAGCGCCGGTGCACCCGATGGGCGGCGATCCGGCGCAATTCGTCGAGCCCGGGCAGCGCCGGGTCCACCGCAATGTCCTCCCCGAAACGCTCGGAAAGCGCAGCCCGAATGGAGTGGGTGAGGTCCGGCATCGAAGGACTCCTTCACGGAATTGCCAGTTGTCACGCTACCGCGTGGTGGGGGATGATGCGTCAGGTGCAAGACCTAAAACAACCGCGCCGCCGGCGAGACATCATGAACCACGAGCAATGGCGCAAGGTGTTCGTGATCATTCATTCGGTGCTGTGGGCGGTGGCGCCGAACACCCTGATCGGCCTGTTCGTCGAATCGGTGATTTTCCGCGCCATCGAGGCGCGCGCGGTCACCGTTCGTTTCGGCACCATCCTCTACGATTGGCCTCATCGTCATCCTCAGTCTAGGCTGAGCGGATGGTGATGGGACTTTCGCTCGACACGCTCGCCATCCTTTGGCTCGGGGCGCTGTTCGGCGGCGTCGCCGCCGGCGGCAGCGGTTTTGCTTTCGGCGTCGCCGCCTCCGCGATCTGGCTGCACCGCATCGATCCGGTGCATTGCGCGCTGATGGTCACCGGCTGCGGCGTGCTGCTGCATTCGACCACGATCTGGCCGCAGCGCCGGCACATCGAGTTCGGCAAGCTGTGGCCGTTCCTGATCGGCGGTCTCGCCGGCATCCCGATCGGCGTGCGTCTGCTGGTTTATACCGACGCCGGCGTTCTCAAGGCCGCGATCGGCATTTTCCTCTTGGCGTTCGGAGCCTATGCGCTGCTCTCCCCGCGCCTGCATACGTTTGCAGGCGGCGGCCGCACCGCCGACGCCGGCGTCGGTTTCCTTGGCGGCATCCTCGGCGGAATTGGCGGCTATTCCGGCGTGTTGCCGACGATCTGGACGCAAATTCGGGGTTGGCCCAAGGCAACCGCCCGCGCTGTCTACCAGCCCTACATCATCGTAATGCATGCCCTTGCCTTGGCCGGGATCGTCTGGGTGACCTTGGACCACGCCGGCGCGATAATGCTGGTTGCGGTGCTGCCGCCGATCTTGCTGGGAACCTGGATCGGCTGGCAGCTCTACGGCAAGCTCGACGACCGCCGCTTTCGCCAGGCGCTCGCCATATTGCTGATCGCCTCGGGCCTGACGCTGGTCATTTAGGGCAACGCCGTGCAGTTCGATTGCAAGAAAGCCGAGGAGCCGAGCAAGACGCTGTCCGCGCGCTCAAGCTGCCGCCCCCAGCGAACGCAGGACGCGCTCGTTCACGCGGGGTAAACGCCTCCCGAAAGAAAGGTGTTCAAGACGTTGCCCTTCGTGATCGGCAGCAGCAGATACGAGGGCAGGTCCTCGTTGTGAAACACCGTAATTCGGCTGACCGCCACGCGCGCGATACTGCCCGAAGCGGCCAATTCGAACGGATTTTTCGGTTCATCGTCGACGCAGCGAATTCTCACCGCGATGCGTGAGCCTGCCCTGAACAGCCTGCCGGCCGGCACCAGCTTGATGTCGAACTCGCAAATCTCGCCGGGTTTCAGCAACGTCGGATCCCGTATGTTTGTGAATGGGCTCCCAAGGTTTTGATTTTTCCAGGTCGAGTTCTCGGTGCGAACCTTTCAGCCAGCCTTTGGTGACAAGATGTTCGCCGCCATCGGCATCGATTTCCAACAGCGAAATGACCCAGTGAATGTCGACATCGGTTGTCGCCGCGTAGAGCGTTAGCGCGATCGGCCCGCAGATTTCCGTGTTTTCGACCAGGATTGGCGTTGCGTATTGCAGCTTGCCGCGCATCCACGGGGAGTCTTCGAACGAATCGCTGCCCTCGTTGCTCCAATGCTCGTGCTCGCTCAGCAGCCCCTGCTCGTGGAGATAAAAAGGAACCCACTTCGTTTCCGGCAACGGCCAGTCGGCCGCTTGTTTCCACTCGCCGGTCCCGCCGATGAATATCTGGATCGGCGGTTCGTCCATGATCCCATTGTCAACACCTTTGACCCAATGATCGAACCAGCGGACCGCCTCATGCTGTAGCTGGCCGAGCGGCCGGTCGAGATAGATATCGGGGCCGAGGATCATTTTCTTCGGAACGTCGAGATGCTCCCAACTGCGGAACGCCGCCGGCGTGTGGATGCCGTACATTCCCCAGCATCCGCCGATAAACGCCGGAATCTTGATCTTGCTGTAGTCGACCGTGCGCTCCTGCCAGAATTCGTCGTAATGCGGATGCAAAGCGAGGTCGACGATGAATGCATTGACCCCGGCCTCGGGATTTTTCAGCGCGGCGACAAGTTCGGGAACGGCGGCGATATCGTCGTCCTCCAGCAAGCGGGCAATGGCCTCGCGATAACTCTGTTCGCCCATGCGCTGCTTTGAAACGTTCGCCGGACGGCACTTGCCGTAGGTGAGCGAAGTCGCGCTCCAGCCGATGGGCCATTTGTACGCAAGCATCCCGCCGCGATAGACGAAATCCCGGTAGAAGTCGGTCGATCCCCAGGGACAAAAAATCGTCTTCAGATGCGGCGGGTTGAGCGTTGCGACCAGCAACTGAATCCAGGCGAAATAGGAGACCCCAAACATGACGACATTGCCGTCACACCACGGCTGCGCCGCCAGCCATTCTATGGTCTCGTAAACGTCCTGCACTTCCTGCGGACCACAAAAGTCCCAGGTGCCTTCCGATTTCCCGGTTCCGCGCGCGTTGCAGACCACATGGGCGTAGCCGCGCCGCGCAAAGAAGTTTGGGTCGCCCGCCTCGAGCGATGCGTTCGTTCGCTCCTGTCCGGGATTTTTCCATTGCGCCGTCGACAGAGCGGCAGGCTTGATCGGGCCGGTCTGGCCGGTCGAATGATAGCAATGAAATCCAAGGATGACGGGGACCTTGGCCGCGCCGTCCGGTTTCCAGACATCGGCGCTCAGCTTGACGCCGTCACGCATGGGAATCTTTGATATCCGGCTCGGCAATGACTCCGTATTTCCGTTCGGAGGTTTTCCACTGCCGGCCGAACATTGCGCCTTTATATTCTTCAAAGGCCATCGCCCTCTCCGATCGCACGTTTGCCCAATTTATCGTTTTTACATTTTGCGCTTGCGCGAATATATCTCCAAATTCAGGTCGAAGCGCTGCTGGCACATCCGGATGCCGATAACGGTCATCGTTAAGGATGACCTGTCATTTCCGAAAATCATATCCGCGCGCAGCGATGAGGTAACCCGCGGCGCTGGGGCCCGGGCGAGCGCCTGGTATTCGCGCCTTATACCAAAGAAATTTGCCTGGATTCCTTCGAATGGATCGCTGCCCACTGCATGGTCCCCGACGGCAAGATGGGCAGCGGCAAATACGAGCAGGCCAAGCTAGCGTTGGGCTGACAATTCCACACGCGGGACGCCGACGCCAAATTGCTGCGCTGCGAATGGCATGTTTGCAGCGCTTTTCTTTGCCGCAAACCTCAGGCATTCTAGCCGGCAACGATACGTGTCAACGGTATCGATAGGGGAGCACAAACATGAAACGCGTGTTATTCGCCGGCGCCGCTTTGCTTGCAGCAAGCCTGATGCCGGCCACCGGCCAGGCCCAAGGCACTATCAAGATTGGGCTGATCGAGCCCTATTCCGGCCAGTTCGCCGATGCGGCGACCCAGCAGGACAACGCCATCAAGCTATTCATGAAGCAGAACGGCGACACGATCGCCGGCAAGAAGATCGAAATCATCCGCAAGGATGTCGGCGGCATCAATCCGCCGGTCGCCAAGCGGCTGGCGCAGGAACTGGTCACCCGCGACAATGCCGACATCCTCGCCGGCTTCGTGCTGACGCCGAACGCGATGGCGGCGGGCGCCATTTCGGCGGAAGCCAAGAAATTCATGGTCGTGATGAATGCGGCGACCGCGATCATCACCACCAAGTCGCCCTACATGGCGCGCACCTCGCTCACCATTCCGCAATTGAATAACGCGTTCGGCAATTGGGTCGCGACCAATAAGAAGCCAATGTGAAGAAAGCCTACACCATGGTGTCCGACTATGGTCCGGGCCATGACGCCGAACAATCGTTCCAGGCCGGCTTCAAGGCCGGCGGCGGCACGATCGTCGGCTCGGTGCGCATGGCGGTCGCCAATCCCGATTTCTCGGCTTACGTACAAAAGGCCAAGGACCTCAATCCGCAGGGCATCTTCGTGTTCATCCCGGGCGGCGCGCAACCCGGGGCGCTGGGCAAAGCCTTCGCCGAGCGCGGCATCAATGCCAAGAAGACGAAAATCATGGGGCAGCTGGAAATCACCGATGAGCACGCGCTCGCCAGCATGGGCGACGCCGCCATCGGCATCATCACGTCCGGCCATTACGACTATAATCACAAGTCGAAAATGAATGCGGCCTTCGTGAAAGCCTACAATGCCGAGTTCAAGCGCAACCCGGACTTCTTCTCGATCGGCGCCTGGGACGGCATGCACCTGATCTATGCGGCCCTGAAAAAGACCAAGGGTAACACCGACGGCGAGAAGCTGATCAACGCTGCTAAGGGCATGAAGTGGGAAAGCCCGCGCGGCCCGATCTCGATCGATCCGGAGACCCGTGACATCATCCAGACCGTCTATGTGCGCGAGGTCGAGAAGGTCGGCGGTCATCTGGTCAATGTCGATATCGCGAAGATTCCGAACGTGAAGGACCCGGTCAAGGAAGCGATGAAAAAGAAGAAGTGATCGCCGGGAAATCGGATAGCCGAAAATCCGATGGGGCGGCGAACGCGCCCCATTCCATTTGCTGTTGCTCTTTACCTCCCCCTTATACGGGGAGGTCGCCGGCCTAAGCCATAAGCGCGTTAATGCGCGTCTTCGACGCGCTGTGGCGAAGGCTGGCGGGTGGGGATCCATTCCGCGCTAACATGACCCCCGCCCTGACCCTCCCCTCGCAGCGGGGAGGGAACGGAGAGGCTCCAGCCACCTGACACCAAGCGCGGTGACGGCAAGCGACGTCCCTATGGTCCCTCCCGTCTTTGGTGTCCTGTTCGACGGCATTGCCTACGGGATGCTGCTGTTCCTGCTGTCGGTCGGGCTGTCGGTGACGCTCGGCCTGATGAATTTCGTCAACCTGGCGCATTGCGCCTTCGCCATGCTGGGCGGCTATGTCGCCGTCACCCTGGTCAACCACCTGCACTGGCCGTTTTTCGCCACCTTGCCGGTGGCGTTCCTGGCCGCGGCGGCGGCCAGCGTCGCGATCGAGCGCATCCTCTACCGCCGGCTCTATCGCGCCAGCGATCTCGACCAGGTGCTGCTGACCATCGGGCTCGCCTTCATCTCGGTGGCGATCGCCGCCTATTACTTCGGCACCACCCAGCAGCCGATCGACATGCCGGCCTATATGCGCGGCTCGTTCAACGTGCTCGGCCTCAATATTGCGGTCTACCGGTTGTTCCTGGTCGTAATCGGTGTCGCGGTCACCGTCTTCCTCATCGCCACGGTCGAATACACGCGCTTCGGCGCGAAGATACGGGCGGCGGTCGACAACCAGCGAATGGCCCGCGGGCTCGGCATCGACGTCGACCGCACCTTCGCCGCCACCTTCGCGCTTGGCAGCGGACTCGCCGGCCTTGGCGGCGCGCTCGCCATCGAGATTGTCGGGCTCGATCCGAACTTCGCCTTCACCTATCTGGTCTATGTGCTGATCGTCGTATCGGTCGGCGGGCTGGGATCGATCGCCGGCTCGTTCGCCGCCGCCTGCCTGATCGGCATCAGCGATATCGCCGGCAAGTATTATGTGCCCGAACTTGGCGCATTCCTGATTTATCTGGTCATGGTCGTCGTGCTGATGTGGCGGCCGGCCGGACTGTTCGGGAGGCGCTAGCGCATGATCCCGAAAAGTGCCGTCGCCGGCGCACCCGCCACGCCGCAAGCCTATCTCAAATCGCTCAGCCGCTGGCATCCGCTCGAGATCGCTTTCTGGCTGGCGACGCTTGCGCCGTTCGCGCTGTTTCCGAATTATTTGTCGCTGGCGAGCCAGATCGCGATCGGCGCGCTGTTCGCGTTGTCGCTCGATCTCATCCTCGGCTATGCCGGTATCGTCTCGCTCGGTCACGCCGCGTTCTTCGGCATCGGCGCCTACACCGCCGGCCTGTTCTCCAAATTCGTCTGGGGCGAACCGTTTACCGGCGTGATCGTCGCCACCGCGCTGGCCGCGCTGGTCGGCTATGCCTCCAGCTTCATCGTCGCGCGCTTCCGTCATCTTACGCTGATCATGATCACGCTCGGCCTCGGGCTGCTGCTGCACGAGGCGGCCAACAGCGCGAGCTGGCTGACCGGCGGCTCGGACGGGCTGCAAGGCATCGACATCTGGCCGGTGCTCGGCATCTTCAATTTCGACCTGTACGGCAAGACGGCGTACGGCTATTCGCTCGCCGTGCTGTTTCTGGTTTTCTTGTGCGCGCGGCGGCTGATCAATTCGCCGTTCGGCTTGGCGCTGCGCGGCATTCGCGAGAACTGGCTGCGCATGCCGGCCATCGGCGCGCCCAGCCGCGCGCATATCCGCAAGATCTACACGATCGCCGCCGGCGTCGCCGGCATCGCCGGGGCGATGATCGCGCAGACCACACAGACCGTGTCGCTGGAAGCCCTGAGCTTCGAACGCTCCGCCGACGTGCTGGTGATGCTGGTGCTGGGCGGCGCCGGCCGGCTCTATGGCGGGCTGGTGGGCGCCGTGGTCTTCATGGTCGCGCGCGACCAGTTCTCCGGCATCGCGCCGCAATACTGGTACTTCTGGATCGGCCTTTTGCTGGTGGCGGTCGTCATCTTCCTGCCCAACGGCATCCTGGGCGGCTTGTCGAAAATCGCCGCGCACTGGAGGCGGCGTTGAGCCCACCCGCCAAAAACGCGCCGGCCTTGTCCACCCGCGGTCTCTGCAAGAGCTTCGGTTCGCTGGCGGTCGCCCGCGACATCGAATTGAACCTGCCGGTCGGTGCCCGCTATGCGCTGATCGGCCCCAACGGCGCCGGCAAGACCACGCTGATCAACCTGATGACCGGCATGCTGATGCCCAATGCCGGGCAGATTTTCCTGGGCGAGGAAGACATCACCGCTCTCGAGCCGCAGCAGCGGGTGCGGCGGGGCTTGGCGCGCACCTTCCAGATCAACACGCTGTTCGCCGGCCTCAACGCGCTGGAAGCGGTGACGCTGGCCGTGGCCGAGCGGCGCGTCATCGCAGGCGAATTCTGGACCAATCTCGCCAGCCACGAAGAGGCCATCGAGGAAGCCCACGGCATCCTGGTCAAGCTGCGGCTCGGCGACGCCTGCTACCAGCCGACGCGCGAATTGCCTTACGGCCGCCAGCGCCTGCTGGAAATCGCGCTGGCGCTGGCGACCAAGCCGAAGGTGCTGCTGCTCGACGAGCCGGCCGCCGGCGTGCCGCAGGAGGAAAGCGGCGACATTTTCGAGGTGGTGGCGGGCCTGTCCGACGATCTCACGCTGCTATTTATCGAACACGACATGCATGTGGTGTTCCGCTTCGCCACCCATATCATCGTGCTGGTGGGCGGCACCATTTTCACGCAAGGCTCGCCGGCCGAAATCGCCGCCGATCCGGGCGTGCGCGAGGTCTATCTCGGCAAGCGCAAACATGGATGACGAACGTGGGTAGATATCTTGGCTGAGCCGCTTCTCTCATTGCAGCAGGTGACCGCGGGCTACGGCGATGCGGTGGTGCTGCATGACATCTCGCTGGAATTGCCGGAGAACGGCAGCCTGGCCGTGCTCGGCCGCAATGGCGTCGGCAAGTCGACGCTGCTGCTGACGATCATGGGCTATACCCAATTGCACGGCGGGCGCCTGTCGTGGCGCGGCCAGGACATATCGCAACTGTCCCCACACCGGCGCGCCGGCAGCGGCATCGGCTGGGTGGCGCAGGAGCGCGATATCTTTCCCTCGCTCACGGTCGACGAAAATCTCACGGTTGCCGCGCGGCCGGGCGCCTGGGACCTCAACGCGGTTTTCGACCTGTTTCCCAAACTGGCCGAGCGCCGCCGCAACATGGGCAACCAATTGTCCGGCGGCGAGCAGCAGATGCTGGCGATCGCCCGCGCGCTGATGACCAATCCGGCGCTGCTGTTGCTGGACGAGCCGTTCGAAGGCCTGGCGCCGGTGATCGTCGATGAATTGATCGCCGCCTTGCGCCTGCTGCTTACCGACGGCAAGATCGCCTTCATCCTGGTCGAGCAGCACACCGAGATCGCGTTGGAATTGACGAATGACGCTATCGTTCTGGAGCGTGGCGCGGTGGCGCATCGTGCGTCGTCGTCTGAATTGCAGAAGGACGTCGCCACGCTCGATCGGCTGGTCGGGTTACGCGTCAGCAAAACGCCCACCGCTTAAGACGGCGAGGTTTCGCCACGATTGAAGCTAACCCCTGCCGGCAAATGGCGGCTGACGGGTGATGGCTTGAGCTTGAACGGCCTGACGCAAGACCTTGCCGGTATGATTGCGAGGCAGGGCCGCGACATAGTGGACGCAGGCCCGCTGAAATCCGCCGAGCTCTTGTTTGATAGCGGCAGTCAGGCGTTCAGAATCGATCGGCACCGGCGATTCGATGACGATATGGATCTCTTCCTCGCCGCTGTCGTCCTGCACAGAGAACAGACAGACGCCGCTGACAGCAAAGAGCTCGCACATCCGAGCCTCGATAGGGGCCGGGGAAATTTTGTCTCCCAGCATATTGATGACTTCGGTGACGCGTCCTTGCAGCGCCATGCGCCCGTCGGATCGCATGACGGCCAGATCGCCGGGATAGAAGAAGCCGTCCCTGAAAAACGCCCGCGTCGCCGCTTCGTCATGGAGATAGCTGGTCGGCCCGCCTGCTGTGCCGACCCGCAGCAGCCCGATCTCGCCGGCCGGCACGGGACGATCGGATTCGTCGACGATCTCGACCACGCGGCCGGGCACGAGCCGGTGCCAGCGGAGGTCCTCCGGAGTGTCTAGCGGAGTGAAGGTGATGATACCGGCTTCGGTGGAAGCGATATAATTAAAAAGATGGGGTGCGATGCGGGCCTTGGCCTGGTCGACCTGCGTGCGGGTCATCGCTCCAGCCCCGACAGCGACCTGCATCGCATCGTTACGTGCGAACGCATCTGCCGGCGCGGCCAGAATGCTCGGCGAGCATTGCGGGGTTGAGCACCGCATGGGTCATGCGCGGCTGCAACAGCGCCCGGTACGGTTCGCGCGCTAGCTCGATGACGATGGCGCCGCCCACGCTCCAAGTGCTGACTGCCCATTTGTATCCGTGCCCGGTTCCAGCCGCATAGTTGAATACACTGAGCAACGTGTGCTGGTTCATGCCGAATAATTTCACATGGAGCCGCGCCACATCAGCGTCGCAGGCAGGACTCTATCAGCACCATTTTTCGGGTGCCGGTCGTGCCCGAGGTCCGCAGGATGTGGCCGCCCAACGGGCGCGGCGTTTCGAACGATTCGAGTCCCAGGGCAGGTTCGCCAGCCAGCGCCACCGACAGCAGTGGGAGCCCTAGCTCGGTGCATAGGCCTTGCAGACCGGCCCAGGCCTCGCCTGGATTGGTGATGACACAGCGGATGTTCGGCAAACCAAGCTCGCCCACCCCGGCCGTAGACCCCACGGCCACGGTGGTCAGGCCCAAACTGCGCAACGCCAGGCTGAGAATCCAAAAATCCAACAGGTTGTAGAAGGCCAGCACTGCGTAACCAGGCCCGATATAGCCGCGCCGGACGAAATAACCGCGGGCGACGGCGATGAGTTGGGCGAACGAGTGGTACGAAAAGGCCGTGCCATTATAGATGATCGCCGTTTTGTCGGGCGCCTGCTTCGCCCAGTCGAAGATCATGTTGGGTGATCATTAGTGCGCCCGCCGGCCTGTCTTGCATTGCGCTCCGAGATGCAGGCTAGCCGACGGATATTGTTGATTAAAGGGCAGGACAGACCTCAATTCTAGTTGACCACTGGCTTTTGCGGTTCGATGGCGTCCAATCCGGAGAGTTTCGAATAAATTTCAAACAGCGAAGCCGTGTCGTTGTCGCCGTAACCTTGCGAGATCGCGGCGAGGTGCATTTGCAGGGCCGCCTGGAAGACCGGTGTCGGTGCGGCGATTGAGCGCGCAAACTCGTCGATGACGCTGGCATCCTTGCGTGCGATCCCGTAGGTCCCGCGCGAGGTCACGTAATCGCGCTCGACCATCATCTTCCCGCGCAGGCCCCAGATTTTTGAGCTCGCGAAGCTGTCGTCAACCAATGGCTGGACCAGCGTCAGATCCAGTCCGGACTTGCGCGCGAACGACATCGCCTCCGCCGTCGCCGCATTGTGAATGAGGATAAGGAAATTCATCACGTATTTGAGCTTGCTGGCGTTGCCGAATTCACCAAGAAAGGTGCGCGATCGCGTAAACGCCTTCAGCGGCTCTTCGGCCCTGCCGAACGCTTCGGCATCGCCGCTGGCGTATAGCGTCAGATTGCCTGCGAGCACGGTGGGCCGTGTGCCACTCACCGTGCAATCCAGCAAGGTCACGCCGACGGTCTTCAGCTTGTCGCGGGCGGCGGCCTTGTCCGCGATGGCCAGGGTGCAGGTGTCGACGACGACGATTCCGCTACGCTTGGCGTCGAGGATACTGTCGGTACCCGTCGTCACGGCATGAAAGGCTGCTTCGCTGGCAAGCGAGACGATGATGATATCCGAACCCTCGGCGACCGCCCGCGCGGAGGCCGCGAGTTTTCCGCCGTTAGCCGCAAGTTCGTCCATGCAAGCCTGGCGCACATCCGTTCCAGCGACGTCATAGCCAGCTTTGACCATTCGCAAAGCCATGGCCGAACCCATGGCGCCAAGACCGATAACACCAACTCTTTTTGTCATGCTTGCACTCCAAGAGACCTTGGCCCGCCGGATCAACACGCGCGCAGAACCTATTGTGCATTGCAAACGATGCGAAAGGCGGACCCGGGAATCCGTTTATTCTGATCATCCGCCCGGCGCTTTCGGCCGCGACATTGCGCCCTTCCTCTTAGCCGGCACCTTGCTGAAGAAATATGTTAGCACAGCAAAGGTGATGAGCGAGGCACGTGACATGGCAGCGTATGTTTCGTCGATCAAGTTGGCCTTGTTGGGGGCCACCGTGGCTCTGGGCGTCGCAAGCGCCGGCGCGCCAGCCAAGGCCGAATATCCCGACCACAATATTACGATCGTCGTTCCGTTCGCCCCGGGCGGCGCCAGCGATTTCATGGCGCGGCTGCTGAGCACGCATTTGCGCGACAAGCTCGGCCAGACCGTGATCGTCGAAAACAAGCCGGGCGCCGGCGGCAATATCGGCATTGGTTATGCGTCACGGGCCAAGCCGGACGGCTACACATTCCTGGTCAGTTCGAGCGTGTTCGTGATCAATCCAAGTCTGTATCGGCACGCGCCCTACGATCCGCTGAAGAGTTTCGCGCCGGTCACCGAACTGATTGCGTCGCCGAATGTGATCGCGGTGCGCGCCGACGCCGGCATCAAGGACCTGGCCGACCTGATCGCGAAAGCCAACGCCAATCCCGGCAAGTACAACTATTCGACGCCGGGGACCGGCACGTCGACCAATCTGATGATGGAACTGCTGAAGACCAAGAAGAAGTTCAACATCGCGCATATTCCCTATCCGGGCGCGGCGCCGGCGGTGCAGGCGCTGCTCGCCGGGCAGGTGCAGGCGACGTCGATGACGCTGTCGGTGGTGCTGCCCTTCGTCAAGGCCGGCAAGCTGAAATGCCTGGTTGTGACCGGCGACCGGCGCTGGGCCGATCTCCCCGACGTGCCGACCATCGAGGAAGCGGGCTTTGCGGATTCGGTGAACCAAACCTTCCAGGCGTTGTTCGCGCCGGCCGGAACGCCGCAGCCGATCATCGACCGCATTGCCGAGGAGGCGATCGCCATCTATCAGGCGCCCAAACTCAAGAAGTCGCTGCGCGAAGCAGGCTACGGCGTCACGGCGCAAGGGCCGAAGGCGCTCGGTGATCTGGTTGCGCACGAAGTGCCGATGTGGCGCGGCATGATCCGGAAGGCGGGCATTCCGCTGCACTGATGGCGGCAGCAATGCCGCGTCTCATTTCCGAAAATAATTTCGGTGTCTATTGCTGAGGTGACCCGGCCAGGATCGCAAGTTCCGCTTGCCGCCGGTCTTTCCGTGGTGGATTCTGCTTAGCGTCGCTTGACACGGGGATGGAGTTATCGGAATTTGTCTTACTCGATGCCGGTCAATTCCGGCGAGGCGATGGGGTTCCGCCTAAACCGCCCTTTGGGCTGATGACTCCTTTCATCCGGCTATGGACGAGAGGAGTTCTATTTGAATCCCCCAGCGTTTCCGGTTGGACAGTCTGATTGCGCCTGCAAAACGCGCATGCGCCGTGGCCGCGTGCGGCGTCCCTGCATCCGGAAACGGCCATGATCGTCCGCGACATCGTCCTGCAAATAGGCCAGGTGCTCACGGTGCTGCTGCTGGCGCCACTGCTGCAGGGCGTCATCCATCAGTTCGAGGAGCGCGTGCAGCTTGCGCAAGGTCCCGGCATTTTTCAGCCCTATCGCGACCTTTGGAAGCTCTTTCATAAGCAGATTGTCGTCCCGCAAACCGCCTCCTGGATTTACTGGATCGCGCCGTTCGTCGCCTTCACGGCGATGCTGACGGTCCCGATTCTGATTCCGGTGCTGACCGATTTTCCGCTGCCGCTGTCCGACATGGGCGACATCCTGGGCGGCGGGCTCATCCTTACGCTCGGCTCGTTCATGATCGTGCTGGCCGGGCTCGACAGCGGCAGCGCCTATGGCGGCATCGGCTCAAGCCGCGCCGTGATGGTGGCGATTCTGGCCGAGCCGACGCTGATCCTGGTGTTCGTGGGGATCACCCTGGTGGCGAAAGCGATGCTGCCCTTCGTGGTCAATCATCTCTTGGTCGGCAGCCCGGCGGTCTACTGGAGCCCGGCGCATTTATTTCTGATCGGGGCGTTTTTCACGCTGCTGATCGTCGAAACCGACCGCCTGCCGATCCATTCCAGCACCCACATCGAAGTCTACATGATCGAGGAAGCCCGCATCCTCGAATATTCCGGGCCGCTGCTCGCCATCCTTCGCTGGGCCTCGATGATGAAGCAGTTCATCCTCTACACCATCTTCTGCAACGTCCTGCTGCTGCCGTGGGGACTTTCGCGCGAGGGAAGCGCGCTCGGGATCGTCGGCTCAATCGCCGCGTTGATGCTCAAGTTCGCCATCGTGGCCTGCGCCGTGGTGGTGGTCGAGACCGCGCAATCACGCCTGCGCTTCTACCGCTACCAGGAATTGCTCGCGGCTTCGTTCGTGTTCGCCATCCTCGCCATCATCGGAACGCAACTGGTGTAACCATGCTGGTCGCGCATCTCGATCCGCTCGCCTCATCGGTCTTCAGCCTCATGGCGATCGTCAGCCTCATGCTCGCCTTCGTGATGCTCGGCTCGCGCTGGCTCAACAATTACCTTTATGCCTTCGCGGCCGAGTCATGGGTCATCGCGGCGCTGTCCGCCACCGTCGCATTCTACGGAAACTACCCCGAGCTTTACCTGATCGCGATTCTGACCGCGCTGTTCCGCGGCCTGCTGCTGCCTTATCTGATCTGGCGCATCATCGGGCGGCTCAATGTTTCGCGCGAAATTCATGAAATCCTGCAACCGAGCTCCGCGCTGGTCGCTGGCGCGCTCGCCGTCATCTTCGCACTGGTCGTTTCCTATCACGTCGGCCAGTCGCTCGGGCTTGCCGGCACGATCGCCGTGCTGGCGCTCACCATCATGCTGTCGATGAAGCTGATCGGCTTCCTCATGCTCACGGTGCGCCACGAGGCCTTGAGCCAGATTCTCGGTCTGCTGGTGCTCGAAAACGGCATTTTCCTGGGCGCGCAGATTCTGGTGCCCGGGATGCCGTTGCTGATCGAGATCGTGATCCTGTTCGATCTGATGGTCGTCGTCGCCTGCTTCGGTGTCCTGGTCCGCTATCTGGTCGCCCATGTCGGCAGCACCTCGAGCCTCGACCTCAAGCGGCTGGTGGGCTGACAATGGTCGCAACGCTTCTTCTCGTCATGATGATCGCGCCGTTGGCGGCGGCGGCGGGATGCATGCTGATCCGCAGCGCGCGTGTGGCGGAAGCCTTGAATCTCGCCGCCAGCTTGGTCGTCTTCGTGACGGCCATCCCGCTCACGGCAGCCAGCGCCTACGGGCCATACCATTTCCTGTCGGACTACATCGTCGTCGATCTGACCGGCGCCTGGGTCATCTTGTGCACGGCCATCGTCTATCTGCTCGCCTCGATCTATTCGATCGGCTACATGCGCCTGCTCGGCGAAGACGAAAAGCTGTGGGGCTTCTATGCGTTGTTCGCCGGCTTCGCGCTCACCATCCTTTTGAGCTCGGTGATGAACAATGCCGGGCTCTATTGGATCGCGATCGAGCTGACGACGCTGGTCAGCACCTTCCTGGTCGGATTCGAACGGGCGGCGGAGAGCATCGAGGCGGCGTGGAAGTACATCATCATCATTTCGGCCGGCATCAGTCTCGCGCTGCTCGGCACCGTGCTGTTCTACTGGTGCGGCAGTTTCGTGCTGGGGCCGACCTACGACATGACCTGGGACGCCCTGCGCACCGCCGCGCCGAAGATGAACCCCGCGCTGGCGTCGCTGTCGTTCCTGCTGGTGCTGGTCGGCTACGGCACCAAAGTCGGGCTCGCTCCCATGCATGCATGGCTGCCGGACGCCCATAGCGAAAGCCCGGCGCCGATCTCGGCCATGCTCTCGGGCGCGCTGCTCAATTCCGCCATGTTGGGGATCGTGCGCTATCTCACCATCGCCGATGCCGCGCAAACCGGGCATCTCGCCCGCACCACGCTGGTCGTTTTTGGCGTGTTGTCGCTTCTGGTCGGCGCGCTGTTCATCGTCCGCCAGAACGGCATCAAGCGGCTGATGGCTTATTCCAGCGTCGAGCATATGGGCGTGGTGGCGCTCGGCTTCGGTTTCGGCGGGCCGCTCGGCATCGCCGGCGCGCTCTACCACATGCTCAACCACTCGCTGAACAAGTCGCTGATGTTCTTCGGCGCCGGCAATGTCATGCGCAGCTACGGCTCCAAGGAAATCCGAAATATCCACGGCGTCTGGGCGCAGTTCCCGGTGCAGGGCGCGCTCTGGCTTGCCGGCGCTGCCGCGATTACCGGCGCGCCGCCGTTCGGGTTGTTCCTCAGCGAACTCGTCATCCTGCGCGCCGGCTTCGAGCGCGGTTACGACTGGGCGGTCTATGTCATGGTGGTGCTGCTGATCGTCATCTTCATCGGCTTCCTCAATCATTTCCGCGCCATGTATTTCAACTCCGGCCACGGCCTCCGGCGATTCGCCGGCGCCGGTGAGCCGCTGGTGCGTGGCGCCGATGTGGCTCGCACTCGCGCCGCTGATCGTGTTCGGCGTGTGGTGGCCGAGCGACCTGTGGAATCACTTCATGGCGGCTGCCCAGATGCTGACGGTGCCCGCGCCGTGACCACATTGCCATCAACACCGCTGCGTCCGGCGCAATTGAAAGACGCCGCCACCGATCTGCTCGACTCCGGCGGGCGAATGCAGATGGCTTACGCCTGGTATCCCGAGCCGCATCGGCTGGAGCTGCGCTACATCGCCAGCCCCGCCGGCGCGGCGCCGTTCGCGATTTGGCGCTGCGACGCGAGCCAGCCTGTTCCCAGTCTCGCCGGCATCTCGCCGCTGCTGAGCTGGTACGAGCGCGAGATCACCGACCTGTTCGGCTTGCGCTTTCTCGACCATCCGCAGCCGCATCGCCTGGTGCTGCATAATGGCGCCCAGTCAAGCAAGCCGCCGTTCGATACCGATTATCCACCGGATCTTCCGCTGCGCGTGGAGCGGACCAAGCAGGAAATTCCGGACGTCGCCGGCGCCGAGGCCGATGTGCAGCTGCTGCCGTTCGGCCCGGTGCGGGCGGATGTGGTCGAGTCGGGCGAGTTCCTGTTCTTCTACGTCGGCGAAGCCATCCTGCACTATCATCCGCGGCTGTTCTTCAAGCATCGCGGCATGGAGAAACGCTTCCAGGGGCTGGCGCCCGAGCGCGGCGTGGTACTGGCCGAGCGCGTCTCCGGCGTCGGCAGCGTGGCGCATGCGCTCGCCTACTGCCAGGCGGTGGAAGCGGCGGCTGATTGCAGCGTGCCGCCGCGCGCGAAGGTCTTGCGCGTCGTGCTGGCCGAGCTGGAGCGGCTCTACAATCACCTGCATTATTTCGGCCATCTCTGCCACACCACCACGCTCAAGGTCGGCGAGGCGCAAGGCAAGCTGCTGGAGGAGCGCGCCAAGCAGCTCAACACGCGGCTGACCGGCAGCCGCTTCCTGCGCAGCCTGCTCTGCCTCGGCGGGCTGCGCCGCGATTTGTCGCCGAAGCCCTGGCTCGCCGCCGCGCTGGATGCGCTCGGCGGCGAGTTCGCCGCTTACGCGCGCCACATGGAAAATACCGCCAGCCATCTCGACCGACTGATCACCACCGGAAGGCTCGACCGCCGCGCCGCTTTCGACCAAGGCGCGACCGGACCCGTCGACCGGGCATCGGGGCTCGACCGCGACCTGCGCCGCGACCACCCCTATGCCGCTTATGCCGATCTGCCGGTGCAGGTGGCAGTGCGCGAGGCCGGCGATGCGCATGCGCGCGCGCAGGTGCGCATGGCGGAAGTGGAGGCGAGCATCGCGCTGATCAAGCGCGCGCTCGACGCGCTGCCGGACGGGCCGCTGCGCGCCGAGTGCGCGGCGCCGCCCAACAGCGAAGGCCTGGGCTGGGCGGAAACGCCGCGCGGCACGCTGTTCTATGCCGTGCATGTCGGCGGCGACGGCAAGCTTGCCCGCGTCAAGATCAAATCGCCGTCGTTCTCCAACTGGCGCGTGTTTCCGTTCACCGTGCACGACAGCAACATGATGGACTACGCGATCAACGAGGCCAGTTTCGGGCTGACGATCGCCGGCTGCGACCGATAGGACCACGCCATGCCGCAATGGACATTGTTGGGCTTGCTGCAAGGCAAACAGACCGCGCCCTGGCCGCTGGCCGACGGCACGGACGGCCAGGAAGGCTATCTGGGCATGCCGCGCTACCAGCCGGAGCGGTGCGGCGACGATTGCAAGGCCTGCGCCGACGTTTGCCCGACCAAGGCGATCACCATGCATACGTCGTCCGGCGCGGGCGGCCGGCTCGATATCGATTACGGGCGTTGCGTCGTCTGCCAGCTTTGCACCGAGGTCTGCCCGACGGGAGCGATGGCGACGTCGTCCGACTGGGCCTTCGGCGTGCGTAAGCGCGACGACCTGATCTGGACCGAGAACGCGCCAGCCGCGCCCGCGGCTGCCGTCGCAACACGGCACGCATTCCGGCGCAGCCTGCACATCCGCCACGTCGATGCCGGCTCCTGTAACGGTTGCGAGTCCGAGCTGCAGGCGCTGAACAACCCGTTCTACAATTTGCACCGGCTCGGCATTTTCTTCACCGCCTCGCCGCGTTTCGCCGATCTCCTGCTGGTGACCGGACCGGTGACCAACGCCATGCTCGGCCCCTTGCGCGCGACTTACGAAGCGATGGCGGAACCGCGCTGGGTGCTCGCCGTCGGCACGTGCGCGGTGTCCGGCGGCATCGCCGAAGGCGGCTATGCGTGCGGCCATGGGCTCGACGGCGTCATTCCGGTCGATGTCTACCTGCCCGGCTGCCCGCCCAATCCGGCCGCGATCATCCAGGCTCTGCTGATGTTCCTCGATCGCGCACCGCAACGGATGAAGGGAGGCCAGCTTGTCGAATGACCTGCTGACTGTGGCCTTCGTTGCCTGGCTCGCCGCCGCCCTGATCTCGCTCAGCGGGCGCGGGACGATGCTGGCGCGCGCCTTGTTGTTTGCCGGCAGCGCCGCCGGAGTCCTTGCCACGCTTTTCGCGCTGCCCAACGGCACACCCATTGTCACGCTGCCAACCCGGCTCGCCGGCGCGGCGATCTCCTTTCAGGTGACCCCTGACGGCCTCTGGCTGCTCGGCTTCGGATTGGTGCCGGCGGCGTTGGCCTGCGCGCTGGCGACGCCGGCAAAGCAGGGCCGCGCCGGCTGGCTGTTCGGCGCCGCCATGAGTCTGATCGGCGCGCTCGGCGTGTTCGGCCTGCGCGATGGCGCGGGTTTTCTCATCGCCTGGGAGATCATGAGCTTCGGCGGCGCCGTGATGATCCTGTCCGAAAAACTGGCGCCGGATGCCGGCCGGCCGGTGCTGTTCATGCTGGGTTTGCTCGAGGTCGGGGCCGTCGCGCTGGTGGTCGCGGTCCTGCTGCTCGCGGTCAGCGGCCATTCTTTTGCTTTCGAGACGTTCGGCGCCGCCGCCGGCAAACTTGCGGGGCCGGCGCTGGCGGCTGTTGGCGTGCTGCTGGTGATCGGATTCGGCGCCAAGCTCGGCCTGCTGCCGTTCTACGAGTGGTTTCCGGCAGCCTATGGCGCCGGCAGCGGCGCGTCCGGCGCGCTGATGTCGGGCGTGGTGCTCAACGCCGCCTTCTACGGCTTGAGCCGCGGCCTGCTCGAATGGGCGCCGGGCCAGCACGCCGCGGTGGCGGCCGGACTTGGCATTTTCGTCGTCATCGTCGCGGTGCTGAGCGCCGTTCTCACGGCACTCTACGCGTTCCAGCAGGACGACTGGCGCACGTTGTTGAGCTTCTCGTCGGCGGAGAACGCGGCGATCGCCGCCGCCATGCTTGGCGCCGCCCTGATCTTCCGCGGTCACGGAATGCCCGAACTCGCGAGCCTGGCCTGGACCGTGGCGCTGCTGCATCTGGCCGGCCACGCGCTGGCCAAGGGTGGATTGTTCCTCGCCGCCGACGGCGTTTACCGCTCGACCGGCGGCTACGCCATCCTGCAAACCGATCTGTTGCGGCGCAGTTCCTGGCTGTTCGGCCTCGGCGCGCTGTTTGCGGCCATGAGTCTTGCCGCGATGCCGCCGCAGGCCGGTTTCGTCAGCGAATGGTACATGTTCGAAACCGTATTCCAGGGCTTCCGGCTCGACAGCCTGACCAGCCGCTTGGTCATGGCGCTGGCCGGCGCCGGGCTGGCGCTGACGGTGGCGATCGCTTTTGCGACCTACGTCAAGGTATTCGGGCTGGGCCTGCTCGGACGCTCGGCGCGCAATTTTCCGCCGGTTCCCGCATCATGCGGCTTCGCGGTCGGGCTGTTGGGCGTCGGCGTGCTGGCGCTCGCGGTTGGAATGCCGGTCTGGCTCGACGCGCTGGGCGTGGCCGTCGCCGGCGAATTCAGCACGCAAGCGGCGCGCGCCATGCATGACGGGCTGCTGCTGGTGCCGTTGACCGCGAAATTCGCCTTCATTTCGCCGACGCTGCTGGTTGTCGTCATGCCGCTGCTCGCCCTCATTCCGATCCTGCTGGTGATCGCGAACCGGCGCTTTGCCGTCCGCCGCGTTCCAGTCTGGTACGGCGGGCTCGATCAGGACCCGGCGCGGGCGTCGACCACCGCGTTGACCTTCTCCAATGCACTGCGGACATTTTACAGTTTCGTCTACCGCCCGACCGAGGAAACCCAAAGGGAGGCGAAGGGCGTGCACTACTTCGTGCACCGGCTGGTATTTTCACACGACGTCGCGCCGGTTTTTGGCCCCTACCTGTTCGCGCCCGTGACCCGCATTGTCTTCGCCATCGCCAACAAGCTCAAAGCGCTGCAATCCGGGCACTTGAATTTCTACCTCGCCCTGATCGGCGCGCTGCTCGTCGTTATTCTCGCCCTCGCCCTCTATTGACGACGGGCTACTCGGAATTGCCGGCTGCAAGCCAGTATCAGTCGGCGATTTTTTCCGCGAATGCGTGGCAATGGTCGGCCGGAATATGCAGATTCACCGCTTGGCCGCGCGCGACCGGGTGATCGACGGACCCTTCCACTTGAATTTCCAGTTTGCCCGACTTGATCGCGTAATCGAAGCATGTGCCGAGGTAAGCCGCGGTTTCGATTTCGCCGGCGAACACGTTCTCGCCGCGCTGCTGGCTGGCCGGCTGCACCAGCACCCGGTCGGCACGGAACGCCACCGTGCAGTCTTCTCCGTTGCGCGGCGGCGCCGGCGAGCGCCAAAGCGCTGAAAGGCGCAAGCCCTCGTCGAGGTCGATTTGGACCACGCCGGCATCGCCGATCGCCGCCACGCGGCCGGGAAATACGTTGGAATAGCCGAGGAATCGCGCGGCGAACGCGGTTGCCGGGTTGGTGAAAATCTCCTGCGGGCTTCCGGTCTGCTCGATCAGCCCCTTGTTCATGATCACGATATGGTCGGACAGCGACAGCGCTTCCTTCTGGTCGTGGGTCACGAAGATCGCGGTGAACCCGAGCCGGGCCTGCAGGAGCTGGAGCTCGGAGCGCATGCGCTCGCGCAAGTTGGCGTCCAGATTGGACAACGGCTCGTCGAACACGACCACGCTCGGCTCGTGCACCAGCGCCCGCGCCAAGGCCACCCGTTGCTGCTGGCCGCCGCTCAGGTCCGCCGCCGAGCGGCGCTGCAGGTCGCCAAGCCCGACCAGCTCCAGTACGGCGCGCGTGCGCTCCTGCACCTCATTTTTTGACATGCCGATAATCGTCAGCGGAAAGCCGACATTGCCGCCAACGGTCATATGCGGCCAGATGGCGTAGGACTGAAACACCATCCCGATATTGCGGCGTTCCGGCTCGACAAAGGTGTTGCTTGCGTCGTCGTAGACCACCCGGCCGCCGACCGTGATGCGGCCCGCGGTCGGTATTTCCAGGCCGGCGATGCAGCGCAACGTGGTGGTCTTGCCGCAACCGCTCGGACCGAGCAGCGTGACCGTTTGTCCCGGCGCCACATGAAAGTCGATGCCGCCGACCGCCTGCACCGCGCCATAGAACATGGTCAGACGTTCGACGGTCACCGGCACGGAATGCGCTTTCATGCCGCCCTCGCGGATTGGCTGGCGTGATGTGTTGCTGGAGCGGTCATACATTGCCCTGGCGCGGGTTTGAGACTTGACGGATGAAGGCGACGCAGACCAGGACCAGGACGGTCTGCAATACGCCGAACGCCCCCGACACGCCGTACGGTTCGTATTCCATGATCTGGATCAGCGCGATGGAGATCGTTTCGGTGCCGAAGGTGAACAGCATCATCGACGAACTTACCTCGCGGATATAGGTCACGAACAGCAAGAGCCACATCGACATCATGCCCGGCGCGACCAGCGGCATCACGATGCGCACCATCGCGCGCCACCAGCTCGCGCCCGACATGCGCGCCGACTCGTCGAGTTCGCGCGACACCGACAGCACCAGCGACTCGCCGTTGCGCAGGCCGGTCGGCAGATAGTGCACGATGTAGGCGATCATGATGATCCATATCGTGCCATAGAGCGGCGTCGATATCAGCGCGATCAGAAATCCGAGCCCGAGCACGATCCCCGGCACCGTGACCGGCACCATGGCAAGCGGCGCCAGCCCTTCGCGGCCCGGCAGCCGCGTGCGGTGAATGGCGAGCGCCAGCGACATGCAGACCAAAACCGCAAGGGTCGCGCCGATGGTGGAGATGAAGATGCTGTTGATCAGGCCGCGGTGCGCGATGGCGTCGACGAAGATCACCTTCTTGTAATTCGCCAGCGTGAAGCGGCTCAAATCAAAGCCGCCGGTCCAGGCGTCCTGGAACGATACCAGCAGCAATGCGATGAACGGCCCGATGACGAAAAACAGATAGATGCTGTTGACGGCAACGCCGGCCCAGCGCCATTGCCCGAGATCCACCCGGCGCGGCCGATAGCCCTTGCCGGTCACGGTGGTGAAGCGGCGTCCGCGCAGCAGCAGGATCTGCGCCACCGTGAAGACCGCGGTGAACAGGAACAGCGCCGAGCTGAGAATCGCGGCCTTGGCGAAATCCGCCGGATATTCGTTGATCGCGGTGTAGATCAGGGTCGAGAGCGTGTTGAGGTTGGCCGGCACGCCCAGCACCAGCGGCACCCCGAAAATTCCGGCCGCGGTGACGAAGACCAGGATGCAGGACGACAGGATCGCCGGCGCCGACAGCGGCAGCGTGATGCGGATGGCCGTCATGAACTTCGACGCGCCGGACATGCGTGCGGCGTCTTCCAGCGAGGCGTCCATGCTTTGCAGGCTGCCGAGCGTGAACAGATAGACATAGGGCGAGTAGAACAGCCCGAGCACCAGCGCGATGCCGCCGACGGAATAGATGTCGAAAACCGGCCCGCCGAAAATCGGCTTCAGCAGCTCGTTGAGGATGCCGGCGCGCGGCGCCGCCACGATTTGCCAGCTCAGCGCGCCGACCACGCTCGACAGGTAGAATGGAATCATGTTCAGCGGATCGAACACGCGCCGGAACGGCATGTTCGAGCGCGCGATCAGCCAGGCCAGCGTGATGCCGACGGTGCCGGCGAAGACCACCGTGAGCACGCTGATGATCAGCGTGTTGAACACCGCCTCGACGATATTCGGTGTGGTGAAGACCTCGTGAATCTTCGCGATCGTGAGATTCGAGCTTTCGGAGAACGATTGAATGAGCACCGCGAGCAGCGGATAGACCACGGTGATCGCCAGCACCGCATAGATCAGCACCACGATCGCGATGCCCTGCCCGCGCAGCGACGGCAGGCGAAACGGATTGGCGGCCGACGCCAGGGTCACAGGAGGCAATCCTCAATGCTCTGAAACAAACTGCGTGCGGCACTCAACCGGTGCCGCACGCATCAGGACGGTGATATCAGCTCACTTGCTGCCGATCCCGTAGGCCATGGCCTTGGTGCGGAACGCCTTGATGGCCGCGTTGGTCGCTTCCTTGTCCCAGTCGAAGGGGATCGCCTTCACGTCCTCGGACGCCGGCAGGATGTCGGGATATTTCGGCTTGACGCCGGGGCGGCCGAAGAACAGCAGCGCTCCGGAGTCCATCGCCGTCTGCGTGCCGTGGGCGCTATGCACGAAGTCGATGAACAGCTTGGACGCGGCAGGATGCGGCGCGCTGGTCATGATGATCGCCGGGAACGGGATCAGCACAATGCCTTCCTTCGGGAACACCTGCTTGGTCGGCAGCTTGCGCTTGGCGAGCGACAGGGCATCCTTGGGGCTGTTCAACAGCGTGGCGGAAAATTCGCCCGAGCCGACCCAGTCGCGGCCCTGCGCCGCCTTGCTGTGCAGCGTCGGCTTGAGCTTGCCGAGCTCTTGCAGCCATTTCTCTCCCATCACCTTGGTGATGCCGGCGACAACCGGCGCGGCCGAGGTCGAGATCAAAACATTGATCATGCAGAGGTGCCCGGCCAGCCGCGGATCGACGAAGTCATTCCAACTGGTCGGATGGAAATCCTTGATCTGCGAGGCGATCGCCTGGGTGTTGTAGACCGGCGCGAAGGCATAAGCGTCGGCGGCCCAATAGCCCTTCTGCGACATGCCGTGCTTGTCGGACAGCGTGTAGGCGGCGTAGTTCGGCGACTCGTATTTCATGATCTCGCCGCGCTTGAGCAGGTCCTTGTACCAGGCCCACGACGCATTCCAGACGATATCGAAGTTGTTGCGCTTGGCGCGGAGCAATTGTTCGACGCGGGTGACGATCGCGCCGGTGGCGGCGTAGGTGTATTCGCCCTTCAGGTCGTTGAGACCGTAATAGCGTTTGAACTCGGCCAGGATGGCGTTGGCTTGGGAGGGCTCGATCTGCACGCCGATCCAGGAAAGCTGTCCTTCCTTTTTGGCCGCTTCGATCAGCGCGGACACCCGCGTCTTTTCTTTGGCATCCTTGATTGCGGCGAGAGCCGGCGCTTCCTGGGCCTGTGCGATCGGCGCGGCGAGCACATAACCGGCAACCGCAAGTGCGGCCGGTACGATCCATAAGCGGGCAATTCGAGACCATTGCATTAGGCATCCTCCTCCATCGAGCCCGCGGCTTATGGCGCCGCATATTGATCGGCGGGTGGCTCATTCCCAGGCACGCATTATTGGTCGACCGCGGACAAATGCCAAGTATGGCGGCCGTCCTTTCCTAGCCGGGCAATTTGAGCGACAGATCACGGATCTCGCTTGCCGGAGCGCCATATCCTTCGCGCATGAGCGGAAAGGCGCTCTCGATCCAATTTCGGGCGAGCGGCTCGGCCGGCGCCAGATAACGCGGGCCGAGCTCGGAGAGCCTGGCCACGCCGAGCAGCGCCATGGCGCCCCGCATCTCATTCTCGATGATTTCGATCATGCGGACGACAGCGTCCTCGCCGCCGGCGCCGAGCGCAATCCCCTGCAAACGCCCCAGGCCCACGGCCGTTGCCCCGAGCGCCAGCGCCTTGAGCACATCCGTCCCGCGCATGATGCCGCCATCGACAATGATCTCGGCGCGCCCGCCGACCGCCGCGACGATCTCGGGCAGCGCCGCGATCGAGCCTTGCGAATGGTCGAGCTGCCGGCCGCCATGGTTGGAGACGTAAATGCAATCCACCCCGCGCGCCAAGGCGATCTCGGCATCCTCGGCGGTCGCGATGCCCTTGAGGACCAGCGGAACGTCGACATAGGACCGAATCCGATCCACATCGCTCCAGTTCAAGGCCGCCTGGAACGACTCGCCAGCCGCGCCTTGGCGCGCGGTCGGACTATGGCCCTTGGCGAGGTCGCGTTCGCGGCGGCCGTAATTGGCGCGGTCGACCGTGAGACAGATGGCACGATAGCCGCAGGCCAGCGCCTTCTTCAGCGTGTCATCCACCCACTGCTTGTCGCCCCGTACATAGAGCTGGAAGAACTTGGGGTAATCGGCGGCGCGGGCGATCGCCTCCATCCCGGGTGCGCAGACCGAGCTCAGCATATGGACAACGCCGGTGCGCGCCGCCGCCCGGGTCGGCGCCACGCCGCCTTCGGCAATGATGTCCTGCATCGAGCCGATCGGCGCCAGAACGATCGGCAGCTTGAGCTTCAGTCCGAGCAGCGTCGCGCCGGTGTCGACATGCTCCACATTGCGCAGCACCCGTGGCCGGAACGCCAGGCGATCGAGCGCACGCCGGTTCTGGTTGAGGGTGGTCTCGGTTTCCGCCCCGCCCATCAAGTAATCCCAGGCCCCGGGCGTGAGATTGCGCTTGGCGATGGATAACAGCTGAAACAGGGTATCGACTTGACTGACGTCTGTCATACGAGAGGTTCCCGAGACCATGCGGTGAAAAACCGGCGGTGAGACGGATGGTGGCGAGCGGCGGGCCGGAACCCTATACTTCATGAGCGGGGAAGTGTCGGCAAGAGGATCTCATGCTCAAACTCTATCACGGCCGGACGTCGGTGTGCTCGGTCAAGGCGCGGCTGGCATTGGCGGAAAAAGGCGTCGATTTCGACAGCCAGCTCATGACGCTGCAAGGCGACCAATACGATCCCGCCTACATGAAACTCAATCCCAATGCGGTCGTGCCGACGCTGGTGCATGACGACGAGGTCATCATCGAATCGACCGTGATCATGCACTATATCAACGACCTGTTGCCCGACCCGCCGCTGATGCCGCGCGACCCGTTCGCCCGCAGCAAGGTGCATATGACCACCAAGCTGATGGACGAGTACGTGCACAATTGCTGCACCGTGCTGACCTTTGCGACCGCGAACCGGCAGAGCCTCTTGCAGAAGAGCGCCGAGCAATTGGAAGCCGAGCTGGCCAAGTCGCCTAGCAAGGCCCGCGCCGAGGTCAAGCGGCAGGTCTATCACCACGGGCTGGACGCGCCGGTCGTGGTCGACGCCTTGCGGCACCATCAGAAACTACTCGACCGCATCGACGCCGCGATGAAGGAAGGGCCTTACATCGCCGGCGCCGACTATTCGCTCGCCGATATCGCCGCGACACCGTACATCTGGCGGCTGACCAAGCTGAGATTGTCGCGGCTGTGGGACGATCGCCCGGGCGTGGCGCGCTGGTATGAGCGCATCCAGCAACGCCCGGCATTCGCCAAAGCGGTCGAGGGCTGGCTGACCAAAGCCGAGCATGACCGCTACGATACATTCGAGCCGGATCCCTGGCCGAAAGTGCGCCTGCTGCTGCAGGCGGCGTAGAAGAGCGCGAGGTACTTTAGATTCTTCGCATTTTTGCGCAGATCGCTCCGGGCCGGAGGGCAATCCGCATTATTCGATGCAGCGCCGACCCCGCAGCCGATTTTCAGCCCCTATTAACTCAAAGGCACAGTTTTAGCAGATGCGTTCTCATATCGACTGCGCCGAGGCACGCAAGCATCTGAAGTTCATGTTTCATCAAATATGCCCGTAGTACTTCTGCCTAGCTGAACGTGGCCGACGTTCAGGCAGTCTTGGGGCGGCCCATGGTTAACAGGCGATAACCTGGGCCGCATTGTTATTGAGGTTCGAGTTGTTCAAACGCATCGCGCTAGCCTTTAGCCGGGCGTCATGTGGCGATCTGTCCTGCTTCGGCGGCCCCGTTATGACCGAAGACGTCGCGGGCCGTGTTCGCGCGGAGCAGATCAGCGTCATATTCCAATATTTGCCATGGATGATGCTTGCGAATGCGAGCAACGCGCTCATCGTTGCTGTTGCGCTCCGTAAATCGCCTGACTGGGCATGGGCTCTGGCCTGGTCCGCGATCGTCGTCGCATGCGCAATTTATTTTTGCATCAAATCCAAAAGACAAAGCAAGACAAAACCGACCTCCGTATCAAAGCGCACGGTCCGGCGCGCCTTACGCAATGCATTCATGTTTGGAAGTTTCTGGGCGGCAATGCCGTTACTTTTCTTTGCAAACGCATCAGGCGGCGAGCGTTTGATCATTACGTGTTTGTGCGCGGGAATGCTGGGAGGAGGCGCTTTTGCCTTTGCAAGTATTCCGGTTGCGGCGATTGCATTTACGAGTCCAATATTTCTCACCTCGGGATTTGTCATAGCCCGCAATGGAGATGAAGCGTATTATCTCGTAGCCCTGCTGATGATCGTCTATACGTGCATCCTTCTGCGTGGCGTTTTCGTCCAGGCGTTCAAGCTGACCCGTCACCACATTGCGCAAATTGAAGCTGAGAACGAGGCCCGCCGGGATGCGTTGACTAATTTGCCCAACAGGGTCGCCTTTCGCGAATATGTCGAGAGCGCACTGTCAAGATTGGCATGCACAGGCGAAGCGTTCGCTTTGCTTTACCTCGATCTTGATGATTTCAAAATTGTGAATGATAAGATGGGGCACGCTGCTGGCGATGCCTTGCTGATCCAAATCGCCGACAGACTTAGGTCAGATCAACACGGCGCCGATTTTATTGCCCGTCTCGGCGGTGACGAGTTTGCGCTGATCGCCGCGAATGTCGGCCAGGCTGACGATGCATTGGCAATCGCTCGCCGAATTGTCAGGGCCATCGACATTCCCTACGCGATCAACGATACGCTGGTCAAATGTTCCGTGACCATTGGCATTGCAATGGCTCCGCACGATGGAACCAGTTTTGATCTGCTGCTGAAAAACGCCGATACGGCGCTTTATAACGCAATGCGCAGCGCGGGCGAAACCGTGCAGATATTCGATCCACTATACGACGCCAAGGCACGCGACCGGAGAGCGCTCGGCAACGATCTTCGTTATGCGATCGAGAGGCAGGAACTTCATCTTGTCTACCAGCCTTTGCAGAATCTCGCCGACAACCGCATTGTCGGTTGTGAAGCTCTGCTGCGATGGACGCACGCGACGCGCGGGCCGATACCGCCGTTGGAGTTCATAGGAATTGCCGAGGAAACGCAGCTTATCCATTCCATTGGCGAATGGGTCATGCGCGAGGCTTGCCAGACAGCCGCGACATGGCCCAAGGACGCCAAGATTGCTGTTAATTTTTCTGCGGTTCAATTCAAGAATGCCGGCGTTCTTTCTGCAATTGTAAAGGCGTTGGCCGACGCAGCCATTGCCCCGGCGCGGCTTGAAATCGAAGTGACCGAATCTGTCCTTATCTCCGAAGACGACAGCGTGCTTGCGATCCTCAATGCGTTACACCATCTGGGCGTGCGGATTGCTCTCGATGACTTCGGCACCGGTTACTCGTCTCTCAATTATTTGGGCAAAGCTCCATTTGACAGAATAAAGATTGATCGATCCTTCATTCGAGATCTGCTCACCAATCCGGACCGCGCGGCAATCGTGAAAGCGATGATCGGGTTGGCTTGCGATCTAAGGATGAACACGACAGCCGAAGGTGTCGAGAATGCGGAGCAACTTTTTCAGCTGCGTAAGTTGAATTGCTCCGAAGCCCAGGGGTACTTTATCGGGATGCCCAAAACAGCGGCCGAAATCGCCGAATTATTTGATACAGGATCGTCGGCCGGACGCTTGCGATTGATAAGAGCATAACTCGCGCGCAAGGTTTGCGCGGCTGGTTGCAGCGCAACCTCAGCAGCGCCGAGCGAAGCGGACCGGCGTCCGATGGCGAATGGTGGCGGTGGGAGATGAACCAGAAACGAACTTTCTCCAGGCAATCCCGCAAACTCGGCATCTTGGATGAGGCTTTCGGTACACACAGGCGTATTACTCGCGCCGCATAGGTCTTGAAGGGTTGCCGGTCTTTATTTCCGCGGCTTTTCGCCCATCGCGTCATTTCGCAGTCGCACAGCAACCGCGTCGTCGAATTGCGAGCAAAGCGGACGTCAGCTTCGGTCGATCACTCCACCGGATTATGAGTACACGACCTAGGGCACTAAAAGAATTTTCCCGAAGTGCTGATTTGCCTGCATGAATTCCTGCGCTGATCTTGCCTGATCGAGAGGGAAAATCTTTTCGATCGGCAAGCTCAGTTTTTTGGACTTCACGGCTCCCGCAAGATCTTCCCACATGACCCGCGTTTCCCTTCGCAATTCATCGACCGAGCGCGTGCGATGGGTGACGCCTATATAGGCGATGCGGCGGTTTGCATGCAGATTGAAGTCGAATTCGGCTTTGCCGCCGCCCAACCTACCGACATTGACGATGCGGCCGAGAATAGCGGTTGCCTTCATGGTTGCATTGAAGAGGGCGCCCGAAACCTGATCGACGGTCAAATTGACGCCTTGACCGTTGGTTGCCTTGAGTACCAACTCCGGCCAAACGGGATCGGTTGTATCAATGGCAAGATCGGCGCCAAAATCCTTCAGGCGCGCGCGGCGCTCAGCATTCGTCGATGTTCCGATGACAAGCTTGGCACCTAAATACTTGGCGATCTGCAACGCCATGAATCCCACACCGGAGCTGGCGCCCTGAATAAGAACGCTTTCTCCGGCCTTCAGGCGGCCGTTGGTCACCAGCGCATCGTGCATTGTGCCAAGCGCAACCGGCAATGTTGCCGCGTGTTCAAATGTCATATCGGTAGGGATCGACACGACGCGTCCCCAGTCGCAGACGGCATATTCAGCATAGGCGCCTGCGCCAGCGCACATAACGCGATCGCCCGGTTTAAAGCCGCCTTCGGCTTTCGCGCCGACCTCGACCACCTCACCTGACCAGTCGAGCCCTACCGTGGCGCTAAGGCCTCCGTGGCCGCCCTGTCCTTTAGCTGCACCCAGATCCGCGCGGTTAAGACCTGCTGCTCGGACCTTGACAAGAAGCTCGACTGGACTTGGCTTCGGCTGCGCGATGTCCCGAACTTCGAGTCCATTTTCCGTTGCTACAGCTGCCTTCATTCCCAACTCTCCTGTGAAGTCTAGCGCGACAATCTATCGTTAGCGGATATAAGAGCAATCCGGTTTCAATCACGCCGAGAATGCTTTTCAAATAATTCGGCTGACGACCGGATGAAATGCTCCACGACAGGGCTGAGCGTACGATTTTTCAGAGTGACGATCGCCACCGCGTAGGGCGTTTTCGGAAGTTCAATTTGCAGCTCCTTCAATTCAAAATGCTTCCGATGCAACGCAAGAACCGAAGCGGGAAGCGCACTTACAAACCGACCTCCTTCAACGAGATGCAGGCGCAGATGAATTGAAGAGGTTTTCAGCGCGATCCTAGGGAGCGGCAGATTGCGCACCGCAAACGCTTTTGGAAAAACGTCCTGTCCCCAACCATAAGGCAAGACAATCCAGGGGACATCGATCAGATCGGCAAGATCAACCCGTCGCATTTTCGCCCAGCGGCTCTTGGCGCCGACAACGACACGCATCGGATGACTATGGTCATCCCTTTCACCGCGGGCGGCCCAACCGATTTGCTCGGCCGGCTTATCGCCCAGCGCGTGGGCGACATTCTGAAGCAAACGGTCGTGGTTGAGAATGTCGGCGGCAGCGGTGGCGGGCTCGGCTCGAAGCGCGTGGCCGACGCCAAACCTGACGGCTATACTTTTGTCATGGGCACTGTCGGAACCCATGCGCAAAGCCAAACCCTCTACAAACACCCCCTCTACAATTCAGTAACCGACTTTACGCCGGTGGCCTTGGTTGCCGAGGTGCCGATTATCGTGCTCGCGCGCAAGGACCTTCCGGTCAACAATCTTAAGGAATTCATCGCCTACACGAAAGCCAACCAGGCCAAGATGTCGTTCGGTTCAGGCGGTGTCGGAGCGGCTTTGCATCTTGGCTGCGTTGTGCTCAACTCGGCGATGGGCACACACGTCACACATGTTCCCTATAAGGGCGGCGGGCCGGCCATGCAGGACCTGCTGGCAGGCCGTATTGATTTCGAATGCGAAATCATGAGTACGGCCAAGTCTCATATTGATCACGGCGACTTAAAAGCCCTCGCCATCATGAGCAAGACGCGCTCGCCGGCGGAACCAAATGTACCCACGACCCTTGAGCAAGGCCTCGACGCTCAAGCCTATACCTGGAACGCGCTATTCATGCCCAAGGGCGCGCCCGAAGCGGCTGTGAAAATACTTAACGCTGCCGTCGTAAAAGCCATGAACGACCCGCTGGTTCACGAGCGGCTCGACAAACTCGGCGTCGAAATAGTTTCCAATGACCGCGCAACCCCAGAGTATCTTCGCGAGTTCGTCAAAAGTGAAATCAAGAAATGGGCGGCGCCGATCAAAGAAAGCGGCGTGAGCATAAAATAAATTTCTCAGGCCAGAGCATGATTAGTCTTTGTGTAATGCAAATTCGAAACGGACGCGTTAGCATTTCGTGAGGCTTGCGCGCCCGTTTCGCAGTGAAAACTGCTGAGACCTGTCATTTCCGAAATCATATCCGAAGGTATTCATGATGGATTCCGCTGAGGATTGGGATGGCAGTAATATTGCCATTCCATTGGATCGCCCGCCGCATAATCGACAATTCGCCGTGGAACCGGGACGCGATGCGGAACCACGCTGGGACATATTATTCAGCTATTTTTCAATTATCTTGCCTTCGCGGATATCTTTCTCGACTGTCCGCCAGGTTCAGCGTAGAAGGTGGATCGAGCAAAATTTCATGAGCTCGCATCCTCGTCTGATGGAGAGACCACGGGGCTGGCGGCAATCGATGTAGGCTCTCTTCTGCGCGACGCTGGTGTTCTCGCGACCCCCCTTAAAAACTCAAGCTCCATCGTCAGCTTGCCGACCATCCGTTCCAGGCCGGCAAACTTAACCTCGTGGCGTCCTTTCCGAATATTGTATCCGGGCGTATTGATGATGCAGCCCTGCGAAGATCGGTATAGCACCAACGGCACCAGACTGTTGAACTGCTCGACATAAGGGCAACTCTTTGCGTAATTTAAACGCGTGCGCGCTTGAGTTGAATACGCCGCATAAATGAAAACATTTGCTGTCGGTGGGACTCGCCGAAGATGAAAAATTGGTCAAGACACTCGCGAGTGTGCCGATCGGACGTTCCGCAATTCCGTTTTTCCACGGCGGCCCAGGAGAGCTCGGCCGATCGCAATTCCCTACCGTCCCACCCGACGCCGGAAGGTATGACTGTGCATAAGTGAAAACTTGATTCAGGCCTGTCGTCGTTATTTTGCCCAATGCCAGCGTATATTGGAAACCGTGTGCCTCGAATTTCAGGACTATGTAGTGGTTTGGACTCTGTTTTCGCTGACGCCGGAAGCTTTTGAATGACCGATATGCAGCAACTGATGCGTGAGCAATCGCCGTCCACTCGGCGCGATCCTCCTGCCGATGAGGCCGCGCTGCGTGACGCAATTCGAAAAAAACTTACCTACGAGTTGGGAAAAAGTTTCAAATCTGCCACGGATCGCGATTGGTTTCATGCGACGGCGCTCGCCGTGCGCGACCGTATCGTAGATATATGGATGATATCGCGCCGCGAAACAAAACGCCTGAGGAAGAAAAGGGTCTATTATCTTTCAATCGAATTTTTGACCGGCCGCCTCTTATTCGATGCATTAACCAATCTTCGACTGGTGGAACCTGCGCGCCGTGCATTGGCGAGCATGGGGGTTGAACTAGACCGGCTGCGTGGCGGCGAGCCCGATGCCGCGCTGGGAAACGGTGGGCTCGGCCGGCTGGCCGCATGCTTCATGGACAGCATGTCCGCCCTTGGCATTCCGGCCTATGGCTATGGCATCCGGTACGAGAACGGATTGTTCGAACAGCGCATTCACGACGGCTGGCAACATGAATTTCCCGAAGATTGGCTCGCGTGCGGCAACCCTTGGGAATTTGCGCGCCCAGATATCAAATATCCAATTGGTTTTGGCGGCAGGGTCGAAAATATCGGCGACGATAAGTCGACCGCGCCCGCTACCTGGTATCCGTCGCAGACGGTGTTGGCCATACCCTACGATACGCCGATTGTAGGTTGGCGCGGTCGTCACGCCAATGTGTTGCGGCTTTGGTCCGCACGGGCGGCCGATCCCATTCAACTTGCAACTTTCAATCAAGGCGACTTGGTCGGAGCGACGGCGGCTCGCGCACGCTCCGAAGCCATATCTCGGGTTCTCTACCCAAATGACGCTACGCCTGCCGGGCAAGAACTTCGGCTTTGCCAGGAGTATTTTTTCACATCGGCCACGCTGCAGGATCTGACTCGCCGCCATCTTGATGAAATTGGCTCGCTCGACTCACTTCCCGAATATGCCGCTGTTCAGCTCAACGATACGCATCCGGCCATAGCCGTCGCCGAATTGATGCGCATTCTAGTAGATGAACACAAATTCGCCTGGTCGAAAGCTTGGACGATCACCAAGGCGACGCTGAGCTACACCAACCATACGTTGCTGCCGGAAGCGCTCGAAAGCTGGCCGGTCGAGCTCTTTGGCCGTCTGTTGCCCCGCCATCTTCAAATCATCTACCTGATCAACTTGTTTCACCTGCAAGAAACAGAGAAGCGTGAATTCGCCGACCCCGATTTCTTGTCGGCTATTTCGCTGGTACAAGAAAACGGCGAGAAGCGAGTGCGAATGGCGCATTTGGCGTTTGTTGGATGCCATTGCGTCAATGGAGTCTCGCAACTTCATACTGATCTGATGCGCAAGACCGTGTTTTACGACCTCGCCAAATCTACTTCGACTCGAATTGTCAACAAAACCAACGGCATTACCTTTCGCCGTTGGCTTTACGAAGCCAACAGGACGCTCACAGACCTCCTCATTGAGTCCATCGGCGAACGTGTACTTGACGATCCAGGCTGCCTAAAAGAACTGGAGCGATTTGCCGATGATGCGAATTTTGTTGCGCATTATAGATATGCTCGCGCGGCCAATAAGTCGAAGCTTGCAACTCTGCTGCGGACGACAACTGGCGTCCATGTCGATCCGTATGCGCTGTTCGATGTTCACATCAAGCGTGTGCACGAATATAAACGGCAATTACTGAATCTGCTGGAGACAATTGCGCTCTATCAAGCCATTCGCGCCAGGCCAAATGACGTTTTTGTGCCACGCGTTAAGATTTTTTCCGGTAAGGCGGCGGCCAGCTACGAACGCGCCAAACTGATCATCAAATTGGCGAATGATATCGGTCGCGTGATCAACAGCGATCCCGTCGCCAAAGGTCGCCTCAATGTCTTATTCGTGCCGAATTACAACGCGAGCCTTGCTGAGGCAATCAGCCCTGCCGCTGATCTTTCCGAGCAAATTTCTACCGCCGGCCTTGAAGCGTCGGGTACCGGCAATATGAAATTAGCGCTCAACGGAGCTATCACGATTGGCACCATGGATGGTGCGAATATCGAGATTCGCGAGCATGTCGGTGACGACAATATCGTCATCTTCGGCATGACGGCCGGCGAGGTGATGGAAAAGCAGCAGACGCAATTCAAGGGAGCTGACGCGATCGGTGCTTCACCAAGGCTAGCAGCGGTGATAAGCAGCCTGAGCGCGGGCGAGTTTTCTCCAGACGAGCCGGACCGCTTCAGACCCATTGTTCGGGCGCTCATTGACTACGACCGTTTCATGGTGGCAGCCGATTTCGATGCCTACTGGGACGCGCAACGTTCTATCGACCGGCTGTGGCAATCGCCTGCCGATTGGTGGCGCAAGAGCATCCTCAACACCGCGCGCATGGCTTGGTTTTCGTCCGATCGCACCATCCGCGAATATGCGAACGACATTTGGCAGGTTCCGCTAGATTGAGACGTTCGTCCGCGCTCGATTAATCCGAAATCCGGATTTCAACTCTTAAGATCTCGCGCTAGTTCAGGCAGGCCCGGCCGGCATCTAAGAATACCTTTGCGACACGCCCGAGTTCGCCCTGACTTTCCAAGTCGTCGATCGCTATCATATGTTTGCGCCGCCAGTTCGGATGCTGATCGGTGGTGCCAGGAATATTGACTTGCTCGATCTCGCCCAGAATATCCTCGAGTGAAATTACTACTAGCCGCGACGGCGTGGCAGCGAGGAAACGCGCGACCGCAGCAATGTCAGTCGTTGTATAGCCGGGGAGGCATTTGAGAAGGATCGCGCGCAGCATCTGTTGCGCTCGCACGCGAGCCTCGTCGGTTTCACCCGGATTGAGGCCGAGCGTCCGCTTCACCAGCAGATCGTGCGATTGCAGCCAGCCGCGAAAGCTCGGTAGGTCGTGGGTATTGAACGATGCAACCGCCTCGACTGGATAGGCTTCCGGCGGACGAAATTGGCCATCGCTCTCACGCTCGAACAGCATTACGCGATAGGTCCACAAACCCCAACGCGCCAATGTCTCACGAAAGCCTTGAGGCACTGTGCCGAGATCTTCACCGATCACAATGCACCGTAACCGATCGCTCTCCTGCGCGATGATACGCAGCAATTGCTCGAACGGAAAACGGACATATGTGCCCTCTGCGGGTTGGCAGCCGTCTGGGATCATGAAGGCGCGTTTGAGTCCAAGCACATGATCAATCCTTATAGCGCCGGCATGCCGCATCGCTACGCGTATCAGTTGGCGCATCGGCGCGAAGTCTTTGGCGACCAAGGTGTGTGGATTAAATGGCGCAAGCCCCCAGTTCTGCCCACTCGGATTGAATTGATCGGGTGGCGCACCGACTGAGACGTTGGTCAACACAGCATCCTGCCGGCTCCAAGCGTCGGCGCCATTCGGGTCGATGCCGACCGCAAGATCGATGTAGAGGCCGATCGGTAGCCCGCGCTTGCGCGCAGCGTCCTTGCACGATTGCAGCTGTTGGTCGGCGACCCATTGAGTGAATTCGTGGAATTCACAATCTTCGATCTGCGCTTGCCGGAATTCTTCAAGATTGGCGAGTGCTGGATTGCGCCAAGGCGTCGGCCATTCCCTCCATGACTTCGGTCCATAGCGTTGCCGTAGACATTCGAAGCATGCAAAGCGCAGCAGCACCTCACCCTGCTCCGCCCGATATGCTTCAAATTCAGTACGCCTCCCCGCACTGGCGGTCGTGCGGAAGCGATCATACGCCAGACGCAAGCCGGAAAGTTTGGCGCGCGCGACGCCAGTGTAATCGATCATGTTGCAAGCGCGCAGCGCATCCAAGTCACCTTCAAGTTCGGCTGTAGACGCACCAGAAAATTCCGTAATAGCTTCGACGTCGATATAAAGTGGATTGAGATAGATCCTACTATTGGGCGCGTAAGGGCTGGCCTGTTCGGCCCGATCCGGAAACAGTGCATGCAGCGGATTCAAGCCGACACCGGCAGCACCGCACGCGGCCGCCAGCGCAATAATTTGCGCCAGATCGGTAAAATCGCCATGCCCCCAATTGCGGCGTGAGCGCACCGCGTAAAGCTGCAAAGAGAGTGCCCATAAGCGCCGCCCGTCGCCTTGAAAAGCGCGCATTGGATCCGAAGACAGCGCAGCTATGTCGATGCCCGAAGGCCGCTCGTGTCCATCGGAGAGCGCGGCGATCAGCCGCGCAATCGTGCTCCGATTAGCCTCGTGCCAATGGCCAGAAACATCATAATATCCGGGTTCAATCCCCCAATTCTGTGCGGTGACCATGAAATCCTTCATTTCAGGTGCCTTCTTGAATTCACGGATACTATGCGAAAGCTTTGAGTTGCTAGATTGGAACTTTCAGCCTTTCCTGTGGTTCTATTTGCGGGGTCGATCCTAAGATTATGGAAAAAGCAGTCGCCCAGAGTAACAGGGAGCGTAGCGCTATTGGCATGAAATGCTCGCCCATCCGTGACACACGGGGTTTCTCCCCGGACAATCTGACAGGTTTCCGATTTCGGATCGAAGATATTTATCCATCCGTCGACTGCGGCCGCTACCCAGTTAAACGCATTGCAGGCGAGCCCGTCGAGGTGTGGGCCGACATTTTTCGCGAAGGCCATGACGTCATTGCCGCCGGATTGCTTTGGCGCCTTGAAACGGATGCTGAATGGCGCCGCGAACCCATGCAGCTGGAAACCAATGACCGCTGGCGAGCTCAGTTCACGCCGCCGCATCCCGGGTGGTACCTGTTCGCGATCGAGGCTTGGACCGATCACTACGCGACTTGGCGCAAAGAATTCCGCTTAAAGCGGGACGCCGGCCAGGATGTGTCGCTGGACGCGCGCGAGGGCTATCAATTGCTGACTGAGTTGATGCCGCGCGAACCCGCGCTGCAGCGAGTGGTCAAAGCGGCGTTGAAGGCCTTTTCCGCCAAGGCCGATCCTTCAGTATTGCTCAATGAGCAAGTTGCGGAAGCAATGGCCAAGACTGATGTGCGCCCGGACCTAAGCCAGAGCCCCTTAGTGCCACTAGTCGCCGACCGAGAACGCGCGCGCGTCGGCGCGTGGTACGAAATGGTCCCGCGCAGCCAGAGCCCCATACCGGGCAAGCACGGCACTTTCGACGACTGTATCGCGCGGCTGCCGGAAATAGCCGGGTTGGGCTTCGACGTGTTGTATCTCACACCGATCCATCCGATTGGCCACACGAACCGCAAAGGTAAAAACAATTCAATCAAAGCCGGACCGCACGATCCCGGCAGCTTCTATGCGATCGGCAACGAGCAAGGCGGCCACGACGCCGTACATCCGGAACTCGGCACGCTTGCCGATTTCCGCCGTCTGGTCGCGGCCTGTCATGAGCACGACATGGAGGTCGCACTCGATATCGCTGTGCAGTGCTCGCCCGATCACCCTTGGCTCAAGGAACATCCGGAATGGTTTAGCACCCGGCCGGACGGCTCGATCAAGTTTGCGGAAAACCCTCCAAAGAAATATGAGGATATCGTCAATCCGGACTTTAATTGTTCGGACCGCATCGCGCTGTGGGAAGCTTTGCGCGATGTGATCATGTTCTGGGTCGAGCAAGGCGTTCGCATCTTCCGGATCGACAATCCGCACACAAAGCCGCTGCCGTTCTGGGAATGGATGATTCACGACGTGCAGTCGCGCGATCCCAACGTGCTGTTCCTGGCGGAGGCCTTTACGCGGCCGAAAGTTATGAAGGCACTGGCAAAGCTTGGCTTTAGCCAGTCGTATACCTATTTCACATGGCGGACCGAGAAAGAAGAGCTGCAAGCCTATCTCAGTGAGCTCACCGGCTATCCCGAACGCGACTATTACCGGCCGAACTTCTTCATCACGACGCCGGATATCAATCCCGTCCAGTTGCAGACCGGAGAGCCGTGGTTGTTCAAGGCGCGCGCCGCATTGGCGGCGACGCTGTCGTCAAACTACGGTATCTATAACGGTTTCGAGTTGATAGAACATGAGCCTATTCCCGGCCGCGAGGAATTTATCAATTCGGAGAAATACGAGCTCAAGACCCGCGACTGGAATAAACCGGGCAACATCAAGGACTATCTGCGGCGCCTTAATTCTATTCGTCGCGAGAACGGCGCACTCCTGCAAACTGCCAATCTACGCTTTTTGCAAGTCGACGACGGTGCCGTAATCGGCTTCATCAAGCAGTCGATCACGGGCGATAACGCGGTTGCCTGCGCCATTGCGCTCGCCAATACGCCGCATGATTTCTGGCTGCATTTCGGCGCCGAGCAGATCGGCCCAGCCACCGCCCGGCGTCCGGTGCGCGCTATCGAAAACCTAGTGACCGGCGAGCGGCACCTGCTGGAATGGGGCGGCGTGCGCCTGCGTATTGATCCGGAAAATGACCCTGCCCTCCTGTTCCGTTGTATTGCTTGAGGTTTTATGAACGTTAGACCCATCATGGATGCTGAACAAAACGCCGCGCAGGACGATGGTCTGTGGTTCAAGGACGCGATCGTCTATCAGCTGCACGTGAAGGCGTTCCAGGACAGCAATGGCGACGGCGTCGGCGATTTTGTCGGGCTGACTGAGCGGCTCGATTACTTGCGCGATCTTGGCGTGAATACTCTCTGGCTACTCCCTTTTTACCCGAGCCCGGGCCGCGACGACGGCTATGATATTTCAGACTACGGCGACATCAATCCGTCCTTCGGCACAATGAAGGATTTTCGCCGCTTCATGCAGGAGGCGAAACGCCGCAAACTTCGGGTTATTACGGAGCTCGTGGTCAACCACACCTCCGACCAACACGACTGGTTCAAGCGCGCTAAGCGCAGTCCAAAGGGATCAAGCGCTCGCAATTGGTATGTCTGGAGCGACAGTGATCAGAAATATTCCGGTACCCGCATTATCTTCACTGATACCGAGAAATCAAACTGGGCTTTTGACGAGGAAGCCGGCGCCTACTACTGGCACCGCTTCTTTTCGCACCAACCCGACCTGAATTTCGACAATCCGCGCGTCGTGCGCGCAGTGTTGCAGGTGATGAAGCGATGGCTTGATGCCGGCGTGGACGGATTCCGGCTCGACGCCGTGCCTTATCTCTGCGAGCGCGAAGGCACCAGCAACGAGAACCTGCCGGAAACTCACTCGGTGCTCAAACGTCTGCGCGCGGAACTCGATAATTACGCCTCTGGCAAAGTTCTGCTTGCTGAGGCTAATCAATGGCCAGAAGACGTGCAGCAGTATTTTGGCGATGGCGACGAATGCCACATGGCCTACCACTTCCCGCTAATGCCGCAAATCTACATGGCGATCGCGCAGGAAGACCGCTTCCCGATCGCCGACATCATGCGGCAAACGCCGGAAATTCCGCCCAACTGCCAATGGGCTATGTTCCTGCGCAACCACGATGAATTGACGCTGGAAATGGTGACCGACGCTGAGCGCGACTATCTGTGGTCGACCTATGCTGCTGACAAGCGCGCGCGCATCAATCTCGGCATACGGCGGCGGCTGGCGCCGCTCATGGACAACGACCGACGCAAGATCGAGCTGATGAATTCGATCTTGATGTCGATGCCCGGCACGCCGATCATCTATTACGGCGACGAAATCGGTATGGGCGATAATATCTATCTCGGCGACCGCAACGGCGTGCGCACGCCGATGCAATGGACACCCGACCGCAATGCTGGCTTTTCGCGTGCCGATCCGGCGCAACTTTATCTGCCACCCATCATGGACCCGGTCTACGGCTATTCCGCCGTCAATGTGGAAGCGCAGGCGCGCTCGTTGTCGTCATTGCTGAGCTGGATGAAGCGGCTGATTAGCGTGCGGAAGTCTACGACTGTGTTCGGCCGCGGAACGCTGACCTTCATCCGCCCTGCCAATCGTGCGGTGCTGGCCTATGTGCGCCAACTCGACGACGACGCGATCCTATGCGTCGCCAATATGTCACGCTCGGCGCAGGCGGTTGAGCTCAATATGAGCGATTGGAAGGGCCGCACACCGCAAGAAATGCTAGGACGCACGAAATTTCCGCGCATCGGCGAACTGCCCTATTTGATCACGCTGCCACCTTACGGCTTCTTCTGGTTTTCGCTCGGCCAAGAAGCTGAACGCGAGCCCGAAAAAGCGCTGCCGCGCGAAATCACAACGCTCGTGCTTGGACCCGGTTGGGAGGGCCTGCTGTCGGGCTGGACCAAACGCACGCTCGAATTCGACGTGCTGCCAGCCTTCATGCCCGACCGGCGTTGGTTCGCCGACAAGGCATCGCGCCATCTCACGACCAGTTGCACGGTCGCGGTGCCAATCGATCACGGCAATGATCATTTCCTCGCCGCCTTCGTCGACGTGAGCGGCGCGCACGGCACCAGTCGCTATTTCCTTCCTCTGACCACCCGGTGGACGCGGTACACCGCAATCGACAAGGGACCGGCCAGTGTGCTCGCTGCCGTGCGGCGCGGATCGCGCGAGGGAGTGCTACTCGACGCTACCACCGAGCCAGAATTCATTTCAGCACTAATGGCCAAGATCCATAGCAGCGAGACCATCGGCGGAGTTGGTGCGGGCCAGATCGAATTCCGCCCAACCGAAGCATTTGCCGCCGAACCGCTGCCGGAAATCAAGAATATTAGTGCGGTCGCGCGCGAGCAGTCCAACTCTAGTACGATCGTCGACAATATGTACGTGGTCAAGGTGCTGCGGCGGATCACCGCCGGCATTCATCCGGAAATCGAGGTCGGCCGTTTCCTCGCCGACGTCGCTCATTACGAGAACGCGCCGCGCCTGCTTGGCTCGGTCGAGCTGATCGAGGGAGATAATCGCAGCGCGCTCGCGGTTGTGCATACCTTCGTGGAAAACCAAGGTGATGCCTGGAGCGTGACCGCCAATGGGCTCAACCGGCTGGTCGAGGAGCAGCGCCTTACCGCGGCTGAAACGCCCGCTGATTCGCTGGAAATCACTACGATGCTGCAACGCATGCGGCAAATCGGACGCCGCACCGCCGAAATGCATCTTGCCTTCGCATGCAGCAACGCCATCCCGGCATTCGTGCCAGAGCCAATCGCCGCCGCCGACATCGCGCGCTGGACTGAAACGGGGCTGGCACGCGCACAGACTGTTTTTTCGCTACTCGGCCACAACCGCGGGGACCTATCCGAGCTAGCGGTAAAGTTAGCGCGGCGAGTGCTCGACCATCGCGGCGCCATTGTTAAATTCCTGGAATCTGAACGAAATGCAGTATTCGGCGGCTTGAAGATCCGCCATCACGGCGACTTCCATCTCGGTCAGGTCCTGATCGCCAAAGACGACGCCTATATTCTAGATTTCGAAGGCGAGCCGCGCCGCACGCTCGAAGAACGACGCGCCAAAGCGCCACCAGCACGCGACGTCGCTGGCTTCGTCCGGTCCATCGACTATGCGGTGAGCGCGGCTATCGAGCGCGTCCCCGATTTGAATCCAAACGATCGCACGGCATTAATGCTGCAGCTGCGCGGTTTAGCTGAGCGCATGAGCGAAGCCTATTGGGAGAGCTACCGGGAAACGCTCGGCGGTGACAATCGCTTGTGGCCGACCGACGAAGGTGAAACGAGGCAATTACTCGATCACTTCCTGCTCGAAAAGGCGATGTACGAAATTGAATACGAACTTACCAACCGTCCCGCCTGGGCGCCTATACCGTTGGAGGCGACGTTACGCATCCTCGAGCAGCGCGGGGTAATTAGCCCATGAGCAAACCTTCCCCCGCCGGCCGCGAGGTCATAGCCGGCCGTCATTCCAACCCGTTCGACTATCTCGGGCCGCACAGCGAGAACAACAAAACCGTTGTGCGCGTCTTTTTACCCGATGCCAGCAAAGTCGTGGCCGTCTGCGAGAACAAAGAATTCGAGTTGCAGCGTATCGATCCTGCCGGGCTGTTTGCCGGCTCGTTGAGCACAAAGCAATATCGCCTGCGCGCCCGTTTCGGGGATAAAGAGGTCGAATTGGAAGACCCCTACCGCTTTCCGCCGGTGCTTTCGGAATTCGATTTGCACTTGCTGGGCGAAGGCAACCATTTGCGCCTTTACGACAAGCTCGGCGCCCATCCGATGGCGCTCGAGGGAGTTGCCGGCGTCGCTTTTGTGGTCTGGGCGCCGAACGCGCAACGGGTCAGTGTGGTCGGCGATTTCAATTTCTGGGACGGCCGGCGTCACGCCATGCGGGTGCGCGGAAACGGCTATTGGGAAATATTCGTGCCCGGCGCGCGTGCCGGAGACAAATATAAATACGAGATCGTCAGCCGCTCCGGCGCCTTGCTGCCGCTCAAGTCCGATCCGGTCGGGTTCGGCGCGGAATTGCGGCCGGCTACCGCCTCGGTCGTCATCGATGCCAGCAAGCTGCCGCAACCCGGGCCCGCGCCCGACGCGATCAATGCGCGCGATGCGCCGATGTCGATTTATGAAGTCCATCTCGGCTCGTGGCGGCGCAAAGGCGAGCATGGCGAATGGTTAACCTACCGCGATCTCGCCGAGCAGCTTCCGCGCTACGCCGCCGACATGGGTTTTACCCATGTAGAATTCCTGCCGGTGGCGGAGCATCCCTTCGATGGCTCCTGGGGCTACCAGCCGACCGGTCTATTCGCGCCGACCAGTCGCTTCGGTAGCCCGGACGACTTTATTGCGCTTGTAGATGCCTGCCACCGCGCCGGTTTGGGTGTGATTGTCGACTGGGTGCCGGCGCACTTCCCTGACGATCCTCATGCGCTCGGTCTGTTCGACGGCACGGCGCTTTACGAGCATGCCAATCCTCTGCAAGGCCGGCACCTCGACTGGGGAACGCTAATTTATAATTTCGGCCGTATCGAAGTAACCAATTTTCTCATCGCCAACGCGCTGTTCTGGCTCGACCGCTACGGTATCGATGGTCTGCGCGTCGATGCGGTGGCCTCGATGCTGTACCTCGATTACAGCCGGCCGAGCGGCGGTTGGATTCCCAATCGGTTTGGCGGGCGCGAAAACCTTGAGGCCATCGCATTCTTGCGGCGTACCAATACCGAGGTTTATGGGCATTTCCCAGACGCCACCACAATAGCCGAGGAGTTGACCGCATGGCCGCAGGTATCGCGTCCTGTCGACGGCGGCGGGCTCGGATTTGGTTACAAGTGGAACATGGGTTGGATGAACGATACCCTGGACTATATTTCCAAGGATCCGATCCATCGCCGGCACCACCACGGCAGCATCAACTTCGGCCTGCACTACGCATTCTCGGAAAACTTCGTGTTGCCGCTCTCGCACGATGAGGTCGTCCATGGCAAACGTTCAATTCTCGGTCGTATGCCCGGTGACGCCTGGCAGCGCTTCGCCAATCTGCGGGCTTATTACGGCTTCATGTTCGCCCATCCCGGCAAGAAGCTCTTGTTCATGGGTTGCGAGTTCGGACAGGAGCGGGAATGGAACCATGACCGCGGTCTCGACTGGCACCTACTGGACGATCCTCGCCATGTTGGCGTGCAGAACCTGATCCGCGATCTCAACCGTTGTTACCGCGAGTTTGCGGCCTTGCACGAACTCGACTGCGAACATTCCGGCTTCGAATGGATCGTCGCCGACGATGACGCCCGAAGCGTGTTCGCCTGGATGCGCAAAGGCCATGCACCGGATGCACGCTGCCTCACGATCATGAACTTCACACCGGAGGTGCGGCGCGACTATCGCGTTAAGGTGCCGTTCGGGGGGCCTTGGCGCGAGATTCTCAACACTGACGCCGGCATCTACGGCGGCAGCAATGTCGGCAATGGTGGAGTGGTGGTTGCCATCACAGGTAGCGGCGGCCATGAGCTTAGCCTCAACCTGCCGCCACTGGCGACACTATTCCTGATACCAGAATTGGCAGCATGAGGATCTCGGCCGGCAACCCAACCCCGATTGGGGCTACATGGGACGGGCGCGGCGTTAATTTTGCGCTGTTCTCTGCCCATGCAGAGAAAGTCGAGCTGTGCCTGTTCGACACCCAAGGACGGCGCGAACTCGAACGCATTGTTTTTCCGGAATGCACTGAGGATGTGTGGCATGTGTACTGCCACGATGTATCGCCCGGACAACAATATGGCTACCGCGTCTATGGGCCCTACGCGCCTGAGCGGGGCCAGCGCTTTAACCACCACAAACTCCTGATCGATCCTTACGCCAAGAAATTGGCCGGACGTTTAGCATGGAATGACGCGCATTTTGGATATCGCGTCGACAGCCGCCGCGCTGATCTTTCGTTTGATCGCCGCGACAATGCGCGCGGTATGCCGAAAGCCGTCGTCATCGACGAAGCCGTGACCTGGGGGGACGATCGCTCGCCACGCGTCAACTGGTCCGACACGATCATCTACGAGGCACACGTCAAAGGTCTCACGCAAATGCGCGATGACGTGCCGCCGGCCTGGCGCGGAACCTATCGTGGCCTTGCCGCGCCAGGCGTTGTCGACCATCTCAAACGCATAGGCGTCACCACGCTGGAACTGTTGCCTGTCCACGCGTTCGTCGATGACCGCGTATTGGTCGATCGCGGCTTGCGCAACTATTGGGGCTACAACACGATTGGATTTTTTGCGCCGGAACAACGCTACGCGACGAGCGACTCCCTCACATCATTTCGCAATACGGTTGCACGGCTGCACGATGCCGGCATCGAGGTGATACTTGATGTTGTTTATAATCATACTGCAGAAGGCAATCATCTCGGGCCGACTTTAAGCTTCCGTGGAATCGACAACATTTCCTACTATTGGCTCACGCCGAACGAACCGCGCTACTACGAGAATTTCACCGGCTGCGGCAATGCCCTTAATCTGACTCATCCACGCGTGTTGCAGATGGTCATGGACTCGCTTCGCTATTGGGTGACTGCTTATCACGTCAACGGCTTCCGCTTCGATCTCGCCTCAACCCTCGGACGTTTGCCGACCGGCTTCGATCCGAATGCGCCATTTTTAGCGGCCGTCCGCCAGGATCCGATTCTCGGTGGCGTAAAGCTGATCGCCGAACCTTGGGATATTGGTGCCGGCGGCTATCAGGTCGGCAACTTCCCGCGCGGTTGGTCGGAATGGAATGACGCTTATCGGCGTACCATGCGCAATTTCTGGCGCGGCGAACCCAATCAACTCGGCGAGGTGGCTCAGCGGATGACAGGTTCGTCCGATTTTTATCGACGATTGCGCCGCAATCCCCGCGCCAGCGTCAATCACGTTACCGCCCATGATGGATTTACGCTCATGGATCTCGTCAGCTATGAAGCAAAACACAATGCGGCGAATGGCGAGGACAATCGCGACGGATCCGACGACAACGCCAGCATCAATTGCGGCGTTGAAGGACCGACTGACGACCGGACGATCAACGAGCGCCGCACCATGTTGCGGCGCGCCCAGATAGCTAGCCTGATGCTGGCGCAAGGTGTGCCGCTGCTGCTTGCCGGCGACGAAGTCGGCAACAGTCAAGGCGGCAACAACAATGCCTACTGCCAAGACAATGAGATTGGCTGGGTCGATTGGTCCGGTTTCGGCAAACCGGACACCGACATGAGCGAACTGGTCGGGCGGCTCGCGGCAATGCGGCGTCAGTTTCCGCAGCTAACGATTCGACGCTGGATCGACGACTGGGACCATGAGGGTCGCTACGGCGTTATGTGGTTGACGCAGCAGGCGACGGAGATGAAAGAGGCAGATTGGCACAATGTAGAAGGCCGCTTCCTCGCCTACGTTCTCGGCCCTGTGGAAGCAGACGGCGTGCCGCTCTGCATTGCGCTTAATGCCGCTGCGGAGCCGATCGAATTCGTGCTGCCAACATGGCCGACCAATCGCGGCTGGCGCCACCTGCTCGATACCACATCGTCTGCCACCCATCCCGGCTCATTGCCACCAGGCACGGCATGCAGGGCGTCAGCACATTCCGTCCAGGTATTCGGAGGTGAATCATGAGCGGCCGCTTCGGCCCGCTCTGTCACAAGGATCAAGGAACGACGTTTCGTCTCTGGGCACCTGCGGCAGCGTGGGTGGAGCTGCTGCTGGATGACACCGGTTTTGCGATGACACGGCTAGGTGACGGCTGGTTCTCGCTCGTCCGGCCCGACGCGGGCGCGGGTTCGCGCTACGGTTTCCGTATCGACGACAAAATCGACGTACCGGATCCCGTCTCACAATTCCAGCCGGAAGACGTTCATGGAATGAGCGAGGTCATTAGTCACGACTACGCGTGGAATGCCACGGGCTGGCGTGGCCGGCCGTGGCATGAGGCGGTAATACTAGAGCTGCATATCGGTACCTTCACGCCGGAAGGCACATTCCGCGGCGCAATTCAAAAGCTCGGCGATGTTGCCGCGGCAGGTTTCACGGCGATCGAGCTGATGCCGGTTGCCGATTTCGCCGGACGCTGGAACTGGGGCTATGACGGGGTCCTGTTATTTGCGCCCGACAGCACCTACGGCCGGCCGGAAGATCTCAAGGCGCTGATCGATGCCGCGCACCAACACGGCCTGATGGTATTTCTCGACGTCGTCTACAATCACTTCGGGCCTGAGGGAAATTATCTTGGGCTATACGCGCCGCGGTTCTTCACTTCGCATCACACGACGCCGTGGGGCGACGCGATCGACTATCGCGTTCCCGAAGTGCGCGCCTTTGCGATCGAGAATGCGGTGCATTGGCTCGACACCTATCGCTTTGATGGCCTGCGGCTCGATGCCGTGCATGCCATCGTCGAGCCGGGCGAACCTTCGGTATTGGAGGAAATCAGCCGCACCGTAGGGGCGCTTGCCGCACGGACTCATCGGCACATTCATCTTGTCCTGGAAAATGATGACAATCGCGCCAGCATGCTCGATCCGACGGTCGACCCACCGACCGGTGGATACCGGGCGCAATGGAACGATGATTACCATCACGCCTGGCATGTGTTCCTGACTGGCGAGTGCGCCGGTTACTATCGCGACTATCACGATGCTGCGGCTCATGTCGCGCGCACGCTCGCGCATGGCTTCGCCTACCAGGGCGAGCCGTCGCGGCACCGCAATGGCCAGCCGCGCGGCGAGTTAAGCCGGCATCTGCCGCGCGCCGCCTTCGTGAATTTCATCCAAAACCACGATCAAATCGGCAACCGGCCCAAGGGGGAGCGTTTGTCGGTACTGGTGAAGCCAGAAGCGCTCGCAGCTGCTTTGACCGTGTTGTTGTTGCAGCCCTCGCCACCATTGATGTTCATGGGCGACGAATGGGCAGCAATCGAGCCATTTCCGTTCTTTTGTGACTTCACGGGCGATCTGGCCGACGCGGTACGCAACGGGCGCAAAAAGGAGTTTGCCGACGCCTACGCCATGTCGGACGCCGATATCCCCGATCCGCTGTCAGCCAAGACCCGCGCTGCTGCCAGGCTTGACTGGGGTGCGCGCGCAAGACCCGCGCATGCCAAACACCTCGCACTCACGCGCTCGCTATTGGCTGCGCGGCGGCGCTGGATCGTGCCGCTGCTGCCCGCGATGACTGAAGAAGGCTTGGTGCATCTCAACACAGGCGTCCTGAGCGCGCGCTGGCCCGCCGGCAAGCGTAACTTGTTACTATTGGCAAACTTGTCGGACGGCGCGAAAGCCTGCCCCGAAGAATCATGGGGAGAGCCGGTCTGGGGCGAAAAGCCATCGCGCGAGTTGCCGCCCTGGTCCGTCTACGCCGCGATCGGAGGCTGAGTTGATGCCACCCGTCGTCCCGCTCGCGACCTACCGATTGCAACTCTCCAAGAGCTTCGGCTTCGACGACGCCGCAATGCTCGCGCCTTACCTCAAAGACCTCGGTATCACGCATCTTTATGCCTCGCCATTTTTGAAAGCCCGCCCCGGCAGCACGCACGGCTACGACATCGTTGATCACGATAGCCTCAACCCCGAGCTCGGTGGCGAAGCGGCTTTCATGCGATTAAGCGGCGTTCTCAAGCAACACGGCCTCGGGCTTATCCTCGACTTCGTACCCAATCACATGGGCGTCGGCCATGCCGATAATGCCTGGTGGCTCGACGTACTCGAATGGGGCCCCAAGTCACCTTACGCCCTTGCCTTCGACATAGACTGGAACGCGCTGCCGCATCGCCGGCATCCCGGCGTATTATTGCCAATCCTGGGCCGCTCCTATGGCGACACGCTGCAAAACGGCGAGCTCGAACTGCGATACGATGCGGCCGCCGGCAGTTTCGCGGTCTGGTATTTCGATCACAAACTGCCGATCAATCCACGGCGTTATGCCGAGATGCTGCGCACGATAGTGGCGGCGGCCGGCGCTGGCGACGAGCCCACCGGCCGACAATTGCTCGACCTTGCGGATGACTTTCGCGATCCTCGTGCGCCCACCTACCGCGAGGCGCCCGCGCTCAAGCAGCGGCTGGCGCAGATCGAGCACGCGGCGCAAGTCATCGAGCGCGGGCTTTCCGCCTATCGCAGCGAAAGTGCCGGCGGCAACGCCGCTCTGCACCGGCTGCTCGAGCGTCAGAACTATCGTCTTGCTTATTGGCGGGTGGCCGTCTCGGCAGTGAACTACCGGCGATTTTTTGACATCAATGATCTCGCTGGCCTTCGGGTAGAGCACCCAGCCACCTTCCGCGCGATCCACCCTCTAGTGGCGCGCCTGATCGCCGACGACCAGCTGCAAGGACTGCGGCTCGATCATATCGATGGTCTGCGGGATCCGGCGCAATACACCAGACGGCTGCAACAACTCATCCGCAAGCTTCCCCGCCAGGGGCATCGGCGCGATTCGTTCTACGTGATTGTCGAGAAGATCCTCGCCGAAGATGAGGCGATGCCGCGTTTTCCCGGCGTCGCCGGAACTACGGGCTATGAATGGCTCAATATCATCTCGCGTGTGCTTATCGACGAAAGCGGTCTAGCTCCACTAGAGCGGACTTGGCGCGATTTTACCGGCGAGCACGCCGATTTGCCTGGCATGCTAGACGCTGCCAAGATTCGTGTCATCGACAGCATGCTAGCGAGCGAGTTTACCGTGCTCAACCGCGCCCTCGCCCGCATCGCTGCCGGCCATTTCAGCACACGCGACTTCACTATCGATCGTCTGCGTGCGGCCTTGCAACTCTATGTGCTCGAATTTCCCGTCTATCGCACGTACGTGACTGCCGGTGGTGTTTCGTCGAAAGATCGCAAGACAATCGACGACACGATCGCGCGGGCGCGAGCACGCTGGCCGGGGCCAGATCCCGAGATCTTCGATTTTCTTCACGACGCAGTCACGCTCGATATCGCCGAAAACACCAGCTACAGCGCGCCGCGCGTACGTAATTTTGCGCTCAAACTCCAGCAATTCACCGGCCCTTTGATGGCCAAAGCGCTGGAGGACACGACCTTCTATCGTCACCACCGGTTGCTGGCGCTCAACGAGGTGGGCGGCGATCCGGCCGCCTCTGCATTGTCGCTACCCGCGTTCCATGAACTCCAGAAAAAGCGGGCGGAGACGGCTCCCCACGGCCTCACCGCCACCGCCACCCACGACACAAAGCGCGGCGAAGATGCGCGCGCGCGAATCCTGGCGCTCTCCGAAATCGCAGACGACTGGCATGCCGCCGTGAAGGACTGGCACAGCAGAAATGCGGCGCTCGTGCACCACATTGACGGACAGCGCCGACCGAGTATGGCGCATGAATACATGATCTATCAGGCGCTGGTCGGCGCGTGGCCGGACGCAATCGATGGCGAGTTCGTCAGCCGTATGCAAGCCTACGCGCTCAAAGCCGCGCGCGAAGGCAAACAGGAAACGAGCTGGACCAACCCGAACTGGCAATACGAAACAGCGCTTCTGAACTATGTCCGCGACCTACTCGATCCAACCGTATCGGCAGGATTCCTCGCTTCGTTCGGCCAACTGGCGGCGCGCACGACCCTGCTCGGCGCGTTGAACTCCATTTCGCAACTTGCCCTGAAAGCGCTTTTGCCAGGGGTTCCCGATTTCTATCAGGGAACCGAATTCTGGGACCTATCCCTGGTCGATCCCGATAACCGGCGCGCCGTCGATTTTGACACGCGCCGGCGGCTTGCAACAATTGACCTGCCGAATTGGTCCGAACTTGCGCAAAATTGGCGCGATGGTCGTATCAAGCTTGCTTTATTGCGAAGCCTGTTAAAGCTGCGACACGAATTTGCAGAAGTCTTCCGGCGCGGAATTTATGAACCGCTACCGGTCACCGGGCGGCACGCCAACCATGTGATCGCCTTCACGCGAACCTTAAAACGCCAACAACTTGTTATCGCGATCGGGCGGCATTTTGCCCCGTTAAGCCGCGGCGGACGGCAATGGCCCGCAGAACTCGACGCCCGTATCGAATGTCTCCCGAATACGGCATATGAAAACATCTTAGGTGCAAATTTCAGGCTACGCACGGGCAAGGCCGACATTAATATTCCTTTTCAGACAATTTTCGTTAGCGTATTGCGCCGGATTTGATCTCGAAAACTCGAGCACTTAGGTTGGCCCCCTCGAGATCTCAGGTCCGGATGGTCAAACGACTTAAAGTAGATCTGATTCGCGTTTAAGCTCTGGCACAATCAACGCCTTTTCGAACCATATTCTTCCAGTGCTTTGTAAAAAACACCTGGTTAGGTCAATTGTGATTGGCAAACCCCACTTTTACCTGGACTAACAGAGATCGCCGCTTTACTAATTTAGTGTTCATCCCGACTTGATAGGTGAAGAAATCATTGAGAACAGGGAAGCCACGATGACGACGGCTGCCACTCTCAGTGTCCCCGGTCGCAAAATTATTTGCGACAAGTGTGGTAATTCACTTTTGGCCCCCGAGTTTTCGGAAAATTTTGGCGAAGAACAGCTTGTTATCAGGTTTTGGTCCTGCAAAAATTGCGGCAATCAGTTCGAAACTGAAGCGATTGTGGCCAAGTCGAAAATTGATGGCAAAGTGACCGGCTATTAAAGTAATCAGCCTTTGTTGAGCGGCACAGCCAGAGTGTTAGGCCTTTTTGTATGCTCAGCGCCTTCGTCACCGCCAAAGTGCGCGGGATCAGCACCATATTCGTGGTCGCGAGCGCGCCATCGCTGGTGACCAGCCTTTATTGAGTGGCCCAGGTGGAATGTTAGTTTAGAGCTGGCGGTTGCGCTAGCGTGGTCGGCGGAGCCGGTCGGCGCGTAGCCGGCCACGCGGAGAATGCCGGCACGAAAACGTCGGCCGTGAAGAATTCCCATGCCATTGAGTGGGCTGATTGATTTGGCGTGATGAAGTAATCGAATTTGCCAGCTTGTGGGGTGTGGCGGCTGGTTTCCTTGCAAATTCGGTTTGGCGATTCCCTCGAATTTGAAGCTGTGATTCTCTGCTCTCGACCCGGGTCGAGCGGAGGGATTGGCCATGCAGCCAAAGGAGCGACGGGAGACTGGCGAGCAGGATCTGTTCCGCTCGCGTCTGGATCGTAGGCGCCGTTTCAACCCCACCTTTTGCTGCGCATGTTGATCGGCGAGTGTGACGATCCCTGATTTGGAGATCGGCTTGTGTCTACGTTTGACCATACGCTTAAGCCGGAGGCAGTGCGGCGGCTGGAGGTGATCACGGGAACTGGCCGTCGGCGTCGGTTCTCGAAGGATGACAAGGCCAGTATCATTGAAGAGACGCTTGCTCCGGGTGCAGTGGTTTCGGAAGTTGCCCGTCGGCATGGGCTCACGCCGCAGCAGTTGTTCGGTTGGCGCCGGCAAGCCCGGCAGCCACTGGAGGCGACCGGCGGCGAAGGTACTCGGGCATTTGTACCGGCGGTCGTGGATATGCCTGCGGCGCCCGCAGGTTGCGGCCGGACACGCAAGCGGGCGCGCAGAGCTGACGGCGTCCCTGGGATCATCGAACTGGAGATCGACGGCGTTACGGTTCGCGTCGGCCGCGGTGCTGAGGCCAAGACGGTCGCGGCGGTGATCCACGCGCTGAAGGCCGAGACGTGATTGGTCCAACGGGTGCGGTCCGGGTGATGGTGGCGACCAAGCCGGTCGACTTCCGCAAGGGCGCCGAGGGCCTGGCGGCATTGGTGCGCGAGGCGATGTCGGCCGATCCATTCTCGGGGGCCGTCTATGTGTTCCGCGCCAAGCGAGCGGACCGGGTGAAGCTGATCTTCTGGGATGGAACGGGCATGTGCCTGTTTGCCAAGCGGCTCGAGGATGGTGCGTTCCGCTGGCCGAATATGCAGGACGGCGTCATGCATCTGACGGCGGCGCAGCTCTCGGCGCTGTTGGAAGGGCTCGACTGGCGTCGGGTCCACAGCGCGCGAGAGACAGCGGCGCCAGCGCAGCCGAGTTGATCTGCGACAGAGTGAATTATTCTGCTCGAAAAACTCGCAAAGCACGACAGCCTGTGATTTAATCCTGCCATGACGGTGATGGCGGACACGCTTCCTGATGATCTCGGCACGCTGAAGGCGATGCTGCTGGCGGAACGTGCGCGCGCAGAGCGGCTGGAACAGATCATCAAGGAGCTGCAACGCCATCGCTTCGGCCGACGGGCCGAGACACTGCCGGAGGATCAACTGCTGCTCGGCCTCGAAGAGGTCGAGCAGGTGGCCGCGAGCAGCGAGGCCGAAGGCGAAGCAGCAGCCCCGGCTGAGCGAGCCAAGCGTGCCGCAAAGCGCCGCATGAATTCTTGGATCGCTTCCGGCGCATCTGCCGCGCATCGAAATGGTAGTCGACATCGAGGATCACAGCTGTCCGTGCTGCCGCAACGCACTGCACCGGATCGGCGAGGATCGCAGCGAACGGCTCGACATCATCCCAGCGCAGCTGCGCGTGCTGGTCGTGCGCCGGCCCAAGTATGCCTGTCGGGCCTGCGAAGAGGTGGTGGTGCAAGCCCCCGCGCCGGCGCGGCTGATCGAGGGAGGGCTGCCGACCGAGGCGACAGTAGCCCAGGTTCTCGTCTCCAAATATGCCGATCACCTGCCGCTCTATCGACAGGCCCAAATCTACGCCCGGCAGGGCATCTCGTTGGATCGCTCGACTTTGGCGGACTGGGTTGGACGCGCCGCCTGGCTGCTGCGGCCGGTGCAGGAACGCCTCCTCATGCGGCTCAAGGGTTCGACCAAGCTGTTCGCTGACGAGACCACGGCCCCAGTGCTCGATCCGGGGCGTGGCCGCACCAAGACTGGCCAGCTCTGGGCTTACGCCCGCGACGACCGGCCGTGGGGCGGCGCCGATCCGCCAGGCGTGGCCTATGTCTATGCGCCTGATCGCAAGGCCGAACGGCCGATCACGCATCTGGCTGGCTTCAAGGGCATCCTGCAGGTGGATGGCTATGGTGGCTATCGCGTGCTCGCCGAGCGTGGCGACGTTCAACTTGCCTTCTGCTGGGCCCATGTACGCCGCCGCTTCTTCGAGCTCGCCGCGGCCGGCCCCGCGCCGATCGCCAGCGAAGTGCTCGAACGCATCGCCAAGCTCTATGCCGTTGAGAGTGAGATCCGTGGCCGCAGTGCCGATGAGCGGCGCGATCTTCGGCAAGAGAAGAGCCGGCCGGTCATCGACGACCTTGAACCCTGGCTTCGCACCAAGCTCGGTCTGATCAGTCAGAAGACGAAGCTCGCCGAAGCGATCCGCTACGCCCTGTCGCGCTGGGACGGCCTCACTCGCTTCCTCGACGACGGCCGCATCGAGATCGACAGCAACGTTGTCGAACGCTCGATCCGACCGATTGCGCTAAACCGCAAGAACGCGCTATTCGCCGGCTCCGACGGCGGTGGCGAGCACTGGGCCGTCATCGCCTCGCTGATCGAAACCTGCAAGCTCTGCGGTGTCGAACCGCTGACCTACATCGCCGACGTCATCACCAAGATCGTCAACGGCCATCCCAACAGCCAGATCGATGACCTGCTGCCATGGGCCTATCCTGCCGCCCCGGCACTCAAGCGCGTGGCCTGAAAACACCGCTTACTCTGGATCAGATCATCGATCTGCAGCACGCGCTGGTGAGGCTGGCGCGAGCGATCGACTGGCGCTTCCTGGAGGAGAAGTTTGGCGCGGTCTACACGGACAAGCCGGGTCATCCGCCGCTGCCGACGCGGCTGATGGCTGGGCTTGCCATCCTCAAGCACATGCAGAACCTCTCCGACGAGGCGTTGTGCGAGCACTGGGTCGAGAACCCGTATTACCAATACTTCTGCGGCGAAGAGTTCTTCCAGCACCGGCTGGTGTTTGACCGATCCTCGCTGACACGCTGGCGCCAGCGCATGGGCGAGGAGAAGCTCCTGGCGCTCTTGCAGGAGAGCCTGGCGGTCGCCAGTCGCACCGAGGCGATGAAGCCGGCCGATTTAGCCCGCGTTATTGTCGACACCACGGTTCAGCCCAAGGCGGTGATGTTCCCGACCGACGCCAAGCTGTTGAACCGGGCGCGCGAGCGGTTGGTGCGGCTGGCCCAGGAGCTCGGGGTAGAGCTGCGCCAATCCTACCGGCGGGTCGGAAAGTTCGCGCTGATCAAGCACCAACGCTATGCCCATGCCAAGCAGTTCAAGCGCGCTAATCGCAGCCTGAGAAAGCTCAAGACCTATCTCGGCCGCGTCATCCGCGACATTCGGCGCAAGACGGTTGGCAACGAGGACTTAAGGGAGACCTTGGTGCGGCCGCTGTATCTGGCCGAGCGCGTGCTGGCGCAGGATCGTCACCAGCGCGGCCGCAAGATTTACAGCCTGCACGCACCCGAGGTGGAATGCATCGGTAAGGGAAAGGCACACAAGCCCTATGAGTTCGGCGTGAAGGTGAGCGTGGCGACGCCCCTGCGGCACTCGCGCGGCGGCCAGTTCGTCGCCCACGTCGCGGCGCTGCCCGGCAACCCATATGACGGCCACACGCTCGCTACCGTCATCCCCGCCATGCAGGCGATCATCGGCAACACGCTCGATCGCATCATCGCCGACGCCGGATACCGTGGCCACAACGCGTCGCCCGAATATCAGTTCAAGGTCTACACCGCCGGCCAGAAGCGCCGCATCAGCCCGCAGATCAAACGCGACATGAGAAGGCGCGCAGCCGTCGAACCCGTTATCGGCCACCTCAAGGACGACCACCGCATGGGCCGCAATTATCTCGCCCATTCTAGCGGCGATGCCATCAACGCCGTGCTCGCCGCCGTCGGATACAACTTCCGCCTCCTGCTCAGGTGGCTGAGGCTTTTGTTGTCCCAAATCCTGACCGCAATCGTTGGCCCTGCGCAGCTCAGATTTAGCTGAAAAGGACGTTCTTCACGGGCGACGAAAACCTCCGGTGCTGGTGGTTTGCCGGCCTCCAGGAACTCCTTGAACCACGCGTAATAAAGGCTCTCGGCAATGCCTTCATGGCGGCACAGCTCGGCGATGCTGGATTCGCCGCGCAGGCCGTCCAGAACGATGCGTATCTACTCTTCGGATGAATGGCGTTTGCGGGTGGCCCGGCGCATGTTTTTCACGATCCGCTCAGACGGCGATTCAGGGTGCACGGATTTCTGTCTCATCTCCACTCCTTGATGGTTACGATGAGCCAGAAATCCTCCGTTCCTCAAGCCGTTAAATCTGTCTCTCAGGCGCTGATCCCGGACAGGTACAGCTGTGTCCTCAAGCGGCGAGACCATCACCGCATTTTCCAAATCAGCCAGACACTCGCCGTTTGTCGAAGGGATAGCTGAACGAGGCGAAGTGGCGCATGCACGCGATCCTGCTAGGGCAGGGATACGGCTATGGTAGAAAGATAGGCTACTTCAAGGCCTTGTGCGAGGAGCTGGCGGTGGAAGCAGTCGGATTCGAACCCGTCTCCGGGGCAATTTTAGAATAACAGGGAAAAATACAGGGAAAAACCTAAAACCAAGCCTAAAATGCCGACGACATCATCATTAAACGCAGCATTCATAGGGGTTTTTGGCGAGACACCTTGCAAAAAATAACAGGGACCGATTTCGGCATAACAGGGAAGCTTGGCGCAAGAACAGGGAATTTTACCGGCCAATGCCTAATTCGTCGCCGGATGAGGTTCGGTACACATAGGCGCGACAGGAACCCGTCGGCGCGCTCTATCGTTCTTCTGATTTCGGAGGTGCGGCACCCGGGCTTTCCCCGGGCTGATCGGGGTTTGACTTCGGTTCACGTATACCCGTCGCCTCAAACTCGGTGACGACCACAACGCCTGGAACCGGCTCCTCAATCATATCCACGATGACAGTCTCGACTGTCGGAACCAACTTCTTGACCGTTGTGCGCTTCGACTTAGCCTTGGTCATCCGTTTTCTTGGCGTCGCCTTGGCACTGGTGCGTTTCGCTGCCTTCCCTCGCACGGATCTGGCAGGCTTGCGCGCCTTACCGCGCGTCGCAGGCTTTCCTTTACGTGCTGCCACTCGCTTTTTCCGTTGAGCCATGACTGCCACCTATTCTGGTGGAGCGCCCGCAATGAACGCCACGATTTCAGTATCGGCTCGCCCTCGTAGAAAGCAAGCCTGAACATCAGACGTGTTTCCGATACTGTTGGCGCCGCAATGCGGAAGTCCGCCCTTTGGACAACGACCGCCCGCTCAATCCACTGTATGAGTGCGCGGCGAGATCATTGGGTGCGATTGCCCTCTCCCATCAAAGTGTCGATTTGCTCGATCGTTTCCGCGAGCTTGTTTCTGACATCGAGCAGCTTTTGAGCGGCCGCGATTTGCTGACGTCCGGCTAGGATCAACAAGACCGCCAGCACATCGTCGGAATGCCGGATCAGATCGACCAGATGTTGACCGCTGGGGCCACTGATCCCAGCAAGCCAATCTTGACCGTCCGCTCCCCTGCACCATCCATCGCCTGATGGGTTTGACGGCCTGATGGGTGGAGCCCAACGCACTTTTCAAAGCATAGGCGACGGCCACAGGGTACGTTCCAAGATTCTCGCCATTTGGAAAAACTATGCCCTTTTTCGGCAACATTCTGCCGACCCTCCGCAGTTATAGTGGGATTGCGTACGGAATTGATGGGAAGGTGACGATCGGTGTTCAACCGTTTGCGTTGAGCATGAATGTCGCTTTAACGCTCGGCCAGCGGCTCGAAGCATCGGGATCGTCAGTAGTGGGACAAGTGTTTGGTGCGGGCCAAAGCGGCGAGATCAGCGATAAGCCGGTTCGTGCTGCGCAGTATGTCCGCATGTCCACTGAGCACCAGCAATATTCAACGGAGAATCAAGGCGAGGCTTCGCAACATTATGCTGCTCAACGCGGCATCGAGATTGTTCGCACCTACGCTGACGAGGGAAAGAGTGGGCTTAGCCTTGACGGTCGCGATGCGCTTGAAACAGTTGATCGAAGACGTCCAAGCCGAAAAGGCCGATTTTACGATCATTCTGGTTTACGACGTCAGCCGCTGGGGACGATTTCAGGACGCAGACGAAAGCGCCTATTACGAATACATCTGCCGAGCGCGCCGGCATCAGCGTTCAGTATTGCGCCGAACAGTTCGAGAATGACGGCAGCCCGGTCTCCACCATCGTCAAGGGCGTCAAGCGCGCGATGGCCGGCGAATACAGTCGCGAGCTTTCCGTCAAGGTATTCACCGGACAGTGCCGCCTGATCGAGCTTGGCTACCGCCAAGGCGGCCCTCCAGGATATGGCTTGCGCCGTAGGCTTATTGACCAAGCAGGTATTGCCAAAGGCGAACTCTCGAGAGGTGAGCACAAGAGCATTCAAACTGACCGCGTCGTGCTGGTCCCCGGCCTTCCAGAAGAGATTGACACCGTCTGTTGGATTTATCGGTCGTTTGTGAAGGAAGGAAAATTCGAGCGCGACATAGCCAGCATTCTTAACGGGCGCGGGATTACAACGGATCTTGGCCGGCCGTGGACCCGCGGCACGGTTCATCAGGTTCTGATCAACGAAAAGTATATCGGAAACAATGTCTGGAACCGCGGATCGTTCAAGCTGAAGAGAAAGCGAGTCCGTAACAGCCCCAACATGTGGATTCGCGCTGAGGGAGCTTTTGAGCCCATTGTGGACCGATCGTTGTTCGAGGCTGCCCAGGCGATCATCCGGGAGCGATCCCACAAGCTCTCGAACGAGGAGATGATCGCGGCGCTACAGCAACTGTTGCAGGACCACGGATATCTTTCCGGCTTGGTCATCGACGAGACAGAGCGTCTGCCGTCTAGCAGCGCCTATCAAAGCCGTTTCGGAAGCTTGCTCCGCGCCTACGCATTGGTCGGCTTCACGCCGGATCGCGACTACCGCTACATCGAGATCAATCGGGCGCTTCGTCATATGTACCCGCACATCGTCACCGACGTAATCGCAGGAATCGAACAAGTGGGAGGCTCCGTTAAACAGGATCCCGCAACCGATCTTCTGACCGTCAATGGCGAATTCACGACATCCATCGTGGTGGTGAGGTGTCGGACGACCCCTGCAGGCTCGCTCCGATGGCACGTCCGTTTTGACGTCGGCTTGTGGCCGGACATCACGGTCGCAGTCCGCATGGACGAGCCAAATCAGAACGCTCTCGACTATTACCTCCTCCCGCGTATTGACATGACAGCGCCCCGCCTGCGGCTCGCGCAAGACAATGGAATTTCACTTGATGCTTATCGGTTCGAAAGCCTTGAAACCCTTTTTGGCTTGGCAGCACGGGCCGAGCTTTTGGAGGTCGCATGATGAATTCGCCAGATGCTGATGCGATTGAGTTGATCCCCATTGAGCGCATCACCGTGATCAACCCCCGCGTTCGCAACAAGAAGATATTCAAGGAAATCGTCTCAAACATCGCGGATCTAGGGCTGAAGAGGCCGATCACGGTTACGCGTCGGGATGATGAAGACGGTCCGCGATATGCCCTCGTCTGCGGCCAGGGTCGGCTAGAAGCCTGACCGGTCTATTGCGCATATACAGTGAGGAATTCGGAAATGTATGGTGGGACCGGCCCTCAAAAGCAGGGGCCGCGCCTCCGAATAATTCACTGAACTTTCTACTTGACCCTAAGCTGCGGTCGCGGCTGGTCTCACTGATACGACGTTGAACATGGCGGACATGGTGACGCTGATCGACAAGCGCAGCGAGGAACGGCTTCATCCAAACGCAACCAGATTGCGCGCTTGAATCGCATAGCTCCCGACACCCGAAAGGCCCATTCGCAGTTTCGCGTTCAGGGAAAATTCGCAATCCGTGATCGTAACGAACGATGTCCACCTCGGTCGAGCGAGTTGATTTCGAACTCGACGTCAGCCGACGCTTCGAAAAACACCTGTTTTAAAGGGTGTCTCGAAACCGTATCTCCAAGTGAAATACAGAGCTCCAGAGAAAGCGGCGCTTTAGAGAACGGATTTGGGAGCTTGCCGCGTTCCAAGGTGCAGAGGTCAGTCTCAAGATGCAGCAAATTTCTCGCGTTTTCGCGCAGCAAAATCACGACTCAGGCCATTCGCGGCGGGGATGGTGGCGGAGCGAGAGAGTTTCGAACCGAATATACGGTCCAAGTCTCGACTCCAACCGGTCGATTATGGACCGTGCGGCTTCGTATAAATGGCTCCACGATGCGAACTTTCGACTGGACTTCTTGGGCAGGAAGAGCGTGCATGCGGTTTAGGCAGACCTTGAGACCTCTATGCGACCCCCGCAGCCCGGCTTTATCCCGGGCTTGAGGCGGTGGGGGCGCGAGCGATGCGCACCCTCATCGGAGGTCCAAATGGAGCCGACACCTGCATCGTCCGATCAATCCGTTTCCTCACATTCGAGGACTGATCGAAGGGTCAACGGGACGTCTCGACCAGAGTTAACGCAAAAAATCGCAGCGCTGACGTCTGACCGCACAGCAACTCCGTATCCAATGGCGAAGCCTGTATCGAAGTCACCCGCCGAGGCTGAGCCGTGATTTGCTTGTGCGCACCATCGCCTATCGCATGCAGGAACTTGCCCATGGCGGCCTCAGTAAAGCGACTCAACGGAAATTCGTAGCGTTGACCAAGGTATTGAAACAACGGGAGCATTGCTCCTGATCCAGGTCCACGCGTCAGGCCGGGGGCCCGGCTGGTGCGGGAATGGCGCGGGGAGGACACACACGGTCGTCGTGACGGACAATGGCTTCGAATATGCTGGGAAAACCTATTCCTCGCTCAGCAAAATTGCGCAGACGTCATCACCGGTGCACATTGGTCCGGCCCCTCGCTTCTTCGGATTGAATAACAGTGAGGTAGCTGGGCTCGAATCCGAATTTAACACGAGCGAAGCGATTAGCGAGGGAGAACACGTCAATGGCTAACGCTAACCATCTCAACTGTCGCCGGTCGTGGCCAAATGCGCCTTCGTTGCGCGATCTATACCCGTAAGAGCAGCGAGGAGGGTTTGGAGCAGGACTTCAACTCTCTCGATGCTCAACGCGAGGCATGCGAGGCCTTCATTGCGAGCCAGAAGCATGAGGGTTGGGCCTTCTCCCTGAAATGTATGACGATGGAGGCTTTTCGGGCGGGACAATCGAGCGGCCGGCATTCCAACGGTTGCTGACAGACGTGGGCGACGGCAAAATCGATGTGGTCGTAGTCTACAAGGTCGACCGCTTGACG
>CAWBLD010000001.1:0-45001 GCA_963789455.1 uncultured Alphaproteobacteria bacterium | reverse complement strand
GCAATCAAACGCGAAAACAAATATAGCGTACTCGAAAATAATAGCGCCGGAACGGCACCATAGGCATCTCTTCGTCTTCCTCGATTGCCCTAAGCGAGATTATTGCCTTCCCATCCGCTAAATGCCGTTTTAAATTGCTAAGGCGTCCTGCTTAACTCATCAGCAGCTCGAATTATTTGAGCCGAATATTGGCGTTTGGTATCCATTGTTCGCCACCGCCGTTTAATTCGCTCTGAAAGATAAAAATCAAAAATGAACTTAGCAGTGGCTGCACCCGATCCGCCTACAATCGCACTAGCTGCAGCGATTAAAGCAGTCGCAATCGCAAGATTTTCTGAATCCAACCCATTTATATGAAGTTCCGTTTAGTGATATTGTACCTGCCAGCCCCCTGACGAACCGATACGCGCCATAACCCAACCGCAAAATACTTCGTCGTCGTAAAATTCACGCAGGTCGTTTGAAAGACGTTTGGCCTGCACCCGGTTCGGTTGACACCCGCCTAAGCTAATCCGGCCTGCCTCTCGAACTCCATAGGGCTCATATAGCCGATCGTCGAGTGCCGACGTTTCGGATTGTAGAAGCGCTCGATGTAGTCGAACACGTCGGCCTTGGCCTCATCCCGCGATCGGTACATTTTGCGCGCTGTTCTTTCGGTCTTGAGCGAGGAGAAGAAGCTCTCCATCGCCGCATTGTCCCAGACGTTGCCTGAACGGCTCATCGAGCAGACGACGCCATGGTCGGTCATCAGCCGCTGGAACTGCTCGCTGGTGTATTGGCTGCCGCGATCGGAATGGTGCAGCAGCGCGTCAGGCTTACCCCGTCGCCAGATCGCCATTACCAGCGCGTCAGTGACGAGCTGGGCCGTCATTGCAGCACTCATCGACCAGCCGACCACGCGGCGAGAGAACAGATCGATCACAGCGGCCACATAGAGCCAGCCCTCCGCCGTCCAGACATAGGTGAAGTCGGCAATCCATTTGCGGTTGGGAGCGGGCGCTTCGAAGCTGCGGTCGAGCACGTTGGGAGCGACGGCGGCAGCCTGCCGTTCACCCAGGTCGGGCGGTAGGCGACGCCGGCGCGGACGCGCTTTGAGAGCCTGTAATCGCATCAATCGCTTGATCCGATGCAGCCCGCATGACACCCCCTCAGCGAGCAGATCGTGCCACACCCGCCTGGCGCCATAGGTCCGGTCGCTGGCGAGGAAGCTGGCTGCGAACCTTCGCACCGAGCTCTTCATCGCTCCGGCTGCGCTGACTGCGCGGTCGTGTCAGCCAGGCATAGAAGCCGCCCCGCGAGACACCGAGCGCCCCGCACAACCAGTCCGCCGGCCAGATCCCCCGGTGCTTCGCAATAAAACCGAACTTCACGTCGATTCCTTCGCGAAGTAGGCCGCGGCTTTTTTTAGGATGTCTCGTTCGGCCTTCAGCTTGGTGACCTCGCGCTTGAGACGCGCGATCTCGGCCTGTTCGGGCTTCATCTGCCCCTGACCCGGGAAAGGCATATTGCGGGTCCTCCGCAAATGCCTTCACCCAGCTACGCAGTTGCGACTCGTGAACGCTCAGGTCTTGCGACGCCTGCGCAAACGAGACGCCACGCTCCTTGATCAGCCGCACCGCCTCAAGCTTGAACTCTCGCGTAAACTTCCGCCTCTCCATGACCCACCTCCGGTTCCATCAAAACACCTAACTCGGTGTCTTCGGAACCGGGTGCAGGCCAGTTTGGCATCTCTGAAATTTTGTAATCACTTAGAGTTGGTTTCGAAAGTCATGAGGCGCGAGCGATGCGGCGGACGAGAAGCATGACGGATGCGGCGTAGAGGAATGCGCGCGCCGAGTTGATGGTAGCCTCGAAGTCCTTTGCCAGGCGCCGATCGCGCCCGATCCAGGCGAAGAACCGCTCGACGACCCAACGCCGCGGCTGAACGGCGAAGCCGACCTGATCGGGGTTCTTACGCACGATCTCGACGGCAATCAAAGTAGCCTTGGCGACCTTGTCACCGCATACCCGCTGTCGGCGAAGACCCGCTGTATGAACGGGAAGATGCGGCGCGAGGCGCGCACAAGCGGTCCGCCACCATCGCGATCTTGGATGCTTGTGGATGTGGTTCGAGCACGATACCTGGCCATCCGTATGAACCAATGCATGACGCTTGCGCCCGTTGGTCTTTTCCCTGCATCGTAGCCGCGTGGCCCGCCAGCCTCGGTCGTTTTGACGCTCTGGGAGTTGATCATCGCACCCGTAGGACTAGCTCGTCGTCCGATCTGTTCGCGATCGAGCATGACCAGAGCGTGATTGATCTTCTCGAAGAGACCCTCGTCGCGGAACTGGGCAAACCAGCGATAGATGGTGCTCCACGGCGGCAAATCGCTCGGCAGCAGACGCCACGGACAGCCAGACCGCATCACATAGAAGATGCCGTTGATGATCTCGCGCATTGGCGAAGCCCGTGGTCGACCCGTGCTATTCGCCGCTGGCAAATGAGGTGCGATCACACCCCATTCCTTATCGGTCACGTCTGTTTGGTATCGGTTCGTCTTGCGGATATGCTGCATTCGAGTGGTTGGGGTCGACATGGTGTCCTCCGGGGTTGGTCTGAGCAACCCCCGGGATTCACGCCTATCTCAGCCATTCAACCCCTTTCGAAACGGCCTCTTAAGAATTTGCAAAAGACTTATTAATCATTCGGTTGGTCTTTAATGTTAATTATACGCGCCTTTTGTCTTGCGTCCGGCTGAAGAATTTCTTTAACACATTGACCCGTTTTCCACCGAACATTCATATTGACGGCATACGCCTTTAATGAATGCTTTCGCTTTTTTGCAGTGCAATCACCATAAACCGTTCGCAATTAAGTTCGTTTATTAGGAGCCATTCTTGCGCTAAATCGTTCACAAATCGACATACATCGTACTCGGCAGAAACTTGGATTCGATGACAAATCTTCCAGTTACCTCTTGTCATAACCAACAAAGTCAATTTGTCGAGGGCGCCCGAATAGCCTCGAACATTGGATGATTAATCTCCGCTCTTAATTGCGGCACGCTTTTCGTCTTCAAAAACTCTGCAATAGGCACGACCAATGGATCAGAAAACAAGCCGTTAAGTCCAGTAAGCTGTTTGTAGTTGAGCCAAAAAGTAATGGCCGACATAAATCAGACAAATCATACATTTTCACACCGGCAAATTATCGTGCTTTCGCTCGGCATCTCGACGTGCTTGTTCTTCAGCATGGCCAGCGCGCGCGCCAGGCGCAGGCGGGTGGCGTGCGGCATGATCACGTCGTCGATATAGCCGCGCTCGGCGGCCACGAACGGCGACAGGAAGCGCGCCTCGTATTCCTTGGTGCGCGCGGCGATCTTGTCCTTTCGCCGATGTCGGCGCGGAAGATGATCTCCACCGCGCCTTTCGCCCCCATAACCGCGATCTGCGCGGTCGGCCAGGCGTAGTTCAAATCGCCGCCGACGTGCTTCGACGCCATCACGTCATAGGCGCCGCCGAAGGCCTTGCGCGTGATCACGGTCACCAGCGGCACCGTGCACTGCGAATAGGCGAACAGCAGCTTGGCGCCGTGCTTGATCAGCCCGTTGTATTCCTGCGCGGTGCCGGGCAGGAAGCCGGGCACGTCCACGAAGGTGACGATCGGAATCTGGAAGGCGTCGCAGAAGCGGACGAAGCGCGCGGCTTTTCTCGAGGCGTCGAAATCGAGCACGCCGGCCAGCACCATCGGCTGGTTGGCGACAAAGCCGACCGTCTTGCCGGCAATGCGGCCGAAGCCGGTGACGATGTTTTTCGCGTAAGCGGACGCGATCTCGAAGAAGTCGCCCTCGTCCACCACTTTCAGGATCAGTTCCTTGATGTCGTAGGGCTTGTTCGGATTGTCGGGAATCAGCGTGTCGAGCGATTCGTCGATGCGCTCGGATGAGTCCTGCGTCGGCCATTCCGGCACGCCGCTCTCGTTGTTGGCCGGCAGGAAGTCGATCAGCCGGCGCATTTGCAGCAGACACTCCACGTCGTTCTCGAAGGCGCCGTCGGACACGCCCGATTTGGTGGTGTGCACGGAAGCGCCGCCCAATTCCTCCGCCGTGACCACTTCGTTGGTCACCGTCTTCACCACGTCGGGGCCGGTGACGAACATGTAGGAGGTGTCGCGCACCATGAAGATGAAATCGGTCATGGCCGGCGAATAGACATCCCCGCCCGCACATGGCCCCATGATCACGCTGATCTGCGGGATGACGCCGGAGGCGATCACGTTGCGCTTGAACACCTCGCCATAGCCGCCGAGCGCGGCGACGCCCTCCTGGATGCGCGCGCCGCCGGCGTCGAACAGGCCGATGATGGGCGCACGCGCCTTCATCGCCATGTCCTGCACCTTGATGATTTTCTGCGCATGCGTCTCTGAGAGCGAGCCGCCGAACACCGTGAAGTCCTTCGAGAACAGATAGACCGTGCGGCCGTTCACGGTGCCCCAGCCGGTGACCACGCCGTCGCCGGGGATTTTCGTCTTCTCCATGCCGAATTCGTTGGAGCGGTGCTCGACGAACATGTCGAGCTCCTCGAACGAGCCCTTGTCGAGCAACAGTTCGATGCGCTCGCGCGCGGTCAGCTTGCCGCGCTTATGCTGGGCCTCGATGCGAGCCTTGCCGCCGCCCAGGCGGGCCTCGTCGCGCCGCTGTTCCAGCCTGTCGAGGATGTCCTTCATTGCCCGTTTGGCCCCTTAACCCGCGAATTTCCGCAATAGTTTCCCGAATTTGGCTGCAAAAGCCATAGCATGGAGGCCGCAACCGTTACCCGCCCGGCCTCGTTCCGGCCCGCGCCCGAATTGAAATTCTCGGCACAATATATAGACTTTAGGCCTGTTTCTCGGATCGCGGAACCGAACAAGCTCGAATTGGGTGTGACCGCCATGCCTGGACTGAGCCGCCGCTCCCTGATCACCGGTGTATCCGCCATTGGCGCGGCCTGGGGACTCGCCGGCTGTTCTTCCACCCGATCGACGTCCACCGCCTCCACCACCGGCACAAGCAGCAATACCGGCTGGCACCTTGCGAAGGCCGCGCCGAACTATCAGCGCGAAGAAGTCGGCTACCTCACCGAAGAGCCGCCGGGCACCATCGTCATCGATCCGCCAACCCATTATCTCTATTTGGTGGAGCGCGGCGGAAAGGCCATGCGCTATGGCATCGGCGTCGGCGGCGAAGGCTATGGCTGGTCCGGCGTGGCCATGGTCAACAGCAAGCAGGAATGGCCGGATTGGTACCCGACCACGGATATCCTCGCGCGCCAGCCCCAGCTCGGACCGCGGCTGAAGCAATTGCGGAGCGGCAACGGCGTGCCCGGCGGCCCGGAAAATCCGCTCGGCGCCCGCGCGCTCTACCTGTGGCAGGACAACAAAGACACGCTTTATCGTATCCACGGCACCAACGAGCCCTGGACCATCGGCCAGAATGTTTCATCCGGCTGCATTCGCCTGATCAACGACGACGTGATCGATCTCTATAACCGCACGCGGGTCGGCACCAAGGTCGTCGTTCTGCCATCGCGTATCATTTAGAAATCTGCGTGGCGTTGGCAGGCGGCCATGCGCCGGCGGCCGGCGCCTGCCGTGACCATTCAGCCGGCTTGGCATCGCCGGCAAAGGCTGCTTAGAAGCAGCCCATGAGCAAACCCGCCACCGCCGCGCAGCTCCTCCAGCAGGGCCTGTTCCATCATAACCAGGGACAGCTGGATCTCGCCATGGAGCGCTATAGCGAGGTGCTGCACAACGACCCGAACAACGCCGAAGCGCTCTATTACATCGCCGTCATCGCCTGCCAGGAGGGCCAATACAAGGAAGGCGTCGAGCTGGCCCGCCGCGCCATCGCGCTCGGCCCGCCGCAGGCGCGCGTGTACAATCTGCTCGGCCAGGCGCTCGACCGGCTGCGCCAGCCGCTGGAGGCGATCAAGAATTTCGACAAGGCCATCGCGCTCGACCCGAATTTCGCGCCCGCGCACGGCAACCGCGCCAATATCCTGGTCGATTCCGGCATGCCGGAGGAAGCGCTCAAGAGCTTCGACCGCGCGATCGCGCTCAATCCGAAATCGACGCCCGATCTGATGAACCGCGGCGCCCTGCTGGAGGAACTCGGACGTCCCGAGGACGCGCTGGCAAACTACGACGCGGCGATCGCGTCCGATCCGAAATTCGCCGCCGTCCACGCCAACCGCGGCAATGTGCTCAAGGATCTGGGCCTCATGGATCTCGGGCGCGGCGAGCGTTCCTCGGCGCGCTTCGATCAGGCGGCGGCGGCCTATGACCAGGCGATCAAGCTCGACCCGCGCCTGCACGAGGCCTATCTCGGGCGCGCCCTGCTCAATCTGATGCGCGGCCATTGGCCGGCAGGCTTTGCCGACTACGACCATCGCGCGGACGTAGGACGGCCGGGCTATAAGCCGCTGCCCGAGCCGCGCTGGGACGGCACGCCGCGCGCGGGCGAGCGTTTGGTGCTGGTGGCCGAACAGGGTCTGGGCGACACCATCCAGTTCTGCCGTTTCGCTGCCGTGCTGGCAGCCCGCGGGATGGACGTAACGATCCTCGTGCGCAAAGCCATGGCGCCGCTGCTCTCGACCCTCGAGGGCGTGACGATCGCCACCGATGCCGCCGAGCTCGCGCAGGACCAGCGGCCGCTGCGATGGCTGCCGTTGTTGAGCGTGCCCGGCATCCTCGGCATAACGCCGGAAAACCTGCCGCATGAGGTGCCTTATTTGTCGGCGGCGCCGGACCGGATCGAATCCTGGCGCGCCCGGCTCGGCGCCGGCGGCTTCAAGATCGGGATCAATTGGGCGCCGGGCCATGCGGACAAGACGCATATCTCGCGGCGCGATATCGCGCTCACGAATTTCGCCGCCCTGGCCGCGCTGCCCGGCGTCGAACTGGTGGCGTTGCAGAAGGGCGCGCCGCTGGGTGAAATCGCCGAGGTCGCGTTCCGCGACAAGATCAAGACCATCGACGCCGATCCCGACGCGGACGCGGATTTCTTTCTCGATACCGCCGCGGTGATGACCCAGCTCGATCTCGTCATTGGCTGCGACACCTCGATCGTGCATCTGGCCGGCGCACTGGCGCGGCCGGTGTTCACGGCAGTGCCGGTGATTTCCGATTGGCGCTGGTTGCTCGCGCGTGACGACACGCCCTGGTATCCGACCATGCAGCTGTTCCGGCAGGACGCCCGAAGGCAATGGGAGCCGGTGTTCGAAGCGATCACCGAGGCCGTGCGCGAGAAAGCCGCGCAAGCCGGCTCGCGCAGTTGAATTTTTCCGCCGGCCGGGCTCCCCTTGGCGTGTGAGCGGCCCGCCGAGCGCGGGACTGAGTGCAAATCAATTCGTAAGCCGCAGCACCGCGACGGCGGCGTCGAACTCGGCACGGCGGTAGGCGCGGCGTTCGAGTGCGGCTTGGTCGCTTCCCCACTGCTCCATCTGCCAGTCCTCATCCACGTGGGCGGCGGCCCAGGCGGCGTCGGCCTCGATCGCGCCGTGCGCAAGCGCGAGCGACAGCAGACCGGAGCCGGTCAGCGTGGTGATTGCGGACACCGCCCCCAACCGCCAAATATCTTTCATGTTACCTGCCTCGGCGGGAATCCCGGCGCGCGCGGCGGCGATCGCCTCGCCCGGCTGCGCGACATGCTTGACGCCTTGCGCCAGGACGAAGCGGGCGCCGAGCGCCTGGCGCGCCCAGGCCAGCACCGGATCCCAGTTCCGCGCCTGCCGCTCGACCAGACCTTCCGGCAGCTCGGCGCGGTAGCACACCAAATCGGAGCCGAGATATTTCGCCACATCGGCCGCGACCGGCCCGCTTGCATCCACCACCGCGTCGATCACCGCATTGGCCAGCCGGGTGAGCGGCATCCGCGCCGGATCGATGACGTCTTGCTGCGCGTTCCACTCGTCGGCGATTGTCTCGGCCAGCCCTTGCGTCGGGGCGGCGAGCAGGCGCCGCGCCGGCGTCTTGACCGGCTTACCGTCGAGCAGCAGCGGGTAGTTGCCGCCCTCGCCGGCAACTGCGCCTGCCTCGGCATGCTGAAAAAAGCGCTTACGCAGTTGCGGCCGCGCGCCGCGGCGCGCCGCCTCGCGCGGGTCGAGCGGCTGGTTTTCGAAGATTTCGGTGAATATGTCGCGCATCAGAATTACGTGATTGTGCACCGCAACAAGGGCGGCGCCGTGGTGGGCCCGGCCAGCTTCGGTGGCGGAAAATAGCCGATCCGGCCCTGGCAAACATTAACGCAAAACAGCGATTTTTGCTGCTCTGGCGCCACGCTGCCGCCCCTTTCGGGGAGCGAAAAGGTAAGAAAAGACTGGCAGTTGATAGCTCGCCGGCATGACGGAAGGATAGGTAGCCTTGGGGGGTACTTACCCATATATTCCGGCCCCTGAATCGCGGCCGTCTCATAAGACCGCGCTTAGGGAATACCAGCTGCCTGAGGCTGGCACGTGTCACCGGCAAGCTTCTTGCACATATAGGGCTTTCGGGTGTGGGCGCGTTTTGAGGAGTGAATGAAGAATACCAACATTGCCGCGCCGGACTATTTCCACAAGGTCGTCGATTGCCAATGGGCTTGTCCGGCCCACACGCCCGTCCCCGAATACATCCGGTTGATCGCGGCGGGCCGCTATTCCGACGCCTATATGGTCAACTGGCATTCGAACGTGTTTCCGGGAATCCTCGGCCGCACCTGCGACCGGCCGTGCGAGCCGGCCTGCCGGCGCGTGCGCGTGGAGAATGAGCCGGTGGCGATCTGCCGCCTCAAGCGCGTGGCCGCCGATTACAAGGATGACATCAAGGAACGGCTGCCAAAACCGGCGGCGCGCAAGAACGGCAAGCGCATTGCCCTGGTCGGCGGCGGTCCGGCATCGCTTACGGTGGCGCGCGATCTGGCGCCGCTCGGCTATCATTGCGTGGTGTTCGACCAGGATCCGCGGGCCGGCGGCATGATCCGCTCGCAAATCCCGAAATTCCGCCTGCCCGACCACGTCATCGACGAGGAATGCGGCTACATCCTCGGCCTCGGCGTCGAGTTCCGCGGCGGCCAACGCATCGACAGCATGAAGGCGCTGCTGGCGAAAGGCTGGGATGCGGTGTTTGTCGGCTCCGGCGCGCCGCGCGGGCGCGACCTCGACATTCCCGGCCGCAAGGAAGCCGCCAAGAACATTCACATCGGTATCGATTGGCTGTCCTCGGTTTCGTTCGGCCACACCAGCAAGATCGGCAAGCGGGTGATCGTGCTCGGCGGCGGCAACACCGCCATGGACTGCTGCCGCTCCTCGCGCCGGCTCGGCGGCGAGGACGTGCAGGTGGTGGTGCGCTCCGGCTTCGAGGAAATGAAGGCGTCACCTTGGGAAAAGGAAGACGCCATGCACGAGGGCATTCCGATCCACAATTACCTGGTGCCGAAGGAATTCACCCACGCCGACGGCAAACTGACCGGCATCACCTTCGAGAAGGTGAAGGCTAAATACGACGACAAAGGCCGCCGCAAACTCATTCCCGCCGGCGAGCCCGATCAGCATTTCCCCTGCGACGACGTGCTGGTGGCGGTCGGCCAGGAAAACGCCTTCCCCTGGATCGAACGCGACGCCGGCATCGAGTTCAACGACTGGGGCCTGCCCAAGCTCGACGAAAAGACGCTTGTCTCGACCAATCCGAAGGTTTTCTTCGGCGGCGACGCGGCGTTCGGCCCGAAGAACATCATCTGGGCGGTGGCGCACGGCCACGAGGCCGCCATCTCCATCGACAAGATGCTCAACGGCGAGGACATCGCCGATCGCCCGGCGCCGGCGGTCGCGCTGATGAGCCAGAAGATGGGCATCCACGAGTGGTCCTACGACAACGAGGTCGCGCTCGATCACCGCTACAAGGTGCCGCTGGCCGACAAGGTGGTGGCGCTGAAAGACATCAAGGCCGAGGTCGAATTGGGCTTCGATCCGCAGCTGGCGCTGGCCGAAGCCGGCCGCTGCCTTAATTGCGACGTGCAGACGGTGTTCAGCGCGCAGCTTTGCATCGAATGCGACGCCTGCGTCGACATCTGCCCGATGGACTGCATCACCTTCACGGTGAACCGCGAGGAAGCCGATCTCCGCAAGCATCTTAACGCGCCTTCGCACAATCTCAGCCAGGATCTCTATGTCCAGAGCGGCCTCAAGACCGGCCGCGTCATGGTCAAAGACGAGGACGTCTGCCTGCATTGCGGACTGTGCGCCGAACGCTGCCCAACCGGCGCCTGGGACATGCAGAAATTCTTACTGGATATGACCTACGCAGGAACTTCATGTCGACCGCCACGCCGATCAGCCGCGTAAACGACTTCGTCGTCCGCTTCGCCAACGTCAACGGCTCCGGGTCGGCGAGCGCGAACGAAATGTTCGCCCGCGCCGTGCTGCGCATGGGCGTGCCGGCGGCGCCGCGCAATATCTTTCCGTCCAACATTCAAGGGTTGCCGACCTGGTACGAGGTGCGCGTGTCGGAGGCGAGCCACCTAGGCGCCCGCGGCGGCACCGACCTGATGGTGGCGATGAACCCGCAGACCTTTGAGAAGGACATCGCGGGCATCGAGCCCGGCGGTTACCTGCTGTACGACTCGACCAAGACCCTGCCGGCCTCCAAATTCCGCCAGGACATCACGGTCATCGGCGTACCGCTGACCGCCATCTGCAACCGCGAATATTCCGATCCGCGCCAGCGCCAGCTGTTCAAGAACATCATCTATATCGGCGTGCTCACCGCGCTCATCGACATGGACGTCAAGGTGGTCGAGCAGTTGATCGGCGAGCAGTACAAGGGCAAGGAAAAGCTGATCGAGCCCAACATCAAGGCGCTGCATATCGGGCGCGACTACGCCACCCTCAACCTCGCCTGCCCGATCGGCCTGCGCCTGCAGAAAAGCGACAAGGTCGGCGACCGCATCTTCATCGAGGGCAATTCGGCGGCCGGGCTCGGCGCGGTCTATGGCGGCGCCACGGTCTGCGCCTGGTATCCGATCACGCCGTCGTCGTCGCTGGCCGACGCCTTCACCCGCCATTGCGCCAAATTGCGCGTCGATCCGCAAACAAAGCAGGCGAAATACGCCATCATCCAGGCCGAGGACGAGCTCGCCTCCATCGGCATGGTGATCGGCGCCGGCTGGAACGGCGCGCGCGCCTTCACGGCCACCTCCGGCCCCGGCGTTTCGCTGATGCAGGAGTTCATCGGGCTTGCCTATTTTGCGGAAATCCCGGCGGTGATCTTCGACGTGCAGCGCGCCGGCCCCTCGACCGGCATGCCGACGCGCACGCAGCAGTGCGATATCATGTCCTGCGCCTATGCCTCGCATGGCGACACCAAGCACGTGCTGCTGTTCCCGGAGGACCCGGCGGAAGCCTTCGAATTCGGGGCGCAGGCCTTCGATCTCGCCGACCGGCTGCAGACACCGATCTTCGTGATGCTCGATCTCGACATCGGCATGAACCACCACCTCTCCCGCCCGCTGGCCTGGGACGACGCCCGCAAATACGACCGTGGCAAGGTGATGACCGCCGAGCAACTGGAGGCCGGCAAGGACTTCGGCCGCTATCTCGACGTCGACGGCGACGGCATCCCCTACCGCACCTATCCGGGCACGCATCCGACCAAGGGCTCGTACTTCACCCGCGGCACCTCGCGCGACCGCTACGCGCGCTACACCGAGGAAGGCGCGCCTTACGTCGACAACATGCAGCGGCTGGTCCGCAAGTTCGAAACCGCCAAGGACCTGGTGCCGCGGCCGTTGCTGGCCGCCGCCAAAAAGCCCACCAAATACGGCGTGATCTATTTCGGCTCGACCGCGCCGGCGATGGACGAGGCGATCGCCATGATCGAGGCGCGCGGCCACGCGCTCGACCGCATGCGCATCCGCGCCTTCCCGTTCCATTCGTCGGTCAACAGCTTCGTCGCCGACCATGACTTCACCTTCGTGGTCGAGCAGAACCGCGACGCGCAATTGCGCTCGCTCATCGTCAATGAATGCGGCATCGATCCGGTGCGCCTGGTGCCGATCCTGCATTACGACGGCACCCCGATCACCGCCCGCTTCATCGCCAAGGCGATCGGCGATCATGTCGACAAGCTGAAAGTGACCCCGCTGAAGGTAGTCTCATGACCTATCTCGCCAAGCCGAAATTCCATCACCCCGAGCTGCCGAAGAACGAACTGGGCTATACCCACCGCGACTACGAGGGCACGGTGTCGACCCTGTGCGCCGGCTGCGGTCACGACTTCGATCACCGGCGCCATCATCCAGGCCTGCTTCGAGCTGTCGATCGAGCCGCACCGGGTGGCGAAGATTTCCGGCATCGGCTGCTCGTCGAAGACGCCGACTTATTTCCTCGGCAATTCGCACGGCTTCAACTCGGTGCACGGCCGCATGCCGTCGGTCTTGACCGGCGCCAATCTCGCCAACCGCGACCTGATCTATCTCGGCGTCTCCGGCGACGGCGATTCGGCCTCGATCGGGTTCGGCCAGTTCGCCCATTCGGTGCGGCGCGGCGTCAATATGGTCTATATCGTCGAGAACAACGGCGTGTACGGCCTGACCAAAGGCCAGTTCTCCGCCACCGCCGACCGCGGCTCCAAGTCCAAGCGCGGCTTCATCAACACCGACAATTCCATCGACCTGGTGGCGATCGCGCTGCAGCTCGGCGCCAGCTTCGTCGCCCGCTCATTCTCCGGCGACAAGCAGCAGCTGGTGCCGATCATCAAGGCGGCGATCGCGCATCAGGGCGCTGCCTTCATCGACATCATCAGCCCTTGCGTGGCCTTCAACAACCACGCCGGCTCAACCAAGAGCTTCGATTTCGTGCGCGAGCATAACGAAGCGGTGAACCGGCTCGACTTCATGGCGAGCCGCATGCCGATCGAGGTGCAATACGAGCCCGGCACCGTCGAGGTCGTGGAGCAGCACGACGGCTCGCGGCTGGCGCTGCGCAAGCTCGCCGCCGATTACGAGCTGCACGACCGCGGGGCCGCGCTCGGCTTCCTGCAGCATCACGCCGCCAAAGGCCAGATCGTCACCGGCCTGCTCTATGTGGAGAAGGACCCGGAAGACCTGCACGCGCATCTGCGCACGGTCGACGCGCCGCTCAACACGCTGTCGGAGAAAGAGCTCTGCCCCGGCCAGGCGGCGCTGGAGGCGTTCAACGCCAGTTTGCGCTAATCTTCATTCGGCTTCATGCTTCGAGACGCGCTCCTGCGGAGCGCTCCTCAGCATGAGGGGGAAAGGACTTGCCCATGGAACTCCGCCGGCTCGGCCAATCCGATCTGCATATCGCCCCGCTGATGCTCGGCAGCAATGTGTTCGGCTGGAATGTCGATCAAGCGACCTCGTTCGCCATCCTCGATGCCTTCATCGATGCCGGCTTCAATGCCATCGACACCGCCAACAGCTATTCGCGCTGGGTGCCCGGCCACAAGGGCGGCGAATTGGAAACCATCATCGGCAACTGGCTCAAAGCCAGCGGCAAGCGCGCCAAGGCCGTGATCGCCACCAAGGTCGGCGAGGACATGGGGTCGGGCCGCAGCTTGAAGTCGGGCGACATCATGCGCGCGGCCGAGGCTTCGCTGAAGCGGCTGCAGACCGACCATATCGATCTCTATCAGACCCATTTCGACGACCCGAACACCGAGCCGGACGAGACCATGCAGGCCTATGCCACGCTGATCGCGCAGGGCAAGGTGCGCGCGATCGGCGCCTCCAACGTCAGCGCGGCGCGCTTGCAGGCCTCGCTGGAGGCGAGCAAGCGGCTCGGCATTGCGCGCTATGAAAGCCTGCAGCCGCGCTACAATTTGCACGACCGCGCGGCCTTCGAGCGCGAATTCGAACCGCTCTGCTTGAGGGAGCGGATCGGCGTTATTCCCTATTATTCGCTGGCGGCCGGCTTTCTCACCGGCAAATATCGGTCGGAAGGCGATGTCGGCAAAAGCGCGGCGCGCGCGCCGCGCATCAAGGAATTTTTCAACGCGCGCGGCCTGCGCATCCTGCAGGCGATCGACGAAGTGGCGGCCCGCCATAACGCCACGCCGGCGCAAGTCTCGCTCGCCTGGCTGATCGCGCGCCCGAGCATCACCGCCCCGATCGCCAGCGCGACCAGCCTGCAGCAGCTCGACGAGATCATGCAGGCGCCGCGTCTCGCGCTGTCGCGCGAGGATGTGCAGGCGTTGGATAGCGCGAGCGCCTAGGCCGCGACCGCGGCCGCGCGGGCTGCGGTTTTGCCGGCGTCGAGCTGGCCCACTTTGACCTGATTGCGGCCGGCCGACTTGGCGGCGTAGAGCAATTTGTCGGCGAGCGCCATCAGCGCGTCCGGTTCACCGGACAAATCCTTGGCCGTGGCTGCGCCGATGCTGATGGTCAGGCGCGCGCCGGCCGGCGAGCGGGGATGGTGGATATCCGCTTGCCGCACGGCCGCGATCAGCTTGTTGGCGACGGCCAGCGCCCCGGCCATGCCGTTGTCCGGCAGCATGCAGACAAATTCCTCGCCGCCGTAGCGCGCGACGAGATCGCCGGGCCGCCCCACCCCGTCAACCAGCAGCCGCGCCACCTGGCGCAGGCAATCGTCGCCCTGCTGGTGGCCGAACTGGTCGTTATAGGGTTTGAAGTGATCGACATCGATCATCAGCAGCGAGAGTGGCATGCCGGCGCGGCGGCAGCGCCGCCATTCGCGCTCCAGCGCGCTGTCGAAGCGGCGGCGGTTGGCGATGCCGGTCAACGAGTCGGTGGAAAGCAACCGTTGCATCAGCAGGCTTTGCGCGAATTGGATGCGCAGGCTGCGCTGCAAAGAGTTCGCGGCCGTGAAGCCGAGCGCGTTGGCGAGCAGCAGCCAGACCAGGGCGCGATAGAACTGGTCGGGCGGCAGCGCGGCGGCTTGCGACAGCGACCACCAGAGCGGCGCGACGATCGAAAAAGCCGCAGCCAGCGCGACCGAGGTCACGAAGCGGATCGGCAGATAGAGGTAAATGACAAACAGAATGCCCACCATCATGACCGGCCCCATGTCGGCGATGTTGGGGTGCAACGACACCGTGAACATGCGCACGGCGGTGCCGAGGGCAATGCTCACCACCATCAGCAATTCCAGCATGCGCGGCGTGCGCAAACGCAAGACAAGCAGCAGGCCCACGATCGGCAACCAGATCGTGGCGAAGGGCGGGATCAGCGCGGCGAAGCGGCTGGCGCCGTGCCGGTAGGCGTAAAGCTCGACGAGGAAATTCAAGTTGCCGGCCACCGCCATCAGCCCCATCAGCAGCAGGGCGCGGCGGCGGTCATCGGCAAAGCGGTGAGCGCGGTAATCACGCTCGCATGGCGCGTCGGCAAGCCGCGCGCTCCAGCGCGTCACCGCGACCGGCTTGAGGTCCGGCGGCGCGGCCTCAAAGCCGGCTGGCAAAGCCCTCGTTCGCTTATCCATTCAACGATCGATCCCCACTCCGGAGTATTCGGGTATAGGGCCGAGCCGTTGACAAACTCCTAGCATCAGATGTGGATTTTCATCGCCCTGGCCGCTGGAAAACTCCTAAATATTTCAATTGCCTAAGGTTTAGGGCCTGCGCGCGATCGGCCGCGAGCAGGTCACGGCCGGTCCCCGGCGATGAACGAAATCCGGCGCTATTGATTGATGCAGCCGCCGATATAGGCGTTGCGGTCGCCGGTGGCCGCCGGCCCGTAGACCCCGGCCTGATGCGCGCAGCGCGCGGCGCGGTCCTGGTAGGTCTCGCTGCCACCGGGCCCCGAGCCCGATATCGCCGGCAAATTGGGCAAGCTGCGGCCACTCTCCGGCACATAAAGCGGCGGCGGCACGGTAGGCCGAGGTGTCACCACCGAGCGAGACGGCGGCGGGGTGAAGCCTTGCGGCGCCGGCAAGGGCGTGGGGTAGACCGGGTTTGACGAGCCGCGCCGGGTTTTCGGCTGCGGTGTGCCGGCGCGCTTGCGTTCCCGGGCCGGTACAGGCGCTTCCGGTTTTGCCCGGCCACGCCGCGTCTTGTGCTTGGATGCCGGCCCGGACACTTCCGGCGTCATGATGTTGATGGTCCCGGTATCGGGATTGGTTTGCGCCCGCAGCGTCGGCACACCGAGCGCCAAGATCAGAACGACAATGAGCGGACAGGCGCGCGCCATGCCGACGAGATAGCGCCGCGAACCGCGCATCCGCTAATCCTCCTCCGGCGCGTCGACGATGGGGTCGTAGCGCTTGGCGTCGAAGCCGAGCAGGTTCCAGGACTGCTCCATATGGGGCGGCAGCGGCGCGCTGACGTCGATCACGCCGCCGCGCGGATGCGGCACCGCGATCCGGCGCGCCAACAGATGCAGCTTGTTCTGCATGCCGCCGGGCAGTTCCCAGTTCTCGATATTGAAATATTTCGGATCGCCGATGATCGGATGGCCGACATGCGCCATGTGCGCCCGCAGCTGGTGGGTGCGCCCGGTCACCGGCTTGAGCGAAATCCAGGCGAGCTTCTGCGCCGCGGTTTCCACCACCGCGTAATAGGTGACGGCATGCACGGCGTCTTTCTCGCCATGCTTGGCGATGCGCATGAAGCTGTCCTCTTCGATCTCCTGCTTGGCGAGATAGGTCGAGATGCGGCCCTGCTTCGGCTTCGGCACGCCGACCACCAGCGCCCAGTAGATCTTGCGCGCCGCGCGCGAGCGAAAGGTTTTGGCCAGCGCCGCCGCGGCAAAGCGCGTCTTCGCCACCAACAGGCAGCCGGCGGTGTCCTTGTCGAGCCGGTGCACCAGACGCGGGCGCTGGGCGTCCGGATGCGAACCGCGCAAGGCACCCAGCATGCCGTCGAGATGGCGCGTGGTGCCCGAGCCGCCCTGCACGGCGAGCCCCATCGGCTTGTTGAGCACCAGCACGTCGTCGTCTTCGTAGAGCGTGATCGATTTGAGGAAGGCGCGGTCCTTCTGCGCCTGCGGGGCGTCGTCGCGCGGCTGCGGCGCCTCCAGCTGGAGCGGCGGAATGCGCACCGTCTCACCTTCCGCCAGCCGCGCCTTCGGCTGGGTGCGCTTGCCATTTACCCGCACTTCGCCTTTGCGGATGATGCGCTGGATATGGCTGAACGACAGGCCGGGAAAGCGCGCCTCGAAAAAGCGATCGACGCGCATGCCGGATTCGTCGGGGGAGACCGTAACCGTCTGCACGCCGGCGGAAAATTGCACGGGCTTCGGCGCGGCAATTGGCGGCGGCGCGGGCTGAAAAGCAACGGGTTGCTCGCGCGGGGGGCGAGCGGCAAAGGCGCGGCCCCTGCCGCTGTCGCGCTTGGGGGAATGCTTCACGCGCAGATCTGACTGACGCGGATTGGACCGCTCCTTGATCCGCTCGTCACGATCGCGGCCATGACCGCGTCCGCGCGGCCCCGCCATTTGCCGCCCGCCGCCGGGCTGGCGCGGGCCGTTGCCACCGCGTCGGCTCATGGTGTCGCCGCGGCAAGCCGGGCGAGCGCCGGATCGAGACCCTCGATCTGATCGAGCCTGAGCTTGAACAGGTCGCTGAGCGCGTCGCGCATCTCGGCCGCCGTGCCGAGCGTCTGTTTCTGCGTGCCGCCATTGCGGCTATGGACTGCGAGCTGGTTGTTGAACAGCGCATAGCGGCGATCGGGCTCGACGCGCGCGCCCAACAGGCCGTTGACGAAAATCGAATCCGGGTGCGCCGAGGTGAACCAGTTGCCGAGCTCGTAATCGGCCGGATGCGTCTCGGCGAAATCGAAAGCATAGAGCGGCGTCCAGACACCGTTGAGCTTGGCTTCCTGGACGACGCGATCGTCTTCCTGCCGAAGCCGGAACGGCTCGTGCGGCGTCGTCTGTTCCTCACGCGACTGCAGGCGCAGCGGCGCGGTCAGCACATTGCCGCCGAAGCCGACGTCCACAAGGTAATCCTCGCCCTCGGCTTCGACGAAGAGCAGGCAATGGGTGCGCGGGGTCGTGACGCCCGCGGGCACCGACCAGCGCACGCGCGCGGTCGCCTCCTGCACCTTGAAGCCGAGCGCGCGCAGAACATGCGCAAACAGCGAATTGTGCTCGAAGCAGTAGCCGCCGCGTCCGGCCCCGACCATCTTGGCCTGCAGCGAGGCCGGGTCGAGCTTCACCGGCCGCTTGAGCAGCGGGTCGAGATTTTCGAACGGCGATCGCCTGCGGATGCAGAAAATGCAGTTCGCGCAGCGTGCTCAACGAGGCATCGCGCGGCCCCGCGTACCCGATCCGCTTGAAATAGGCGTCGAGATCGATGCTCATTCCGTCCCCCGCTCCCGGCGCAACTTCGCCCAATAGTCCAGCCGTTTCCTGATTTCGCGCTCGAAGCCGCGCTCGGGCGGATTATAAAACTGCTGGCGCGGCAGCGCGTCCGGAAAATAGTTCTGCCCGGAGAAGGCCTCTTCCTCGTGATGGTCGTAGGCGTAGCCGCGGCCATAGCCTTCCTGTTGCATCAGCTTGGTCGGCGCATTGAGGATGTGCTTGGGCGGCAGCAGGGAGCCCGCCTCCTTGGCCGTGCGCATGGCCGCGCCGAAGGCGGCGTAGGACGCGTTCGATTTCGGCGCGGTGGCCATGTAGATCACGGCTTCCGCGATCGCCAGCTCTCCCTCGGGCGAGCCCAGAAAATCGTAAGCGTCCTTGGCGGCATTGGCGATCACCAGCGCCTGCGGATCGGCCATGCCGATGTCTTCGACCGCCATGCGCACCACCCGGCGCGCGATATAAAGCGGCGGCTCGCCGGCATCGAGCATGCGGCAGAGATAATAGAGTGCGGCGTCGGGATCGGAGCCGCGCACCGACTTGTGCAGCGCGCTGATCAGGTTGTAGTGGCCATCCTGCGCCTTGTCGTAGATCGGCGCGCGGCGCTGCACAATCTCCTGCAATTTTGCCGGGTCGAAAACCTCGTTCTTGCGGGCGGCGCGCCAGACCTCCTCGGCCAGCGTGAGCGCGGCGCGGCCGTCGCCGTCGGCCATGCGGGTGAGAGCCGCCCGCGCTTCATCGTCGAGCGGCAGCTTGCGGTGCTCGATCTGCTCGGCGCGTTGCAGCAGCTTTTCGATGGCCGCCGCATCCAACGACTTGAATACCAGCACGCGCGCGCGCGACAGCAGCGGCGCGTTGAGCTCGAACGACGGGTTCTCGGTGGTGGCGCCGACCAGCACGATGGTGCCGTCCTCCATCACCGGCAGGAAACTGTCCTGCTGGGCGCGGTTGAAACGGTGGATTTCGTCGACGAACAGCAGCGTGCCCTGCCCCAGTTCGCGGCGGCGGCGCGCTTCCTCGAACGCCTTCTTGAGGTCGGCGACGCCGGTGAAGATGGCGGAAAGCTGCTCGAAGTGCAGGTCGGTGGCCTGCGCCAGCAGCCGCGCCACCGTGGTCTTGCCGGTGCCGGGCGGGCCCCAGAACACGAGGCTGCCGAGCGAGCGGGTCGCCAGCATGCGGGTGAGCGCGCCGTCAGCGCCGAGCAGATGGTCCTGCCCGACCACCTCGTCGAGCTTGGTCGGGCGCAGGCGATCGGCGAGCGGGCGCGGCGCGTCCTTGTCGAGGCCGGCGGCGGCGAACAGAGTCGGACCGCCGGCTTTGGCGCGCGGGGTCATCCTTTGACCTCTCTGCTGTCATGCCCGGCCTTGTGCCGGGCATCCCGCTTAGGGATGCAAAGCCTGCGGCCTCCTAAGCGGGATGGCCGGGCCAAGCCCGGCCATGACGAAGAAATAGCAGCGCGCTTCGTCATCCGTTGAAGACCGCGGTAATCTCCTGCCCGCCGCGGCGGATCTTGATGTGCCAGGCGCGGCTCGGCGAGGCGGTGGCGCGGACGAGATCGCGGGTCTTGGCGATGTGTTCGCCGTTGACGGATTCGATCACGTCGCCGCGCTGGAAGCCGAGATTGCTGGCATAGGAACCGCGGTCCACGTCGACAATGACGACACCCTTGTCGCCATTCTCGATCTGCAGTTCGTCGGCGAGCGCCGGCGACAGGTTGGCGACCTTGGCCCCGGAAAACGGCGAACGCGAGCGGATGGTGACCTCGTCGCGCGGGCTCTCGGGAGCCGGCTGCAGCGCCACCGAGACTTTGAGCTCACGGCCGTCGCGCAGCGCGCCCAGCGTCGTCTTGCCGCCAAGCGGCTTGGTGGCAAATCGGTAATCGAAGGCGTTGACGTCGTCGACCGCCTGGCCATCCACCGACACGATGACATCGCCGGGCTTGAGGCCGGCATGCGTCGGCCGGACCGTCGCGCGTGACGCTGGCGATCAGCGCGCCGGCCGGGCGCTTGAGCCCCATGCTGTCGGCGATGTCGGAGGTGACGGCCTGTAGCTTGGCACCGAGCCAGGCCCGCTTCACGTCGCGGCTGCCCGATATGGCGGAGGCCACCACCACCCGCACCATGTTGGCGGGGATGGCGAAGCCGATGCCCTGCGAGCCGCCGGAACGCGAGAAGATCGCGGTGTTGATGCCGACCAGCCGCCCGGAAAGATCGACCAGCGCGCCGCCGGAATTGCCCGGATTGATGGCGGCGTCGGTCTGGATGAAGAACTGGTAGTCGGTGATGCCGACCTGCGTGCGCGCCAGCGCCGAGACGATGCCGTGGGTCACGGTCTGCCCGACGCCGAACGGATCGCCGATGGCGAGCACCACGTCGCCCACTTCGAGCGCGTCGGAATTGGCGAAGTTCAGAACCGGAAAGCGCTCATGCGCGTCCTTGATGCGCAGCACGGCGAGATCGCTGCGCTTGTCCTTGAGCACGATCGCGGCCTCGAATTCCCGCTTGTCGGCCAGCGCCACCTTGACTTCGTCGGCGCCCTCGATCACGTGCACATTGGTCACGATCAGGCCGGACGGATCGACGATCACGCCGGAGCCGAGCGAACGCTGCACCTGGCTGCCGCCGCCGCCCGGCACGCCGAAGAAGCGGCGGAAGATCGGATCGTCGAACAGCGGATTGCGGTACTGCACCACCTTGGCGGCATAGACATTGACCACCGCCGGCGCCACCCGCTGCACCACCGGCGCATAGGACAGCCGCAATTCATTGGCGGTCGGCACGCGCCGCTCCTGCGCGCGGGCGTTCTGGACGGACGCGGTGATGCCGGCCAGGGCAAAGGCGGCCAGCAAAGCTGCGGTCAGGGGTCGGTTCAGGCGCATGTTATCGATTCCCGGCAAGAAACCGAGATATAGGCCCCCGCCGGGGCTAAATGAAGGCCGGACAGGCCCACATACACGGCCGGCTTCCCTCTCCCCGTTGGGGAGAGGGTTGGGGTGAGGGTAACTGCCTCTCGATAAGCTCTAACCCCTCACCCGGCGCGCTTTCGCGCGCCGACCTCTCCCTATGGGAGAGGTGAAAGGAGCGCGGTGAGCAAGCCTACTCCTTCGCCGGCACCGTGTGCAGATAGGCCACGATGGCGTCGAGGTCGCCGGCGGTCATGGTGGCGTAGTAGTGGAAACCCATCGGCGGCCTGAGATGCTTGCCGTCTTTGTCCACGCCGGTCGTGATCGCGCGCTTGATCTGGGCGTCGGTCCAGGTGCCGATGCCCTTGGTCTTGCTCGGGGTGATGTTGCGCGACACGGTTACGCCCCATGGGCCCTTGAGCTCGAAGCCGCCCTTGCCGAGGTCGCCGACAAAATCCTTGCCGTGCGCTCCCAGCGGCGTGTGACACTCCATGCAGTGGCCGATGGTGGCGAGGTAGAAGCCCTTCTTCACCTTATCCTTGAGCATGGCCGCGGTGTACGGCTTTTCGGAGCCCGGGAAGATCTGATGCGGGATTTTCATCTTGTAGATCGGGTCCGGCACCTTGTTCTTGATCGGCTTCACGCTGCGCAAATAGGCAACGACCGCATCGAGATCGCGATCGGTGAAGATTCCATAAAACCCGGTCGGCATGACCTCCGCGACCGGCACGCCGTTCGGCCGCACGCCGGTGCGCAACAGCTTCTTGATGTCGGCATCGCTCCATTTGCCGATGCCGGTGTCCTTGTCCGGCGTGATGTTGGCCGCCGTCACCTTGAACGGCGGCTCGTCGAATTCGAGGCCGCCTGAAAACGCCTTGGCCATGATGTCTTGGCCGGTCGGGCCCTTCGGCGTGTGGCAGTTGCCGCAGGTGAGGATGCCGTTGACCAGATAGGCGCCGCGCTTGACCAGCGCCGATTGGGCGTTGGCCGCCCCGAGCGTGGCGGCGAGCACGGCAAAAATTATCGCGACGAAGCGGACCATGGTGTTCTCCCAGAATGTCTCCCCGATGCAGTATACACAGCTTGAAAGCAGCGGCGAGCGCGGACAAACAAAAAGGGCGGCCCGGCGGCCGCCCTTGTGAATTAAATTAATTTATTGTGCGGCTCAGGCCGCGGTCGCCGCTTCGGCGGCCTTCTTGTCCTGCGCGGGCCCGGAATCCTTGCCCCTGGCCTCGACGTCACGATCGACGAACTCGATCACCGCTTGCGCGCTCTGAATCGCCGTAGCGGAAGCCGGCCTTGAGCACGCGGGTATAGCCGCCCTTGCGCTCCTTGTAGCGCGGGCCGATCACGTCGAACAATTTCTTGACCATGCGCGATATCGCGCATTTCCGAAATCGCCTGGCGGCGTGCGGCGAGGCCGCCCTTCTTGGCGAGCGTGACCAGCTTTTCGACGATCGGGCGAAGTTCCTTCGCCTTCGGCAGCGTGGTGACGATCTGCTCGTGCTTGACCAGCGCGGCGGCCATGTTGGCGAACATGGCGGTGCGATGCGCCGAATGCCGGCCGAGCTTGCGGTGAACTTTTCCGTGACGCATCGCGAACTCCTCAGTCCTCTCATTCGTCATGCCCGGCCTTGTGCCGGGCATCCACGACTTTTTATTCTTCGCTTAAGACGTGGATGGCCGGGACAAGCCCGGCCATGACGTCTCAAGCTCTCAGTAGTGATCCTCGAAGCGCTTGGCGAGCTCTTCGATGTTCTCCGGCGGCCAGCCCGCCACTTCCATACCGAGATGCAGGCCCATCTGCGCCAGCACTTCCTTGATCTCGTTGAGCGACTTGCGGCCGAAGTTCGGCGTCCGCAGCATTTCGGCTTCCGTCTTCTGCACGAGATCGCCGATATAGACGATGTTGTCGTTCTTGAGACAATTGGCCGAGCGCACCGACAGTTCGAGCTCGTCCACCTTCTTGAGGAAGGCCGGATTGAACGCGAGCTCGGGGACCGCCTCGCCGGCGACCTCCTTCCTCGGCTCCTCGAATGTGACGAACACGCTGAGCTGGTCCTGCAGGATGCGCGCCGCATATGCGAGCGAGTCCTCGGGGCTGACCGCGCCGTTGGTCTCGATGGTCATGGTGAGCTTGTCGTAGTCGAGGATCTGGCCCTCGCGGGTGTTCTCGACCTTGTAGGAGACCTTGCGCACCGGCGAATACAGGCTGTCGACCGGGATCAGGCCGATCGGCGCGTCCTCGGGGCGGTTGCGCTCGGCCGGCACGTAGCCCTTGCCGGTGTTGACCGTGAATTCCATGCGGATCTCGGCGCCCTCATCCAGCGTGCACAGCACGAGGTCCGGGTTGAGCACCACCACGTCGCCGACGGTCTGGATCTCGCCGGCCGTGACGGCGCCCGGCCCTTGCTTCTTCACCACCATGCGCTTGGGACCCTCGCCCTGCATCTTGATGGCGATGTCCTTGATGTTGAGCACGATGTCGGTGACGTCCTCGCGCACGCCGGCGATCGAGGAGAACTCGTGCAGCACGCCGTCGATATGCACCGACTGCACCGCAGCACCCTGCAGCGAAGACAGCAAAATGCGGCGCAGCGCATTGCCGAGCGTCACGCCGAAGCCGCGTTCCAGCGGCTCGGCGACGACGGTGGCGACCCGCGCGGCGTCGGTGCCGGCGGTCACTTGCAGCTTGTTCGGCCTGATCAATTCCTGCCAATTTTTTTGGATCACATCTTCACCTTTGAGCGGCGCGGGCCCGGCCCGCGCATCCCACCCGCCGTGTGGGGAAAAGTTCGGCGGCAGCGGACGCTGGCAGCGCCCGCCCGAATAGCAATCAAACGCGACGACGCTTACGTGGCCGGCAACCGTTATGCGGGATCGTGGTCACGTCGCGGATCGAAGTAATGGTGAAGCCCTGCGCCTGCAAAGCGCGCAGAGCCAACTCCCGGCCGGAGCCCGGTCCCGACACCTCGACCTCGAGGGTTTTCATGCCGTGCTCCTGCGCCTTCTTGGCGGCGTCTTCGGCGGCGACCTGCGCGGCATAGGGCGTCGATTTGCGCGAGCCCTTGAACCCCATGGTCCCCGATGACGACCAGGCAATGGTGTTGCCCTGCGCGTCTGTAATGGTGATCATGGTGTTGTTGAACGAGGCGGCGACATGCGCCACGCCCGACGCGATGTTCTTGCGCTCGCGCCGGCGTACGCGGGTGGCTTCCTTACCCATTCTCTAGTCCTTTCGCGGCCCGCCGCCATCAGGCGCGGGCAATTCCTATGATCAGGTCGGTCCGGCGGCTTTCTTCTTGCCGGCGATAGTCTTGGCCGGGCCCTTGCGGGTGCGCGCATTGGTATGGGTGCGCTGACCGCGCACCGGCAGACCCTTGCGATGGCGCAGGCCGCGGTAACAGCCGAGATCCATCAACCGCTTGATATTCATCGCCACTTCGCGGCGCAGGTCGCCCTCGACCATGTAGTCGCGGTCGATCATTTCGCGAATCTGCAGCACCTCGGCGTCAGTCAATTGCGACACCCGCCGCTCCTGCGGCAAATTAACCTTCTCCATGATTTCATGGGCCTTTTTGGACCCGATGCCATGGATATACTGCAGCGCGATCACGACGCGCTTGTTGGTGGGTAAATTCACGCCCGCGATACGAGCCACGGTTGGTCTCTCCTGTTATCGGCCGGCCGCGCTTGACGCGCCGAATTCCTGTGTCCCCGGAAGGGCTTAGCGCAAAGCGTAACACGACACCTGCCCCCGGATTCCTGGGGACCGGCATCGCGTCAAACTCCTGAATGTGCAGCTTATTAAGGGATTCATCTCGCCTTCGTCAACTCCGGCGGGTACGCGATTTGCGCTGTCCAGCCTTGTTTTTGGTGCGGGCCCGATGAGCCGGCTTTCGCCCTGTTTTGCGGCCTTTCGGCCGGGCGGCAGGCGCCCTGCGGGTAGCAGCGCCGCGGCCCGCCCTTTTGACCCGCCCCTTGGTGGAAGGCCGTTTGGCGGGCTTGGCCTTGCGGCGGCCGGGCTTGCCCTTGGCGGCGCGGCCTAAGGACCCGGTCGATGCTGGCGGCAACGACGTCGATCGGTGCCATGCCGTCCACGCTGCGGAGATGACCCAATCTGGCGTAATAGTCGGTCAACGGTTCGGTTTGCGCGTGGTAAGCCGCAAGCCGGTCCTTGAGCACCTGCGGGTTGTCGTCGGCGCGCAGCTTCTCGCCGCGGGCGGTCATTTCCGCGACCCGGGTCTCGATGCGGTCGAGCAGAATGCCCTCGTCCACCTTGAGCTCGAGGACGGCGTCGAGCTTGAGGCCGCGCTCGGTCAGCAGACGGTCGAGCGCCTGCGCCTGCGGCACGGTGCGCGGGAAGCCGTCGAGCACGAAGCCGCGCTGGGCGTCCGGCTTGTCGATGCGCTCGGCGATGATCGCCACCACCACCTCGTCGGGCACCAACTCGCCGCGGTCTATGGTGGCTTGGGCGCGCAGGGCGACCGGCGTACCAGAGGCAACCGCGGCGCGCAGGATTTCGCCGGTGGAAAGATGAACGATGCCGTGTTTGTGGGCTATGCGCTTCGCTTGCGTGCCCTTTCCCGACCCCGGCGGGCCGAGCAGGATCAGTCTCATCGATTGCGCCCCCGCAATTTCGATCGTTTGATCAAGCCTTCATATTGGTGCGCCAGCAGATAGCCCTGAATCTGCGCCACGGTATCCATGGTGACGCTGACCACGATCAACAGCGAGGTGCCGCCAAAATAGAACGGCACCGCCGCGTAGGAGATCAGGATTTCCGGGATCAGGCAGACGATGGCAAGATAGAGCGCGCCGAGCACGGTGATGCGCGAGAGCACGAAGTCGATATATTCCCCCGTGCGTTCGCCCGGCCTGATGCCCGGGATGAAGCCGCCGTGCTTCTTCAAATTATCCGCGGTCTCGGTCGGATTGAACACGATCGCGGTGTAGAAGAACGTGAAGAATACGATCAGCGCGATATAGAGAATCAGGAACAGCGGCCGGCCATGGCCGAGCAGCGTGGTGACGGTGGTGAGCCAGTTCGGCCCGCTGCCGGCGTTGAAATTGGCGACCGTGGTCGGCAACAGCAGCAGCGAAGACGCGAAGATCGGCGGAATCACGCCCGAGGTGTTGAGCTTCAGCGGCAGATGCGAGGACTGGCCCTCGAACATACGGTTGCCGACTTGCCGCTTCGGGTACTGGATCAGCAGCCGGCGTTGCGCGCGCTCCATGAATACGATGAAGGCGATGACCGCCACCGCCATCACGATGACGGCGAGAATCACGCCGGTCGACAAAGCGCCCTGCCGGCCGAGTTCCAAGGTGCCGGCGATCGCCGAGGGCAATTGCGCCACGATGCCGGACAGGATGATCAGCGAGATGCCGTTGCCGATGCCGCGCGAAGTGATCTGCTCGCCCAGCCACATCAGGAACATGGTGCCGCCGGTCAGCGTGACCGCAGTGGAGATACGGAAGAACCAGCCGGGATCGGATACCACGTTGCTGGCGCCTTCCAGCCCTATCGCTATGCCGTAGGCCTGGAAGGCGGCCAGAAACACGGTGATATAGCGGGTGTACTGGTTCATGACCTTGCGGCCCTGCTCGCCTTCTTTCTTGAGCGCTTCGAGCGTGGGCGAGACCGTCGTCATCAGCTGAATGATGATCGAGGCCGAGATGTAGGGCATGATGTTGAGCGCGAAGATCGCCATCCGGTGGATGCCGCCGCCGGAGAACATGTTGAACATGCCGAGAATGCCGCCGGCCTGGGTGTTGAAGATCTGCTCCCAGGCGGCCGGGTCGATCCCGGGCAGCGGGATATAGGTGCCCAGGCGATAGACCAACAGCGCGCCGACCGTGAACCAGATGCGCTTCTTGAGCTCTTCGGCCTTGGCCAGGGCTCCGAAGTTGAGATTGGCCGCCAGTTGTTCCGCTGCCGAAACCATCAGTCGCTCCTGCCGCCGCGCCCCGTCCCGCCGCCGTCCCCCTCGCGCTCACCTGCATGGTGCAGGCTCGACGAGGTCTCTCGTCATCGCATCCGTCTAGATAGGCTCTTCATTCCCATAAGGTAACCGGAGACTGCCGGAGCGCCCGCGGGCGACGACAACCGCCGGATTATTCAGCGTCTTTAGGCGCCGCGTCGGGTTTTGCTGCGCCGCCTTCGGCGGCTTCCGCCTTGGACTTGCCGCCTTTCGGCTTGCCGCCCTTGTCACCGGTCTTGGCCGCTTCCAGCGCCATGCGCTTGTTCTTGCCCTTCGGCTCGGCGTCGACTTCCTTCGCCGACGCCAGGATCTTGACCGTACCGCCGGCCTTTTCGACGGCCGCGACGGCCGATTTCGAGGCCCGGTAGACCGCGAATTCGACCTTGCTCTTGAGCTCGCCGTCGCCCAGCAGCTTGACGCCGCCCTTGGCGCGCCGCATCAGGCCGGCCTTGACCATGGCCGCGACGTCGATCGGGCTGTTGGCATCGATCAGCCCGGCGTCGATCGCCGCCTGCACCTTGCCGATATTGGTCTCGTTGAGCTTGACCGCGAATGGCGTATTGCGAAAGCCGCGCTTGGGCAGGCGGCGGTGCAACGGCATCTGGCCGCCTTCGAAGCCCTTGATGCGCACGCCCGAGCGCGCGGTCTGGCCCTTGCCGCCGCGGCCGCCGGTCTTGCCCATGCCGGAGCCGATGCCGCGGCCGATGCGCAGACGATTCTTGCGCGCGCCCGGTTTGTCGGCGATCTGGTTAAGTTTCATGGCAGTCGTCCTCTTAATTCGCTTCGCCGACCACGCGCACCAGATGCTTCAGCTTGCGGATCATGCCGCGCGTCGACGGCGTATCCGGCAAGTCGCGGGTGCGGCCGATCTTGTTCAAGCCGAGCCCGATCAGGGTCTCGCGCTGGTCATAGTGGCGCCGCAAGGGGCTCGCCACCTGTTCGACCTTGATGGTCTTTTGCGTTGGAGCCATGAGCGTGATCCTTAATCGGCCGCCGCTTGCTCGGCGTCGCCTTCGCGGCGGCGCGACTGCAGCGTGGATACCTTGAGGTTGCGGCGGGCTGCGACCGAGCGCGGCGAATCCTGGTGCTTGAGCGCATCGAAGGTCGCGCGCACCACGTTGTACGGATTGGACGAGCCGAGCGACTTGGCCACGACATCCTGGATGCCCAGGGTTTCGAATACCGCGCGCATCGGGCCGCCGGCGATGATGCCGGTTCCCGGAGGCGCCGCGCGCAGGAACACCTTGCCGGCGCCGTGGCGGCCGAGCACGTCGTGATGCAGCGTGCGGCCTTCGCGTAAGGGCACGCGCGTCAGGCTGCGCTTGGCGGCATCGGTGGCCTTGCGGATCGCCTCCGGCACCTCGCGCGCCTTGCCGTGGCCGAAACCGGCGCGGCCCTTCTGATCGCCGACGATCACCAGCGCGGCGAAGGCAAAGCGCCGCCCGCCCTTCACCACCTTGGCCACGCGATTGATGTGGACAAGCTTGTCGGTGAACTCGCTGTCGCGCTCGTCGCGGCCACCGCCGCGTTCGCGGTCTCGCCGGGGTTCTCGTCGGGGTTCATGTGCCATTTGCAACTTTATCCTTTTGCATCATCTGATCCGAAAAGCGGTTCCCACTTTTCGGGATGATGCGCTCCGTTAGAAGTTGAGCCCGCCTTCGCGCGCCGCATCGGCCAGCGCCTTGACGCGCCCGTGATAGAGATAGCCGCCGCGGTCGAACACGACGTCCTTGATGCCTTTTTCCTTGGCGCGCTCGGCGATCAGTTTGCCGACCACCTTCGCCGCATCGATATTGGCGCCGGTCTTGGCGCCCTCGCGCATCGTCTTTTCGAGCGAGGATGCCGCCGCGAGCGTTTCGCCCCTATTGTCGTCGATCAGTTGGGCGTAGATATGCTTGGACGAGCGAAATACCGTCAGCCGCGTGCGCCCGCTCGTGCCGGCGGCGAGCTTGACGTTGCGGCGCACGGTCGCCGTCCGTCGCGCAGTTCGATCGCTTAATCTCGACATCGCCAAGTCCCTCTACTTCTTCTTGCCTTCCTTGCGGAAGATGTACTCGCCGGCATATTTCACGCCCTTGCCCTTGTACGGCTCGGGCGGGCGGAAGCCGCGGATTTCGGCGGCGACTTGACCGACTTTCTGCTTGTCGACGCCGGTCACCACGATCTCGGTCGGCTTTGGCGTCGCGATCGTGATGCCTTCCGGAATCGGAAAATTCACGTCGTGGCTGAAGCCGAGTTGCAGGTTCAGCGACTTGCCCTGCACCGCGGCGCGGAAGCCGACGCCGGTGATCTCCAGGCGTTCCTCGAAGCCCTTGGTTACGCCCGCCACCAGGTTGGCGACCATGGTGCGCGAGGTGCCCCACATGGAGCGCGCGCGCTTGCTTTCGCCGCGCGGCTCGACCTTGACCAGGCTCTTGTCCAGCGTGACCTTTACGTCGTCATGCAGCACGACCTGCATGGCGCCCTTCGGCCCTTTGATCTTGACGGTCTGGCCTTCCACGTTGGCGGTAACGCCGGACGGGATCGCGACCGCTTTGTTGCCGATGCGGGACATTAGAACACCGTGCAGATGATTTCGCCGCCGACATTGGCGTCGCGGGCTGCGTGATCGGCCATCACGCCCTTGGGCGTGGACAGGATCGAAATGCCGAGCCCGTTATTGATGCGCGGCAAGGCCTTGACCGAGGCATAGACGCGCCGACCGGGCTTGGAGACGCGCGCAATCTCGCGGATCACCGGCTCGCCGTCGAAATATTTCAGCTCGATCTCGAGCTCGCTGCGGCCGTCGGCATGGGCGACCGCGGCATAGCCGCGGATATAGCCTTCGGTCTTGAGCACCTCGCAGACGCGCTCGCGCTGCTTGGAACCCGGCATGGAAACCTTCGACTTGGCTCGCATCTGCGCGTTGCGGATGCGGGCAATCATGTCGCCGATCGGATCGTTGACAGCCATCGTGATCCCCCTACCAGCTCGATTTCACGAGGCCGGGAATCAGGCCCTTGGAGCCGAGGTCGCGCAACGCGATGCGGCTGAGACGATGCTTGCGGTAATAGGCGCGCGGGCGGCCGGAGAGTTCGCAGCGGTTGCGGATGCGCGTGGCCGAGGAATTGCGCGGCAATTCGGCAAGCTTGAGGGTGGCGGCGAACCGCTCCTCCATGGGCAGCTTCTTGTCGTAGGCGATCGCTTTGAGCGTCTTGCGGCGATTCGAGAATTTCTTCGCCATTTTGCGCCGCCGGTTGTTCTTCTCGATCGAACTCTTCTTCGCCATACTTATCTCTCCTTACGGTTCCGCGTATGAGGGAACGGAATCGCCCCTCACTGCCGGAACGGGAAGTTGAATGCGGTGAGCAACGCACGGGCCTCGTCGTCGGAGCGCGCGCTGGTACATACGGTAATGTCGAGGCCCCAGGAATCGGTGACCTTGTCGAAATCGATCTCCGGGAACACGATGTGTTCCTTGATGCCGAGGCTGTAGTTGCCACGGCCGTCGAAGCTCTTCGGATTGAGGCCGCGGAAGTCGCGGATGCGCGGCAGCGCGATATTTATCAGCCGGTCGATGAAGTCGTACATGCGCGCCTTGCGCAGCGTGACCTTGCAGCCGATGGCCTGGCCGTCGCGCAGTTTGTAGGTGGCGATCGACTTGCGCGACTTGGTGATCACGGCTTTCTGGCCGGCGATCAGCGTCAGGTCGTTGGCGGCATTATCCACCTTCTTGCGGTCGGCGACGCCCTCGCCGATGCCCATGTTGAGCACGATCTTGGTGATCATCGGCACCTGAAAGCGGTTGGTGTAGCCGAACTGCTTGCTCAGCTCGGCGCGGACCACCTGCTCGAAATGGGTCTTGAGCCGCGCCACGTAGTCCGAGCGCTCGCGCGGCTTCTTCACCTTCGGTTCCCCGCCGTCCTTCGGCGCGCCGCCTTCCTTGGCGCCTTTCGGCGGCTTCGGGGCCGGCTTCTTGGTTTCGGTGTGTGCCTGTGTATCAGCCATCGATCTCAACTCCGGAACGCTTGGCGATGCGCACTTTCCTGCGGGTGGCGCCCTCGCCTACGATTTTAAAGCCGACGCGGGTCGGCTTGCCGTCCTTCGGGTCCGCCAGCGCCAAGTTGGACAGATGGATCGCGCTCTCCTTGGAGAGGATGCCGCCTTCCTGCTGCGCGGTCTGGCGCTGATGGCGCTTGACCATGTTGATGCCGCGCACCAGCGCGCGGTCCTGGCTCGGGCGCACTTCAATCACTTCGGCGGTGCGGCCTTTGTCGCGGCCGGCCAGCACGATCACCTTGTCGCCCTTCTTTATCTTGGCGGCCATCACAGCACCTCCGGGGCGAGCGAGATGATCTTCATGTGATTCTTGGCGCGCAATTCGCGCGGCACCGGCCCAAAGATGCGGGTTCCCACCGGCTCCATCTGCGGGGTGATCAGCACCGCCGCATTGCGGTCGAAGCGGATGACGGAACCGTCCGCGCGCTTGATGTCCTTGGAGATGCGCACCACGACGGCCTTCATCACCTCGCCCTTTTTCACGCGCCCGCGCGGAATGGCTTCCTTCACCGAGACCACGATGACGTCGCCAATGGTGGCGTATTTGCGCTTCGAGCCGCCCAGCACCTTGATGCACATGACGCGGCGCGCGCCGGAATTGTCCGCCACGTCGAGGTTCGTTTGCATCTGGATCATGACGCGGCTCTCATGGTCTGCGCGCGCAGATTCGTTATGAACATGGCGCTCATTGAACTTTCTGTCTCTTCTCGCCCCGGACCACTTCCCAGCATTTGAGCTTGGAGAGCGGACGGCGCTCCTCGATCCATACCGTGTCGCCGACGGAGAATTCGTTCTTCTCGTCGTGCGCGTGGTATTTCTTCGAGCGGCGCACGGTCTTTTTCATCGTCGCATGGGTGAAACGCCGGTCGACGCGCACGACGATGGTCTTGTCCTGTTTGTCGCTGACGACGACGCCCTGCAGCGTACGCTTCGGCATCTCGAACCCCTTACTTCTTCGACTTCGGCTTGGCGCGCGACTTGGTCTTCGGCTTCGCGGCGGCCTTCGGCTTGGCGGATCTGGTCTTCTTCACCGGCTTCTTCTCAGCCTTCGGCGCGGCAGCCTCGGCTTTCACCTCCGGCTCCGGCACGCTGGCGCGTTTTTGCGCGGCGATGGTCTTCAGGCGCGCGACGTCGCGGCGGATGACGCGCACGCGCGAGGTGTTCTCGAGCTGACCGGTGGCACGCTGGAAGCGCAGATTGAACTGCTCTTTCTTGAGCTTGAGCACCTCGTCGTCGATCTGATCGAGCGTCATCGCTCTTACGTCTGCGGCTTTCATAGGTCTTACTCGGTAATGCGTTCGATGAAGCGGGTCTTGACCGGCAGCTTGGCGGCGGCGAGCGCCAGCGCCTCCCGGGCGACGCCAACCGGAACGCCGTCGACCTCGAAGATGATGCGGCCGGGCTTGACGCGGCACACCCACAGTTCGGGCGTGCCCTTGCCTTTGCCCATGCGGATTTCGATCGGCTTCTTTGACACCGGCACATCCGGATAGACGCGAATCCACACCCGGCCCGACCGCTTCATGAAGCGGGTGAGCGCGCGGCGCGCGGCCTCGATCTGGCGCGCGGTGACGCGCTCGGGCTCCAGCGCCTTGAGGCCGTATTGGCCGAAGGCGAGCGTGGCGCCCGAGGTGGCGACGCCGTGGATGCGGCCCTTGAACGCCTTGCGGAACTTGGTGCGGATCGGTTGCAGCATGACTTAAACTCTTTTGTCCCCTTAAGCCGCGGTTTCGCGGCGCGGACGCCCCTGGTCGCCCTCGGCGAGCTTCTTGTCCTGCGCCATCGGGTCGTGTTCGAGGATTTCGCCCTTGAAGATCCAGACCTTGACGCCGCAGGTGCCGTAGGTGGTGAACGCGGTGGTGACGCCGTAGTCGACGTCGGCGCGCAGCGTATGCAGCGGCACGCGACCCTCGCGGTACCACTCCATGCGCGCGATTTCGGCGCCGCCGAGACGGCCCGAGCAATTGATGCGGATGCCTTCGGCGCCCAGCCGCATGGCCGACTGCACCGCGCGCTTCATGGCGCGGCGGAAAGCGACGCGGCGCTCAAGCTGCTGCGAAATCGATTCGGCGACCAGTTGCGCATCGAGCTCGGGCTTGCGGATTTCAACGATATTGATGACGACGTCGCTGTCGGTGAGCTTGGCCACCGATTTGCGCAGCTTCTCGATGTCGGCGCCCTTCTTGCCGATCACCACGCCCGGACGCGCCGAATGGATGGTGACGCGGCACTTCTTATGCGGGCGCTCGATGATGATCTTCGACACCGCCGCCTGCTTGAGCTGCTTCATCAGCTCCTTGCGGATCTTGATGTCCTCGTGCAGCAGCGTGCCGTATTCGGCCTTGCCGGAATACCAGCGCGAATCCCAGGTGCGATTGATCCCGAGACGCAAGCCAATCGGATTGACTTTCTGACCCATCGATTTCCCCTCTTACGTTTCGCATATCTTTCCGAACCGGTGCCCACTTCGGTCATGCGCGCCTCGACCTGACGCACACACGATGGTCAGGTGGGAGAACGGTTTGAAGATGCGGCCCATGCGGCCGCGGCCGCGCGGGGTAAAGCGCTTGATCACCATCGCCTTGCCGACATGGGCCTCGGCGACGACCAGTTCGTCGACGTCGAGGTCATGATTGTTCTCGGCATTGGCGATCGCCGACTCCAGGCATTTGCGCACATCCCTGGCGATGCGCTTGCGCGAAAACTCGCAGGTCGGCGAGCGCGCTCGCGACCTTCTTGCCGCGGATCATCTGCGCGACAAGATTGAGCTTCTGCGGCGATGACCCGCATCATCCGGGTCACCGCCTTGGCCTCGTTGTCGGCGAGGCTCCCGCTCGCGTGCGCTCTTGCCCATGACGTTTCTCTCGATCCTCTTAACTCGCCGCCGGCGTCGCGGCCGGCGCAGCCGCCGGCGCGGCGGAGCGGACCGGCCGAGCGCTTGCTTTGCGGTCGGAGCGATGGCCGTAGAACATCCGGGTCGGCGCGAACTCGCCGAACTTGTGGCCGACCATTTCCTCGGTCACCATCACCGGGATGTGCTTCTGCCCGTTGTAGACGCCGAAATTCAGGCCGACGAACTGCGGCAGAATGGTCGAGCGCCGGCTCCAGATCTTGATCATCTCGTGGCGGCCCGAGGACGCGCAGGCCTCCGCCTTTTTCAGCAGATAGCCGTCGACGAAACGGGCCCTTCCACAATGATCGCGACATGTTGCGGGTCCTATTTCTGCTTCTTGCGGGTGTGCCGGCTGAGCACGATGAACTTGCTGGTGCGCTTGTTCTTGCGGGTCTTCTTGCCCTTGGTCGGGAAGCCCCACGGCGTGACCCAGTTGCCGCCGCCATTGGTGCGGCCGCCATGCGGGTGATCGACCGGGTTCATGGTGATGCCGCGGTTGTGCGGCATGCGGCCCCGCCAGCGCTGGCGGCCGGCCTTGCCGATCGACGGTGTTCATGTTGTCGGGGTTCGACACCGCGCCGACGGTCGCCATGCAGCGGCCATGCACCAGCCGCTGCTCGGCGGAATTCAGCCGCAGGATGACGTAGTCCTGGTCGCGCCCGACGATCTGCGCATAGGAGCCGGCCGAGCGCGCGATCTGCCCGCCCTTGCCGATCTTGAGCTCGATATTGTGCACGATGGTGCCGACCGGAATATTGCCGATCGGCATGGCATTGCCCGGCTTCACGTCGGCATGCTCGGCCGGCGATCACCTTGTCGCCCGGCGACAGCCGCTGCGGCGCCAGGATATAGGCGAGCTCGCCGTCCTCGTATTTGATCGAGCGCGATGAAGGCGGTGCGGTTCGGATCGTATTCGATCCGCTCGACCGTCGCCGGCACGTCGAACTTGCGCGCGCTTGAAGTCGATGACGCGATAGGCCTGCTTGTGGCCGCCGCCGCGGAAGCGCGACGGTGATGCGGCCGGCATTGTTGCGGCCGCCGGTCGACGTCTGGCCTTCGGTCAGCGCCTTGACCGGCGGGCCCTTGTAGAGGCCGGAACGGTCGATAATGACCAGTTGGCGCTGGCCCGGCGTGGTCGGATTGTAAGTCTTCAATGCCATCGCAACTGTCCCTTACAATCCCGTGGTCACGTCGATGCGGTGACCCTCTTCCAGCGTCACGATCGCGCGCTTGACGTCGGACTGCGCCCGCGCCGGTTCTTGAACGCCTTGAGCTTGCCTTTGCGGATCAGCGTGTTGACGCTTTTGACCTTGACGTCGAACAGCTTCTCGACCGCTTCCTTGATCTGCGGCTTGGTGGCGTCCTTGCGCACCTTGAACACGACCTTGTTGTGCTCGGAGGCCATGGTCGCCTTTTCGGTGATCACCGGGGCGACGATGACGTCGTAATGGCGGGGATCGCTGGTGCTCATTTGAAGCGCGCCTCCAGCGCATCGAGCGCGGCCTTGGTCAGCACCAGGGTCTTGCGCCGCAGGATGTCGTAGACGTTGATGCCCTGCACCGGCAGCACGTCGATATTCGGAATGTTGCGCGCGGCGGAGCGGAAATTGGCGTCGACCTCGGCGCCGTCGATGATCAGCGCGTTCTCCAGCCCGAGCTTGCCGAACTGCTGGCGCCAGCGCCTTGGTCTTGGCCTCCTTCACCGCCGCCTTGTCGATCACGACGATGCCGCCGTCCTTGGCCTTGGACGACAGCGCATGCTTGAGCGCGAGCGCGCGCACCTTTTTCGGCAGGTCGATGGCATGGCTGCGCACCACCGGGCCGAAGGCGCGTGCCGCCGCCGCGGAACTGCGGCGCGCGCGCCGCGCCGTGACGGGCGCCGCCGGTGCCCTTCTGCGCGTACATCTTCTTGCTGGTGCGGTTGATCTCGCCGCGCAGTCTTGGTCTTGTGCGTGCCGCGCTGGCGCTTGGCGAGCTGCCAGTTGACGCAGCGCTGCAGGATGTCGGTACGCGGATCGAGGCCGAAAATCGCGTCCGGAGAGCGCACCGAACCGGCCTCCTTGCCTTCGAGGGTGGTGATCTTCATTTCCATGTCACGCGCCCTCCTGCGCGGCGGCGCGGCTTCGGCGGCATCGGGCGCCTCGGCCGGCGCGGCTTCGGCCGGCTCGGCCTCGCCTTCGGCCGACGCGGAACTTGCCGGGCTTGGGCGCTTCCTTCGGCAGCGCCTTCTTGACCGCGTCGCGCACGGTGATCCAGCCGCCCTTGGCGCCCGGCACGGCGCCCTCGACCAGGATGAGACCGCGCTCGACATCGGTCTGCACCACTTTGAGATTGAGCGTGGTCACGCGGTCGACGCCCATATGGCCGGGCATCTTCTTGTTCTTGAAGGTCTTGCCAGGATCCTGGCGGCCGCCGGTCGAACCGATCGAGCGGTGCGAGATCGACACGCCGTGCGAGGCGCGCAAGCCCGCCGAAATTCCAGCGCTTCATGCCGCCGGCAAAGCCCTTGCCGATCGAGGTGCCGCAGACGTCGACGAACTGGCCGACGACAAATGGTCCGCGGTGATCTCGGCGCCGACCGGGATCAGCGCGTCCTCGCTGACGCGGAACTCGGCCAGCTTGCGCTTGGGCTCGACCTTGGCCTTGGCGAAATAGCCGCGGTCGGCCTTGATCATATTGTTGGTGCGGCGCGCGCCCGAGCCGAGCTGCAGCGCGACATAGCCGTTCTTGTCCTTGGTCCGATGCGCGACCACCTGGCACTGCGCCAGGCGCAGCACCGTGACCGGCACATGCTCACCGGCATCGGTGAACAGCCGCGTCATTCCCATCTTTTGCGCAACCACTCCGGAACGCATCTTCATTCCCCACCCGGCCCTTACAGCTTGATCTCGACATCGACGCCGGCGGCGAGGTCGAGCTTCATCAGCGCGTCCACGGTCTGCGGCGTCGGATCGACGATGTCCAAGAGGCGCTTATGCGTGCGCATCTCGAACTGTTCGCGGCTCTTCTTGTCGACGTGCGGCGAGCGGTTCACCGTGAATTTCTCGATGCGCGTCGGCAGCGGGATCGGGCCACGGACCTGCGCGCCGGTGCGCTTGGCCGTGTTCACGATCTCGCGCGTCGACGCATCGAGGATGCGGTGATCGAACGCCTTGAGCCGGATCCGGATATTCTGGCCGTTCATAGCCTCTGTCTCTCTCGTCCGTCATGGCCGAGCTTGTCCCGGCCATCCACGTCTAATCACGAAGCCCTAAGTCGCGGATGCCCGGCACAAGGCCGGGCATGACGACGGATAGCTCGTTACTCGATGATGCTCGCCACCACGCCGGCGCCGACGGTGCGGCCGCCCTCGCGAATGGCGAAGCGGAGTTTCTCCTCCATGGCGATCGGCACGATCAGGTGCACTTCCATCGCCACGTTGTCGCCCGGCATCACCATCTCGGTGCCGGCCGGCAGATGCACCACGCCGGTCACGTCGGTGGTGCGGAAGTAGAACTGCGGACGGTAGTTGGTGAAGAACGGGGTGTGACGGCCGCCCTCTTCCTTGGTGAGGATGTAGGCTTCCGCCTTGAACTTGGTGTGCGGCTTGACCGAGCCGGGCTTGCACAGCACCTGGCCGCGCTCGACTTCCTCGCGCTTGGTGCCGCGCAGCAGGCAGCCGACGTTGTCGCCGGCCTCGCCCTGGTCGAGCAGCTTGCGGAACATTTCGACGCCGGTGACGACGGTCTTTAGCGTCGGCTTGATGCCGACGATTTCGACTTCCTCGCCGACCTTGATGATGCCGCGCTCGATGCGGCCGGTGCACACGGTACCGCGGCCGGAGATCGAGAACACGTCTTCCACCGGCATCAGGAACGGCTGATCCTTCGGGCGCTCCGGCTGCGGGATGTACTCGTCCACCGCCTTCATCAGCGCCAGGATCGATTCCTTGCCGAGCTTTTCGTCCTTGCCCTCGAGCGCCATCAGCGCCGAGCCCTTGATGATCGGAATCTTGTCGCCCGGGAAATTGTACTTGGACAGCAGCTCGCGCACCTCGAGCTCGACCAGTTCGAGCAATTCGGGATCGTCCACCATGTCCACCTTGTTCATGTAGACGACGAGCGCCGGCACGCCGACCTGGCGGGCAAGCAGGATGTGCTCGCGGGTCTGCGGCATCGGGCCGTCGGCGGCCGACACCACCAGGATGGCGCCGTCCATCTGCGCCGCGCCGGTGATCATGTTCTTCACGTAGTCGGCGTGGCCGGGGCAGTCGACATGCGCGTAGTGGCGCTTCTCGGTCTGATATTCGACGTGCGCCGTCGAAATGGTGATGCCGCGCGCCTTCTCTTCCGGCGCCTTGTCGATCTGGTCATAGGCGGTGAAGGTCGCACCGCCGGTCTCGGCGAGCACCTTGGTGATCGCCGCGGTCAGCGTGGTCTTGCCGTGGTCGACGTGACCGATCGTTCCGATATTGCAATGAGGCTTGTTGCGCAGGAATTTTTCTTTGGCCATGGAACTCTCCGTTCAGATCCTTCAGGTTGCGACCGTCACGCGAATTTCTTCTGCACTTCCGCCGATACGTTGGCGGGCAGTTCAGCATAGTGATCGAATTGCATGGTGAATGTGGCGCGGCCCTGTGACATGGACCGCAGGTTGTTGACGTAACCGAACATGTTCATCAGCGGCACCATTGCGTTGATAACGTTGGCGTTGCCGCGCATGTCCTGGCCCTGGATTTGCCCGCGCCGGGAGTTGAGGTCGCCGATGACCGAGCCGGTGTAGTCTTCCGGCGTCACCACCTCGACCTTCATGATCGGCTCGAGCAGGACGGGCTTTGCCCTCTGCAGGGCTTCCCGCAGGCATTGGCGCGCGCAGATTTCGAACGCCAGGGCCGACGAGTTCGACGTCGTGATATTTGCCGTCGATCAGCGAGACCTTGAGGTCGACCACCGGGAAGCCGGCGAGCACGCCGGAGCCGAGTACCGACTCCAGGCCCTTCTCGACGCCGGGGATGAATTCCTTCGGCACCGCGCCGCCGATGATTTCGTTTTCAAACTCGAACGGCGTGCCGGGCGGCATCGGCTCGGCGACAATCTTGATCGCCGCGAACTGGCCGGAGCCGCCGGTCTGCTTCTTGTGGGTGTAGTCGTGCTCGACGCGCTGGGTGATCTTCTCGCGGAACGCCACCTGCGGGGCGCCGATATTGGCGTCCACCTTGTAGGTGCGCTTGAGGATGTCGACCTTGATGTCGAGATGCAGTTCGCCCATGCCCTTGAGGATGGTCTGGCCGCTCTCCTGGTCGGTGGAGACGCGGAATGAGGGGTCTTCGGCTGCCAGCTTGGCCAGCGCGACGCCGAGCTTTTCCTGGTCGGCCTTCGACTTCGGCTCGATCGCGATCTCGATCACCGGATCGGGGAATTCCATCTTTTCCAGGATCACCGGCTGCTTGGCGTCGCACAGCGTGTCGCCGGTGCGCACTTCCTTGAGGCCGGCCAGCGCGACGATGTCGCCGGCATAGGCTTCCTTGATGTCCTCGCGGTTGTTCGCATGCATCAGCAGCATGCGGCCGATGCGTTCTTTCCGTTCCTTGGTCGAATTGATCACGCCGGTGCCGCTAATCAGCGTGCCGGAATAGATGCGGCAGAAGGTGATGGTGCCGACGAAGGGGTCGTCCATGATCTTGAAGGCGAGCAGCGCGAGCGGCGCGTTGTCTTTCGGCTCGCGGATGACGTCTTCGTTTTGCTTGTCCGGATTGATGCCGTGGATCGGCGGCACGTCGAGCGGGCTCGGCAGGTAATCGACCACGGCGTCGAGCAGCGGCTGCACGCCCTTGTTCTTGAACGCCGAGCCGCACAGCACCGGGAAGAATGCGCCGGTGATCACCGCTTTGCGGATCAGCTTCTTGATGGTGGCTTCGTCGGGAATCTTGCCTTCGAGGTAGGCGGTGGTCGCGTCATCGTCGACTTCGCAGGCCGCCTCGATCATCTTGTCGCGGTATTCCTGAGCCTGCGCGGCCATGTCTGCTGGAATATCGATGTCGTGGTAATTGGCACCCAGCGATTCGTCGTCCCACACCACACCCTTCATGCGCACCAGATCGATGAGGCCCTTGAAATTCTGCTCGGAACCGATCGGCAGCTGAATGGCCACCGGCTTGGCGCCGAGGCGGGTCACGATATCTTCCATGCACTTGAAGAAGTCGGCGCCAATCTTGTCCATCTTGTTGGCGAAGACGATACGCGGCACCTTGTATTTATCGCCCTGGCGCCAGACCGTCTCGGTCTGCGGCTCGACGCCCTGGTTGGAATCGAGCACGACCACTGCGCCGTCGAGCACGCGCAGCGAACGCTCGACCTCGATGGTAAAGTCGACGTGGCCGGGGGTGTCGATGATGTTAAGGCGCTTTTCCTTCCAGAACGCGGTGGTCGCGGCCGAGGTGATGGTGATGCCGCGCTCCTGCTCCTGCTCCATCCAATCCATCGTCGCGGCGCCTTCATGCACCTCGCCGATCTTGTGGCTCTTGCCGGTGTAATAGAGGATCCGCTCGGTCGTCGTGGTTTTCCCGGCGTCGATGTGCGCCATGATGCCGAAATTGCGGTAGTCCTCGATTGGATGGACGCGTGGCATAGAAGTTCTAGTCCCTGATTCTGTTTTCCGCCGTCACCAGCGATAATGCGAGAAGGCCCGGTTGGCTTCCGCCATCTTGTGGGTGTCCTCGCGCTTCTTGACGGCGTTTCCTCTGTTATTGGATGCGTCGAGCAACTCGGCTGAGAGCCGTTCGGTCATCGTCTTTTCGTTGCGCTCGCGCGCGGCCGAGATGATCCAGCGAATTCCGAGCGCCTGGCGGCGCGAGGTGCGCACTTCCACCGGCACCTGGTAGGTGGCGCCGCCGACGCGGCGCGAACGCACTTCGATCGACGGCATCACGTTGTCGAGCGCCTGCTGGAACACGCCGAGCGGGCTCTGCTTGGTCTTGCTCTCGATCATCTCCAGCGCGCCGTAGACGATGGTTTCGGCCACCGACTTCTTGCCGGCATACATGACGGCATTCATGAACTTGCTGACGACGATATTGCCGAACTTCGGGTCCGGGATAACTTCGCGCTTTTCTGCGGCGTGGCGACGGGACATGGCTCAGATTCCGATTATTTGGGACGCTTGGCGCCGTATTTCGAACGGCGCTGCTTGCGGTTCTTGACGCCCTGCGTGTCGAGCACGCCGCGCAGGATGTGGTAGCGCACGCCCGGCAGGTCCTTGACGCGGCCGCCGCGGATCATCACCACCGAATGTTCCTGCAGATTGTGCCCCTCGCCCGGGATGTAGCCGATCACCTCAAAGCCGTTGGTGAGCCGCACCTTGGCGACCTTGCGCAGCGCCGAATTCGGCTTCTTCGGCGTCGTCGTGTAGACGCGCGTGCAGACGCCGCGCTTCTGCGGCGAGCGCCTGCAGCGCCGGCGCCGTGATGCGTACCCTGAGGGGCTTGCGCGGCTTGGCAATCAACTGGTTGATCGTCGGCATAGTTCGCTTTCGCTGTTCTCGTTTGGGCCTGGAAGGCCCGGAATCATTGAAGGCTTTCGCCCCTCGCAAGTTCATGCGGACACCGGTCCGCTCGTCGTTATGGGCTGCTTGCCCCGGCATTCCCACGCGCAAAACGAAATCGCGCCATCCGCATGAAACGCGGGGGCGCTCTTTCCGTTCCGGACGACCACGACGCGGGTCAGCGCCGCGGCCGTAACCTCAAAACCTGACAGTGGCTGTCAGAGGCAGCGTCTGAGCTTCATCCGTCGAGGCGATGCGAAGACCAAGCTTTGAGAATTACTTAACGCTCTCAAAGGGTTAGCCTTGCGGCCGTTCCGAACAAGCGAAGCTCACCGCCTGCCGTAAAGTGTGGCGTATGTATCGACCACATTCCGCCAAGTCAAGGCGAAAAGGGCTGAAAAACCGAGGGTTCGGGGGCCTCCGCACCTGCTACGCCCGGTATCGTCAGCCGCGGCCGGGCGCGGGGACAAAAGGGCCGCCCAGCGGGGCGGCCCATTCGATTCTCGATCGCCGAGGCTTACTCGGCGGCCGGCAGCGCCGGAGCCTCTGCGGCTTCCGCCTTGGCGGCAGCCTTGGCGGCGTCCTTCTCGCGTTCCTCAAGGATGAGCGCATCGCGCTTGACGGCAACCTCGCGCAACTGATTCATCATCGCGCCGGTGCCGGCCGGGATCAGGCGGCCGACGATGACGTTCTCCTTGAGCCCGTCGAGCGTGTCGGCCTTGCCGTTGACCGCGGCCTCGGTGAGCACGCGCGTGGTCTCCTGGAACGACGCCGCCGAGATGAACGAACGGGTCTGCAGGCTCGCCTTGGTGATGCCGAGCAGCACCGGATGCCCGCTGGCCGGCTTCTTGCCTTCGGCTTCGGCGCGCACGTTGATCTCGTCCATCTCGGTCTTGTCGATCTGCTCGCCCTGCAGCAGCTCGGTTTCGCCGGTCTCGTCGATCTCGACCTTCTGCAGCATCTGGCGAACGATCACCTCGATGTGCTTGTCGTTGATGTTGACGCCCTGCAGCCGGTAGACCTCCTGAATCTCGTTCACGAGATAGGCGGCCAGCTCCTCGACACCCTTGATGGCGAGAATATCGTGCGGGGCGGGATTGCCTTCCACGATGTAATCACCCTTTTCGATGACGTCGCCATCCTGCAGATGGATGTGCTTGCCCTTCGGGATCAGGTACTCCTTCGGCTCGTCGCCCTTAGCCGTCGGCTCCAGGGTCAGGCGGCGCTTGTTCTTGTAGTCCTTGCCGAAGCGCACCGTGCCGCCGATCTCGGCGATGATCGCCGCATCCTTCGGCTTGCGCGCCTCGAACAGCTCCGCCACCCGCGGCAGACCGCCGGTGATGTCGCGGGTCTTGGCGCTTTCGGTCGGAATGCGCGCGATCACGTCGCCCGCCTTCACGTGGGCGCCGGGATCGACCGAGATGATCGCGTCCACCGCCAGCACGTAGCGTGCGTCGCCGCCGCGGGCGAGCTTGAGAAGCTTGTTGCCCGACTTGATCACGATCGACGGCCGCAGCTCCTGCTGGTTGCGCGAGGAACCCGTGCGCCAGTCGACCACCACGCGCTTGGCGATGCCGGTCGATTCGTCGAGCGCTTCCGACATCGACAGACCATCGACGAGGTCCTCGAAGGCGATCGAGCCTTCGACCTCGGTGAGGATCGGCCGCGTGTAGGGATCCCACTCGGCGATGCGCTGCCCGCGCTTGATCTTGTCGCCGTCCTCGACGCGCATGCGCGCGCCATACGGAATGCGGTGATGCGCGCGCTCGGTGCCGTCGGGGTCCACCACCGCCACCACCATGTTGCGCACCATCGCCACCACGTCGCCGTCCGAGTTCTTGGCGATATTCTTGCCCTTGAACTTGAGCTTGCCGTCGAAGTTCGACTCGATGAACGACTGCTCGGAGATCTGCGCCGCGCCGCCGATGTGGAACGTGCGCATGGTGAGCTGGGTACCCGGCTCACCGATCGACTGCGCGGCGATGACGCCCACCGCTTCGCCCATGTTGACCGGCGTGCCGCGCGCCAGATCGCGACCGTAGCAGGCTCCGCACACGCCGTTCTTGGACTCGCACGTGAGCACCGAACGGATTTTCATTTCCTGCACGCCGGCATTGGTGATCGCTTCGACTTCCGGCTCCGTCAGCAGGGTGCCGCGCTTGACCACGACCTTGTTGCTGGCCGGATCCTTGACATCCTCGGCCGTGGTGCGGCCGAGGATGCGGATCGCCAGCGAGGCAACCACGGTGCCGGCGTCGATGATGGCGCGGACCTTGATGCCGTTCTTGGTGCCGCAATCATAGCTGGTGATGATGCAGTCCTGCGCCACGTCGACCAGACGCCGCGTCAGATAGCCCGAGTTCGCGGTCTTCAAGGCGGTGTCGGCGAGGCCCTTGCGGGCGCCATGCGTCGAATTGAAGTATTCGAGCACCGACAGGCCTTCCTTGAAGTTCGAGATGATCGGGCTCTCGATGATCTCACCCGAGGGCTTCGCCATCAGGCCGCGCATGCCGGCGAGCTGGCGCATCTGGGCGGGCGAACCGCGCGCGCCGGAATGCGCCATCATGTAGATCGAGTTGACCTGCTCGTCGCGCCCCTGCGCGTCCTTCTTGACCGAAGAAATTTCCTTCATCATCGCTTCGGCGATCGCTTCGGTGCACTTCGACCAGGCGTCGACCACCTTGTTGTATTTCTCGCCCTGGGTGATGAGGCCGTCGTTGTATTGCTGCTCGAACTCCTTGGCGAGCTCGCGCGTTTCTTCGACGGTTTTCCACTTCGATCCCGGGACCACCATGTCGTCCTTGCCGAACGAGATGCCGGCCTTGAAGGCGTGGAAAAAGCCGAGCGCCATGATGCGGTCGCAGAAGATGACCGTCTCCTTCTGCCCGCAATGACGATAGACCGTGTCGATCATCCCCGAGATTTCGCGCTTCGTCATCAGCTTGTTGACGATGTCGAACGGGGCTTTCACGTTACGCGGCAGCACATTGCCGAGCACGACGCGGCCGGGCGTGGTCTCGTACCACTTCAGGTGCGATTTGCCATTTTCGTCCAAGCCTTCCCAGCGATAACGAATCTTGCTGTGCAGGCCGATGACTTTTTCCTGCAGCGCATGGTCGATTTCGGCCATATCGCCGAAGGCCTTGTTCTCGCCCGGCTCGCCCTCACGCATCAGCGTCAGGTAGTAGAGGCCGAGCACGATGTCCTGCGACGGCACGATGATCGGCTGGCCGTTCGCCGGATGCAGGATGTTGTTGGTCGACATCATCAGCACGCGCGCTTCCAGCTGCGCTTCCAGCGACAACGGAACGTGCACGGCCATCTGGTCGCCGTCGAAGTCGGCGTTGAACGCGGCGCAGACCAGCGGATGCAGCTGGATCGCCTTGCCCTCGATCAGCACCGGC